>NZ_LT629799.1:0-629312 GCF_900105785.1 Microlunatus sagamiharensis
CCGGTGACGGCGTAGATCCCGTCCGAGGATGTCGCCGACGATGAAGAGCAGCAGCAGCCTGGGTCCCATCACCCGCTTGAGCTCGGGCTGCTCCGACGTCGACCCGGGCCGGTCGGCGGTGCTCGTCTGGCTCACGGGCTGCTCCTTCGGTGCGGCTGCGGAGCGACCAGTGTGTCGGCTGGTCTGGTCGTAGTCGAGCCCCACTCGATGGCCTCCGCTCCGCTCCGGCGCGCCGGACGCTCAACCCTCCGCCTTCCTCCCTCCCGAGCAGGACGAAAAGCGTGTCCTGCTCGTCCGGTCGTCCAGGCGGAGGCGCGTCCGACGGCGCTGGTCGAGCAGGACGTGGTTCGGCCCGCACACCGCTCGCTGCTTGCGTGTGCTTGCGTGTGCTTGCTGCTGCAAGCACACTGGAAGCGTGGCACGGAGGACGGTCGGTGAGCAGCTGGGTCCGTCGGCGAGCTGATCGCCGACCGGCGCCGCGCGGCCGAGCTCACGCTGCGCCAGCTCGCCGATCTCACCGGGATCTCCAACCCGTACCTCAGCCAGATCGAGCGCGGCCTGCGTCGTCCGTCGGCGGAGGTGCTGCAGCAGCTGTCCAAGGCGCTGCGGGTGTCGGCCGAGTCGCTCTACGTCCGCGCCGGGATCCTCGACCCGAGGACCACCCCTCCGGCGACGTCGAGACGGCGCTGCTGGCCGACGCGTCGATCACCGAGCGGCACAAGCAGGTGCTGCTCGACGTCTACCGCAGCTTCGTGGCCGAGGACGCGCCGACCCTCGCCGGCGGGCTGACCGAGGACCCGACCGAGGCCGACGGGCCGGACCCGTCGGCGAACCCACCCGAAGAGCACCGCCATGACACCCACCCGTGACGACAAGGCCGAGCGCGCCGCCCGTCCGCCGAGTCCGACCTCGCCCCTTCTACGTGGCCGCCGGGCTCGCCGACGTGATCGCGGAGACCCTGCGCGAGACGCTCGCCGAGCGTCAGCGGCGCGCCGAGGAGCGCATCGCCGAGATCCGCGACAGCGCCTCGAGCGCGCCGAGCAGGCGCGGGTCAACGCCGACGAGCTGCGGGAGTTCCTCTCCACGCTGCCCGAGCAGTTCCGTGCCCTGCCCGAGACGACGCGGGCCCGGCTGAACGACCTGCAGCGCCAGGCCGAGGAGCTCCTCGAGCAGTCGCGCTCGACCTACACCTCGCTCGCCGACCGCGGCAAGCGCGTCGTCGACGACCGCGTGGGCGACGTGCGGGCCACGGCTCGCAAGGCGGCCGCCGGCCGAGGAGGCCGCCGACGACCTGGCCGACGCGGCGGCGGAGACCGTCGGGCCGGTCGTCGACTCGCCTCGGACCGCCGTGACCGAACGTGCGTCGCAACGTCACCGGCCGGGCCCGCGCGGGCCGCAGGACGCCCACCGCGGACGCCGACGTGACCCCGGAGTCCGCGACCCGCGCCGCCCGTGAGGCTGCAGCCGCGGCGACCGGGCAGGCGACCACCTCCGGCGACGGCCGGCCGGGTGCGGCCCAGCGCTGGCGCAGGAGCAGGCGGCGAAGAAGACCGCGAAGAAGGCTCGGCCAAGAAGGCTCCGGCCAAGAAGACCGCGGCCACGACGACGCCCGCGCCGACGGCGGGGACGACGGCCAAGAAGCCCCGGCGAAGAAAGCGCGGCAAGAAGGCGCCCTCGACGGCTCGCCGGCGGCGGACCTGCGGCCGAGCGGGGAGCAGGCGGCCGAGGGGCCGGGGACCGAGAGCTGAGCCCGGCAGGGGCTCGAGAAGGGCGGCTCGCGGCGGACCCCGCCCGCGCGCCGCCCCTCGTCAGGACGTCCCGGCTGCCGGAGCACTAGGCTGGCCGGTATGCCCGCCGATCCGGCCGCAGGCGTGACGACCGCACGAGCGACGCTCGCCGAGGTCGCGGAGCGCGCCGGCGTCTCCATCTCCACCGTCTCCAAGGTCCTCAACGGCCGCAGCGGTGTGTCGCAGGGCACCAGGACCAAGATCGAGGCGCTGCTCTCCGACCACCGCTACAACCCGCGCAACCCGGCCCCAACCACGCACCGCTCATCGAGGTGCTCTGCTACGAGATCGACAGCTGGTGGTCCAGCGAGGCGCTGGCCTCGATCGAGCGCGTGGCCCGCCGTCGTGGGTCGGGTCGTCGTCTCGGGCACCAGCGACCGCCAGCAGCCCGACGCCGGTGGATCGAGGGCGTCCTCAGCCGGCGTCCGTCGGCGCGGTGCTCGTCTCCTCCAACCTCCAGGCGACGCAGCTGCAGCAGCTCCGCTCGCGCAACATCCCCTTCGTGATGCTCGGCCCACCGGGGACGTCCCGCCGAGGTGCCGACGATCGGCTCGGCGGACTGGAGCGGGGCGTACGCCGCCGCGCGCCACCTCATCGAGCTCGGCCACCGCGAGATCGCCATCGTCACCGGCCCCGGGACATGATGGCCGCCACGCCGGCTCTCGGCTTCCGGCGGCGCTCGACGCCGCCGGGCTCGAGCTGCGCAAGGAGCACCTGCGCCGGCGGAGTTCCACCACGTCGACGGCATCGAGCAGGGGCGCCGGCTGCTGACGCTCGAGCACCGCCCGACCGCCGTCTTCGCCGCGTCCGACGTCCTGGCGCTCGGGTCTACGAGGCGGCGCGGGCGATGGGGGTCGCCATCCCGAGCCAGCTGTCCGTCGTCGGCTTCGACGACGTCAGGGTCGCCCAGTGGCGGGCCCCGCGCTGACCACGGTGCGCGTCCCGATCGCGGAGATGGCCGCCCAGGCGGTCGAGCTCGTGCTCGGGTGCGCGGCGGCGGTCTGGACACGACGCGGATCGACATGGCGACGACGCTCGTCCTCCGGGAGAGCACGGCCCGCCCGGCACGTGAGAGAAACTTTCTAAAATTCGGCCGGAAACTTGACGCCCCAAAGGGGCGCAAGTAGCGTCGTGCCATCGCGGCGGGCTGCGGTGGTCGCAGCCCAGCGGAGGACGACGGCGTCGACGGGACCTGCCAGCAGGAGCCCCGTACGGCCCGGACGACACGGTGCTGCTCGCTCGGCGCGGTGGAGGCCCGCCACCTCCGGCTCCCCGGGTCCTACGCCCGGGAGCGGTCCTCGATGCAGCCCGGCTCCGGTCGATCGAAGGGGATCACCGTCATGCAGCTCTCGCTCCACCGCTCCTCCCGTCCCTCCTCCGCCGGCGTCGCGGACCCCGCGCGCGCTGCGTGCCCTCGCCGTCGCTGCGGCGGCGGCCCTGCTCCCGCTCACCGCGTGCTCGCCCGTGGGCGGCGGCGGGGCCGGGGGCTCGTCCTCGCAGGACGCCGGGTCGCCCACCGCCGGCACCGTCAACTGGTGGGGCTGGACGCCCACCGACGTCGACACCGCCCAGGGCTACATCGCGGCGTTCAACCAGGAGTTCCCCGACATCAAGGTGAACTTCAAGCTGGTCTCGATCGCCGACTGGCAAGCGGCCCTGCCGCCCGCCCTGCGCTCCGACGCCGGCCCGGACGTCTTCGACATGCAGCCGGGCGCGTACGTCAACAACTACGGGTCCTTCGCCGAGGACCTGACGCCGGTGATGCAGAAGGCGCTCGGCGACGACTGGCAGTCCAAGGTCGCCCCCGGGCGTCAGCGGGCTGACCAAGGACGGCAAGCTCGTGGCCGCCTCCGTGGGCGCGGTCTACTCCGGCACGCTCTGGTACAACCCGGCGCTGTTCGACAAGTACGGGCTGAAGCGCCGACGACGCTCGACGAGTGGGACAAGGTCTGCCAGGAGTTCCGCTCCCACGACCAGGGCTGCTTCGTGCAGGGCGCCGCGGGCCAGGGCTTCGACCAGGACACGCTGCAGGCCATCGCCAACTCGGTGGAGCCCGGGCTGTGGACCAAGGCCTCCAGCGGCGAGGTGCCCTGGAACTCGCCGGGCATCGTCAAGACGCTCGACATCTGGCAGCAGCTCTTCACGCGCAAGATCATGCAGCCCGGTGCGGTGGGCTACCAGCAGTACCCGGACGCCAACAACGACTTCCTGACCGGCAAGTACGCCATGGTCATGATGGGCACCTGGTACACGCAGTACTCCACGGAGAAGGCGATGACCGCCGCGCTCAAGGCCGCGGGCGTCTCGGGGCCAAGCCCTTCCCGATCCTGCCGCTGCAGTTCCCCGACGTCGCCCAGGCGGGCAACGTCAGCGAGATGTTCGGTGACGCGACTACGGCCTCTCGGTCTCGACCAAGGCCAAGGACAAGGCGGCCGCGGAGACCTTCGTGACCTGGCTGTCGACGTCCAAGGCGGGTCAGCAGGCCGTCGCGGACCAGCTGAACGACGTGCCGGCGCTCAAGGCGTCGAGCCGGACTTCGAGCAGATCAAGTTCGTCGACCCGGCGACGCAGTCCGCGCCGGTCAAGGACCTGCTCAGCAAGGTCGCCCGGTGACGCAGCCCCGCTTCGCCCTGCTCACCACCGACGTGCAGGACGCCATGCTCGCGGCGGCGACCTCCACCGCGACCGGCAGCGCGACCCCGCAGGAGGCCGCCGACACCCTCCAGAAGGCGGCCGAGGCCGCGGCTCGCTGAGCCGGCGCCGCCGCACCCTCACGCTCGTCCAGCACCGATCCCGACAGGGAGTCCCTCGTGCAGGAACGACGATCGCGTCGGCCGGCCGACCGCCCGGGAGGCCGGGGCCGACAGCGGCCCCGGCACCCGGCGGCGGCTGCGGCCGGCCGGCTACTCTGGATCCTCCCGGCCCTGGTGCTGTGCGTGGGTCTCATCTACTACTGCATCGCCTACACGGCGGTGATCTCCACCTGGGACTGGGACGGCATCGACCCCTTCCGGAGAAGGTCGGCGCGGAGAACTACGTCCGCATCGCGCAGGACCCGATCTTCTGGCGGACCATCCGCCACACGGTGGTCTTCTTCGTGGTCACCTTCGTGGCCCAGACCGCGCTGGGCGTCGTCTTCGCGGTCCTGCTGCACTCCCGTGTGTGGCTGGGCGTGGTCTACAAGGTGATCATCTTCATCCCGGTGGTGCTCGCCCGGCGATCACCGCCCGGTGTTCCGCCGCTGTACGCGCCGGACGGCCAGTTCAACTGGGTGCTCGAGCACGTCGGGCTGGGCGGGCTGGCCCAGCCCTGGCTCGGGCAGGAGAGCACCGCCCTGCCGGTGATCATGGCGATCACCGTCTGGCAGTGGACCGGGCTCACCTTCGTCCTCTACTTCGCGGCGATGAGCCAGATCGACCCGTCGGTGCTCGAGGCGGCGCGCATCGACGGTGCGGGCAACCTCCGGATCCTGGCGAGCATCATCTGGCCCGGGGTGCGCGGCACGACCGTGGCGCTGGGCATCCTCAGCGCCATCGGGGCCCTCAAGACGTTCGACGTGCCCTACCTCGTGGCGGTCGGGGGACCGAACTACGCCACCGAGTTCCTCGGCACGTACATCTACCGCAAGACCATCGCGCAGTCGCACGTCGGCTACGGCGCCGCGCTGTCGGTGATCCTGCTCGTGCTCGCCCTCACCTTCGCGATCATCATGCAGGTCCGCGGGCGCGAGAAGGACGGGGTGAGCTGATGTTCGAGGTCCGGAGCCGCGGGGCCGGCTGCTGCTGCAGCTGGTGGTCACCCTGCTCGTCCTGCCCTTCCTCTTCCCGCTGGTCGCGATGGTGCAGGGCTCCCTGGCCGGCGACGGCTGGGGCAACTACGCCGCGGTGCTCGCCGTGCCCGGCCTGTGGCGCTTCTTCGTCAACACCGTCGTGATCGCGGCCAGCGTGATCGTCATCGTCTACGCGGTGACGATGCTCGCCGCGTACGGCTTCTCCAAGCTGCACATCCGCGGTCGGGAGATCTACTTCTGGCTGCTGCTGGCCTGCCTGACGCTGCCCGAGGTCGTGCTGCTCGCGCCGCTGTTCACCACGGCGCAGGCCTTCGGCTTCTTCGACACCTACTGGGCGGTGATCCTGCCGCTGGCCGCGCTGCAGGTGCCTTCGCGGTGCTGCTGACCCGCAACTTCGTCAACGGCATCCCGGACGAGCTGTTCGAGGCGGCCCGGGTCGACGGCGCCAGCGCCGTCCGCGGCTTCATCCACCTGATCGTGCCGCTGACCCGGCCGATCGCCGCGGCGATCCTGATCTTCACCCTGATCGGGGCGTGGAACAACTACCTGATGCCGCTGGTCTTCCTCCAGTCGCCGGAGATGCAGACCATCACCCTGGTCCCGCAGTTCTTCGTCGGGCAGTTCAGCAACGACCAGACCAAGATCCTCGCCTCGGCGGTGCTCACCGCGATCCCGAGGTCGTCGCCTACCTGTGCCTGCAGCGCCTCTTCGAGCGCGGGCTGGCCGCCGGCGCCCTCAAGTAGCCGCCACCCCACCTCGACGCCGCGGGACCCGCGGCGCCACCGCACGAACCCACCCTGAGCAGGAGCCACCGTGCCGCTGATCCAGATCGACCTCGACCGCGAGCTCTACGAGCGTGCCGGCGACCAGCTCGGGAAGGGCGTGCACCAGGCCCAGCTCGACACCCTCGACATCCCCGGCGATGACCTCTTCCAGGTCTTCACCCCGCGCCCGGAGGGCGAGCTGCGCTTCGACCGCACCTTCGGCGGCGTCGACCGCCAGCAGCTCGTCCTGCTGCGCGTGACGATGGTCCACATGTACTCGGTCGCGACCAAGCGGCGCTTCTTCGAGGCCGTGGCCGACCGCTTCGCCGAGGCGGGCGTCCGCCGCGAGGACATCCTGATCGCCGTCACCGAGAACGGCTTCGAGGACTGGTACGCGGGCTCCTGACCCCGCCCGTCCAGCCCTTCGTCCGCGCCGCCCGGCGCGACCGCTCCGACCTCCCAAGGACCCACCCATGATGCGACACGACAGCGCGGCGCTCCGCGTGCTCTACCTCGGCGGCACCGGCACCATCAGCACCTCCTGCGTACGCCTGTCGGTGGAGGCCGGGCTGGACGTCCACGTCCTGAACCGCGGCAACAACAGCGCCGGGCGCGACCTGCCGGAGGGCGTCACCTGGCTCGTCGGCGACGCGAGCGACGACGACTCGCTGCTTGCCGCGCTGGGTGACCGCACCTTCGACGCGGTGATCAACTTCGTGTCGTTCGACGCGGCCGACGTCGCGCGCATGGTGCGGATCTTCGGCGGCGGACGGACTCGCCAGTACGTCCACATCAGCTCGGGCTCGGTCTACTCCAAGCCCGTGTGGACGACGCCGATCACCGAGTCGACGCCCGCCGGGCCCAACCCGGTGCTGCCGTACGCGACCGCGAAGTGGGGCGCCGAGGTCGCGCTCCAGCAGGCCCGCGCGGAGCAGGGCTTCCCCGTCACGATCGTGCGCCCCTCGCACACCTACGACGACGCGAACCCGCCGCTGGCCGGCGGCTGGACCGTCGTCGACCGGATCGCCCGCGGCGTCGAGGTGCCCGTGCACGGCGACGGCACCTCGCTGTGGACCCTCACCCACGCCGAGGACTTCGCCCAGGGCCTGGTCGGCCTCATCGGCCCGCACGCGGTCGGGGAGGTCGTGCACATCACGAGCGACGACGTCCTGACCTGGGACCTGATCCACACCCTGGTCGGCGAGGCGCTCGGGGTGGCGCCCAAGCTGGTCCACGTCCCCTCCGAGCTCTACCCGGTCGTCGCGCCGGACTGGTTCTGGTCCGGCGAGGTGCTCGGCGACATCGGCCACAGCGCCGTCTTCGACAACAGCAAGGTCCGCCGGCTGGTGCCCTCGTACGCGCCGCGGCTCACCTTCGCCCGCGCGGTGCACCGGATGGCGCGCTGGCGCGCGGACCACCCGGAGACCACCGGGTCGGACGCCGCGACCGAGGAGGTGCTCGACCGCGTCGTCGGCGCCTACCACGCGGGCCGTGCGGCCTTCGCCGAGCGTGCGCCGCAGGGGGACGCGGAGTGAGCCCGGCCGGCACGCCGTCCAGCACCGTGGCGCGCGCGCTCGGGTCGACCGGTCTGGCGGTGACGCCGGTCGCCTTCGGCACCAGCCCGCTGGCGAGCATGAGCAACCTCTACGGCTACGCGGTCGACGAGGAGCGGGCGGTCGCGACCGTGCGCGCGATCTTCGACGGGCCGGTGACCCTGCTCGACACCTCGAACGGCTACGGCGAGGACGGCACCGCGGAGCGGCGCATCGGGATCGCCGTGCGCGAGGCCGGCGGTCTGCCGCCGGGTCTCGTCCTCAGCACCAAGGTCGACCCCGACAAGCGCACCGGCGACTTCTCCGGGGAGCGCGTGCGCCGCTCGCTCGAGGAGTCGCTCGAGCGCCTGGGCGTCGACCGCGTGCCGCTGCTGCACCTGCACGACCCCGAGCGGATGGAGTTCGCCGACGCGATCAAGCCCGACGGCGCCGTCCGCGCGCTGGTCGATCTGCGCGAGCGCGGCCTGGTCGACCACCTGGGCGTCGCCGGCGGGCCGGTCGGCGTGCTGCGCGACTACCTCGGCACCGGCGAGTTCGAGGTCGTGCTGAGCCACAACCGCGCGACGCTGCTCGACCGCTCCGTGCTACCGCTCTTCGAGGAGGCCGCCGGGCGTGGCATCGGTGTGCTGAACGCCGCGCCGTACGGTGGCGGCATGCTCTCCAAGGGGCCGGACGTCCAGCCCAAGTACGGCTACGGCGTCCGGGGGGACGAGGTCGCGGACGCGGCGGTGCGGATGCAGGAGGTCTGCGCGCGGGCGGGGGTGCCGCTCGCGGCGGCGGCCCTGCAGTTCTCGATGCGGCTGCCGAGCGTCCACTCGACCGTGGTCGGGGTCAGCTCGCCCGAGCGCGTCGCGCAGACCCTCGAGCTGGCGGCCGTCGAGGTCCCCGACGACGTCTGGGACGAGCTCGAGCGGCTGGTGCCCGACCCCGCCGGGTGGCTGGGGTGAGCGCCGTCGAGGTGACGGCGAGCGACGCCGTCGTGCCCGAGCCCACGCCGGTCTACGCCTCCTACCCGAGCCTGTCCGGGCGCACCGCCTTCGTCACGGGCGGGGCGTCGGGGCTGGGCGCGGAGTTCGTCGTCGAGCTGGCGGCCCAGGGCGCACCCGTCTTCTTCGTCGACGTCGACGAGGTGCGCGGCCGGGCCCTGGAGCAGCGGCTCCGGGGCGAGGGTGCCGAGGTGCGGTTCGCCGTCTGCGACGTGCGGGACATCCCGGCGCTGCAGGCCGCGATCGCGACCGCGGCGGACGAGCTCGGCCCGGTCCGGGTCCTGGTCAACAACGCGGCGAACGACCACCGAGACCGGGTGGCCGACATGGACGTCGAGCTCTGGGACGAGCGCATCGCGGTCAACGTGCGCCACCAGTTCTTCGCCGCTCAGGCCGTGGCGCCGATGATGCGGGACGCCGGCGGCGGGTCGATCATCAACCTCGGCTCGATCAGCGTGCACATCGACCTGATGGACCTGCCCGGCTACATCACGGCCAAGGCCGGGGTGGAGGGCCTGACCCGCACGCTCGCGCGGGAGTACGGCCCGTGGCACGTCCGCGTGAACTGCATCATCCCGGGCTGGATCATGACCGAGAAGCAGCTCGCCGAGCGCGTGACGCCGGAGGCGGCCGAGTCCATTGCCCGCAACCAGTGCCTGCCCGACAAGCTCTACCCCGACGACGTCGCGCGGATGGTGCTCTGGCTCGCCGCGGACGACTCGCGCCGCTGCACGGCGCAGAAGTGGGTCGTCGACGGGGGCTGGATGTGAGCCCCGCCGTCGTGCGGGCCGAGCGGTTCACCGAACCGTGCGCGGGCCACGGCGAGGGTCCCTTCTGGGACGCCCTGCGCGAGCGGCTGCTGCTCGTCGACATGCTCGCAGGGGACGTGCTGGCCGTGAGCGGTGAGGGTTCGGTCGAGCGGCACCACGTCGCGCCGGTCGCCGCCGCGCTGCGGGCCCGCCGCACCGGCGGCTTCGTGCTCGCGACCGAGGACCGCTTCGTGCTCCTCGACGACGACCTCGGCCTGGTCGAGGAGCTGCCGGCCGTGTTCGAGGACGCCTCGCTGCGCTTCAACGACGGCGGCGCCGACCCGACCGGCGCCTTCCTCGTCGGGACGATGGCCTACGACGAGTCGCCCGGGCGCGGGACGCTCTACCGCCTCGGTGCCGACCGCGGGGTCTCCGTCGTGCTCGAGGGCGTGACCATCTCCAACGGCGTCCAGTGGACCCGCGACGGGCGCAGCGCGCTCTACGTCGACACCCCGACGGCCCGGGTCGACCGGTTCGACGTCGACCCGGCCTCGGGCGCCTGGTCCGACCGGCGGACGTTCGCCGAGGTCGCGGGGCCGGGCCTGCCCGACGGCCTGGCGCTCGACGAGGACGGCGGCGCCTGGGTGGCGCTCTGGGGCGGGGGAGCGGTGCACCGCTACGACCCGTCCGGCAAGCTCGACCGCGTCGTCGAGCTGCCCTGCACCCAGGTCACGGCGTGCACGTTCGGCGGGCCCGACCGGCGGACCCTGTTCGTCACCACGTCGCAGCAGGGCGGTATCGACCCCGACGAGCAGCCCGAGGCCGGCGCGGTCTTCGCGTACGACGCCGGGGTCGCCGGAGCGCCGCTGCACGCGTACGCCGGCTGAGCGGCCCGAGCTTGCCCGTGCAGGGTGAGGGCTCGCGCGGGACGCGGCCTCGTGGGCCGACGCACGCGCACCGCCTGCGGCGCGGACCCGCGGTGGGCGGCTGCTCGCATGGCGGGTGCAGACCGGGTCGTCGACAAGCCCGCTCGATCGAAGCAGCGGACCGTCACGGCGCTGCTCAAGGAGGTCGCCTTCGTCGTCATCGGCGCGCTCGTGGTGAGCTCGCTGCTCCGCGCGCTCGTCGGGCAGATGTTCGTCATCCCGTCCGGGTCGATGCAGAACACCCTGCTGGTCGACGACCGCTTGGTGGTGCGGAAGGTCTCCGGCTTCCTCCGCGGTGACGTCGTCGTGTTCACCGGTCCCGCGAACCGGCTGCCCGACGAGCCCGACCACGTCGGCCCGCTCGACCGGGTGCTCGAGTTCGTCGGGGTGCCGTTCGTGGGGACCGGGGACCTCGTCAAGCGGGTCATCGGCATGCCCGGCGACACGGTCGTGTGCTGAGATGACTCGGGTCGGATCACCGTGAACGGAAGTGCGCTGAACGAGCGGTCGTACCTCTCCACCAGCCCGACCGGGGAGCAAGCAGCTCCCTCGGGCGTGAGATTCCGCGTCGTCGTGCCCCGGGACCGCCTGTTCCTCAAGGGCGACCACCGGCAGGACAGCCTGGACTCGCGCTGCCACCTCTCCGACGAGTCCGACGAGGGTCGCGGGCAGACGGCGTTCGTGCCGGTCTCGGACGTGGTCGGGCCGGCGTTCGCCGTCGTGTCGCCCTTCGACCGGGCGCGGAGGCTGCGGGTGCCGGAGACCTTCGCCGGTGTTCCCGAACCGCAGGAGCCGGCGCCGGCGAAGGGTGAGATCGAGCCCGCCGGCGTCAGCTGCTCCTGACGACGACGGTGGCCCGGACATCGGGCTGCCGACCTCCGAGGCCGCACCTCGGGGCTCGAGCGCGCGCCTCGGCCCGGACTCCTAGCGTGCCCCGCCGGGTCGATGAGCCGCGGACGCTCTCGAAGCGCGTCGCTGGGCCGCCAGCGCCCGAGCAAGTGGGACGACCTGTCCACCGAGCGCGACCCCCACGGCGGCCCAGAGGAAACCACCACCGAGCAGCCTCCCGAGGACCAGCGCGGCGACGAGGGCCACGCCCAGACTGATGGCCGTCATCGCGAGGCGGGTGCGCAAGGGCACCGGCGGTTGGGGGACGAACACCCGACCGACGACGAAGTCGCCCTCGTCGAGGATCTCCACCACGCCGCCGGACGGCAGCAGGGCGACGGCCAGGTCCTGCGCCGACGCTGCCGTCTCGCCCCGGGCCAGCACCTCCCGGGTCTTCGGCGTCCTCACGACCCACGGCCCGGCGGGACCCTGGGGCACCACGCGCAGCAGGAAGGGTGTGGCCGCCACCCGCTCAGGCTAGGGCGGGACCGGCCGACCGTGGGTGGTGTCGCTGGAGACGTCTGCTGGTCGAGCGCGCGGATGTCCCGCTCGCGGTCCCCGCGCGCTGTCAGTCCCCGAGCCCGCGCGTCGACGAGGGTCGGCAATGGTGCGGCGCGCACGGACGAGCGGACCAGGTACGTCCGCCGAAGCTCGTCCCGGGACAGACTGAGCGGTCATGGGAGCTGGGAAGGCGTTGGCGGCCGGGTTCTACCGCGACGTCGTCGCCAGACTGGTCGGTGTCCCCCACGCCGCTGCACTGGTCGGGGAGGGTTCGGAGGTCCTCGGCTTCGACGACTCCAGGTCCACCGACCATGCGTGGGGTCCGCGGCTGCACGTCTTCGTCGCGCCGGGAGACGTGGGCGAGACGCAGCGGCGGGTGACGCAGGGCCTGCCCGAGACCTACCGCTCGTACCCGGTGGAGTTCTTCGCCTGGCAGGACCAGCGGGTGCGCCATCACGTCACGGTGACCACGGTCGAGGAGTGGGTCAGGGCCGAGCTCGGGCAACCGGTGCCGAGCACGCTCGCCGACTGGCTCGGTCTGCCGCAGCAACGCCTCCTCCAGGTCACCGCGGGCGAGGTGTTCCACGACGACCGGGGCGACCTCGGCCGGGTCCGCGGGCAGCTCGGCTACTTCCCGGACGACGTGTGGTGGTGGATCCAGGCGAGCCAGTGGCAGCTGGTCGCCCGGGCCGAAGCCCTGCCCGGGCGTCTGGCCGAGGTCCACGACGTCCTCGGCGTGCGCGTGCGCGAGGCCGACCTCGCGCGGCTGCTGATGGAGCTCGCCCTCGTCCAGCGGCGCAGGTACGTGCCGTACCCGAAGTGGCTCGGTGCTGCGTTCGGTCAGCTGGACACGGCTCGAGAGCTGGACGGCCCGCTCGGCCGACTCCTGTCGTCCGAGGCCCGAGAGACCCGGGAAGCCGCGGCGGCTGCCGCGCTCGAGGCGGCGGCCCGCCAGCACAACCGGCTGGTTCCGGAGCATCCCCTCGACCCGGGCTGCGCACCGTTCGAGGTCGGCATCAACGGTGCGCGACGACCGTACCGGGTCCTCAACGCAGGGCGCTTCGTCGAGGCCTGCCTGGCACGGGTCACCGACCCTGGGCTGGCTCGGCTGCTACCGGTCGGGGCGATCGATCAGCTGACCCACGGCAGCGACGCGATGGTCAACGTCAGCACGTGGCCGAGCCGGCTCACCGCGACCTACGCCGCGATGCTCGAGTCCGGCCGGAACCGCCGGGCAGAGCCGTGACGCGTACCCGGGCCTCGTGGGGGGTCGAGGACATCTCGTGGTGGTCGGGGCTCCCGTCAGCCGTCGAGCTCCTCGACCCGCCCGGACGGGCTGCTCAGTGCGACTCCCGCGCGACGGCCGGTCCGGTGCTGCCGACCAGGAAGTCGAGGTCGGCCCCGGTGTCGGCGCCCTGGACGTGCTCGACGTAGAGGCGCTCCCAGCCGCGGGTCGGCGCGGCGAAGTGCTCGACCAGGGACGCCGGCGGCGTACGGCTCGACAGCTCCTCGTCGTCCACGTCGAGCTGGAGGATCCGGTTCGGCACGTCGAGGACGATCGTGTCGCCGTCGCGCACGAGGGCCAGGGTCCCGCCGGCGGCGGCCTCGGGGGAGACGTGCAGGACGACGGTCCCGCACGCGGTCCCGCTCATCCGGCCGTCGCAGATCCGCACCATGTCGCGGACCCCGAGGTCGAGGATCTTCTTCGGCAGGGGCAGGTTCGCGACCTCGGGCATGCCCGGGTAGCCGCGGGGACCGCAGCCGCGCAGGACCAGGACCGAGTCGGGCGTGACCGGCAGGTCGGGGTCGTCGATGCGGGCCTTGAGGTCCTCGACGGAGTCGAAGACGAGCGCCGGGCCGCGGTGGGTGAGCAGGTGCTGGCTCGCGGCGGCGGGCTTGACGATCGCCCCGGCGGGCGCCAGGTTGCCCCGCAGGACGGCGATGCCGGCGTCGGCCTGCAGCGGCTCCGAGCGCGGGGTGATCACCGAGGTGTCCCACACCGGGTTGTCGTCGGTGACGGCCTCGACCAGGGTCCGGCCGGTGACCGTGATGGCTGCCGGGTCGAGCAGGTCGGCGACCTGGGAGAGCGCGGCGAGCACGCCGCCCGCTCGGTGCAGGTCCTCCATGAGGAACTCCCCGGCCGGCTGAAGGTTCACGAGCAGGGGGACGCCCGCCCCGATCCGGTCGACGTCGTCGAGGTCGAGGTCGATGCCCAGCCGGCCGGCGATGGCGAGCATGTGGACGATCGCGTTGGTCGAGCCGCCGACCGCGGCCAGCGCCACGATCGCGTTGTGGAACGACTCCTTGGTGACGACCTGGGAGATCGAGCGGCCCTCGCGCACGAGGTCGACGGCCAGGCGGCCGGTCATGTGCGCGTTCTCGAGGAGCCGGCTGTCGGGCGCGGGGACGCCGGCGGTGCCGGGGATCGTCATGCCGAGCGCCTCGGCGACGACGCTCATCGACGACGCGGTGCCCATGGTGTTGCAGTGCCCGCGGCTGCGGATCATCGACGACTCGGAGCGGACGAAGCGCTCGGCGGTCAGGGTGCCGGCGCGGACCTCCTCGCCGAGGCGCCACACGTCGGTGCCGCAGCCGAGCGTCTGGCCGCGGAACGTCCCGTTGAGCATCGGCCCGCCGGAGAGGACGACCGCGGGGAGGTCGACGCTCGCCGCGGCCATGAGCAGCGCGGGAATGGTCTTGTCGCAGCCGCCGAGCAGCACCAGTCCGTCGACCGGGTTGGCCCGGAACATCTCCTCCATGGCCATCGCGGCCATGTTGCGCCACAGCATCGCGGTGGGCCGGACGAGCGTCTCCCCGAGGGACACGACGGGCAGGTCGAGCGGGATGCCGCCCGCCTCGTAGACGCCCTGCTGGACCGAGCGCGACACCTCGTTGAGGTGCGCGTTGCACGGCGTGAAGTCGGAGGCGGTGTTGGCGATCGCGATCTGCGGACGACCCTCGAAGGCGTCGGAGGGCACGCCGCGGCGCATCCACGCCCGGTGCAGGTAGGCGTTGCGGTCGTCGCCCGCGTACCAGGCGTCGCTGCGCAGCGGCGGGCGTCCCGGTCGCACCTCGGGGGGCGTCGGGACGGGGTTCTCGGCGGGGATGCTCATGGCACGAGCACCGTACGACCGGCGGCCCCGCCGCGCAGCGACGCCAGGGCCGCGTCGGCCTCGGCGAGCGGGCGCCGGTCGCCGAGCAGGCGGTCGAGCGGCAGGCGGCCGGCGGCGTACAGGGAGAACAGCCGCGGCAGGTCCATCCGCGGGTTGCTCGCGCCGTAGAGCGCGCCGACGACGCGCTTCTGGCGCTGGACCAGGTCGTTGATCGGCAGGGCCATGGTGGCGTCGGGACGGTTCAGGCCCACGGCGACGAGCGTGCCGCCGGGGGAGAGCGCGTCGACGCACTGGCGCATGGTGGCCGGTGCCCCGACGGCGTCGACCGCCCAGGGGACGCCTGCACCGCCGGTCAGCGCCAGCACGCGCTCGACGACGTCGCCCTCGCGGGCGTCGACGACGTGCGTCGCGCCGACGGCGCTCGCCAGCTCGAGGTGCCCGGGGTCGACGTCGACGGCGATGACGGGTCCGGCACCGACGAGGGCGGCACCCATCACCGCGGCCAGGCCGACCCCGCCCGCGCCGAGCACGAGCAGCGGCCGGCCGGCGGCGTCCTCGACGGCGTTCAGGACCGCACCCACGCCGGTGATGACGGCGCAGGCCGAGATCGCGGCGACCTCGGTCGGCACCTCGTCGGGGATCGCCAGGACGCTCGTCTCGGACACGACGGCCTGCTCGGCGAAGCAGGAGACGCCCATCAGGTGGTGCAGCGTCTCGCCGCCCGCGTGCAGGCGGCTGGTGCCGTCCATGAGGCCGTTGGTGGTGGCGAGCACCCGGCCGTAGCGGCACAGCACGGGGTTGCCGGCGACGCAGGCGTCGCACTCGCCGCAGCGCGGGCGCCACTGGAGCGCGACGCGGTCGCCGACGGAGATCCGGCCCGTGGTGCGCGGGCCCAGGGCCTCGACGACCCCGGCGCCCTCGTGGCCGACCACCAGGGGCAGGCGGGCCGGCAGGTCGCCGAGGACGTAGTGCAGGTCGCTGTGGCAGACGCCCGCGGCCTCGATGCGGACGCGCACCTCTCCAGGGCCGGGCTCGTCGAGCTCGACCTGCTCCATCGACAGGGGTGCGCCGGTCTCGCGCAGGACGGCGGCGAGCATCCTCACACCGCCGCTCTGGCCGGGGCCGGCTGGCCCGCAGCCTCCTGCGCCCGCTGGAGCTCGGCGAGCAGCGGCTCGCGGACCTCGCAGGAGGAGAAGGCGAAGGAGTCGGCCAGGGCGTCCAGCTCGGTGTCGTCGAGGCCGCGGAACAGCTCGGCGTACTCCTGCGCGAGGGGCTGGGCGAAGGTGATGTTGAGCAGCAGCGTCCGCACCCAGTCGAAGCGGCCCCACGGGTACGGGTCGAAGTCCGGGAACTCGGTCGCGACGAGGTCCTGCACGGGCTGGGTCACCTCGGCGACGCCGATGCCGTCGCTGCCCCACTGGTCGACGCCGAGGCGCTCCTTCTTGGCGACGAAGGCGTCGAACCGCTGCCGGTACGGCGTGTCGGGGCGGACCGAGACCAGGCCCTGGCGCCCGATGTCCTTGTACATCCACAGCGTCCAGCTGGCCTTGTGCCGGTTGTAGAGGTCGAGCTGGTCGCGCAGGATCTCGCGCAGCCAGGCGTCGTGCTCCTCGTCGCCGCCGTAGATGGGCCCGAACTCGCCCACCAGGATCGGCGAGGTCAGCGAGCGCGCGTGCTCGGAGCGCTCGAGGAACTTCGCCTCCGCCTCCTCGGTGCTGTAGTGCGGGCTGCGTCCGAGACCGGCCGGGACGTAGTCGTGCAGGGTCCACACGGCGTTGTCGTAGGGCTCGGTGAACATGCTGAAGTCGGTCGCGTACGTGTTGCCGTCGAGGAAGAGCACGTGGTCGGGGTCGACCGCGCGGATCGCCGAGACCAGCCGCGAGCAGAAGGGGCCGACGACCTGGCCGGACTCGTCGGAGGGCTCGTTGAGCAGGTTGTAGCCGAGGACCCAGCCGTTGCCGCGGTAGTGCTCGGCGATGGCCTCCCAGATGTTGACCACGCGGTCCTGGAAGTGCCGGTGCTGCCAGAAAGCGGCGACGTGCGTCGGGTTGTCGGAGTGCCAGTGCTGGTTCTGCGAGCCGGGGAGCGCGTGCAGGTCGACGATCGAGTAGATGCCGTGGTCGGCGAGCAGCTCGATCACCCGGTCGAGGTGACGGAAGCCGTCGGCCTTGATCTCGAACGGTCGCGCGTCGTCCTCGAGGTGCTTGTAGCCGACGGCGATGCGCACCAGGTTGAGCCCGGCCTCGGCGAGGAAGGCCGCGTCCTCCTCGGCGAAGAACTGCGTCAGCAGCCGCTCGAAGAAGCGCTCGGACCGCTCCGGACCGAGGACCTTGACGACCTCGGCGCGCATCAGCGACTCGTTGGCCGAGTAGCCGGTGATGAAGTTCTCCATGTTGAGCCAGCCGCCCAGGCACACCCCCCGGAGCAGCAGCGGCTGCCCGTCGGGCCCGATGAAGTCGGCGCCGGAGGTGCGGATCAGGGGCGTGGCAGCAGCCATGGGTGACGTCCTCGTCAACAGGTTTCGCGGTCAGGAGAGAAAGTTTCTCTTCCGCGAACCTACGGAAACGCCCCCGAGGTCGTCAACCCCGGGGGCGTCCGTACGAGACCCTGCCGCCTTGCCGTCCCCGGGTCAGGCGTTCTTGGCGCGCGACCGCGTGCGCGACCGCTCGCCGGCGTTCAGCACGACCTTGCGGATGCGCACCGCGGCCGGGGTGACCTCGATGCACTCGTCACCGCGGCAGAACTCCAGCGCCTGCTCCATGGCCATGTTCTTCGGCGGGATCAGCCGCTCCAGCTCGTCGCCGGTGGAGGAGCGCACGTTGGTGAGCTTCTTCTCGCGGGTGATGTTGACGTCCATGTCGTCGGCGCGGGCGTTCTCGCCGACGATCATGCCCTCGTAGACCTCGGTCGTCGGACCGACGAAGAGCGTCCCGCGCTCCTGCAGGCTGAAGGACGCGTACGCGGTCACGACGCCGCTGCGGTCGGCCACGAGCGAGCCGTTCGGGCGGGTGCGGAGCTCTCCGTGCCAGGGCTCGTACGTCTCGAAGACGTGGTGCATCATCCCGGTGCCGCGGGTCTCGGTGAGGAACTCGGTCCGGAAGCCGATCAGGCCGCGGGCGGGCACGAGGTACTCCATGCGGACCCAGCCGGTGCCGTGGTTGATCATCTGCTCCAGGCGGCCCTTGCGCAGCCCGAGCAGCTGGGTGACGACCCCGACGAAGTCCTCCGGCGCGTCGATCGTGAGGCGCTCGACCGGCTCGTGCAGCTTGCCGTCGATCTCGCGCGTGACGACCTGCGGCTTGCCGACCGTGAGCTCGAAGCCCTCGCGGCGCATCATCTCGACCAGGATCGCGAGCTGCAGCTCGCCACGGCCCTGCACCTCCCAGGTGTCGGGGCGCTCGGTCGGGTTGACCTTGATCGACACGTTGCCGATCAGCTCGGCGTCGAGGCGGTTCTTGACCAGGCGGGCGGTGAGGTTCTTGCCCGACTTGCCGGCCAGCGGCGAGGTGTTGATGCCGATGGTCATCGAGATCGAGGGCTGGTCGACCGTGATCAGCGGCAGGGGCTTCGGGTTCTCGGGGTCCGACAGCGTCTCGCCGATGGTGATGTCCGGGATGCCCGCGATGGCGATGATGTCGCCGGGGCGGGCGATCTCGGCCGGCACGCGGTCGAGGGCCTCGGTGATCAGCATCTCGGTGAGCTTGATGTTCTGGATGGTGCCGTCCTGCTTGCACCAGGCCACGACCTGCCCGCGCTTCATCTCGCCCGCGAACACCCGGCACAGCGCGAGGCGGCCGAGGTAGGGGGAGGCGTCGAGGTTGGTGACGTGCGCCTGGAGGACCGCACCCTCCTCGTACTGCGGGGCGGGGACGCCGTCCAGGATCGTCGCGAACAGCGGGCCGAGGTTCTCCGAGTCGGGCATCTCGCCGTTCTCGGGGGCGGTCAGCGAGGCGCGGCCGGCCTTGGCCGAGGCGTAGACGACCGGGAAGTCGAGGACGTCGGTGTCGCCGTCCTCGAGCAGGTCGAGGAAGAGCTCGTAGGTCTCCTCGACGACCTCGGCGATGCGCGCGTCGGGGCGGTCGACCTTGTTGACGACCACGATGATCGGCAGGTTCTTGGCCAGGGCCTTGCGCAGCACGAAGCGCGTCTGGGGCAGCGGGCCCTCGGAGGCGTCGACGAGCAGCACGACGCCGTCGACCATCTCGAGGCCGCGCTCGACCTCACCGCCGAAGTCGGCGTGGCCGGGGGTGTCGATGATGTTGATGATCACGTCGGAACCGTCCGGCGCGTGGTGCAGCACCGCCGTGTTCTTCGCGAGGATGGTGATGCCCTTCTCGCGCTCGAGGTCCATCGAGTCCATCACGCGGTTGTTGATGTCCTGGTTGGCGCGGAAGGCGCCGGACTGCCAGAGCATGGCGTCGACGAGCGTGGTCTTGCCGTGGTCGACGTGGGCCACGATGGCTACGTTGCGCAGGTCGCTGCGTACGGGCATGGAGCGGTGTTCCTTCTCGTCCGGGGTGGCGGACCAACCCAAGCCGGTCCCGCGGGCCCGCGACGGCGTCGTTCGGGCAACCAGATGAGTCTACCCGGCGTCAGAGGGTGGGCGCCCCGCTCGCGCGGGGCGCCCGTCTCAGACCTCTGTCCTCCGGCTCTCCGGTCGCCGCCCGGTCATCGCGCCGCGGTGCGGACCACCTCGACCATCAGCCCGGGCATCGCGAGCGCGCCGACCTGCGCGGCGATCCCGCCGCACGGGACGACCCCCGCGGCAGCGAACCGCCCGACCAGCTCGCCGGCCGCGGAGAAGTAGGTCGCCATGTCGGTCGTGTAGACGTCGTAGCGGACCACGTCGGAGAGCGTCATGCCGGCCACGAGCAGGACGGTTTCGACGTTGTCCATGGTCCGGGCCAGCTGACCCGCCATGTCGCCGGGGGCGACGACCACGCCCGCGTCGTCGAGCGCCGCCTGCCCGGCGAGGTAGAGCGTGCGGGCCGGGGTCGGGACGAGCGTCCCGCTGGCGAAGCCGAGGGCCGCGGTCCACGGCCAGGGGTCGACGCACTGGTTCCGGGTGCGGTGCTCGTGCGTGGTGCCGGGGCTTCCGGACGCGGTCGTGGTCATGGGCGTGGTCCCTTCGTCGTGGTCGCGTGGGTTCAGCGGGTGGTCGGGCGGGGGTCGGTGGCCGCGAGCAGCGCGCGGCTGCCGGCGAGCACGCGTCGCGGGTCGTGCGCCTGCACGACCTCACGCAGCCGGGCGACGCCCTGCTCGCCGTACGCGGCGGTCCACCAGGCGGCGTCGGTGCCGGTGGCGAAGTTCGGCAGCAGGCCGTACGTGCTGCACGGCTCCAGGGCGTCGACGAGCGCGCGCCCGTGAGCGGTCACCGCCTCGCGCAGCGGCGGGACGGCGAGGCCGACCGCGAAGACGCTGTAGGCGGCGTCGCGCTGGGCGAAGGCCGCCTCGGCCCCGTCGCTCATGGCGCCGCCGAGCTGGCGGACCTCGACGACGACCTGCGGGCACTCGGCCGCCGGGCCGGCGAGGTCGACGAGCGCGCCCAGCGCCTCGTCGGTGAGCTCGGCGAGGAGGGTGTGGGCCTCCAGGCTCGGCATCGGGTCGACCGGGTCCATGTGGATCGCCCCGAGGGCGGCGAAGGGCAGCGGCCCGACCCCGTCGAGGACCGGCGTGGCGCAGGCGCGCATCGGCGCCAGCACCTCGGGCCCCTGCTCGAGCGACCCGGTCCAGGCGAAGCGCACGCTCATCGTGAACCTCCCGGCCAGCGGCGGCGGCAGCTGCGGGAGCGGCGGGAGCCGGACGAAGGCGATCGACGTCGTCGCCTCGGCGGGCAGCGTGGCCGACCAGGACGCCCAGGTCCGCAGGACGGTGTCGGCGTCGGCGCCGTCGAAGAACAGGGCCCCGGCGTAGAGCTCGGCGACCGGCACCAGGTCGATCTCGACCGCGGTCACGACGCCCGCGGTGCCCCGGCCGCCCTTGAGCGCCCAGAAGAGGTCCGGGTTCTCGGCGGCGCTCGCGGTGCGCAGCTCTCCGTCCCCGGTGACGACGTCGAAGGAGCGCACGTGGTCGATGCCCAGGCCGAAGGTGCGTCCGACCGGGCTGATGCCGCCGCCGGTGAGGTAGCCGACCACGCCGACCGCGGGGGCCGACCCGGCGACGGCGCCGAGCCCGTGCGGTGCAGCGACGTCGAGCACCTGCTGCCAGAGCACCCCGGCGCCGACCCGGGCCCAGCGGCCCTCGGCGTCGACGTGGAGCTCGGACAGGCCGCGCGTGTGGACCATGACCTGGTCGTCCAGGTCGGGGCTGAGGCCGTGGCCGGTGAGGCGGACGCCGACGCCGAAGCCCTGCTCGCCGGCGAGCCGGACGAGGGCGACGACGTCGGCCGCGTCGGCCGCCTCGACCACGGCGACCGGGCTGACGGACAGGTCGAGGTTGAAGCCCGAGACGAGGGCGTCGTACTCCGCGCTGCCGCGGCCGTGCGCGACGAGCCCAGCCTCCTGCAGCGCGGCGAGCCTCGCCTCGGCGGTAGGGGTGCCCGCCGTCCTGCCGGCGGAGGTTCCGGTGGGGGTGCCGGCGGTCGTGGTGGTGGTGGTCATGGCGGCTCCTGGAGTGCGTGCCCTTGCCGGGCGGTGTCGTGGTCGTGGTCGACCGTGCGCAGATACAGTCGTGCCGCGGGTTTGGCGGAACCTTGGGGTCGGCACCACGCGTCGCCAGGTTCCAGGAGGGGCGCCCGCCAAGGATTCGCCAAGGTCTCGCCGAGGACGGTGGATGGCTCTCGCGTACGGGCTGCTCGGCCCGCTGACCGTCAGCCGGGACGGTCGCCCGCTCGACCTCGGCGCGCCCAAGCAGCGCCTCGTGCTCGCCCTGCTGCTCCTCGAGCGCGGCCGGGTCGTCTCGACCGACCGCCTCGTCGCCGGCGCCTGGCCGCGGGACGCCCCGCCCAGCGCGGTACCGAGCCTGCAGGCGTACCTGTCGAACCTGCGCCGCCTGCTCCGGGAGCCCGACGTCGACGGTTCGGGCCGCGCGACGCCCCTGGTCCGGCAGGCGCCGGGCTACCGCCTCGACGTCGGCCTCGCGTCGTTCGACCTCGAGGACTACCTCGCCGCGGTCCGCACGCAGGCCGAGGCCGTGCAGCGTCAGGACTGGACGGCCGCGCTGGCGGCGGGGGAGGTCGCGCGGGGGCTCTGGCGCGGTCCGCTGCTCGCCGACCTGGCCGACGAGGACTGGGTGCAGGCCGCGTCGGCCGCGCTCGAGGAGCGTCGTACGCGGTCCCGCACGGACGCCGTGCTGGCGCACGCGGCGACGGGTGACCTAGGCGCCGCCCTCGACGTCGCCCGCACGCTCGTCGACGAGCACCCCTGGCGTGACGACGTCGCGGCCCTGCTCGTGCGCGTGCTCGCACGGTCCGGCCGCACCACCGAGGCGCTCGACGCCTACCGCGCGTACGCCGACGGTCTCGCTGACGAGCTCGGCCTGGACCCGGGGCAGGAGCTCCGCGCGCTGCAGCAGTCCGTGCTGCGGGGCGACGCGTCCCTGGGCGCCTGGCCCGAGGGCTCGTCGGGCCCGCGGTCGTCGCCGACGCCCCCGGCCGCGGCGACGGTTCCGCTGGCGCACGCGACCCGGTCCGCGCCGACGACCGACGATTTCGTGGGCCGCGCGGGGCCGCTCGCCGCGTTGGCGGACGTGCTGGGCCGCGGCCGCTCGGGCCGCACGGCCTGGGCGGTGCTGAGCGGCCCGCCCGGGATCGGCAAGACCCGGCTCGCGCAGGAGGCCGTGTCCCGCGCCGTGCGCCCGGGCGCGACGGTCGTCTGGGGGCGCTGCCTCGAGGAGGAGGGCGCGCCGGCGTGGTGGCCGTGGCGGGCCGTGGTGCGTGCGCTCGGGGCCGACCCGGGCGTGCTGCTCGCGCCGCCGGCCGGCGCGGACGCCGACGCCGGACGGTTCCTGGTCTACGAGCGGCTCGAGGAGCTGCTGCGGGGGGCGGCGGCGCGGAGCCCGCTCGTGGTCGTGCTGGACGACCTGCAGTGGGCTGACGCGACGTCCCTGGCGGCCGTCGCGTCGCTGGCGGCAACGTTGCGCGACGCCGACGTCACCGTGCTCGTGACCCTGCGCGACGGGGAACGGCGGCCGGCGACGGAGGACGCGCTGCGCCGGGCGCTGAGCGCGGTCGGGCGGACGGCCGACGCGCGCGAGCTCGCCGTCGGACCCCTGGACGCGGGTGACGTGGCCGCCGTGGTCGGGACGGTGAGCGGGGAGGTGCTGTCCGGGCCCGACGCCGCGGCGCTGACCGAGCGGACCGGTGGCAACCCGCTCTTCGTGCGCGAGTACGCCCGCCTGCCTCCGCAGGAGCGGCTCGGCGCCGCGCTCCCCGGCGCCGTGCGGGCCGTGCTGGGGCGCCGCCTGCAGGTGCTGGAGCCGGCCGTCCTGGACGTCGTCAGGTCCGCTGCCGTCATCGGCGAGCGCGTCGACCTGCCGCTGCTGGCCCTGGTCGCCCGCCTCGATGCCGAGCGGGCCGCGGACCTGCTCGACGGCGCCGCCGACGAGGGGATCATCGGTCCGACGCCGGGTGGGACCGGCTACGGCTTCACCCACGCGCTGCTGCGCGACGAGGTGCTGGCCGGGCTGAGCCCGATCCGTCGGCAGCGGGTGCACCTGCGCGTCGCCGAGGTCCTGGCCGACGCACCCTCGAGCAGCACCGAGGAGCCGCTCGCCAGGCGGGCGCACCACCTCGTCGCCGCGCTGCCGCTCGGCGAGGTGACGACGACGGTCGAGGCCTGCCGGGCGGCCGCCCGGCAGGCCGAGGAGCAGTGGAGCTACGAGACCGCCGCCCAGTGGTGGGAGGCGGCGCTGGGCGCCTGGGACTCCGCGCCCCACGCGCACGACGACCCCGACGGCCGTGACGCGCTCCTGGTCGCCCAGGTGCAGGCGCTGGCGCGCTCGGGGCGCGGGCAGACGCTGCTCGACCTCGTCGAGTCGTCGCTGGCCGACGTGCAGGCGACCGGCACCACGACGACCGTCGGTCGGCTGTGCTCGGCCCTGCTGCGCTCGGCGGGAGCGTGGCCGTGGACGAGCGGCGGGGACGACCCGCTGCCGCTGCTCGCACGGCTGTCGTCGCTGCAGCGGTTCGTCGAGCCCGACCCCGTCGCCCGTGCGCGCCTGCTCGCGGCCATGGGCGTCGGGCACGGCTACAACCCGGACCCGCGGGTCGCCGACGGGCTCACCCGCGAGGCCGTCGCGGTGGCCGAGGAGGCCGGCGACGTGGACGCGTTGGCCGACGCCCTGCTCGGCCGGGTCCTGACCTACGTCGGGGTGGCGGCGCACGCCGAGGAGTGCGAGGCGCTGCTGGTCCGGCTCGACGGGCTCGGGCACGCGCAGCGCGACGTCGACGTGGTCCTCCGGCACACGGTCTCGACGATGAGCCGGACCCTCCTCGGCGATGTCGCCGGGGGCGAGCGCCAGCTCGCCCTCGGTGCGGTCGAGGCCGATCGGCTGCGGCTGCGCCTGCTGCGTGCGCAGCTGCGCTGGGCGGAGTTTGGCTTCGCGACCTGGCACGGCGCGGGGGACGCGCAGGAGCTCCTGAACCGGGCGATCGAGGCGCACCGGCGCACCGAGCTCTACGAGCTGGGCATCTTCGAGCTCGCCACCAACCTGCTCGGTCTCGACACCGGCCACGTCGTCGAGTGGCCGCAGGCCTTCCAGGTGCGCGAGGACCTCACGTGGGCGGCCGTGCGGGCCGGCTTCGCCGGCGACCGGGATGCCGCAGACGCCCTCGTCACCGAGCGGCTGGCGGTGGAGGTGCCGACCGTCTGGCTCACCCTCGGGCACCTGACCGTGCTCGCCAACCTCGTCGCCGACCTCGGGCTCACCCACCACGCGGCGACGCTGGTGGAGCAGCTGGTCCCGGACCGCGAGCGCCTGGCCATGGTCGGCCAGGTGGCGTCGTGCGGGCCGGTGGCCCTCCCGCTCGCCCGGCTGCGCACGCTCCTGGGCGACCTCGACGGGGCCCGGGCGGACCTCGCGCTCGCCGTCGACCTGGTCGCGCGCAACGACGGCGGTCCCGCGACGATGCGCTGCGCGCTGGCCCAGGTCGAGCTCGACCTCGCCGCCGGGCGCGAGCCGGACCGGGCGGGGCTCGCCGGGCTCGCCGCCCGCGCGCAGCGCCTCGGGCTGCATCGTGTGGCCCACCGGGCCCGCGAGCTGGTGGCCCGGGCCGGGCAGCCCCCCGCGGCAGGAGCGAGGGTCCGGGGCTGAGGTGGGGCGGGCCCGTACGCTGGGCGGCCCGACCCACCGCAGGAGGCGCGATGGCGAACGACTGGCTCAAGGACTCCTTCCGGAGCGAGTACGAGTCCTCGTCGGAGGCGATCGGACGCTTCAACCTCGCGGTCTTCGGCAAGACCGGCGTGGGCAAGTCGACGCTGGTGAACGCGGTCTTCGGCGAGGAGGTCGCCCGGGTCGGGATCGGCGAGCCGGTGACGCAGGGCAGCCACCTCTACCTCGACAAGGTCGGCAGCCTGGGGATCGTCGACACCCAGGGCTTGGAGATCGGCACCGACGACAAGAAGATCATCGACGAGATGCAGAAGATGATCAACCGCACCCGCAAGCTCCCGCTGAGCGAGCAGGTGCACGTGGCCTGGTACTGCGTGCGTGGGATGGACCGGCGCTTCGAGGACACCGAGGCCGACTTCGTGCGCGCGCTCGACGACCTCGGGCTGCCGGTGATCATCGTGATGACGCAGGTGCCGCGCAACGCCTCGGGCTTCCACCCCGACGCGGTCGCCCTGGCCGAGCTGGTCCGCCAGCGCCACCTGCCGGTGGTGCCCGGCAGCCCGTACTTCACCTACGCCAAGCCCGACGACTTCACCGGCCAGCCCGCGTACGGACTGCGAGAGGTCCTCGATGCCACCTTTCGCGTTGCGCCAGAAGGCGTACACGGAGCCCTGGTCGCAGCGCAGGAGATCGATCATTCCCGGAAGGCGTCCGAGGCCCAGAAGGTGATCGCGGCCGCGGCGTCCAGCGCCGCGGCGAGCGCGGCCGTGCCGGTGCCCTTCTCCGACGCGGTGATGCTCGTGCCGATCCAGCTCGGGATGATGGCCAAGATCGCGCAGCTCTACAAGATCAAGTTCGACCGGGCGGCGCTCATGGCGATCGCGTCGACGACCGCCGCGACGCAGGCCGGGCGGGCGACGTTCACCGGGCTGCTGAAGCTCGTGCCGGGGGCGGGCACCGTGGCCGGGGGCCTGATCGGCGCGGGTGTCGCCTCGTCGTACACGTACGCCATGGGCCAGGCCTGGCTGGTCGTCTGCCAGCGCGCGGCGACGGGTTCGTTCGGCCGGGTCGGCGGGATGCTGGACACCGACGCCGTGCGCGAAGCCTTCACCGAGGAGTTCAAGAAGCGGCTCAAGATCAGGTCGAAGACCTCGGCCTGAGGGCGTCGCCCGGGGACGTGCGTCAGAACCAGTCGAAGAAGCGCGTCCACCAGGTCCCGCCGTGGCCGCCGCCGACGACGAGCTCGCTCGGGCCGTCGTACTCGCGCCACAGCTCCGGCTCCGGCACGATCACGTAGCCCAGGTCGTCGAGGACCCCTTCGAGCCGTGCGTCGTCCTCCGGGTCCAGCAGCAGCGCCGTCTCCTCGGCTTCGTAGGCGCCGGGGTTCTCGACCGACACGGTCACCAGCGACCCGAAGCTGCTGACGCAGACCACCAGCTGCGCGCCGGTCCGCGTCGCCTCCGCCGGCACGCGGAGCGTGCCCCAGAAGCTCGCGTCCTGCTCGTCGGGGTCGGCGGTGCAGCGGCAGCGGAAGGCGGCCTCCACCCGCTCGACGAGCGTGCGGAACCGTTCGGCGGTGGCCGCCCGGTCGAAGTCGGCGGGTCGCTCGAGGTGGTCGGGGTCGTCGAGCTCGCGGAGCCGTCGCCACAGCGCCTCCCCGGTGAGCCTCATGCCGACATCGTGACCGACGAGAGCCTGATTCGTTCAAGATCAACCGCGCTCCGGGCTGCCCGGTCCTGCTGAGTAGGCTTCTCAGGTGACCACTCCGGACGTCCGGGGGCTGCTCGACGGCGAGCCGCGCCATGACCAGGCCGTGTTCGAGACCCGGCTGCGGCGTTACTGGCCCGACCTGCTGACCGGCCTCGGCGGGGCCTACCCCGCCCACGCCGTGGAGATGGCCGAGCGGCTCGTCGAGATCGCCGCGGACGGGTTCCGTCGGCGGCCGGCCGACCTCCGGGTGCTCGACCTGCAGCGCCACGCCGACCCGCAGTGGTTCGGCCACCAGTCGATGCTCGGCTACGCGACGTACACCGACCTGTTCGGCGGGACGCTGAAGGGCGTGGGGGAGAAGGTGGACTACCTCTCCGAGCTCGGCGTGACCTACCTGCACCTGATGCCCCTGCTCCGCCCGCGACCCGGGCAGAGCGACGGCGGCTACGCGGTCATGGACTACCGCGCCGTGCGCGAGGATCTCGGCACGGTCGAGGACCTCCGCGACCTCGCCACCACGCTCCGCTCGCGCGGCATCTCGCTCACGCTCGACCTGGTGCTCAACCATGTCGCGCGCGAGCACCCCTGGGCCGCCGCGGCCCGCGCCGGCGACGCGTACCACCGCCGCTTCTTCCACCTGTACGCCGACCGCGAGCTGCCGGACGCCTACGAGCGGACGCTGCCCGAGGTCTTCCCGGACACCGCGCCGGGCAGCTTCACCTTCGACGAGGAGTCGAGCTCGTGGGTGTGGACCACGTTCAACTCCTGGCAGTGGGACCTGAACTGGCACAACCCGGACGTCTTCTACGAGTTCGCCGACCTGGTCCTGTGGCTGGCCAACCTCGGCGTCGAGTGCCTCCGCCTCGACGCGATCGCCTTCATCTTCAAGCGGATGGGCACCTCCTGCCAGAACCAGCCCGAGGTCCACGCGATCACGCAGGCCCTGCGCGCCGTCGCACGCATCGCGGCGCCGGCGCTCATCTTCAAGGCCGAGGCGATCGTCGGCCCCGCGGACCTCGCGCCCTACCTCGGCGTCGGCAAGCACGCCGGCCGGGTGAGCGACATGGCCTACCAGAACTCGCTCATGGTGCAGATCTGGTCGTCCCTCGCCGCCAAGGACACCCGGCTCTTCTGCGCGGCCATGAACCGCTTCCCGGCCAAGCCGCCGACGACGGTCTGGGCCACCTACCTTCGTTGCCACGACGACATCGGCTGGGCCATCGACGACGCCGACGCCGCCTCGGTCGGGCTCAACGGCCACGAGCACCGCCGCTTCCTCGCCGACTTCTACGCTGGCACCTACCCGATGAGCGACGCCCGCGGGCTGGTCTTCCAGGAGAACCTCGAGACCGGCGACCGGCGCATCAGCGGCACCGCGGCGTCGCTGGCCGGGGTGGAGGCGGCGCTCGCCGGCGGCGACGAGGAGCACCTCGAGCTCGCCGTGCGCAAGCTGCTGCTCGCCCACGCGATGTTCCTCGGCTTCGGCGGGCTGCCGCTGCTCTTCATGGGCGACGAGCTCGGCCTGCGCAACGACCACTCCTACGCCGAGGACCCCGACCACGTCGACGACAACCGCTGGGTCCACCGGCCCCGGATGCCCTGGGACGTCGCCGAGCGGCGTCACGAGCCGGGGACGCTCGAGCACCGCGTGTTCAGCGGGCTGCGGCACCTGGTCGCGGTGCGCTCGTCGCTGCCCGCGCTGGAGGCCTCCGTCGAGACCGAGGTCCAGGACCCCGTCAACCCCGGCGTCCTCGTCTACCTGCGCCACGCGCCGATGCAGACGATGGTCGCGGTGCACAACGTGACGCCCGAGCCGCAGAGCCTGCCGCGCTGGGTCGTGCCCGTGGGCAGCTGGGCCTGGGACGCGCTCACCGAGGAGACGCCCCTCGACGACGGACCCCTGCGCCTGGAGCCGTACGAGGTGCGCTGGTTCGTCCAGGCGACGTAGATCCCGACGGGCACCACCGCTCCGGGCTCTCACGACGCCGACTTCCCCGTTCGCCTCGACGCCGCGTCGTTCCTCGCTGGTCGGGGCGGGCGTGCGGCGTCGGGGCGAACGGGGAAGACGGCGCCGAGCCCCTCGCTCCTGGCACCCGTCGGGAGGTCGGCCCGCGCTGAGGTGCTGGCGGTGCCCCGGAGGTCGGCCACGCGCTGCGGTCGGTCTTCTTCGTACGCTTCGTCGATGGGTGCTGCGGCGGTCGTGCAGGAGGCGCTCGAGGGGCTCGGGCTGAAGTGGGGCCGGCGCGGGGACACGTTCACGGTGTCCCTGCCGGGGGAGCACAAGCTCGCGACGGAGTGCGCGCTCGAGGTGGGCGCGCACAGCGTGCAGCTGCGGGCGTTCGTGGCGCGGGCGCCGGAGCAGGACGCGGACCGGGTGCACCGCTGGCTGCTCGAGCGCAACCTGCGCCTCGGTGGCGTGGCCTTCTGCGTCGACCACCTCGGCGACGTCTACCTCGTCGGCCGGCTGCCGGTCGGCGGGCTCGTCGCGGACAGCGTCGACCAGCTGCTCGGCGCGCTCGCGGAGACCGCGGACTCCAGCTTCGACACGATCGTCGGGCTGGGGTTCGCGGACAGCATCCGGCGCGAGTGGGCCTGGCGCCGGGCCCGCGGCGAGTCGACGCGCAACCTCGAGGCGTTCAGCCGGCTCGACCCGGGCGACGCTCCCTGAGCCTGTCGACAGGCTCAGCCGTCCAGGCGGGCGGCGACCTCGGCGGGGAAGCCGCCGGTGGCGATCGGGCCCCAGCGCGTCGGCGTGATGCGCAGGAGCGACTTGTCCTGGAGCCGCATCGCCGCGCGGTACTCGTCCCAGTCGGGGTGCTCGCCGGCGATGGAGCGGAAGTAGTCGACGAGCCCGTCCTCGGCCTCGGGCATGTGCAGCACCTCGGCGTCGCCGTCGACCTGCACCCACGGGCCGTCCCACTCGTCGCTGATCACGCAGACCGACACCGGCGGGCGCTGCTCGGCGTTCGTCACCTTGGCCCGCGCCGGGTAGGACGAGATCACGAGGCGGCCCTGGGCGTCGACCCCGCCGGACACGGGGGACAGCTGCGGACGGCCGTCGCGCCGCGTCGTGGCCAGCAGGAAACGGTGCCGCGGGCGGACGAAGTCGAGGAGCTCGTCGAGCGTCGCGGAGGTGTTGGTGGCGATAGAGCGGGGCACGCCGCGACCTTAGGGCCCAGGCCTCCCGGACGAGGAGCGGGCAGGCCCTTGTGCGGACGACCCGCTCGATAGGCTCGCGTCATGACCTCGACCCTGATCCTCCTCCGGCACGGCGAGAGCGAGTGGAACGCCAAGAACCTCTTCACCGGCTGGGTGGACGTCGACCTCAACGAGAAGGGCGCGGCCGAGGCCAAGCGCGGCGGCGAGCTGCTCGTCGAGGCCGGTCTGCTCCCCGACGTGGTCCACACCTCGCTGCTCAAGCGGGCGATCCGCACGGCGCAGATCGCGCTCATGGAGGCCGAGCGCCACTGGGTCCCGACCCGGCGCTCGTGGCGGCTCAACGAGCGTCACTACGGCGCGCTGCAGGGCAAGGACAAGAAGGCGACGCTCGCGGAGTTCGGCGAGGAGCAGTTCATGACCTGGCGCCGCTCGTACGACGTGCCCCCGCCCCCGATCGACCGCGACGACGAGTTCGCGAACTTCCACGACCCGCGCTACGCGAGCCTGCCGCCGGACGCCCGTCCCGCGACGGAGTGCCTCAAGGACGTGCTGCTGCGCGCGCTGCCGTACTGGTACGACGCGATCGCTCCCGACCTGCAGGCCGGCAAGGTCACCCTCGTCGCCGCGCACGGCAACTCGCTGCGCGCGATCGTCAAGCACCTCGACCAGATCGGCGACGCCGAGGTCGTGAGCCTGAACATCCCGACCGGCATCCCGCTGGTCTACGAGCTCGACGACGACCTGCGCCCGACCGGCCCCGGCCGCTACCTCGACCCCGAGGCCGCGGCGGCCTCCATCGAGGCGGTCAAGAACCAGGGCAAGAAGTAGGCGCGAGCCGGAGGACGAGCAGACGACGAAGGGGCGGGGCCGACGGCCCCGCCCCTTCGTCGTCCCCGGCTCAGGGCTGGGGCCAGAAGTCCTCGTCCGGGAACTGCCCGGTGACGACGTAGATCACGCGGCGGCCCATCGAGGCCGCGTGGTCGGCGATGCGCTCGTAGTAGCGCCCGAGCAGGGCGACGTCGACGGCGGCCTCGACGCCGTCGTCCCAGTCCTCGCTGAGCAGCACGCGGAACTGCGTGCGGCGCAGCTCGTCCATCTCCTCGTCGCGGGTGCGCAGCTCCTGCGCGACCTGGATGTTGCGGTCGTTGAGGGTCTGGCCGGCGGTGACGACCATCTTCTCCGCGACGTCGCCCATCCGGACGAAGTTGGAGCGCAGCGTGGCGGGCACGGCGACCTCCGGGTAGCGCAGGCGGGCGATCTTCGCGACGTGCGCGGCGAGGTCACCCATCCGCTCGAGCTCGGTGACCATGCGCAGCGTCGTGACGACGGTGCGGAGCTCGCCGGCGACCGGCGCCTGGCGGGCGAGCAGGGAGAAGGCCCGGCCCTCGACCTCGCGCTGCTTGGCGTCGAGCGCCTCGTCCTCGCTGATCACGACCTCGGCCAGCTGCAGGTCGGCCTCGAGGAGGGCGGTGGTCGCGGAGCGGACGGCGCTCGACACCGTCTGGCTCATCTGCACCAGGTCGGCGAGGATGTCGTCGAGCTGCTCGCGGTAGTTCTCGCGCATGAACGAATCTTGTCCCATCTCAGAAGTGATCTGCGGCACCACAGTAGGAGTGCCCCCGACCTCCGACCCGACACCGGCGTGAACGCCAGGTGAACGGGCCCCGAACGGCTGTCGACGCGTGCGCCTGAGGGCGCTCCGGAGGTGAAACGGAGGTGAACGGCGCCCCTAGGATCGCACCGTGAACCCACTCGGGGCCGCCGTCGTGCTGGTCGCGGGCATCCTCCTCGGCGCGTTCGTCACGTGGCTGCTGATGCGCCGCCCGTCCGCCGACGAGCCCATCACCTTCCTCGACGACGAGCCCGCGGTCGTCCCGGAGGGCGTCTCCGGCGTCCTCGCCGTGCTGAGCGCCTCCGCGGTCGTCGTGGGCCCGCACGACGAGGTCCTCGAGGCGACCCGCGCCGCGCGCTCGCTGGGCCTGGCCCGCGGCTCCCGCGTCGGCGTCGCCCAGGTCCTCGACCTCGTCCGCATGGTGCGGGCCGACGGCCAGACCCGGGTGCAGGACCTCGAGCTCCTGCGCGGCCCCGGCGAGGCCACGCTCTACCTCAGCGCCCGCGTCGCGGCGCTCGCCGACGGGCTCGTCGTCGTGCTCGCCGACGACCTCACCGCCTCGCACCGCATCGAGGCCACGCGGCGCGACTTCGTCGCCAACGTCAGCCACGAGCTCAAGACGCCCATCGGGGCCATCTCTCTGCTGGCCGAGGCGGTCGAGGACGCCGCCGACGACCCCGACGCCGTACGCCGCTTCGCCGGCCGGATGGGCATCGAGTCGGCCCGCCTCGCCGACCTGGTCGGCCAGATCATCGACCTCTCGCGGCTGCAGGCCGACGACCCGCTCGCCGAGCCCCAGGTCGTCGAGATCGACGAGGTCCTGCACGACGCCGTCGACCGCTGCCGCGTGGACGCCGAGAAGCGGGGCGTCACGCTGACCCTCGCCGGCGCCCACGGCGCCAAGGTGCTGGGCAACCTCCGCCAGCTCGGCACCGCCGTCGGCAACCTCGTCGAGAACGCCGTCGTCTACTCCGACCCCGGCGCCCGCGTCGTCGTCGCCGCGCACACACGGGCGCACGCCGAGGACGACGACGTCGAGATCACCGTCTCCGACACGGGCATCGGCATCTCACCGGCCGACGCGGAGCGCATCTTCGAGCGCTTCTACCGGGTCGACTACGGCCGCAGCCGTGCCAACGGGGGCACGGGGCTCGGCCTCTCCATCGTCAAGCACATCGCCGCCAGCCACGGCGGCAGGGTCGCCGTCTGGAGCCAGCCCGGCCGAGGCTCGACCTTCACGATCACCGTCCCCGCCCATCTCGCCCAGGTGCGCAGCACCGAGCGGGTCGGCAGTGACGAGACGCGCCCCGAGGAGGACGCAGTGCCGCAGGACCACGCAGTGCCGCAGGAACAGAGGAACAGCACCCACGACCGTGGGCAGGACCAGCCGCAGGAGGTGCGCTCGTGACCCGGGTGCTGGTCGTCGAGGACGAGCCGTCCTACCGCGAGACGCTCGCGTACATGCTCGGCCGGGAGGGCTTCGAGGTGGTCGAGGCCGCCGACGGGGCCGAGGGCCTCGCCGCGTACGACCGCTCGGGCGCCGACATCGTGCTGCTCGACCTGATGATGCCGGGGATCCCCGGCACCGAGGTGTGCCGCCAGCTGCGCCAGCGCGGCCCCGTGCCGGTGATCATGCTGACCGCCCGCGACTCCGAGATCGACAAGGTCGTCGGGCTCGAGCTGGGCGCCGACGACTACGTCACCAAGCCCTTCAGCCACCGCGAGCTCGTCGCGCGGATCCGCGCCGTGCTGCGGCGCGGGCAGGACGTCGAGCTGGTGCCCGACGTGGTCGAGGCCGGCGGCGTGCGCATGGACGTCGAGCGCCACGAGGTCGCCGTCGAGGGCAAGCCGGTCAAGCTCGCGCTCAAGGAGTTCGAGCTGCTGGAGATGCTGCTGCGCAACGCCGGGCGCGTGATGACCCGCGGGCAGCTCATCGACCGGATCTGGGGCGCCGACTACGTGGGGGACACGAAGACCCTCGACGTCCACGTGAAGCGCCTGCGCGCCAAGCTCGAGACCGACCCGGGCAACCCGGAGCACCTGCTCACCGTGCGGGGGCTGGGGTACAAGTTCGAGGCTTAGTTCTCTGTCCTCGCTCCGCTCGGACGCGGACCGGGCTCTGGTCCGGCGCCTTCCTCCCTGCCGGGCAGGACGAAGAGCGTGTCCTGCCCGTCCGGTCGTCCAGGCGCCGGCGCCCGGTCCGGCGTCGGCACGGGCGTGACCTGCCGGAACTGGGTGCGCACGGGATCGCCGGAACTACCGCTGAGGCTTGAGCCTTACAACGGCAGGGTCCTGCAGAGCGCTGACGCGCCTTTGGCCTACGGCGTGGCGCTGGGGCTCGGGGCCGCGGTCACGCTCGGGAGGCCGAGGGGCTCGCGGACGGCGTGACCTCGGTGTAGGGCGGGAGGTTGCCGTCGACGACCGTCGTGCGGGTGGTGTAGCTGCCCGCCTTGGCGAAGGTGAGGGTGACGTCGGCGTCCAGGCCGGCCTGGAGGCCGGAGGCGCCACTGATGGTCAGGAACGGCTGCTCGTCGGTCAGGACGACCTGCGCGTTGTTCGTCAGCAGGACCGGGCCGGACTGCTGCGCGGTGAAGGCGGAGCCCTTGCTGCCGTCGGCCCTGTAGGGCGTGCCGGTGACCGAGGTGAGGGTGTCGCGGCCGGAGGTCACCATCGTCGCGGAGACGATGCCCTCGCCCGGGCTGCGGCTGATGATCAGCAGGTTGCGCACGTGCACGACGCTGTCGGGGACCGACTGGTCGCCGACGTCGAAGTTGACGCCCTCGGCGGGCGTGTACGGGCGCAGGGTCTGCGCTCCCATCCCGCAGGCGGCGGTCGGCAGCACCACCGCGAGGGCGGCGCCCACGAGGACGGCCCTGGTCCGTGCCGTACGCGCGGGCCGAGGACGGCTGGCGCGGTGCGCGGTGACGGTCACGCTGACCCCTGTCTCGTTCTGGTCGTTGCGGGCGCCGGGAGGACACTGGTGCCAGGCGGTGCCTGGGCGTGCCTTGCGGTGCTCGTGGGACTGCTGGTCGATCGGGAGCAGCCTAGCGACACCGGAGACCCGGGTGCAGGTACGACCCGGCGCCGCGGACCGTGCCGGGACCCGCACGCATAGGAAGCACAGGTTTGTCAACCCCCGAGCCGTCCGCAAAGGGCCTCTGACCAGGAGTAACGCCCCTTGGGCGACCCTGTGAGCGTGCTAAACTCGGGTGTCGGGAAATCGGGGCACTTGGAGGAACATGTCTTTCACAGTCGGCGAAACGGTTGTCTACCCGAATCACGGCGCTGCCGTGATCGAGGACATCGAGACTCGGCAGATCAAGGGCGAGGACCGGCTGTACCTGGTGCTGCGCATCGTGGGCCAGACCGACCTCGTGGTCCGCGTGCCGGCCATGAACCTCGACCTCGTCGGTGTTCGTGACGTCGTCGACGCCGACGGCCTGGAGCGCGTCTTCAGCGTGCTGCGGGCGCCGCACACGGAGGAGCCGACCAACTGGTCGCGCCGCTACAAGGCCAACCTGGAGAAGCTGCACTCGGGCAACGTGCTCAAGGTCGCCGAGGTCGTCCGCGACCTGTGGCGTCGTGAGCGCGAGCGGGGCCTGTCGGCCGGCGAGAAGCGCATGCTTGCCAAGGCGCGTCAGATCCTCGTCTCCGAGCTCGCGCTCGCCGAGCGGGTCGAGGAGACCCGCGCGGAGGTCCTGCTCGACGAGGTCCTGGCCTCCTGAGCCTGTCCCCCGGGGCAGCAGCAGACGACAGCGCAGCACGACTCATGGACGTCCGTACCGGTATCGGTACGGACGTCCATCGTCTTGTGGAGGGTCGTCCGATGACCGTTGCCGGGCTGCGGTTCGACGACGCGTACGGGCCCGAGGGCCACTCCGACGGCGACGTGGTGGCGCACGCGGCCTGCGACGCCCTGCTCGGCGCTGCCGGGCTGGGGGACCTCGGGTCCAACTACGGGACGAGCGAGCCCGAGTGGAGCGGCGCCTCGGGCGTCGCGTTCCTGGTCGAGACCAGCCGCCGCCTGCGGGCCGCCGGCTGGGAGCCGGTGAACGTCGCGGTGCAGCTCGTCGGCAACCGGCCCAAGCTGGGCCCGCGCAGGGCCGAGGCGCAGGCCGTGATGAGCGAGGCCGTGGGTGCGCCGGTCACCCTCTCGGCGACCACGACCGACGGGCTCGGCCTCACCGGCCGCGGCGAGGGCATCGCCGCACTGGCCACGGCGCTGGTGCGCCGGACCGGCGCCTGAGCCTGGAACGCCCCCTGAGCCTGTCGAAGGGCCTCGTCAGAGGTCGGCGTCCCCGACCGGCGCAGTAGGAGGACACCAACCCGTCCCTGCTGCCCTTCGACGGGCTCAGGGGGCGTTCCTGCTGCCCTCCGACAGGCTCAGAGGGAGCCCTCAGCGAACCTGGCTCTTCGGCGCGGTGAAGGTGTTGCAGGTGCTGATCGTGGCGTTGCCGAGGCCCTGGTCGCCCCAGTAGACGCGGGAGCGGGCGAGCCCGTGGTTGCCGACCATGTTCGGGTCGCCGGTCACCTCGTCGTCGCCGACCGCCTTGTAGGTGTCCTCGATGCCCTGCAGGTCGGACTGCTGGATGCCCAGCGAGGTCGCTACCGCGCGGATGTACATGCCCGACAGGCAGTCGGCCTGCACCTCGAGGCGGCGGCTGTAGAGGAGGTCGGTCTGCTCGTCGCCGGACTGCTGGCCCAGCGCCTTGGCCGAGATGAGGATGCCGGTGCGCGCCTGCAGCGCGTGACCGAACTCGTGGGCGATGACGACGTCGGCGGCCCACTTGTCCTCGGCGACGATGGGCACCGCCCTCGCCAGCTGGTTGGAGTAGTAGACCTGCTGGTCGGCGGCGCAGTAGAAGGCGTTGACGCCGCTGGTGCCGCACCTGGTGGTCATCTTGGCGCCGTAGATCGTGACGCTCGGTCGCACGATGACGAGCCCGGCCTCGGTGACCGGCGGTTCCCACACCCGGACCAGGCACTCCATCTGACCGTTGAAGTGGTCGGCCAGCTGGGAGTCGGAGGCGGTGCCGACATTGATCGGCTTCGCGTCGCAGCGCACGGGGGCCGGGACCGACTGGCCGTAGAACGGGCTGTCCGTGATGACCTGCTCGGCCTCCTCGTACGTCTCCGGCACCGGCAGCGGCGGCGGGGACGTGTCGGGCGGCGGGACCCGGTAGTCGTCGTTCTGGTAGGCGACGTCGCTGTTGTCGCTGCCGCCGCTGCCCAGGCCGGTCGCGACGAACCCGATCAGCGCGATGCCGGCGAGGAGCACCAGCCCGATGAGCAGCAACGTGCCGGCGCCGCCGCGGCGCTGGGGCCGCTGCGGGCCGCCGCCGAAGGACGGCCCGCCGCGCGGCGCGTAGCCCGGGACGGGGCGCCCGTACGCCGGCTGGCCGTAGCCCTGGCCGAACCCGCCGGAGGGGTAGCCCTGCTGCTGCCAGGAGCCGCCCGGCCGCCCGTACGGCTGCCCGCCCCACTGCTGGTTGCTCACGGGAGGGAGCGTAGTGCTCCACAGGGCCCCCTGAAGATGGAATGATCCGGCCCGTGCACACACGATCCAGCGCCCCGGCGGTCGTCCTCGGCCGGCCCCGCCGCGTCGTCGCCCTGCTGGCCCTCCTGCTGCTGGCCGTCGGTCTGCTCGCCGGTCCCACGGCCCGCGACGCGCACGCGGAGGGCACGGCCTCGCGCGTGGTCGCGGTCGGCAACCTGGCCAAGGACGGGACGCTGAAGGTGACGGAGACGATCACCTTCGACGGCTCGGCGCCTGGTGAGGTGACGCAGAAGTTCGAGACCCTGCAGAACCTCGTCGGTGACCGTCAGTACAGGACGACGGTCCGCGACGTCGGCGCGACCGCCGGCGGCGCACCCGTGACGCCGCAGGTGAGCACCGAGGGCCGCTACACGACGGTCACCGTGGCGACGAACGGCGCCTCCGAGATCGTGATCAGCTACACCGTCGACGGCGCGGTGGTCACCGTCCCCGACGGCACCGCGCTGCAGTGGCGGATGCTGCAGGGCCTCGACCTCACCGTGACCTCGTTCCAGGCGCGCGTGCTCATCCCGGGCACCTTCACCTACGTCCGCTGCACCGCGGGCGCCCCGAACTCCTCGACGCCCTGCCTCTCCGCCGCCGCCGGCACCGAGGACGCCACCACCCCGACCTTCACCGACGGCCCGCGCGGCGAGGGCGAGGTCGTCGGCGTCGACATCGGCTTCCCGGCCGGCGAGGTCGCGGCGAACGAGAAGATCGAGTACCGCTGGACGGTCGGGCGCGCGTTCTCGCCCGACCCGCTGCCGCTGGGCATCGCGGTCGGCCTGCTCGTGCTCGGCGGGCTGGCGCTGCTCCTGGCCCACCGGCGCCGCGGCGCCGACGCCGCCTTCAAGGGCGAGGCCGCGCCGGTCGGCCAGTTCGTGCCCGTCGGGCCGGGCCAGTCGGAGTTCCGCGTGGTCGGCGACGTCCGCCCGGGCCACGTCGGCACGGTCGCCGACGAGCGCGTCGACCCGATCGACGTGACCGCGACGCTGGTCGACCTGGCTGTGCGCGGCCACCTGCTGATCACCGAGCTGCCGCGCCCGAGCGCGTACGGGCGGGCCGACTGGACGCTCACCCGCACCGGTGACGGCGAGGGGCTGCGGCCCTTCGAGCAGCGGCTCCTCGAGGGCATCGCCCCGGACGGCAGCCCGGTGAAGGTCTCCGAGATCGGCGCCCGCGTGCACGGGGCCATCGGTGGCGTGCAGGACGCGCTCTACGACGAGGTCGTGGCCAACGGCTGGTACGCCCGCCGTCCCGACGTCGTCCGCAGCCGGGGCATGCAGCTCGCCTTCGGCGTGCTCATGGGCGCCGTGGTCGTCACCGCGCTGCTCGCGGCGTTCACCACCTTCGGCCTGGTCGGGCTCGCGCTCGTCATCCTCGGCCTCGGGCTGATCCTCGTCGCGCAGGAGGCGCCGGCGCGCACCAGCAAGGGTGTCGCCCTGCTGCAGGGCCTGGGCGCGCTGCGCTCGGACCTGATGACGCAACCGACCGACCAGATGCCGCCCGGCCGTGCGGTCGACGAGCTCTCCGAGGTGCTGCCGTACGCGATCGTGCTCGGCGGCAGCGACCGCTGGCTCGACGCCCTCGCGGCCACCGACACCGACGCCGCCCCGGACCCCGAGGACCTCGACTGGTACCACGGTCCCGACGACTGGCACCTGCGCGACCTCCCGGAGTCGCTGCGCAACTTCACGACCACCGTCTCCGGAACCCTGTTCACCCGGTAGCCGCACGGCTCCTGGGCAGACGCTGACGGGGCCGCGGGTCCTCGGACCGGAAGGCCACCTGATGACCGAGAGCTCCACCCGCTGGTTGTTCGGCGACCAGCTCGGTGACTACTTCCTCGACGACGACGACCAGCAGGTCGTCCTCGTGGAGTCGCGGCGGGTGTTCCGGCGGCGGCGCTTCCACCGCCAGAAGGCCCACCTGGTCCTCTCCGCGATGCGCCACCGCGCGGCCGAGCTGGGGGAGCGCTGCACCTACCTGGTGACCGAGACCTACCGCGAGGCGCTGGAGCAGGTCGAGGGCCCGCTCAGCGTCGTCCAGCCCACGACCTGGGCCGCGCTGCACCTCGTCGACACCCTCGTCGGCGAGCGCGAGATCGAGCGGCTGCCCGCCCGCGGCTACGTGACCGGACGCGGTGAGTTCGGTCGGTGGGCCGACGGCCGGGGCCGGCGCCGGCTGCTGATGGAGAACTTCTACCGCGACGCCCGCACGCGCAACGACGTGCTGATGAAGGGCGCCGAGCCCGTCGAGGGCCGCTGGAACTTCGACGCCGACAACCGCGAACCTCCGCCGAGGTCGGGGCGCCTGGACATCCCCGAGCCGTGGTGGCCCGAGGAGGACGAGATCGACGCGGCCGTCCGGGCCGACCTCGACGCGATGGAGGCCGACGGCATCGAGTTCGTGGGCGAGGACGGGCCGCGGCGGTTCGCGGCGTCGAGCGCGGAGGCGCAGGCCGCGCTCGACCACTTCGTCGAGCACCGGCTGCCGACCTTCGGCCGCTACGAGGACGCGATGCTCACCGGCGACCGCTGGATGGCCCACTCGCTGATCTCAGCCCCGCTGAACCTCGGCCTGCTCGACCCGCTGGCGGTCGTGCGGACGGCGGAGGAGGCGTACGTCGCAGGCGAGGCCCCGATCTCCGCGGTGGAGGGCTTCGTGCGCCAGGTCATGGGCTGGCGCGACTACATCTGGAACCTCTACTGGTACCTCGGCGAGGACTACCGCAACGAGAACGCGCTCAAGGCGACGACGCCGCTGCCGGAGTGGTTCACCCGGCTCGACCCGACGGGCACCGACGCCCGCTGCCTGTCCTGGTCGCTGTCGTCGGTCCGCGAGGTCGGCTGGGCCCACCACATCCCGCGGCTGATGGTCATCGGCAACTACGCGCAGCAGCGCGGCTGGGACCCCCAGGAGCTGACCGACTGGTTCCACCGCAGCTTCGTCGACGGCTACGGCTGGGTGATGGTCCCCAACGTCGTGGGCATGAGCCAGTACGCCGACGACGGCGTGCTCGGCACCAAGCCGTACGTCGGCGGCGGGGCGTACATCAACCGGATGAGCGACTTCTGCGGCGACTGCGTCTACGACCCCAAGAAGCGCACCGGGGAGGACGCCTGCCCCTTCACGGTCGGCTACTGGGGCTTCCTGCACCGCAACCGCGAGCACCTGAGCGGCAACTTCCGGATGGGGCAGGTGCTGCGCAACCTCGACCGGCTGAAGGACCTCGACCAGCTCCTGGAGGAGAACCCCGAGTTCTGTGCCTGATGGTCCTCGCTCCGCTCGGACGCGGCCCGCGCTCTGACCCGCTGCCTTCCTCCCTCCCGACCAGGACGAGAAGCGTGTCCTGCTCGTCCGGTCGTCCAGGCAGCGGCGCGCGGGCCGGCGCCGGGTGGGTCGACGGTCACCGATCTATGGAGCTCATGTCCGGGTAGCGCTCGCCCACGGGCGCGGGGACGGCCGCGTCGAGGCGGGCGAGGTCGTCGGCCGTGAGCCGGACGTCCGTGGCGGCGACGTTCTCCTCGAGGTAGCGGACGCGCTTCGTGCCGGGGATGGGCACGACGTCGTCGCCCTGGGCGAGGACCCACGCGAGGGCGACCTGCCCCGGGGTCGCGCCCAGGCCGTCGGCGACGGAGCGGACGGCGTCGACGATGGCGAGGTTGGCCTGGAGGGCGTCGCCGGCGAAGCGCGGGTTGTGCCGGCGGAAGTCGTCGGCCTCGAGGTCGTCGGTGCTGGTGATCGTGCCGGTCAGGAAGCCCCGGCCGAGAGGGGAGTAGGGCACCAGCCCGATTCCCAGCTCGCGCAGCAGCGGCAGGATCTCGTCCTCGAGGTCGCGGGTCCACAGCGAGTACTCGGTCTGCAGCGCGGTGATCGGGTGGGTGGAGTGCGCGCGGCGGATGGTGTCCGGGGAGGCCTCGCTCAGCCCGAGGTGCGAGACCTTGCCGGCGGCGACCAGCTCGGCCATCGCCCCCACGGTCTCCTCGATCGGCACGGTCTTGTCGACGCGGTGCTGGTAGTAGAGGTCGATGTGGTCGACGCCGAGCCGCTGGAGGCTCGCGTCGCAGGCCGAGCGGACGTACTCCGGGCTGCCGTCGATGCGCCGGTTGCGGGGGTCGTCGGGGTCGCGCACGTTGCCGAACTTGGTGGCGAGGACGACCTCGTCGCGACGACCGGCGATCGCCCGCCCGACCAGCCGCTCGTTGGTGAAGGGGCCGTACATGTCCGCGGTGTCGAGGAAGGAGACGCCGAGGTCGAGGGCGCGGTGGATCGTGGCCGTCGCCTCGGACTCGTCGGCCGTGCCGTAGAACTCGCTCATCCCCATGCAGCCGAGGCCGAGGGTGGAGACGGTGAGGCCGCCGCGGTCGGAGCCGTTCGAGGCGCCGAGGACGCGGGTGCCGAGGCCGGAGGTGGAGGTGCTCATGGGTCCAGCCTGCTCCTCGGCGCCGGCCCGCCGCGCGGCGGGACCGAGGACCTGTTTCTGACGGCACGCGACCGAACGTCGGTCCCAGGTCCTAGGGTGCTCGTACCTGCTGCTCGGGGGAGCCGGCCCGGGTGCCGACCGTCCACGGTCGGTGCCGGTGCCGGTGACGTCGAGAGCCCGCCGACGACCCTCGAGGACACCATGACCGCCGCCCACAGTCGCGCCCTACGCGCCGCCGCCGGCCTCGCCGCCCTGTCGGTCGTCGCGCTCACCTCGGCCGGCGCGGGGCTCCCGCCCACGGGGACGACCGCCGCACCGGTGGCGACGGCGGCGACCACCTCGACGACGGCGGCCGTCGGGCCCTGCCTCTCCGCCGCGGACGGCCACCGCGTGCGCGCCGGCAGCGGGCTCGACGGGGTCGACCCGAACAGCCTCGGCGCCGCCGGGACCGAGCACGCCCAGCAGGCCGAGGACCGCGCGTCCGCCCGTGCCCAGCAGCGTCGCACCAGCAGCGCCCGGCTCGGCAAGACCACCATCGACGTCTACGTCCACGTGATCACCAGCAGCAAAGGGCAGGGCGACGTCAGCGACAAGCGCGTCAAGAAGCAGATCGACGTGCTCAACCGGGCGTACGCCGGCAAGACGTCGAAGTACTCGACGGCGTCGCCGTTCAGCTTCCGGCTCCGCGGGATCGACCGGACCCGCAGCTCGGCCTGGTACCGCTGGGACGCGCCGACCGAGCTCCAGGACGGTGACGACGTCGCCCCCAAGGTGGCGCTGCACCGTGGCGGCCCCGACGACCTGAACCTCTACACCGCGGCCCTCACCGACGGGCTGCTCGGCTACGCCACGTTCCCGTGGGAGACCAGGGACGGGCTCGACCCGCGCCGCGACGGCGTCGTCGTGCTCGGGACGAGCCTGCCGGACGGTTCCGCGAGGGGCTACGACCGGGGCGACTCGGCGACCCACGAGGTGGGCCACTGGCTGGGGCTGCTGCACACCTTCGAGAACGGCTGCCGCACCCCGGGCGACCTGGTCGACGACACCCCGGCGCAGGCCGACGGCGACAACGTCTTCTCCTGCAGCAAGCTCGACACCTGCAAGGCCAAGGGCCGCGACCCCGTGCACAACTTCATGAGCTACGGCGACGACGCCTGCCTGACGCGCTTCAGCAAGGGCCAGGTCGCGCGGATGTCCGAGCAGTGGCAGCTCTTCCGGAGCCCGGCCGCCCTCAGCTGAGGTCGCCCTCCGAGGCGCGGCGCAGCGCCTCCGCCTCGACCTCGGGGGACGGGGGCACCGGGGCCCGCCGCGGCTGGGGCTCCCAGTCGCCGAACCACGCGTACGAGGCGATGGTCAGGACGACGACGGCGAAGGCGACCAGCACGATGCTGGTGAAGGTGGTCGGGGCCATCCGCGCCTCCTCGTCGTCTCGTCCGGGGCCGGCCGGCGCCTAGAGCTCCAGGCTTGGGTAGAGCGGGTGGCTGCCGAGCATCTCCGCCGAGGCGGCCTTGGTGCGCTCGGCGACCCCGTCGGCCAGGGCGTACTTGGCCTTGCCCGGCTTCCCGGCCGCGGTCGTGGCCGGCGTGGTGCTCTCCAGCACGTCGACGATCAGCTCGGCCACCCGGTCGAACTCCGCGGCGCCGAAGCCCCGCGTGGTCAGCGCCGGGGTGCCGATGCGGACGCCCGAGGTGTACCAGGCGCCGTTCGGGTCGGCGGGCACCGCGTTGCGGTTGGTGACGATGCCGGCGTCGAGCAGGGCCGACTCCGCCTGCCGGCCGGTCAGGCCGAAGGAGCTCACGTCGATGAGCACGAGGTGGTTGTCCGTGCCGCCGGTCACGAGCCTCGCGCCGCGCGAGAGCAGGCCGTCGGCCAGCGTCTGCGCGTTGTCGGCGACCGCCTGGGCGTAGGTGCGGAACTCGGGGCGCCGGGCCTCGGCGAAGGCGACCGCCTTGGCGGCCATGATGTTGCCGATCGGGCCGCCGAGGACCATCGGGCAGCCGCGGTCGACGCTCGGCGCGTACTCCTCGGTGGCCAGCACCATGCCGCCGCGCGGGCCGCGGAGCGACTTGTGCGTCGTGGTGGTGACGAGGTGCGCGTGCGGCACCGGGTCCTCGTCGCCGGTGAAGACCTTGCCGGCCACCAGCCCCGCGAAGTGGGCCATGTCGACCATGAAGGTCGCGCCGACCTCGTCGGCGATCTCGCGCATCTTGGCGAAGTTCACCCGGCGCGGGTAGGCCGAGTAGCCCGCGATGAGGACGAGCGGCTTGAACTCCCGGGCCGCGGCACGCACGGCGTCGTAGTCGATCCGCTGCGTCTCGGGGTCGGTGCCGTAGGAGCGCTGGGCGAACATCTTGCCGGAGATGTTCGGGCGGAAGCCGTGGGTGAGGTGGCCGCCGGCGTCGAGCGACATGCCGAGCGCGCGCTGGTTGCCGAGCTTGTGGCGCAGGGTCTCCCACTGCGCCTCGCTCATCTCGTTGATGTTCTTCAGGCCCAGCTCGGCGAGCTCGGGCAGCTCGACGCGGTGCGCCAGGATCGACCAGAAGGCGACGAGGTTGGCGTCGATGCCGGAGTGCGGCTGGACGTAGGCGTACTCGGCGCCGAAGAGCTCGCGCGCGTGCTCGGCGGCGACGGACTCGACGGTGTCGATGTTCTGGCAGCCGGCGTAGAAGCGGTGCCCGACGGTGCCCTCGGCGTACTTGTCCGACAGCCACGTGCCCATGGTCAGCAGCACGGCCGGGGAGGCGTAGTTCTCCGAGGCGATGAGCTTGAGCGAGGCGCGCTGGTCGGCCAGCTCGGCGCGGGTGGCGTCGGCGATGCGCGGCTCGACGGAGGCGATCACCTCGAGCGCAGAGCGGTACGCCTGGCTCGCGGCCCCGCTCAGATCGGTGCCGGCGGTCGCCGGGGCGGTCGTGGCGGGGACGAGGGTGTCGGTCACGTGTGCTCCAGGCGATGGGCGGGTACGGCGGGTGCAGAGCCAATCTAACGCGGCGGGCGACGGACGCCGTCGTCGTTCCCGACCGTGGGAGAGCCGTCCGCTCGTTCGCCGACCCGAGACCCGGCGCACAGGGTGCTCCTGCGCTCAGCTCGCGGGGCGTTGAGGGATCTCGGGTCGAGAAGTGAGCAGAACCCTCAGGGGACGCGGCGCTGGCGCGAGATCTCGTAGAGGGCGATGCCCGTCGCCACGCCGGCGTTCAGCGACTCCACGCTCGCCGAGATCGGGATCGCGGCGATGGTGCTGCACGCCTCGCGGACCAGGCGCGACAGGCCCGATCCCTCGCTCCCGACCACCAGGACCAGCGGACCGGTGATGCCCTCGGCCGCGGCCAGGTCGGTGTCGGCCTCGCCGTCGAGCCCGACGAGGGTGAAGCCGGCGTCGGCGTACGCCCGGAGCGCGCGGTTGAGGTTCACGGCGCGGGCCACCGGGATCCGGGCCGCGGCGCCGGCCGAGGTCTTCCACGCCGCGGCGGTCATGCCGGCCGCGCGGCGCTCGGGGATGAGCACGCCGCTCGCGCCGAAGGCGGCCGCGGAGCGGATGACCGCGCCGAGGTTGCGCGGGTCGGTGATCGAGTCGAGCGCGACGACCAGGGGTGCTCGGCCCGTCTCGCTCTCCGCGTCGAGGGCGGCGGCCAGCAGGTCGTCCGGGTGCGTGTAGGTGTACTCGGGCAGCTGCAGGGCGAGGCCCTGGTGGATCGCGCCGTCGGTCATACGGTCGAGCTCGGCGCGGGTGACCTGAAGCATCGGCGTGCTCCGTTCGGCCGCGAGCCGGAACACCTCGCGCAGCCGGTCGTCGCGCTCGGCGCCCTCGGCGACGTACGCGGCCTTGACCGGGATCTCGGCCTCCATGGCCTCGAGCACGGCGTTGCGGCCGATGACCCACTCGGGACCGGAACCGGGACGCCCCGTCCGCTTGGTGGTCGGCGTGGTCTGGCGGCCGGACGCGGACCGCTCGGCGCGGGCCTTCGCCTTGTGGGCGGCGTGGTAGGGACGGTCCTCGGCCTTGGGCGTCGGGCCCCGGCCCTCGAGGCCGCGACGGACGCGGCCCCCGGAACCGGCGGTGTTCCCCTTGCCCTTGCGCGCGACCGCGCCCTTGCGCTGGCTGTTTCCGGGCATCAGGCCCCGTCCTTCTTGCTGCTGGTGGTGGGCGTGCTCGGTGGCTTGAGCGACCACTCGGCGCCCTGCGGTGTGTCGGCGACCTCGATACCGAGGCCGGCCAGCAGGTCACGCAGGCGGTCGGCGGCGGCGAAGTCGCGGTTGGAGCGGGCCTCGGCCCGCTGGTCGAGGACGGCCCGGACCAGGCCGTCGACCACGCCCTCGAGCCGGTCATCCTGCGCGGAGCCCGCCCAGGTCGGGTCGGCGGGGTCGAGCCCCAGCACGCCGAGCATCCCGCGTACCTCGCCGAGGGCCGTCGCGACGGCGCCCCGGTCCTCGGCGGCGAGCGCGCTGTTGCCCTGCCGAACGGCGGTGTAGAGGACGGCGACGGCGCCGGGCGTGCCCAGGTCGTCGTTCATGGCGTCGGCGAAGGCGTCGGGCACGCTCGGGGCGACCTCGCCGCCGTCACCGAGCAGCACCGTCGCGCGCTGCACGAAGGTGTCGATCCGCTCGAGCGCCGCCGTGGCCTCGGCCAGCGAGGTGTCGCTGAACTCGATCGCCGAGCGGTAGTGGGGAGCGGCGAGGTAGAAGCGGACCGCGCGGGGCGGGTAGGCGCGCACGACCTCGCTGACCAGGGCGCCGTTGCCGAGCGACTTGCTCATCTTCTCGCCCGCGGCGGTCACCCAGCCGTTGTGCATCCAGTAGCGCGCGAACCGCTGGCCCGCCGCGGTCGACTGGGCCAGCTCGTTCTCGTGGTGCGGGAAGCGCAGGTCGAGCCCGCCCCCGTGGATGTCGAACTCGGTCCCGAGGTACTTGCCGGCCATCGCCGAGCACTCGAGGTGCCAGCCTGGACGGCCGCGGCCCCAGGGCGTCCACCACGACGCGGTCTCGGGGTCTCCGTCCTTGTGGCCCTTCCACAGCGCGAAGTCGCGGGGGTCGCGCTTGCCGCGCGGGTCGGCGTCGGGCGCCGGCTCCATGTCGCCCACGGCCTGGTGGGACAGCTCGCCGTACGCGGGCCACGACAGCACGTCGAAGTAGACGTCGCCCGAGCCGTCGGTCGCCGCGTACGCGTGCCCCCGCTCGATGAGGACCTTGATCAGCTCGATCATCTCGGGGACGTGCCCCGTCGCGCGCGGCTCGTAGGTCGGCGGCAGGCAGCCGAGCGCGTCGTACGCGTGGTGCAGCTCGCGCTCGAAGTGGTAGGCCAGGGCGTACCAGGGGATGCCGGCCGCCTCGGCCTTGGCGAGGATCTTGTCGTCGATGTCGGTCACGTTCGCGACGACGGTCACCTCGTTCCCGAGGTGGGTCAGCCAGCGGCGCAGGACGTCGAAGACGACCTCCTTGCGGATGTGCCCGACGTGCGGCGCGGACTGCACCGTGAGCCCGCAGTGGTAGATCGACACCTGGCCCGGCACCACGGTCTCGAGGTCGCGGACCGTGCTCGTGCGGGTGTCGTAGACGCGGAAACCGCTCATGGGCGGGCCTCCGCCCGCTCGTCCTCGCCCGTCAGCACCGCGGAAGTCTAGCGGGGCCGGGCGTCAGGACCCTCGCCCCGCCGTGGGGACGCTCCCGTGGGGTCAGCTGCTCGCGGCCTGCGCGGTCATCAGCCGGCGCATCGCCTCGACCCCCTCGCGCAGCGCCTTCTGGTCCTTGCGCGAGAGCGAGGAGAGGTTGGGCAGCACGCTGGTGCCGAGCGAGTGACGCATCTCCGAGAGCCGTGTCCGACCGAGGTCGGTGAGGTCGATCATCCAGACGCGCGCGTCCTTGGGGTCCGCGGTGCGGTCCACCAGGTGCTCGGACTCGAGCTTCTTGATGTGGTTGGTGATCGTCGGCTGCGAGCAGTTCTCCGCGACGGCGAGGTCGCTGATGCGCGTCGGCCCGTGGTCGGAGATGCGGGCGAGCAGGCGCACCGCGGCGATGCTGAGCCCGAAATCGGCCCGTCGGGGCACCCAGCGCACCACCCGCGCGGCGGTGGTGACGAGGTCCTCCCCGAGAGCGAGCAGGTCGTCGTCCATCACCCAAGGGTAGTGGGCGCGCGGGCAGGGCCGGGCCACGGCGTGCCCGGGCGGGCGCGCTCGTCCCGACGGCGGGGTCAGGAGCCGCTTACCCCTTGCCCGCCCTCGCACGCAGGGCCGCGATGTCCAGGAAACCCGACGGCGCCGCCGGGTCGTCGTCGTCCGCCGCCGCCTCGTCGTCCTCCCACGGGTCGTAGGGCGCGGCCTCGTCGTCGTCGTCGTAGCCCTGCGAGGGGTCGTACGGGTTGGCGAGCGGACCCAGCGCCGTCATCGCGGAGAGCGCGATCTGCTCGTCGGGGAGGCTGCCGAGCACGTCCTGCATGTAGCGGTGCGCGGCCTCGAGGAGCGGCAGGGCACGACCGGCCTGCTCGCTGAGGAACCAGCGGTGCTCGAGCACCTCGTGGTAGACCTCGGCGGGCTCGCGCTTGCCGCGCAGCTCCGGCGGCACCGAGCCGACGACCGGCTCGAAGCGCTCGGTGAGCCACTGGTGGGCCACGATCGACTCGTCGGCTCCCTGTTGGTCGGTCATCGCCCGGAAGTAGTCGAGGTCGTTGAGCAGGCGGCGCGCCTGGTTCTCCTCGGTGTCCAGGCCGGTGAGGCGCAGCAGCCGGCGCTGGTGGTGGCCGGGATCGACGACCTTGGGCTGGATGCGGATGGTCGAGCCGGCGAAGTCGGTGGTGATGTCGAGCTCGGCGACGTCGAAGCCGAGCGCGTTCAGCCGGCGCACGCGGCTGTCGATGCGGTGCATCTCGCTGTCGGAGAACTCCTCGACCTCGGTCAGCTCGCCCCACAGCTCGCGGTAGCGGCTCTCGATCGTCTCGACCAGCACCTGCGGGTCGAGGGCCTCGTCGAGCAGGCCGCCGGCCTCGAGGTCGCAGAACTCGCCGAAGAGGTTCGTCCGGGCGATCTGCAGGTCGTGCTCGCGCTGGCCGTCGGTCAGCCGCTCGTGCAGCTCGCCGGTCTCGGCGTCGACGAGGTAGGCGGCGAAGGAGCCGGCGTCACGGCGGAACAGCGTGTTGGACAGCGACACGTCGCCCCACAGGAAGCCGATCAGGTGCAGCCGCGCGAGGAGGACGACCATCGCGTCGACGAGCCGGTTCACGGTGTCCTGCCGGACGCCGCGGGTGAAGAGGGAGCGGTAGGGCAGCGAGAACTGCAGGTGCCGGGTCACCAGGACCGGGTCGAGCGCCTCGCCGTCGGTGCCGACCCGGCCGACGACGACGCCGACGCCCTCGACCGAGGGGGTGTCGAGGCGCTGCAGGTCACGCAGCAGCGAGAACTCGTGGCGGGCCAGGTGCTCGATGACCTCCTTGACCGCGTACACCTCGCGCCCGACCTTGACGAAGCGCACCACGTGGCGGGAGATGCCGCGGGGGAGCGCGACGAGGATGTCCGTCGGCCACTCCGCCAGCGGCGTGCTCCAGGGCAGCGTGATCAGCCTGGTGTCGGGCTTGACCGAGAGGAAGCGGGGCACCTCGTCATCCTCCCACCGGGCGCCGCCGGGCGCACCGCTCCTATCTCCGGTCCGGGCGCTCCAAGCGCAGCGGAGCCGGGGACGACGAAGCCCCCCGCACCGGCTGGTGCGAGGGGCCCCGTGCTCAGACCGGGTCGTGCCCGGCGCGCTCCGACTAGGCGGAGATGCGCTCCTCGGTCTGCTTGCTGAACACGTGCACCTTCGACGGGTCCGTGGTCAGGCGGACCGACGCACCGCGCTGCGGGGCGCTGCGGCCGGAGATGCGGCCGACGACCTGCTGGGCCGTCAGCTTCTCGTCGTCCGCGACACCGGCGAGGGTGCCGTAGATGAACGAGTCGGCGCCGAGCTCCTCGACGACGGCCACGTCCACACCGATGCCCTCGCCCGTCTCCGAGAGGTCGAACGCCTCGGGACGGATGCCGACGACCAGGGTCTTCTCGCCCGAGGCCTTGGCCAGCGTCTCGCGCGGGACCGGCACGACGTAGTCGCCGATCTTGACGCCGCCCTCGGTGACGGTGCCCTCCATCAGGTTCATGGCCGGCGAGCCGATGAAGCCGGCGACGAACAGGTTGTTCGGGCGGTCGTACAGCGTCAGCGGGCTGTCGCACTGCTGGAGGATGCCGAGCTTCATGACCGCGACGCGGTCACCCATCGTCATGGCCTCGACCTGGTCGTGCGTCACGTAGACGGTCGTGACGCCGAGACGGGTCTGCAGCGCCGCGATCTGCGTACGCGTGGACACGCGCAGCTTGGCGTCGAGGTTCGACAGCGGCTCGTCCATGAGGAAGACCTGGGGCGAGCGGACGATCGCGCGACCCATGGCGACGCGCTGGCGCTGACCACCGGAGAGGGCCTTGGGCTTGCGGTTCAGGAAGTCCTCGAGGCCGAGCAGGTGCGCGGCCTCCTGGACGCGCTGCTGGCGCTCCGTCTTGGGGACGCCGGCCATCTTGAGCGCGAAGCCCATGTTGTCGCCGACGGTCATGTGCGGGTAGAGCGCGTAGTTCTGGAACACCATGGCGATGTCCCGGTCCTTCGGCGGCAGGTCGGTGACGTCGCGGTCGCCGATGTAGATCGAGCCGGCGTTGATCTCCTCGAGGCCCGCGAGCATGCGCAGCGAGGTCGACTTGCCGCAGCCCGAGGGGCCGACGAGGACCATGAACTCGCCGTCGCCGATCTCGAGGTTCAGCTTGTCGACGCTGGGGTGGTCGGCCCCGGGGTAGACGCGGGTCGCGTCCCTGAAGTTGACTGTGGCCACGCCACACTTCCTTTCCACGGGCAGGTACGTGCCCGACGATCCGTAGTGGAAATAACGCGTAGCGCCACACGCAGCGCTGCGCGAGGTGAACTGTAGCCGAGCAACCCTCAGGTGCACAGGCCGCCGGTCCTGTGACTGCTGTGACGCGTGTTGTCCGCCCTCAAGCGAGATGAGGGCTATCGCAGCTGAAGGAGCTGGCTTCCGTCGTCGGTGGCGAAGTCGTCGACGACGGCGGTGACCTCGAGGCCGTCGAGGCTGACGTTGCCGCCGTAGTTGGTGAGGAAGGCGGTGTCGGCGGCGTCGCGGCCGGTCGCCACGCGGAGCAGGCTCTGGCGCGGGGCCAGACGGGTGGCGTCGACCACGTACCAGCCGGCGGCGCGGTCGCCGTCGGCCGGCAGGTACGCCTCGCAGACCGCGTGGTACTCCATCGGGCTCAGCCCTGGGGCGAAGACGGCGGCGAGCCGGGCGGGGACGTTCATGGCGCGGAGCAGGGCGATGCAGAGGTGCGCGTAGTCGCGGCAGACGCCCTGGCGGCCGAGGAAGGTCCGTACGGCGCCGTCGGTCGGGAGGCTCGACCCGGGGACGTACGTCAGCATGTTCGACACCCACTGCGTCACGGCGGCGAGCAGGTCAGCGCCCTGCAGCCCGCCGAACTCCGCCCCCGCGGTCGGGGCGAGGGTGTCGGACTCGCAGTAGCGGCTCGGGCGCAGGTAGGTGATCAGGTCGAAGTCGTCGACCGGCGGCGCCGCGGCCGTGCCGGCGACCGTGGCGAAGTAGTCCATGACGACCCGTCCGCCCTGCGCGTCGAGGACGTGCATGCGGTTGCCGGTGATGTCGACCAGCTCGCGCGGCGTCACCGGTGAGCCGTCGACGCTGATCGTCATCGACTGGCTCTCGAACATTGATCCCTGCGCTGCCGCGACGGCGAAGACGAGCTTCGCGGGGGCCGAGAGGCCGAGGTCGAGGTGGCTGGTGACGGTCCGCTTCACAGAGCGAACTTTTTCACGCACTTCCACCACGCCGGATCGGGCGCCGGTGTCTGGACGACCGGAGGAGCAGGACACGCTCTTCGTCCTGCGACGGAGGGAGGAAGACAGCGGGTGCGAGCCCGATCCGCGTCCGAGCGGAGCGAGGACAGAAGGTTCAGCACTCCACGATGTTGACAGCGAGGCCGCCGCGGGAGGTCTCCTTGTACTTGATCTTCATGTCCGCCCCGGTCTCCATCATGGTCTTGATGACCTTGTCGAGGCTGACCGTGTGGCGCCCGTCGCCGTGCAGGGCGAGGCGGGCAGCGGTGAGGGCCTTGACCGCGCCGACGGCGTTGCGCTCGATGCAGGGGATCTGGACGAGCCCGCCGACCGGGTCGCAGGTGAGGCCGAGGTGGTGCTCCATGCCGATCTCGGCGGCGTTCTCGACCTGGGCGGGCGTGCCCCCGAGCACGGCGGCCAGCGCGCCCGCGGCCATGGAGCAGGCCGTGCCGACCTCGCCCTGGCACCCCACCTCGGCGCCCGAGATCGACGCCGTCTGCTGGTAGATCGCCGCGATCGCGCCGGCGGTCAGCAGGAACCGCACGACGGTCTCCTCGGCCGGCCCGGGCAGGAAGTGCACCGCGTAGTGCAGCACCGCCGGGATCACGCCGGCCGCGCCGTTCGTCGGGGCGGTGACGATGCGCCCTCCCGAGGCGTTCTCCTCGTTGACCGCGAGCGCCCAGACGGTCAGCCAGTCGAGCGCGCCGAGCGGGTCGACGGCGCGCGGCTGCTCCGGGTGCCCGGCGTCCCCGCCGTCGAGCGTGGCACGGAGATCGGCCGCGCGCCGGCGGACCTTGAGCCCGCCGGGCAGCACGCCAGGCGTGGTCGTGCCGTGCTCGACGCAGGCGACCATCACCTCCCACAGGTGCAGCAGCCCGGCGCGCACCTGCTCCTCGCTCGACCGGGCCGCCTCGTTGGCCAGCATCACGTCGGCGATCGCCAGGCCCTCGCGCTCGCAGGTCGCGAGCAGCTCGGTCGCGGTGCGGAAGGGGTAGGGGACCGGCGTCGCGTCCGCCCGCAGCGTGGGCTGCCCCGAACCGTCGTCGTCGAGCACGAAGCCGCCGCCGATGGAGTAGTAGGTGCGGCTGTCGACCTGGACGCCGTCGGCGTCCCAAGCGGTGCACGTCATGCCGTTGGGGTGGAACGGCAGCGAACGTCGCCGGTGCAGCACGAGGTCCTCGTCGGCGTCGAAGGCGACCTCGTGCCCGCCCTGGAGGACGAGCCGCCCGCTCTCCTTGACCTCGCGCACCAGCACCGGCCCGGCGTCGGTGTCGATCGTCTCGGGATCGAGCCCCATCAGCCCCCACATGACCGCGCGGTCGCTGCCGTGCCCGTGGCCGGTCGCGCCGAGCGAGCCGAACAGCTCGACGCGCACGCGCCGCGTACGCCTCAGCGAACCTGCACCCGCCAGCGCGTCGACGAACCGCTTGGCCGCCCGCATCGGGCCCACCGTGTGCGAGCTCGAGGGGCCGATGCCGACGGTGAAGAGCTCGAAGACACTGACCACGGGACCAGTGTGCCCGCTGGTACGCCCGGGGCGTCCCACCCGGCGTGGCGGGTGGAGGAGCGGGCCCCGCCGCTGCACCCAGACGGGGCCGCGCTCAGGAGCAGTCTCACGACGCCGCCAGCTGGGGCGACGGAGGCACGCCGAGAGGTCGGCCTCAGCCCTGCTGGCGCTCCAGCTCGACGGCGAACACGTCGTACGCGGCCTGCCCGCGCAGCACGAACCGCACCTCCTCCACCCCGGTCATCGCCCCGTGCACCGTGGCGATCGCGATGCGGGCGGCGTCGTCCATCGGCCAGTGGTACGCGCCGGTGGAGATCGCGGGGAAGGCGACGCTGCGGGCCCCGACCTCGTCGGCCACCGCGAGGGAGCGAGTGTGGCAGGACACGAGCAGGTCGGACTTGTCGATCGTCTTGGCCCAGGTCGGGCCCACGGTGTGGATCACCCAGCGCGCCGGGAGGTCGAAGCCTTCCGTCGCGACGGCCTCACCCGTCGGCAGCCCGTCGCGGAACGTCGTCTTCCGCACGCGCCGGCACGCCTCCAGCAGCTTGGGCCCGGCGGCGCGGTGGATCGCGCCGTCCACGCCACCGCCGCCGAGCATCGTGTGGTTGGCGGCGTTGACGATCGCGTCGACGTCTTGCGTGGTCAGGTCGCCGAGCACCAGCCGGATCGAGGTCACGGCTCCACGCTAGGACCCGGTTCGTCCGCCAGCGGAGCGATTTGACGCGGCGGTGCGACCGGGCGGGCCCGGGGCGGGTCGCCGCACTCCGCCCACAGCGCTGGACTCGGTAGGCTCACAGCGAACGTCTGGGCCAGTCGAAGGAGTTCCGGTGGCGACCACCCTGCAGCGCACCGCGACCGAGGTCGCGCTGCCGAAGCGGCAGCTGGGGACGATTTCGTGGAAGTGGATGGTGACGACCGATCACAAGGTGATCGGGAATCTCTATTTCGTGACGACGATGTTGTTCTTCTTCTTCGGCGGCATCTTGGCGTTGGGGATCCGGGCTGAGCTGGCGTTCCCGGGTTTGCAGTACATGAGCTACGAGACGTACAACCAGTTCTTCACGATGCACGGCACGATCATGTTGCTGCTGTTCGCGACGCCGTTGTTCGCGGGTTTCGCGAACGCGATCATGCCGTTGCAGATCGGGTCGCCGGATGTGGCGTTCCCGCGGTTGAACATGTTGAGCTACTGGCTGTTTTTGTTCGGTGGTCTGGTGACGGTGTCGGGGTTCTTGTCCCCGTCGGGTCCGGCGAGCTTCGGCTGGTTCGCGTATGCGCCTCTGAGTGATGCGGTGAACTCGCCGGGTGTGGGTGGGGACCTGTGGATCATGGGTCTCTACATGGCCGGTTTGGGCACGATCTTGGGTGCGGTGAACTTCATCACCACGATCCTGACGATGCGGGCGCCGGGGATGACGATGTTCCGGATGCCGATCTTCACCTGGAACATCTTGGTCACGAGCATCTTGGTGCTAATCGCGTTCCCGATCTTGGCGGCGGCGTTGCTGACGTTGGAGGCGGACCGGAAGCTGGGTGCGCACGTGTTCGACGCCGGCAACGGCGGTCCGATCTTGTGGCAGCACCTGTTCTGGTTCTTCGGTCACCCTGAGGTGTACATCATCGCGTTGCCGTTCTTCGGCATCATCACCGAGATCTTGCCGGTGTTCAGCAGGAAGCCGATCTTCGGCTACGTGGGCCTGGTCGGCGCGACGTTGAGCATCGCGGCGTTGAGCGTGGCGGTGTGGGCGCACCACATGTACGTGACGGGTGCGGTGAACCTGCCGTTCTTCAGCTTCATGACGTTTCTGATTGCGGTGCCGACGGGGGTGAAGTTCTTCAACTGGATCGGCACGATGTGGGGCGGGAACATCGCGATGCGCACGCCGATGTTGTGGGCGGTGGGCTTTTTGGTGACGTTCCTGTTCGGCGGGTTGACCGGTGTGGTGCTGGCGTCTCCGCCGTTGGACTTCGCCTTGTCTGATTCGTACTTCGTGGTGGCGCACTTCCACTACGTGGTGTTCGGCACGGTGGTGTTCGCGATGTTCGCGGGGTTCTACTTCTGGTGGCCGAAGTTCACCGGTTACATGTTGGATGAGCGGTTGGGCAAGGTGCACTTCTGGTTGTTGTTCATCGGGTTCCAGGCGACGTTCTTGGTGCAGCACTGGTTGGGTGTGGAGGGCATGCCGCGTCGGTATGCGGATTATCTGCCGAACGAGGGGTTCACGGTGTTGAACCAGATCTCCTCGGCGGGGGCGTTCTTGCTGGGCGCGTCGATGTTGCCGTTCGTGTACAACGTGTGGAAGAGCAGGAACAACCCGCGGGTGGGGGTGGATGACCCGTGGGGTTGGGGTCGCAGCCTGGAGTGGGCGACGTCGTGCCCGCCGCCGCGGCACAACTTCACCTCGATCCCGCGGATCCGTTCCGAGGCGCCGGCGTTCGACCTGCACCACCCCGAGGTCGCCCTCTCGGAGTACGGCGACGAGGAGAGTCTCAAGGACAGCGCCGTGGACGCCGCCGAGGACGACGGCCGTCGCAACCTGCTCGAGGCCCGCGTGGAGGAGCGCTCCGACGACCGGGTCGACGACCAGGAGGACGTGCACCCCAACGTCTCCCCGAAGGCTCCGCCGGGGCAGGACGAGCGCGGCTGAGCCGACGGCCTCGACGGCGCACCGTCGAGCCCGGGCTGCTCACCGCTTCTCGCAGGCGATGCCGTCCTTGTCGCGGTCGAGGCCCTTGTTCTTGCTCATCGCGGTCTTGTAGATCTTGGTGCTCTTCTTGTAGTTCGTGACCGGCTTGGACGAGGTCTTGTCCTTCGCCCCGGACTTGCCGACGCCGTGCGGGTACTTCTTGTTGAGCGCCGTGCAGTTCTTGTAGATGCCGCTGGCGGCCTCGGCCGAGACGGTCGTGGTGGCCAGGGGCAGGGCGAGGACGGCGGCGCTGGCGACGAGTGCAGCTGCGTGCTTGAGCGAGATCATGCGCAGACCGTACGGATCGGTCCCGCCGCGCGTGGCTGATCCGGCAAGGTCCACCCTCAGGGGTGGCACTGGGGCCCGCTGGCTGAGCGCGCAGCCCGACGCCGTGCCGCGCGGGCACGATGGGCTCTCGTGGACCTGCTGACGACGACCTCCGCCCGGGGACACCGACCGTGCTAGACGCTCTCGGCTGGGGCGCCGTGGCGGCGGCGTCGCTGCTCGTCGGCGCCGTGCTGGCTCTGCTGCGGACGTGGCGCGCGGGCCTCATCGGCGGGGTGCTGGCCTTCGGCGCCGGTGCCCTCATCTCGAGCGTCTCGTTCGAGCTCGCGCAGGAGGGGCTGCGCCTCGGGGGCCCGCTGCCGGTCGCCATCGGCATCGCGGTGGGTGCGCTGGCCTTCTTCTTCGCCAACCGGGCCGTCGACCGGATCGGTGGGCGGAAGGGCGGTGGCGCGGGCGGTCTGCCGCTTGCGGTCGGAGCCCTCCTCGACGGGATCCCCGAGCAGGCCGTCCTCGGCATCGGCCTGGCGTCCGGCGAGGGCGTGAGCGTCGCCCTGCTCGTCGCGATCTTCGTGTCCAACCTGCCCGAGTCGATCGGCTCGGCGAGCGACATGCGCGCGAACGGCAAGGGCCGTGGTGTCGTCCTCGGGCTGTGGGCGGCGGTCGCCGTGGTCTGTGCCCTCGCGACCCTGGGGGGCTACGCCCTGGCCTCGGTTGCGGGTGGTCAGGTCCGAGCGGGCATCGACGCCTTCGCCGCGGGTGCGCTGCTCGTCATGCTCATCGACTCGATGGTCCCCGAGGCGCACGACAAGGCGGGCAACCGGGCCGGCCTCGTCACCGTCATCGGCTTCGCCGTCGCGGCCGCCCTGTCGAACCTGACCTGACCTGAACCCGGTCCGCTCGAGCGGGGCGGCCGCCTCGGCGCTCTTCAGTGCGAGCTCAGTGCGAGCTCGCCTTCTCCGCGCCCGCCCCGGTGAGGGAGCGGACCTCGAGCTCGTCGTAGCGCCGCTGGCTCTCGTCGTCCTTGCTGACCAGGGTCCCGATGATCCCGCAGAGGAAGCCGATCGGGATCGACACCAGGCCCGGGTTGCGCAGCGGGAACCACGCGAAGTCCGCGTTCGGGAAGAGCGACGTCTCGGTGCCCGACCCGACGGGGGAGAAGACCACCAGCACGACGGCGGCGATCAGGCCGCCGTAGATGCTCGCGGTCGCCCCGACGGTGTTGAAGCGGCGCCAGAAGAGGTTGAAGAGCAGCGCGGGGAGGTTCGCCGACGCCGCAACCGCGAAGGCCAGGGCGACGAGGAAGGCGATGTTCAGCCGTTGCGCCGGGATGGCCAGCGCGATGGCGACCGCGCCGATGCCGAAGGCGGCGATCCGCACGACGACCATCTCGCTGCGCTCCGACGCCTTGCCCTTCTTGATCACGCTCGCGTAGATGTCGTGCGCGACCGACGAGGCGGAGGTGAGCGTGAGCCCGGCGACCACCGCGAGGATCGTCGCGAAGGCGACCGCCGAGATCAGCGCCAGCAGCACCGCGCCGCCGAGCGTCCCGTCCCCGCCGCCGACCGCCTGGGCGAGCAGCGGCGAGGCCGCGTTCCCCGACGACGTCTGGATCGGGCTGCCCTTGGCCGTGTCGACGAGGGCCGCGGCGCCGAAGCCGAGGACCAGCGTCATCAGGTAGAAGGCGCCGATGAGCCCGATGGCCCACAGCACCGACTTGCGGGCGGCCTGTGCCGTCGGGGTCGTGTAGAAGCGGATGAGGATGTGGGGCAGGCCGGCGGTGCCGAGCACCAGCGCCAGCCCGAGCGAGAGGAAGTCGAACTTGCCGACGAGGTCCTTGCCGTAGAGCTGGCCGGGCTGCAGGAACGCCTCGCCCTTGCCCGAGCGCTCCGCCGCGGCCCCGAGCAGCTCGGAGAGGTTGAAGTGGAACTGGGCCAGCACCAGGATCGTGATCAGCAGCGTGCCGATGATCAGCAGCACGGCCTTGACGATCTGCACCCAGGTGGTGCCCTTCATGCCGCCGAGCGTCACGTAGACGATCATCAGGATGCCGACGCCGACGATCACCAGGTTCTTGACGCTCGGGTCGCTGACGCCGAGGAGCAGGCCGACGAGGCTGCCGGCGCCGACCATCTGCGCGAGCAGGTAGAAGATCGACACGACGATCGTCGAGGACGCGGCCGCGCTGCGGACGGGCACCTGGCGCATCCGGTACGCGAGCTGGTCGGCCATCGTGTAGCGCCCGGAGTTGCGCAGCAGCTCGGCCACGAGCAGCAGGGCGACGAGCCAGGCGACGAGGAAGCCGATCGAGTAGAGGAAGCCGTCGTAGCCGTACAGCGCGATCGAGCCGGAGATGCCGAGGAACGACGCCGCCGACATGTAATCGCCGCCGATGGCCAGGCCGTTCTGGAAGCCGGTGAACGAGCGCCCACCGGCGTAGTAGTCGGCGGCGCTCTTGTTCTGCCGCGAGGCCCAGAAGGTGATGCCGAGCGTCACGGCGACGACGGCCAGGAAGAGCCCGATCGTCAGGCCGCGGTTGTCCCCGGCGGCGAGCGGGGCGAGCAGGGGGCTCATCGCCCGGTCTCGCTCTCGAAGCGCTCACGCAGCTGCGTGGCCAGCGGGTCGAGCTCGCGGCCGGCGTGGCGCGCGTACAGGGCGGCGATCACGAACGTCGACACGAACTGCAGCAGCCCGAAGACCACGGCGACGTTGACGTGCCCGACCACCGGGGTGTCCATGAAGCCGCGCGCCCAGTTGTTGCAGACGACGTAGGTGACGTACCAGACCAGGAACGCGATCGTCGCCGGGATGGCGAAGCGGCGGTAGTTCTTGCGGAGCTGCGCGAAGCCCGGGTCGGCCGCCAGGTCGGCGTACGCCTGCTCGCTGCTCTTGCCCTCGTGCTGCGGGGCCTTCTGCCCCCGTCGTGCGCGTGCCATCCCAGACCTCCGTTGGTCGCCGATGACGGCAGACCATACCTATGACTGGTCTGGTGCGTGGAGAGGCACGCGTCGGAGCGGGAACGTTCCCGGTGAACCTCAGCGCGCCAGCACCCGCAGCAACGCCTCCGGCGTCTCGATCTGGGGAAGGTGGCCGGTCTCGGGCAGCAGCTCGAACTGCGCGCCCGGGATCAGGGCCGCATACGCCCGCCCGACCTCGGCGTCGACGATCCGATCAGCCGTACCCGTGACGACGGTGGTGGGGACGTCGATGCTGGGCAGCCGCTCCGCCAACGTCGGGTCGGTCATCGTCGAGCCGCCGTAGACCGCGAGCGCGGCCCGGTTGCCGGGCATCGACTCGCGCACCTCGGGTAGCAGCGCTTCCGGGTCGAGGCGGAACCGGTCGGGCTCGTGGTAGCTGAGGTCGGCGACCTCGTCGAGGGTGAGGGCGAAGAAGTCGGCGGGCAGGTGGCCCTCCACCGCCAGACCGACCGCGCCGACCAGCGTCAGGTCCCGCCAGCGGGCTCGGGCGGGCCCGTGGCCGGCCAGGGCCGCGAGCTCGGCGGCCACCCAGCCTCCGACGGAGTTGCCGACCACGCTGAGGTCGGCCAGGTCGAGCTGCTCGACCAGGGCCGCGTACGTCGCCGCGAGGGCACGGGCGCTGCTGAGGCCGGCTGGACGTGGAGTCCCGGCAAAGCCGGGGTGCACGGGCGTGAGCACCCGTACGCCGAGCGTCGACGCCAGGAGCCCGGCGAACGCGGTCACCGACTGGGGGCCCGCCCCGCCGTGCAGGAGGAGGAACGGACGGCCCGTCCCCTGATCGTCGACGGTGATCGGGACGACCCCGACGCCGGGCACGTCCAGGTCGGACGTGCTCGTGCGCGTCGTCGCGGCGGGTTGGGTGGTTGTGCTCGGGTCGGTCATCAAGGCGCTCCTCGGTCGGCTTCAGTGCCTATATAAGCACACTTATATAAGGTGACTGAGGAAGTACCGTACGATCGGGTCATGGCGACGTTGCAGGAGGTCGGTCTGGCCGTGAAGCGGCTCCAGTGGCGGCACCACCGGGCGGCGAACCAGGGGTTGGCGACGCTCGGGCTTTCGCTGGTCCAGTGGGACGTGCTGCGCCACCTCGACGCGCAGCCGGAGGCGTCGCTCCACGACCTCGCTCAGCTGACGTTCCAGACGGACCAGTCGATGGGTGCCCTGGCCGTACGGATGGTCGAGCGCGGTCTGCTGGAGCGCGTGGGAGGGCCGGGCCGCGCCGTGCGGCACCGCCTCACCGGGCGCGGGGAGGAGGTTCGCGGCGCGGGAAGCGCGGTGCTGGACGAGGTCCTGCGGGAGTCGTTCGGCGGTCTCGCGCCGGACCAGCTCGACCGGCTGCACGACCTGCTGTCCCAGGCGCTGGCCACGGCGGGCGCGAGCGCGCGCTGATCGGACGGTCAGGTCGGGGCCGGCGCCTCAGTGCTGCGCGGCACCCTTCCGCTTCGGCAGCACGTGCAGGACGGCGACGACGACCGCGCCGACGACGATCCCGATGATCGCGGAGGCAAGCGTGTTGGCGAGCCAGCCGAGGACCCCGCCGATCCCGGGGACGCCGTGCACAGCCTCCTCGAGATGGTGCACGAGCGCGTACGGGGCGTGCCAGCCGAGCTCGTCGGTGCCGACGAGCAGGATGTGGCCGCCGACCCAGAGCATCGCGACCATGCCGACGGTGGACAGCACGGCGAGGAGCTTCGGCATCCCGCGGACGAGCAGCCCGCCGAGCCTCTGCGCCCCCTCGGAGTCACGGCGGGTCAGGTGCAGCCCGACGTCGTCCATCTTGACGATCAGCGCGACGACGCCGTAGACGAGCGCGGTGATCGCGATGCCGACCACGACGAGGATGACCGCCCGTGAGACCAGACCCTCGTCGGCGACCTCGTTGAGCGAGATGACCATGATCTCGGCCGACAGGATGAAGTCGGTGCGGATGGCCCCGCTGACCATCGTCTTCTCCTGGTCGGGGCCCTGCGCGGCCGCGGGCGCCTCCTCCTTGGCCGGGTGGTGCCCGCTGACCTTCTCCCAGATCTTCTCCGCGCCCTCGAAGGAGAGGTAGACGCCGCCGACCATGAGGATCGGAGTCAGCGCCCACGGCAGAAACTGGCTGAGCAGCAGGATCGCCGGGAGGATGATCAGGAGCTTGTTGCGCAGCGAGCCGATCGCGATCTTCCTGATCATCGGCAGCTCGCGGTCGGCGGTGAAGCCGGTGACGTAGCGCGGGGTGACCGCGGTGTCGTCGACCACGACCCCCGCCGCCTTGACGCTCGCCCGTCCCGCGGCCGCACCGACGTCGTCGACCGACGCCGCCGCGAGCCGGGCCAGGGCGGCCACGTCGTCGAGCAGGGCCGCCAGGCCGCCGCTCATCGGGCGGTTCCCGCTCGCTCGATCATGGGGTGAACGGTAACGGCTCGAGGGCCTTCCTCCGAGGTCGTCGATGTCGGCGCGCGGCTCACGGCTCGTCGCACTGCTCGCCGACCCGGTGCCCGTGTACCGTCCGAGGCCCCGCACCGAAAGCAGGTCTGCGTGAACGACATCGACATCACCGGTTACGTCGTGCTGGCCCTCATGGTGCTCGGCGTCTGGTTCGTCCTGACCGTCCAGCGCCAACTCAAGCAGATCGCCGCTGACGTCCGTGCGATCCGGGAGGCCGCGGGTCATCAGCCCGCCCAGCCTCCGTCGGCCCCGTAGACGGGTCTCGACGGACGATCCGGCCTCGCGCGGCAGCTCCTCAAACCCGGCGCCACCACGGCAGCGTCGACAGCCCGACCTCGAGGTCGAGCTCGGTCGGCCCCTCGACCACAAAACCGTCCTCCGCCTGCCAGCGCCCCTCCGGAACCTGCACTCGCCGCCCACGCGCGCCCGCCTCGACCACCGGGGCGACCAGCAGGTCCTCGCCGAGCAGGAACTGGTCGGTCACCCGCTCGTAGCCCGCGTGGTGGAAGGCCAGCGGCCGCAGGACCGGGTCGCCGGTCGCCGCCGCGTGGTCGACGAGCGCGAGGATCTCGGGCAGGAGCCGCTCGCGGAGGGCGAGCGCGGCGCGGACGGCGGCCAGGTGCTCGTCGTCGAGGACGCGCCACGGCGCGAGCGAGAACTGCACCATCGGCATCAGCACCGACACCTGCGCCCACCGCACGAACAGCTCCTGGTCGAGCGCGTGACCCTCGCCGAACTCTCCGCCGAACCCGCCGAGCTCACCGCCGCCGACCATGTCCGGGCAGCCGTACGGGTGCCCGATCAGCCCCTGCGCGACGACGTCGGGGATCAGCGAACCCAGCCCGTCGGCACCCCAGATCGGCTGCTTGTCGTGCAGCCGCTGCGCGAGCGGCTGCCCGCCGGAGCGCCAGCAGGCCCGCAGTTCGTTGAAGCCGAACTCGGACGCGAACCGCGCCCAGGCCTCGGTCTGCTGCGTGGGCACGAGGGGCCCGGTGCCGGCGTGGGTCACGTCGGTGCTGCGGTAGTCGCGCAGGTCGCCCGCGTCGAGCTTGAAGCCGTCGACGCCGTACGCCTCCTGCAGCTCGTGCAGGCGGTCCCGCAGCCAGCCGACGGCGTCGGGGTGGGTGAGGTCGAGGACGGTGCTGAAGCCGTTCCACCACTCGCGGACCGCCGGGCGCCCGTCAGGGTCGCGGACGAGCCAGCCCCGGCCGGCGAGGTAGCGCGAGTTCGAGCTGTCCGGGCTCACGAAGGGGACGAGCCAGACCATGACCGTGAAGCCCCAGTCGTGCAGCTGCGCGGTCATCGCGGCCGGGTCGGGGAAGCGCGTCGGGTCGAAGCGCCAGTCGCCGTAGTCCTCCGACCACCGGTCGTCGATCATCAGCAGCCCCGGCGGGAAGCCGGCGTCGAGCACGCCGCGGGCGTACGCGAGCACGCCCTCCTGCGTCGGCAGGTAGGGCATCTCGATCCAGGTGTTGTACTGCGGCGCGCTGAACATCCGCCGGTCCGGCGTACGCCCGCTCGCCGGGAAGTGCTCGGCGGCCGCCGCTCGGAAGCCATCAGCCAGCAACGACCCCTGAGCTTGTCGAAGGGCCGCTGTTCCGTGGACCTCGAGCCCGCCCGACCCGTCGAACGCGAACGTGAACGGCTCGTCGGACCAGACGTGGCGGCCGTGGCTGGAGACGAGCAGGGGAGCGGACTGGTTCGCGCCGCCGGTGGGGTCGTCGAGGAAGCCGGCGTTGGTCGCGAGCTCGCGCCGGTGCGGCTCGGCGCCGAACGGCATCTGCGTCCCGTCGGCGACCGCGCCGCCCCACCACCACTCGCCCTGCTCCACCTCGATGCGCACGCGCTCATCCTGCCGTCGGGCCGAGTCGGACGGGCCGACCGGCACACCCGCTGGTTTTCTTACCCGCACCGTCGCGAGGACGTGATGTGAACGCTCTCAGCGCCGATGAGGGTAAGAAAACCGGCGCGAGGTTTGGAGAACTGGCCGCGTCGCCGTGGTCACGTCCTAGCGTGCCGTCGTGACCGGCTGGACCGACGACCTGCGCACGCGGCTCGACGAGCTCCTCGACGAGTACCGCGCGGCCCTCCTCGGCTCGCTCGACGGGCTGAGCGAGGAGGAGGCGCGGGCTCGGCTGGTGCCCTCGAAGACCACGCTCCTCGGCCTGGTCAAGCACGTGACGTTCGTCGAGGGCGTCTGGTTCGACCAGGCGCTGACCGGTCGCTCGTACGCGGACATCGGCATTGCGACGACGCCGGACCGGTCGTTCACGCTGACGCAGGCCGACACGATCGGCTCGATCCGGGCGGCGTACGAGGCCCGCGCCGAGGCGTCACGGGCCGCGACCGCGCAGCTCGCGCTCGACGCCCGCGTCGACGGCCGCGGGGAGCGCGCGATGTGGGCGCTGCACCTGCAGGTCCTCCGCGAGCTGGCCCAGCACGCCGGGCACGCCGACATCCTCCGCGAGCAGGTGCTGGCCCGGCGCGAGGCTGGTCAGGACCGCTGAGCAGCGGCAACCGTCAGGAAGACTCCTCGACGTCGAAGAAGATCGCCTTGAACCCCGCCGTCCCCAGCCGCTGCACGTCGCCGAACCATGCGCCCGCCTCGGGTGTCGTCACCGCCGCGCTCGCGGAGTCGTAGTCGGTGAAGTAGAGGTCGACGATCCGGTACGCCGGGGTCGGCGACCCGTCCTCCTTCGGCCAGACCTTGGCGGCCTCGAGCCGCTGCAGCCCGGGCAGTGCACGGGCGAGGTCGAGGTGCCCGGCGTACGCCTCCTCGAAGGCCTGCGGGTCGACCGGGTTGTCGAAGAGCACGGTGATCTTGGTGGGCATGCGTTCCTCCTGCGGGTGGGCGGCTGTCGGCTACGTGGCGTGGCTCCGGATGAGGGCGATCGCCCCGTCGAGGGCGACCTCGAGCGGTTCGGGGCTGTGGCGGGTCTGCGTGAGGACGAGGCCGCCCTGCAGGGAGGCGAGGACGGCCAGCGCCAGCCTCGCCGGGTCGGCGTCGGCGCGCAGCAGGCCCCGCTCCCGCATCGACGTCAGCCCGACCGCGATCGCGTCGCTCCAGCGGCGGAAGCTCTCGTCCAGCTCGCGCCGCGCGCTGTCGTCGACGTCGGCGAGCTCGCCGACCAGCGACCCGAGCGGGCAGCCGCCGACGCCGTGCTGGCGCCGCTGGTTGGCGACGACCGCGTCGCGCCACGCCTCCAGCGCCACGAAGGAGTCCAGGCGGGTCACGCTCGCGTCGTCGGCGCCGAGGACGGCCTCCGTGTTGTGGCGGATGACGGCGCGCACGAGCGCCTGCTTGTCGTCGAAGTAGTGGTACAGCTGCGAGTTGCTGATGCCGGCCGCGTCGCGGACCTGCTCGAGGCTGGTGCCGGCCACGCCGTTCTCGTAGACGAGGCGGGCGGCCACGGCCACGATCCGCGCGCGCGTCGCGGCACCTTTCGCGGTCAGGGTGCGTCCCTCGGTCACCACGCTCACGAATCGTGACGGTACTCGTTCTGGCCTTGACGAGCCAGTCTCCGTGGCCTTGAATGGCTCAGGCAAGCCACTTCGGGTGGCCGCGACGGACGGAGGGCGATGAGCCTGCTGACGGAGCTCGTGCAGCGGGTCGGGCAGGACCAGTCCGCCCGGCTGCAGGCACGCCTGGCGACCCCGGCGCGCACGACCCGCGTCACGGTGGTCATCGGGCGGGTCCTTGGAGCGGCATTCCTGCTCTGCTTCGCGACCGGGCTCTACAGCCACTTCCTGCAGAACCCGCTGCCCGGCATGCGGTTCCCGACCCGCCCGGTGAACCTGTACGCGATCACCCAGGGCGTGCACGTGATCACCGGCGTCGCCTGCATCCCGCTGCTGCTGGCCAAGCTGTGGACGGTCTACCCGCAGCTCTTCGCCTTCCCGCCCTTCAAGGGGCTCGCGCAGCTGGCCGAGCGGCTCTCGATCGCCGTGCTCGTGTCGGCCTCGCTCGTGCAGCTCGCGATGGGCCTGCTGAACACCTACCAGTGGTACCCGTGGTCGCCGTTCTTCGCCTTCCGTGACGTCCACTACGCGCTGGCGTGGGTGATCATCGGCTCGGTCGGGCTGCACGTAGCGGTCAAGCTGCCGCTGATCGTGCGCCACTGGCGCCGCGGCGGCGACGGGGAGGTGCGGTGACGGGCGACCGGACCCCTCAGCCCCCTCAGGACCAGGAGGCGGGCAGCACGCAGCGGGAGGCGACGACCAGCCGGCGCCGCTTCGTCGCCACCGTCGGCGTGGCCGCGGTCGGTCTGACCGCCGTCACGGCTGGGCAGAGCATCGGGGTGCTCGACGGCCTCAACCTCTTCGGGCCGCGTACGCAGAAGGGCGCCCCGCAGCAGGTCCCGGTCAACCGCACCGCGGCGGCCGCCGCCGTCGAAGCCTCCGCGAACGATCCCGCCTGGTCCCTGCGGCTGGCCGGCGCGCGCAGCGTCGCGCTCAGCCGGACGGACCTGCTCGCCCTGCCGCAGACCACCGTCCGCCTGCCGATCGCCTGCGTCGAGGGCTGGAGCGTCCACGCGGACTGGACCGGCGTCCGCATGCGCGACCTCATGGACCTGGTCGGGACCTCCGGGGCAGCCGTCCGCGTGACCAGCCTCGAGCCGCAGGGCGTCTACCGGGAGACCCAGCTCGGACGCGAGTTCGTCGCGGCGCCCACCACGCTCGTCGCCCTCGCGCTCAACGGCGAGACCCTCGACCTCGACCACGGCTACCCGGCCCGGCTGATCGCGCCCAACCGGCCCGGCGTCCTGCAGACCAAGTGGCTCAGCACGATCGAGGCGCTGTGAACCCGCTGCGGCTCGTCGGGCTGCTGTTCGGGCTCGTGTCGGCCGCCGTCATCCTGATCGGCACGGCCTTTGCAACCCGGTCGGTGACGCACTACCTCGCGCAGACCCCTCTCGACGCAGCCCCCGAACCGGTGCCGGCCACGGCCGAAGCAGCCCCCGCGACCGAGGGGCGGTCGTCGGCGGTCCTCGTGACGCGGGTCGTCCTCGGCGCCGTCGGCGTCGGCGTGCTGGTCGTCGGGGTGTGGAAGGTGCTGCACGCCGTCCACCCCGAGAACTACCTCTGGCTCCTGCTCTGGCTCGCCGCGGCGGTCGTGCTGCACGACGGCGTCCTCGACCCCCTGATCACCCTCGTGCGCTCGGCCTCCCACCGCGGCCTGCGGCGTTTCCCCGACGCGGCGCTGACCGTGGTCAAGGGCGGCCTCGTCCTCGGCGGGCTGCTCGTGCTCGTTGTGGTCCCGATGGTCTACGCGAAGCACCTCGGCCCGCTCAACCCGACGATTCTGCCGGGCGACTACGGCGCTCGGCTCGTGGCGAGCCTGGTCGTGATCGCCGTCTTCACCGCGCTGGCGGCGGCGCTGGTCGCCGTGCGCGCACGGAAGCGGTCACGAGCCCAGCCTCGTCCGCAGTCGCCGTCAGTCGAGCTCGCGCAGGGCTGAGGTCATCGGGCCGCCCGCGTCGCCCGTGTTCACCGTGCCGCGGGACTCGATGAGCAGCGCGTGAACCTCGGCCTCGGCCCTGGGGAGTGCTCGACCCCACGCGGGACGACGAAGACGTCCCGCTCGCCCAGCACCACGTCGCGGTCCCGCAGCTGGATCGTCAGCTCGCCGGCCAGGACGAGGAAGAGCTCGTCGGTGTCGGGATGGGTGTGCCACACGAACTCGCCCTGGAGCTTGACGACCTTGACGTCGTGGTCGTTGACGCTCGTGAGCCGGTGCGGCTGCCAGTGCTCGGTGATGCTCTGCAGCGCCTGCTGGATGTTGCGGACCTCGGTCTCCACGCAGCCGAGCGTAAGTACGCCGCAGGCCGCTCGACGAACCTGACAGGACTGTCATCTGCCTGACAGGGACGCGTCAGCGCCGCTCGATGAAGTAGGGGACGTCGGAGAGACCGACCGTGAACCCCAGGAGCAGCCGCCATGACCAGCACCGCCCCCTTCGCCTCCCGCTTCAGCACCGCCAAGCGCGTTACCGCCCTGACCGGCGCGGGCCTGCTCACCGCGGTCGGCCTCGCCTTCGCCGTCCCGACCTCTGCCTCGGCCGCGACGTACACCTGCAACGGCAAGGTCGCCACGATCGTCGGCACCGAGGGCGCCGACGAGATCGAGGGCACCCGCGGCGACGACGTCATCGTCGGCCTCGGCGGTAACGACGAGATCGACGGCAACGGCGGCAACGACACCATCTGCGGCAACGCCGGCAACGACGAGATCGACGGCGGTTCGGGCAACGACTGGCTGCAGGGCGGCACCGGCAACGACGAGATCGACGGCGACACCGGCAACGACCGCGTCTACGGCTCCTCGGGCCACGACGACCTCGAGGGCGGCAGTGGCAACGACGTCGTCGACGGCTACTCCGGCAACGACCAGCTCGAGGGTGGCAGCGGCAACGACACCCTCCGCGGCGACGCCGGCAACGACCTGCTCGAGGGCAACTCCGGCAGCGACAAGCTCTCCGGCGGCGCCGGCTCCGACATCACCCGCCAGGGCAGCGCCTCCGACTCCGTCGAGGACCGCTGGGAGCGTCAGTACCGCGGCGACGACGACTGAGCTCCGCGTCAAGCGCTGAGCCCAGCCGCGACCCCTGAACTTGTCGAAGGGCGCTGGGCTCGCCGGGTCCGGGGAGCCCAGCCACGATCCCTGCGCTTGTCGAAGGGCGCTGGGTGCGCTGGGCCCAGCCACGACCCCTGAGCTCGTCGAAGGGCGCTCGGCTCGCTGGTTCCGCTGGGCCCAGACACGATTCCTGAGCCTGTCGAAGGGCCAGGGCGCAGCGAACCCGCACCAACCCACCGGCGGGGCCGTCCACGCGGACGGCCCCGCTGGTCCGCACCCGGACAATGAACCCCACGAGGAGGACCCGATGACCACCGCAGCGCCCCCGAACCCGACCCGTCGCCGCCTGACCACGGCCGCGCTGGTCGCCGTCGGCGTGGTCGTGCTCGCCGTCCTCGTCTGGCTGCTGACCCGGCCCGACCCGTCCGAGGCCGTCGCGCCCGTCGTCGTCGACGAGGTCAGCGCCGCACCCCCGGTCACCGGTGCGGCCGCTGGTCCGTCGCAGGAGCAGGTGCAGGCCCTCACCACGCTCAGCGGCGTCCTCGAGCACGGCGGGGACACTGCCGAGTTCGTCCTCGACAACGTCGAGCTCGATTTCGGGCCCGACGCCTGGGTGATCACCGCGCCGGCCACCGCGAATTTTGACGGCGACGGCACCACCGAACCTCTCCTCACCGAGCTCGAGGGCCTCGTCGGCCAGGAGGTCGTCGCCAACGTCCGCCTCGACGAGGACGGTGACGACGCCGACGTCTTCGTGCTGAACGACCGCACCTACCGAGACAGCGCCGGCGGCACGCCGCCGTGGCAGCCCCCGACGACCGACACCACCGGGGTGTCCGCGGACGTCGTCCGCGCCAACGCGATCGAGGCCGTCGGCCCGGGCTCGAACGTGACCGAGCTCGAGCGCGTACGCGCCGGCAACGTCGCCTGGGAAGCCACCGTCGTCGACGCCCAGGGCGCCGAGTTCAACGTGCTGCTCAGCGCCGACGGCACCGTCCTCGACCAGCGCCGCGACTGAGACGGAGAGGGAGCAGCACGTGGCGCTGGTCGTCGTGATCGAGGACGAGGTCGGGATCTCCGACTTCGTCCGCCGCGGCCTGGAGTCGGCCGGCTTCACCGTCGTCGTGGCCGCCGACGGGCTGAGCGGCCTGCAGCTCGCGCAGCACGAGGACGTCGAGCTCGTCATCCTCGACCTCGGGCTGCCCGGCCTGCCCGGCGAGCAGGTGCTGACCCGGCTCCGCTCCGTACGTCCCGCGCTCCCGATCATCGTCCTCACCGCGAAGGGCGCCATCAGCGACCGCGTGACCAACCTCGAGGCTGGCGCGAACGACTACGTCGTCAAGCCGTTCAGCTTCAGCGAGCTGCTCGCCCGCGTCCGCGTCCAGCTGCGCCGGCCCGACCAGGCCTCGCCCGTCCTGCTCGAGGGCGGCGGGCTCACCCTCGACGTCCGCACCCGCGAGGTGCGCGTCGACGGGAAGACGGCGACGCTGTCGTCGCGGGAGTTCACGCTGCTGGAGGTGCTGCTGCGCCACCCCGGGCAGGTGCTGTCGCAGACGCAGCTGCTCGACCAGGTGTGGGGCTACGGCTTCGAGGGCGCGTCGAACGTCGTCGAGACCTACGTACGCCACCTGCGCCGCAAGATCGGCGCGGACCGGATCCAGACCGTGCGCCGCGCCGGCTACCGGCTGGTGACGTAATGCTGGGGTCGTTGAAGGGGTCGCTGTTCCTGCGCATCGCGGCGATCGCGATCGCGACTCTCGCCGTCACGATGCTTGCGGCCGCACTGCTGACCGCTCAGCTCATCCGCGTCGAGCAGCGCCAGGACCTCGACTCCGTCCTGCGGCGTGAGGTGAGCGCGCTGGCGCTCGGGCTCCCGGACCAGCTATCCGCTGCGGCTGGCTCCGACGGGACCGCCGATGCGGCCCAGGTCGACCGGGCGGTCCAGCAGTACCTCGCCCTGCATCCCGGCAGTCAGCAGCACCTGACCGTCATCACCCTCGGTTCGCGCACGATCAGCACGCAGGACGGTCCGCCCGAGCTGGTCGAGCTGAACCGCTCTGGTGCGCTGCCCGCTGGTGTCGACGGACGGCTGCTGACCGTCTCTTCGAAGGCGGGGCCGTTGCGCGTCCTCCGCACCCCGGTGGTCAGCAGGGGAGCGCAGGTCGCCGTCGTTTCCGTGTACGGTCCGCTCGCGCCTGGGCTCGACCAGGCGCGGCAGGCGTTCGTGCGCATCGGCCTGGCTAGCGCGGTCGGGCTTGTCCTCGGCGGGGTTGTCCTCCTGCTTGCGCTGCGCAAGGCGCTGCGACCGGTGCACGAGCTGGCCGACGCGGCTCGCTCGGTCGACCTGCGCGACCTCAGTAGCCGTGTTCCAGAGCCGGGTGGAAACGACGAGGTCGCAGCGATGGCCGCCGAGTTCAACCGCATGCTCGACCGCATTCACGCGGACGAGCAGAAGCGCACCGAGCTCCTAGCCGCGATCTCGCACGAGCTGCGTACGCCGTTGGCCGTGGCGCGCGGGCACCTCGAGCTGTTGGAGACGCTGGGTCCGGAGGAGGGGAAGACGGCGGCTGACACGGCAGCGGTCGCACGCCGTGAGCTCGACCGGCTGGGTCGCATCGTCGACGACCTGACGGCGCTGAACGCTGGGGCCGACAGCGCCGAGGTCGAGATCGGACCCGTGTTCGCGCCCGACGTGATCGATGCTCTGCGTGACCGCGTTGCGGGACTTGCTTATGCGGACGTCGAGATCCGCGATGCGCCGCCCATCATCGTGCTGGGTGACGAGGACCGGTTAACGCAAGCCTTGCTCGCCCTTGTCGTCAACGCGCGGACCCATACGCCCCAAGGCACTCCTACTTCGGTTCAGGTGGAGTCGGTGAAGGACCACGTCGAGTTCCGCGTGTTAGACGCGGGTCCAGGTCTGGATCCTGAGGTCGCCCAACGTGCGTTCGACCCATTCGTTACAACTAAGAGTCTTGGGACCACGCGGACCAGCGGACTAGGCCTGAGCGTGGTGAAGGCACTTACTGAAGCCCAGGGAGGCACCATCATTCTTCACACGGGTGCCTCCGGCACGTCGGTCACCGTCATGCTGCCGCAAGCCTTGGATTCGCATCCCTAGAAATGCCCTTGCCTCGCCGAGTCACTTGGGCCAGGCCTGCCTCAGGCGCCCGATGCGTCTTATGTCGCCACGTTGCTCAGCTGCGAGGATGCGTAGCTGCAATAACTTAACGGCCGATCGAACGGTTTCGAGATCACGCAAACGACTGATTCTCATGTGTGCGAATCGATTACGTATTGATACAACCTGGAAGCGTAAATTACTCCACTGGTCGCGGGTCATGCCAACGAGCCCAGGAAGAGAGATCACTTGTTCCTCGCCCAACTCGAGTAGCGACTCGAGCGTCAGCCAATCGAGCGGTGAACGAACGTCGTTGAGGGAAGTGGCATGCGGGCTCACGTCCCGACGCACCTGCGCGAGAATCGATTCCGTTCGACTCTCGAGCACCTGGCCTGCCCAGACGTCTCCGTACTCTGCCCGAAAACTCGCGGCAAGCGCCTGGCGTAGCAAGCGCTCCAATGTGAAGATCTCGCCCGCAAGCTGACGCCAGGATTCCAGCGGGTCGATGCACTGCTCCAGGAAGTCGCCGAGCGCTGCTTCCCAGACTTCTCGCGAACTTCTCGGAAGCAGTTCGATTTGATCGGATGGCCCGACTGTAACTCTAGCAATTCCCGCACCTAGAAGAGCTTCACTAACTTCTGGCGGAACTTCCGATTGCGTGCATGAGAACGCTCGTTGCTCAAACACCATCGACTCTAACCAGGCGCAGACCTCCGGTCCAACCTCCTTGAATGCAGAGATTGCTACCGAGTAAATGGCCGAAGTGGCTCTCTCGCGCTTCTGGTTGCCAGAACCCTCCGACGTCTCAATCTCCGAGAAGGTTTCTAGGAGTGCTGCAGAACCGTCAGCGTGTTGATGTAGACGAGCTTGCGCGTCCAATTCACTGATACCGCGGCGGTCTAGAAATGCCCGAGCGTGCTCAATACTGTACGTCGTGACCGATATATTCTGACAATCGTGGACGATCGAATTACCGCTCACGCGGGGAAAACGGCTGGCTGGGTAACGCGATATGAGAAGAACTCGTGCTCCCGCTTCTCGATAGACGTTTATCGCAGGCCGCAGTCGCGTTAAAGTTTCTTCGTCACCTTCCGCGGCAATCACCTCGAACTCGTCAATCATCACGAGGGACTGAGGGGATAGATGCTCTGAGGGATAGTCGAGGGCCCGGCGATGATCCACAGGAATGACGTCAATACCGCCATGCTCCGAAGTCTCGTCTACGAGCAACGAATGGAAGCTGCTCGTGCGTTGAAGTGCGCCGACATGTGCGAAGACTAGGCTGTGGGGGTACCTGAGTGCAGCAACGAGTTCGGGAAACAAGGTACCCGTGCTCACAGTTGCTGGAACTGAGAGAGGAGTTGAGGCAGAGGTCCCAGGATCGTTCCGGTGGCCTCGTCGCGCAGTAGATCTAACTCGTACAGGTGGTTAATCTCGTCCAGGTAGTAGTTGCTCAGCTCCGTGAAGGTTGCCGGATCTGAAGCGAACGTCTCAAGCATCTCTACTTCGACCGGATAATGACGTCTTGTGCTGGCGATCATCTCTCGGACTCGCGGAACGATCTTTCGCTGCCAGCGGGGTATGGCAGAAGCCACATCCTCTGCGGTCACAACTCGCGAGCGGCTCACGCTATCCGAGGTGCTGACTTCGGCGGCCAGCGTTCGGTGCAAAAAGATATTTCCGCGACAAGTCTCATGCATGACGGTGTGGGCTGAGGAAGACCAACGGAGAGCCATCCGGCTACCGATTTGTACTGTCAAGCGCTCGATCTCGTCGGGCTTCATTCCGCCGACGTAGAAGGGTTTTGCCCAGGAGAACAGCGGGTTCTCTCGACCATACAGTTGGCCGCGCTCAACCGTTGCGTCAGTTATGCCGGCTAGGATCGCGTTGAAGTTGTCGTACTCCTGAACGAGACTTCTAATCGCGCCGAGGAATTCAGGGACGTAGGCCCGATCTTCAGAAGCAAGCGCCTTGGCGTCCCCAACCAAGGATTCGACTTCGTCAAGAGCTAGTACGACTTGGACCTGTCGGTGCCTACAATCGCTCAGGCTGGCCTCGAGAGCTCGACGGAATGGTCCTATCTCGTTCGAGTCTAGATTCGCGAGTTCGTGTGTCCGTATGCCTCGCTCGCGGAATCCAACTAGAAAGGACGCGCGTAAGTCTGAGATCAGTCGAGATTCAACTAAACTCGGGTCGGTCGGTAGTGTCTCCATGTCGCGTAAGACGAATATCCGAGCGCCGGAGTCCTCGCCTTGGAAACGACGGCCCAACTCTTTAATGATGGACGTCTTGCCGGATTTTCGTAGCCCGAACACTCCGCAGACGTTTCGTTGCCGAAGCTCGAAGATCAGTTGCCGAAGTATATCCTCTCGCCCATAGAAGTCCATGCCAGTCACGGCCAGTGACTCTTCGTACAAATTACGGGACGAGAGTCGGCTAACCAAACCAGCGATCAGGCGCTCGGCAATCTCCTCGATCGTGCCGACGGACGAGAGGCGGACGGCTGAGAAGCCGAGACTGGGGCTCCAGGACTCTAACTTCGCGTCAGCGTCTGGGTCGGGACAATGAATAAGGAGTAGTTGCTTGTCCGCTAGGCGCCCTGCGGGCAGGGAGCTTTTGTAAGCGTCAAGGGCAGAAAGGATACGCGGCTGAAGGTCGTAGTACGGAACGTAGAGGATCAGAACCTCATTAGTTATACCAAATCGCCGTTCTATGTTGCGACCGAAACGTACTAGCCCAAGCCAGAGACGCCCGTCCCAAGACGCCGCGTATGAGAAATCTGACTTAAGAACCCAGAGTGCTTCGCGCTGCCTTTTCGCTGTGGGGAACGCAAGCTGCAGCCGTTCGAGGTGCCGAAGCGTCCCTGCGTCCCGGAGTCTGTACTCCTCAAGCTGGTCACTCTCGGCCATGCATTCTCCTTGGCGATCGTCCTATACAAGCTGCCTAGACGCCTATTGCTCATCGAAAGGTCGGTCGCGACGAATCGAGCTGACGGTCGGACTCGAACCGACAACCGCCTGTTTACAAGACAGGTGCGCTACCAATTGCGCCACGCCAGCAGGGTGAGGACAGGGTACCGAAGCGAAGCCTGACCAGGTGAAGCGTCAGAGACCAGGGCCGGCGAGGAAGCCCGTGCCGTCGCCCGAGGCGGCCGCCGCGGTGGCCGCCTCGACGAACGCCGCCTGTCCGCGCTCGACGGTGATTTCCGAGCCCTCGGACGACAGAGTGATCGAACCTTCGACCATGACGAGCGCGCGCCCGGACTCGGTCGCCGGCACGTCGACCGAGGAGCCGGACGGCGACACGCGCCACAGCGCGAACTCCGTCGCCGGCGTCGGGTACCGGACGACGCCGGGGGAGACGGGCTCAGGCTCGATGCGGTCGTCGGCGATCGGGCGGAAGTCCAGGATGGAGACGAGCTCCTCGACGTCGACGTGCTTGCTGGTCAGCCCGCCGCGCAGGACGTTGTCGGAGTTGGCCATGATCTCGATGCCGGCGCCGTGCAGGTAGGCGTGCAGGTTGCCCGCGTCGAGGAACATCGCCTCGCCGGGCTGCAGCTTCACCCGGTTCATGAGCAGTGCGGCCAGGACGCCGGGGTCGGCTGGGTAGGGGTCGGACAGCCGCCGCACGGTGTCGGCAAGTAGCGCGACATCGGCGTCAGACGAGCCCGCGTCGAGCGAGTTGGCCGCGGTGCGGAGCTCCGACACGTACGACTCCGGGTCCTCGAGCCGCATCACCTTAGAGAAGACCTGCTCGATGCGCTCGGGCTCCGGCACCGACTCGTCGGCGAGCGGCGCGAGCAGCTCACGCGTCCGGAAGGCGCCGAGCTGAGCGACGAGGGCGTACGTCGTGCTGGGGGAGCGGAAGCCGCACAGCGCCTCGGACTCGATGAGCGCGCAGAGCAGCTCGGGCTTGGGCCAGTCGTCCTTGAAGAGCCGGTCCTTGGCGTCACGGGCGACGCCGGCCTTCTCCTCGCGGGCGTAGCCCTCCTCGGCCTGTTGGCGCGAGGGGTGCGCCTGGAGCGACAGCGGCTCGTCGGCGGCCAGGACCTTGAGCAGGTAGGACAGCCGCGGCCCGAACTCCTCGACCGAAGCCTTGCCCAGCACGCCCTCGGGGTCGGCGGCGATGACCTCGTCGATCGAGCGGCCGTCGAGGGTCGCGGGCGCGCTCGGGTGCGCGCCCAGCCAGAGCTCGGCCTGCGGCTCGTCGGTCGGCTCGGTGCCGAGCAGCTCGGGGAGGAAGGTCTTCGAGCCCCAGGCGTACGGCTGCACGACGCCCTTCATGCGCAGGATCACGTGGGAAGCGTAGGAGAATGCTTGCAGATCGACGCGTTTCGCGGCTTAGAACTTGGCGGGGCGAATGACACGAGTGTCATTCGCTGCGTACGCTGCGACTCATGGCGATTCCCGACCAGCAGACGCAGACGACGGCGCACGCGCCCGGGCTGAGCGACCGCGACGCGGAGATCCTCGCCTTCGAGCGGCAGTGGTGGAAGTTCGCCGGCGCCAAGGAGCAGGCCGTCCGGGAGAAGTTCCAGATGTCGGCCACGCGCTACTACCAGGTGCTCAACGCCCTCATCGACAAGCCCGAGGCCCTCGCTGTCGACCCGCTGCTGGTCAAGCGCCTCCGCCGCCTGCGCGAGACGCGGCAGCGGGCACGTTCGGCCAAGCGGCTGGGGTTCGACCTCAACCGCTGAGGCCACGCGTTACCTACGACTTGTAGGCACAAACTAAGGCTGTTAGTTTCGAGGTATGCCTCGAGCAAACCTCTCCTCGCACGTCGTCGTCTCGGCGGCGGCGGAGCTGGCCGACGAGGTCGGGTTCGAGGAGGTCACGCTCTCGGCCGTCGCCCGGCGGCTCGGGGTGCAGACGGCGAGCCTCTACAACCACGTGCGGGACCGTAGCGAGCTCCTCGCCGGGCTCCACGAGTTCGCCCTCGTCGAGCTGGCTGACGAGATCGCCGACGGCGTCGCGGGCAAGGCCGGACGGGACGCGCTCGTCGGGCTGGCCGAGGCGCAGCGAACCTTCGCCCGCAAGCACCCGGGACGCTGGGCGGCTCTGCAGCAGCCGGCGTCGTCGACGACGGCGACCTCGGCCGGTGCTGTCCGCGTCGCCACGCTGACCATGGCCGTGCTGCGCGGCTACGACGTCCCCGAGGCCGAGCTCGTGCACGTCACGCGCTTCCTCGGCGCGACCGTCAACGGCTTCCTCGCGCTCGAGCGCTCGGGCGGGTTCGCGCACCGCGACCCCGGCACCGACGTCTCCTGGCAGCGAGCCCTCACCGCGCTGGACGCCGTCGTCTGCGCCTGGCCGACCACTCCCGATGGAGCACCAGCATGATCACCACGCCGATCACCGAGGCGTACGTCCGCGGCGTCGCCGAGCTCGAACCCACCGCCCGCGGCGTACGGCTCCACCGGCTGCCGGCGTGGGTGCGCGAGCAGTTCCCCGACGGTCAGCTGCTGGCGATGGAGGCGCAGCCGGCCGGGGCGCGGCTCGTGCTGCGGACGACCGCGATGATGGTCGAGCTCGTGTCGCACCCGACGCGGGTGGCGTACCGGGGCGCATACCGGGCGCGCGGCTGCTTCGACTTCTACGTCGACGGTGCCTTCGTGGCGCGCGACGTGCTCGACGGTGGCGACACGGTCATGGTCGACCTGCAGACCGGCTCGACGGCGTACGAGCCGGGAGAGTCGCACACGACGGTGCTGCGGGACCTGCCGGAGGGCGACAAGACGGTCGAGCTCTGGCTGCCGCACAACGAGGGGCTGGAGCTCGTCGCGCTGCGGACCGACGCGCCGGCCGAGCCGGTCGTCGAGACGCGGCCGCGCTGGGTCCACCACGGCAGCTCGATCAGCCACGGCTCGAACGCCGTGGCTCCGAGCGAGACATGGGTCGCCGTGGCGGCCAGGCGGGCAGACGTCGACCTCGTCAACCTCGGGCTCGGCGGCAGTGCGCTGGTCGACCCGTTCCTCGCGCGGGTCGTCCGCGACACCGAGGCCGACGTCATCAGCGTCAAGCTCGGCATCAATGTCGTGAACCTCGACGCGATGCGGCTGCGGGCCTTCGTGCCGGCGGTGCACGGCTTCCTCGACACGATCCGCGACGGGCACCCGGACACGCCGATGCTGCTCGTCTCGCCGATCTTCTGCGGCATCCACGAGGCGACGCCCGGGCCGGGTTCGTTCGACCCGACGACGTTGGGGACAGCTCAGGTCACGTTCGTCGCCACCGGAAACCCGGCCGAGGTCGCGCAGGGCAGGCTCACGCTCGAGGTGATCCGGCGGGAGCTGGCCTCGCTGGTCGAGCGGCGGTCGGGCGATGCGAACCTGCACTACCTCGACGGGCGCGCGCTGTACGGCCCGCAGGACGCGGAGGAGCTGCCGCTCCCCGACGCGCTGCACCCGGGGCCGGAGGCGCACGTGCTGATGGGGGAGAGATTCGCTGAGCTGGCGTTCGGGGAGGGTGGGGTGTTCGGGTTCGCTGCTCGCGGCGGAGAACGCTGACCTCTTCGAGGCCCTTCGACAGGCTCAGGGAGCGTTCTCGCGTCTGCTTCTCGGCAGGCTCAGAAGGCGTTCTCGAAAGTTCTGCCCTAGCGTGTCGAGAACGCTGAACCGGCTCCGTCTCCGTGACGAAGGGCCGCGAGAGGCGCGGCCAGCACGAAGGAACAACGCGATGCCCAAGTACCTGCTGCTCAAGCACTACCGCGGCGGCCCCGAGCTGCCGTACCCCTGCCCGCCGATGCCGGAGTGGGACCCGGCCGACATCGAGGCGCACATGGCCTTCCTCGAGCACGTCAACGTCGTGCTCAAGGAGAACGGCGAGTGGCTCGACGCCCAGGGGCTGTCGATGGACCAGGAGTGGATTCGCTACGGCGGTCCCGACGCCGCGCCGGTCCGCAGCGACGGGCCGCACCCGGAGACCGGTGACCTCGTCGCCGGCTGGTACGCGATCGACGTCGAGTCGTACGAGCGGGCGGTCGAGCTCGCCGCGTGGGTCTCGTCCGAACCCGGCCCGGGCGGGAAGCCCCTCTACGAGTGGATCCAGATCCGCCAGATCATGGAGGCACCGCCGTCGTTCGCGGAGTGACGGAGCCGATGGACGAGGGCCTGCTGCGGGCCCTCGTCCCGCAGGTGATCACGGCGCTGCTGCGCCGGGGTGCGGACTTCGCGAGCGCGGAGGACGCGGTGCAGGAGGCGCTGATCGACGCGCTGCGGACCTGGCCGACGGACCCGCCGCGCGACCCGCGGGCCTGGCTCACCACCGCGGCCGTGCACCGGCTGACCGACGCCGCCCGCAGCGAGGTCGCTCGGCGCCGGCGGGAGGAGCGCGTCGACGAGGAGCCCGAACCGGGACCGACCGAGCAGGCCGACGACACGCTGCTGCTGCTCTTCCTCTGCGCGAGCCCGGAGCTGTCGCCGACCTCGGCGGTCGCGCTCACGCTCCGGGCCGTCGCCGGGCTGACGACCAGGGAGATCGCGGACGCGTTCCTGGTGCCCGAGGCGACGATGGCGCAGCGGATCAGCCGGGCGAAGGCCACGCTCCGGGACCGTCGCCTCGACGCCCCGGCCGACGTCGCCGTCGTGCTGCACGTCCTCCACCTCGCCTACACGACCGGGCACCAGGGCAGCGACGAGCGGCACGACCTGGCGCGCGAGGCGATCCGGCTGACCCGGCAGCTGGTGCTGGCGAGCCCGGAGCCGGAGGTGCGCGGGCTGCTCGCGCTGATGCTGCTGCACCACGCGCGGCACCGGGCGCGCGTCGTCGACGGGCGGCTGGTGCCGCTCGACGAGCAGGACCGCGCCCTCTGGGACCGCGCCGAGGTCGCCGAGGGCGTACGGATCTTGCAGGGCGCGCTCGGCGAGCACCGGCGGGGAAGGTTCCAGGTGGAGGCGGCCATCGCCGCGTTGCACGACGACGCGGCGACGTCGGGGGAGACGGACTGGCCGCAGATCCTGTCCTGGTACGACGAGCTGCTCGCCCTCAGCGTCGACCCGGTCCGAGACGACCCCGCCGCGGTGCTGAGCCGGGCGGTGGCCGTGGGCCACGTCCTCGGGGCGTCGGCGGGCCTCCTCGAGGTCGAGCGGGTGGGACCCGAGCTCAAGGGCCGGCACCGCGTCGACGCGACGCGGGCGTACCTGCTGCGGCTCGCCGGCGACCTGCCCGCGGCGGCGGAGGCGTACGCCCGTGCGGCTGAGCGCTGCACGAGCACGCTCGAGCGTGACCACCTCGTCCGGCAGGCCGCCCTGGCCCAGGCCGCAGGACCTGCGGGCCACGTGAACGGGACGTGACGATCCTGAGGCACACCCCAAGAGGGGGTTGAGTTTTGTCAGTGGCTCGGGAGACAGTGTCCGCGCCCCCGACCCACACCCCGAGGTCAGGGCGACCCCACGAGCCAGGAGATCCCGTTGCCCGAAGGTCCTGACCGCCTCACCTCTTCGCGGAGGCGGCCCCTCATGAGGCACGGCGCCGCCGCCGTCGCCGCTGCTGCCCTCGCGGGCGGCCTCCTCGTCGCGGTGCCGAGCACCGCGTCGGCCGCCACGCCGCTGCCCATCGCCACGATCCAGGGCACCGGCCGCTTCTCGCCCTATGTCGGCAAGAACGTGACCACGACCCCGTCGGTCGTCACCGCGGCCTACCCGACGGGCGGCCTCAACGGCTTCGTCATCCAGACGCCGGGCACCGGTGGCAAGAAGCGCAGCCTCAAGAAGGCCTCTGACGCGGTCTTCGTCTTCACGGGCAAGGCCGGGTTCGACGTGAAGGTCGGCGACCTCGTCACGGTCAGCGGGACGGTCGAGGAGTACCCGGACAGCACGGACCCCGACGCGGACAGCCTCACCGAGATCGGCGGCAAGGTCAGCGTCACGAAGTCCGACGCGTCGTACAAGAAGGTGCAGCCGGTCAGCGGGGTCAGCTGGGCCTCGACCTACGACCGCCGCGAGAACCTCGAGTCGATGCTCTTCTCCAGCACGGAGAAGTGGACGGTCAACGACACCTACGACCTGGGCACCTTCGGCGCGCTGGGCCTCGCCACCGGCGGCCGGCTGGTGCAGCCGACCGACCTCGCGCCCTACGGCAGCAAGGCCGAGCGCAAGCAGGCCGACCGCAACGCCGAGCGTCAGGTCGTGCTCGACGACGGCCAGTCGACCCGGTTCGACTCGACCACCAACCGCGGCACGCCGCCATACATCACGCGCAGCAAGGACGTCCGGATCGGCGACACCGCCAAGCTCGCCGAGCCGGTGGTCGTCGACTACCGCAACGGCGCCTGGACGCTCAACCCGACCCGGCCGACGGCGGCGGGCGACGAGGTCGCCACGCTGACGCGCAAGAGCGTCGAGAAGGTCCCGAACGTCAAGGGCGACGTCTCCGTCGCCTCCTTCAACGTCCTCAACTACTTCACGACGCTGGGGAAGGCGAACGCCTCCTGCAAGGCCAACCCGGTCAGCAGCGACGGCACCCCGAACACGGTGGCCAGCGGCTGCGACCAGCGCGGTGCCTGGGACTCCGCCGACCTCGGCCGGCAGCAGGACAAGATCGTCGACGCGATCAACCAGCTGGACTCCTCGGTCACCGGCCTGATGGAGATCGAGAACTCGGCCAAGCTCGGCGAGACCGCGGACGAGGCGACCAAGACCCTTGTCGGCGCGCTCAACAAGGCGGCCGGGCGGGCCAAGTGGGACTACGTGCCCTCCTCCGACCAGCTGCAGCCGGTCGCCGACCAGGACGTGATCACCAACGCGATCATCTTCCAGCCCGCCGAGGTGACGTGGGCGGGCAAGGCCTACGCCGACGGCAAGGACGCGACCGACGAGGGTGCGTTCTCCAACGCGCGCACGCCGATCGCGGCCAAGTTCACGCCCGTCGGCGGCGGTGCCCCGATGCTCGTCGTGGTCAACCACTTCAAGTCCAAGGGCTCCGCGCCCAGCGACCCGGCCGACCCGAACGCCGACCAGGGGCAGGGCGCCTGGAACGCGGCCCGCGTCGCGCAGTCCAACGCGCTGCTCGCGTGGCTCCCGGGGGTGCAGGCCGACGCCCGCACCGACGCCGTGGCCATGGTGGGTGACTTCAACTCTTACACCCGCGAGGACCCGCTCGAGACCCTCTACGACGCCGGCTGGAGCAACGCAGGCAGCCAGAAGGACTACAGCTACAACTTCGACGGCCTCTCCGGTTCGCTCGACCACGTGCTGCTCAACCCGGCCGCCAAGAAGCGCCTGACGGGCAGCGGCGTCTGGAACATCAACTCGATCGAACCGATCGTGCGCGAGTACAGCCGCTACAAGTCCACCGCGGTCGACTTCTTCCTCGACTCCAACCCCTACCGCGCCAGCGACCACGACCCGGTCAAGGTCGGGCTCAAGCGCGGCAAGGCCAGCGAGGTAACGCTGACGCTGCTCAACTTCAACGACTTCCACGGCCGGATCTCGGGCGCCTCGCCCAGCACGGTCCAGTTCTTCGGGGCGGTCGAGCAGCAGCGGGCGGCGGGCGGCGAGGACAAGACCCTCCTGCTGTCGGCCGGGGACAGCGTCGGCGCGTCGCTCTTCGCGTCGTCGGTGCAGCAGGACCAGCCGACGATCGACGTGCTCAACGCGGCCGACCTCGACGTGTCGGCGGTCGGCAACCACGAGTTCGACCGCGGCTTCGCCGACCTGGACGGCCGCATCCGCAAGGCGGCCGACTGGACCTACCTCGGGGCGAACGTCTACGAGAAGGGCACGACCAAGCCGGCCCTGCCCTCGTACGCCATCGTCGACCGCGGCGGCCTCAAGGTCGGCGTGGTCGGCGCGGTGACGCAGGAGACCTCGACGCTCGTGTCCCCGGCGGGGATCTCGGGGGTCGAGTTCGGTGACCCGGTGGAGGCGGTCAACCGCGTGACCAAGCAGCTGACGGACGGCAAGAAGTCCAACGGCGAGGCGGACGTCGTGGTCGCGGAGTACCACGAGGGAGCGGCGCTCGCGGGCCTCGGGACGAAGGGCGAGGCGCTCGCCTCGCTCGCCGACCAGGAGGCGGCCAGCCCGGTCTTCACCCACATCGTCAACGACACCTCGCCCAAGGTCGCGGCGATCTTCACCGCCCACACCCACCAGCGCTACGTCTACGACGCGCCGGTCCCGGGGGTGGCGGGCGCGACGCGTCCGGTCACGCAGAGCGGCTCGTACGCGCAGTACCTGGCGAAGGTGACCCTGACGGTCGACCTCAAGACCAAGAAGGTGCTCGCCCACACCCAGTCCGACATCGACACCTACACGACCACGCCGTCGAACGACGAGCTCATCGCCTCCTACCCGCGGGTGCGGCGGATCGCGAACATCGTCGACGCGGCGCTCGACCGCGCCGACGAGCTGGGCTCGGTCAAGATCGGTGAGGCCACGCACGAGCTGACGCGGGCCTTCGTCGGCGCGACCGACTCCCGTGCGAAGGAGTCGACGCTCAGCGACCTCGTCGCCGAGATGTACCGCTCCTCGACCTCGTCGCCCGAGCGCGGCTCGGCCCAGATCGGGGTGCAGAACCCCGGGGGCGTGCGGACCGACCTCGACGAGGGCGACATCACCTTCGGCGAGGCGGCCTCGGTGCTGCCGTTCGCGAACTCGCTCTTCACCGTCGACCTGACGGGGGCGCAGTTCAAGACGCTGCTCGAGCAGCAGTGGCAGCGCGACGCGAGCGGCAACGTGCCGACCCGTCCCTACCTCCAGCTGGGCCTGTCGAAGAACGTCACCTACAGCTACGACGAGTCGCTGGCCGAGGGCTCGCGGATCACGTCGATCACGGTGGACGGCAAGGCGATCGACCCGGCGGCGACCTACCGGGTGGCGACGAACAGCTTCCTGGCGGCGGGCGGGGACAACTTCCGCGTCTTCGCCGAGGGGAAGAACAGCAAGGACACCGGCCTGTCGGACCTCGACTCCTGGACCGACTACATCAAGGCCCAGACCCCGGTCAGCCCGTCCTTCGCCAAGCAGGCCGTCCAGGTGTCGCCGCTGCCCAGCACGCTGACCGCGGGGCAGACGACGACGTTCACGCTGTCGTCGTTCGACTTCACCAGCCGGCCCGGGGCCGACGGCGCGTACACGGGGACCGACCCCACGACGACCGCCTTCACGGCCACGCTCAACGGCGCTGAGGTCGGGACGTTCACGGCGTCGGAGGGTTCGGCGACGATCGCCCTGGCCGTGCCGGCCGACGCCGCCCAGGGCGCGGGGACGCTCGTGCTCGAGGGCAGCACGGGCACCACGGTGACCATTCCGGTGACCGTCGGCTGACGCCCACCCGCACGACCCGGACGGCCCGGTCTGACCTCGGTCAGGCCGGGCCGTCCGGCGTCCGGGGGCCTTGCGCCAGCACGACCGAGGCGTCAGCCGCGCGCGATCAGGCCGATCGCGTTGACGACCGTCACGAGGACGCCGATGCCGCCGAGGACGTAGGGCCAGTAGCGCACCGGGACGAAGAACAGGCTCGAGCGCGGCTGCACGTAGACGGGCCGTCCGGTCTGCGGGTGGATCACCGGCACCGGCCGGTGGGTCTGGTTGCCGACGCGCTGGGGGAGCGGCTCCAGCATGAACTGCTGCTGCGGCTTGTCGAGGTGCGGGGTGAGGACGAAGCGGTCCAGCAGGTAGGTGTAGACCGCCGCGGCCATCAGCCCGATCCCCACGAACATCCCGAAGGCCGTGTCAGCGCGGTCACGGAAGACGAGCGCGTCGAGCAGGGCGCCGGTCCCGATGCCGAGACCGATGCAGACGAAGACGAGTATTCCCCAGCGGGACCAGATGATCACGGAGCAGGACCATAGCCGGGCTCAGGGTCAGAGGCGCCTTGCCCGAGGAGGTCAGAGCTGCGTGCGGACGACCGCCGCGACCGAGATCGCCACGACGACGAGCAGGACGGCGCTGAAGGCCGAGGCGGTGGTCCGCTGCTGCTCCTGGATCTGGCGCAGGGTCCACGACCGGAGGATCAGCCGGTTGGTCACCCAGCGGAACAGGTAGAGCATCACGACGGCGAAGAGGGTCGTGGCGGCGAAGGCGACGAGCCCGTCGGTCCAGCCGGTGAAGTCGCCGGCGACCCCCTCGCGCACGACGATCCCGACCGCGGTCAGCAGACCGCCCGCCTCGAAGGCGGCGGTGAGGCTCCGGTCGCGGACCAGCTGCCGCACCGACCATGGCGTCACCGCCTCGTGCAGCCAGAACACGCCGACGACGACCGCGAGTCCGAGCAGGCCGAAGACGACGGTGCTGGCCAGGCTGAGCCCGAAGGTCTCGGCCGAGCCGGTCAGCGAACCGTTGAGCACGAAGCCGAAACCGAGGTAGAAGCCGGCCTCCAGGACGCCGAGGGCGGTGTTGCCCGCGAGGAGCTCCTCGGTGTTCCGCTCACGCAGCAGGACGGCGTCGACGAGGTAGCGCGCGCCGAGCAGGGCGACGAAGACCCAGGCGAGCTGCGCGGCCTGGAGGGGGAGCGTGTTCCAGGGGTGGTCGCCGTCGCCGCGCGTGATGGTCGGCAGCGCGGCGATCCCGAACGCGAGCACCAGCGCCACGCGCTGGACGAGGTAGGCGACGCTGCCCTGCTCGAAGAGGACCTCGCGGTCGTCGAAGTGGGTGAGCGCGTTGTGGGTGACCCACAGCAGGCCCCCGACGACGAGGGCGAGCAGCAGGCTGACCGCGGCGGCTGGCCAGCTCAAGGCCATCGCGTACAGGTAGTCGAACATCGGGACGTCCTCGGGCTGGGGGTGGAGGAGCGGGTCAGGAGCGGACGACGTGCGGCACGCACACGCTGAGGTTGTCCACGACGACGGTCTGGTTCTCGCGGATGTCGAGGCCGGCCGGCTCGCCGTCGACGACGAAGATGCCCAGCGTGGCGTAGTTGTCGCCCTCGAAGCCGACGAAGTCCGGGCTCGGCGCGTAGAGCTGGATGACGCCCGGCTCGTCGCCGTACGGGCCGGGGGTGTCGAGGACGGTCTGGCCGTCGACGACGACGCGGACGTTCGCTCCCTCGCGGCCGAGGATCGGCTTGCGGACGTAGCTCTCGAGCCCGTCGGGCTGCTCGCCCTCGAACCAGGCCGGGATCAGCAGCCGGCTCCGTTCCGGGTCGCGGCCGTAGAGCTGCCACAGCACCGGCAGCAGGCCCTTGTTGGACCAGAGCATCTTGTACGGCGGCTCGATCCAGACGGTCCCGCCCGCGCGGCGCATGTCCTCGAACACGGCCGGGCCGAACTCCTCGGCGACCATGTGCTCCCAGGGGTAGAGCTTGAAGACGATGTCGAGGTGGTCGCCCGCGACCCCGCTGGTGCCGTCGTAGAAGCGGCCGTCCTCGCCGAGGTGGATCTTCTCGACGTAGAGCCAGCGGGTCTCGTAGCCGGCGTCGGTGCAGGCCTGCTGCATGACGCGCAGGTTCTGCAGGTCCTCGTACGAGCTGCCCTCGACCCGGACGTCGCCGCGCTGCTCCGGCGGCACCAGGTGCGCGAGCTCGGGCAGCAGGTTGTCCTGCCAGGTGCACGCGAAGTGGACGACCGGCTTGTGGCCGAGCGCCTCCTCGGCCTCGGCGAGGTTGCGCCGCCACGCGGCGACGAGCATCTCGTAGATCTCGTTCCACTGGTCGTCGCCCTGGCGGGTCTGGTCGAACCAGGCCCACTGGATCACCGCGGCCTCGAGCAGCGAGGTGGGGGTGTCGGCGTTGAACTCGTAGAGCCGGATCCGCCCGAGCGCCTCGTCAGCGCCGTCCTGGAGGTCCGTGCAGGCCGGGTCGAGCAGCCGGTTGCCCCCGTAGACGACGTCGAAGCGGCCGTAGACGCTGCCCCACTCCGGCGTGCGGTTCCAGGTGGCGGAGATGGCGGGCAGCGCCCAGCGCGGGATGCCCATCTTGTCGGTCGTCTCGGGGTGGGCGAGCATCCAGTCACCGGCGCTCACGCACATCTCGAAGAGCGTCGTCGCGTCGGCGTGCATCTGCTCGACCTCGGCGGCCGAGAACGCGTAGTGCGCGGCCTCGCTCCAGTAGGAGCGGGTGCGGCCGTCGGGCAGCTGCGTCTGCCAGTAGGTCAGGCCCTGGTCGGCGACGAGCTGGGGCCAGTTGTCGCGGGTCTTGCCGGTGGGTCGACGTTCCACGGGAGGTCGTGTCTCCTCAGGTCCGGCTCGTGCAGGCGTGGCATCCGCGCCCGGTGCGGCACGTCGGGGGAACGAGAGCGCAGCGGGCTGCGCCGAGTGAGCCTGGCGCAGCCGGTCGGGATGCGGGGCCACGCCTGCGCCCGTCGGAATGAGGAGGCACGACCTAGCTCCCGGTCCCGCCCTGGGAGCCGCCGAAGCCGCCGCCCTTGGACGTGCCGGCCTTGGTCCCGCCCGACTTGCCCGAGGCCGAGCGGGACCGCGTCACGGTCCCGCCGAGCCCGCCGGAGCCGGTGACGCGCCCCGTCCGCGGGAGCCCGGCGCGCTCACGGGCGACCGGGTCGTTGTAGGGGACGACCGAGGTGCGCTGGCTGACCGGCAGCTGATAGCCCAGGCCGCGGCCCCCACCGAAGCCGCCGATCCAGATGAAGCCGGGGAAGCCGCCGCGGTAGCCGTCGTCGCAGCGCGACTCGTCGACCACCTTGCCGTCGGCGTCGGCGCAGTAGACGTCCTCGGTGACCTGGTCGTCCTGCGCGCTGCAGGCGGTGAGGATCCCGGACGCGGCCAGCGCCGTCGACAGCGCCAGCGCTGACAGCCGGGGGACGCGGGACCTGGGCACCATCGAGGGGACTCCTTGCGCACGGGCGGGGCGCGGGCGCCCCGGGGAAGGTCTCAAGGATGCGGGTAGAGGGGTCAACTTCGCTGGGCCGCGCTCAGCCGGCGCGCCCCCGACCGGCTCCATGGCGTCGACGACGGCGTCGCAGCGACCGGACGGGACGCTCGACGTAGCCGCCCGCGACCAGCCCGGCGCGGCGCTCGAAGACGTTGCCCGACGCGCGGTCGCCGGTCCGCACGACCGACCAGCCCATCGCCAGGACGTAGAGGCCGAGGTAGGGCAGGCCGAGGCAGCGGGCGTACTGGCGGGCGTGGAGCTCCTCGTGGCGCAGCAGGTCCGGTGTGCGCCGCAGCAGCGCGTCGAAGGAGCGGGCCGTGATGATCACGTCACCGACGGTGAAGGCGCCGGCGACGGGGAAGCGGAACCGGTAGCCCTCGGCCAGCACCAGCCCGTACGGCCCCGGACGCCGGCGGGCACCGCCGAGGCGGGCGACGAGCAGGCCGAGCGGGGTCGAGAGGTTCGCCCGGTTGGCCCGCCGGCGGCGGCGCTCGGCCGGGGTCAGCGGCGCTCCCGCGTCCTGGCCCGAGCGATCCTGCGGCATGCGCCGAGCGTAGATCACGCGCTCTGTCTCGCACTCTGGTCAGCCGGATCAGCATGCGGACCAGAACGTGACCGCGCACCGGTTCTCCGGGCCGGGCGTCCTAGAGTTGTCCACGTTCATCCAGAGGGGGACGAGGGACCGGCCCTGTGACTCCCCGGCAACCGGCTGACAGCCAGACACGGTGCCACTTCCGGCTTCGGGCGAAAGTCGCCCGAGGACAGATGATGCGTGAGGACGAATCGTCATGACCGCGGTGCTCGACACCCAGGTACCCCCGCCCGCCGGCGTCCGTGAAGGTGCCTTCGGCAACGCCACCCACCTCGTGTGCCGGGCCTGCGGGGAGAAGTCCCCGCTCGGCCCCTTCTACGCGTGCATGGAGTGCTTCGGCCCGCTCGAGGTCGGCTACGACTTCCCGCGGGTCACCCGTGAGCAGATCGAGGCGGGCCCGAAGAGCATCTGGCGCTACGCGCCGCTGCTGCCGGTGCCCTCCGACATCACCACCTTCCGCTCGACCGACCCCGGCTTCACCCGCCTCGTCGACGCGGGCAACCTGGCCGCCGACCTCGGCGTGCGCAAGCTCTGGGTCAAGGACGACTCCGGCAACCCGACGCACTCCTTCAAGGACCGCGTCGTCGCCGTCGCCCTCTCGGCGGCCCGCGAGCTCGGCCTGACCGTGCTGGCCTGTCCCTCGACGGGCAACCTGGCCAACGCGGTGGCCGCCGCCGCGGCGCGCGCCGGCATCCGCTCCGTGGTGATGGTCCCGTCCAACCTCGAGCAGCAGAAGATCATCGCCTCCGCGGTCTACGACACGACCCTGATCGCGATCGACGGCAACTACGACGACGTGAACAAGCTCGCGAGCGAGATCGCCGGCGAGGAGGAGGGCTGGGCGTTCGTCAACGTCAACGTCCGCCCCTACTACGCCGAGGGCTCCAAGACGCTGGCCTTCGAGATCGCCGAGCAGCTCGGCTGGCGCCTGCCCGACCAGGTCGTCGTGCCGGTCGCCTCGGGCTCGCAGCTGACCAAGATCGACAAGGGCTTCGGCGAGCTGGTCAAGCTCGGGCTGGTCGAGGACAAGCCGGTCAAGATCTTCGGCGCGCAGGCCACGGGCTGCTCGCCGGTCGTGCAGGCGTACGAGGCCGGCCAGGACGTGGTCGCGCCCGTGCGGCCCGACACGATCGCCAAGTCGCTGGCCATCGGCAACCCGGCCGACGGGCCGTACGTGCTCGACGTGGTGCGCCGCACCGGCGGCCGCATCGCCGACGTCGACGACGAGACCGTCGTGCGCAACATCGTGCGGCTGGCCCGCACCGAGGGCATCTTCGGCGAGACCGCCGGCGGCGTGACCCTCGGCGTGACGGCCCGCCTGCTCGCCGAGGGCGACCTCGACCCGGACGCGGAGACCGTGTTCATCAACTCCGGCGACGGGCTCAAGACCCTCGACGCCGTGTCCTCGCACGTCGGGCCCAAGACGACGATCCCGCCGCGCTACGAGGCGTTCACCGACTTCTGGAGGAGCTACAGCGCATGAGCGCCCACGTCCGCATCCCCACCATCCTGCGCACCTTCACCGGCGGGCAGAACGAGGTCGAGGCCAGCGGCCACACCGTGGCCCACGTGCTGGAGTCCCTCGACGCCGACTACCCCGGCATCAAGGACCGCATCGTCGACGGCGAGGGCAAGCTGCGCCGGTTCGTGAACGTCTACGTCGGTGACGACGACGTGCGGTTCGTCGGCGGGCTCGAGGCCGAGGTCGCCGACGGCGCCAAGGTCTCGATCATCCCGGCGGTCGCGGGAGGCTAGACCCGACCTCGTCGTGGGACGCGGCGGGCCTGCGTCCCACGGACCTCACCGCATCGCGGCGATGACGGCGCCGCCGACCCCGGCCACCGCGATCCCGGCGAGCACCCGCCGGGCCTGGCTGGTGCCGGGGCGGGGGACGCGGAACACCCAGATGCCGATCGCGGCGTTCACCGCGAGGCTGAGCTGGGCGATCGTGAAGCCCGTCCCCGTGCCCACCCGGGCGACCAGGGCCAGCAGCAGCAGGTTGCCGACGCCGAAGACCACGCCCGCGCCGACCTGGGTGGCGGCGACCCTCGGCGCGAGGCGCACGGGCGCCCGCGCCGTGAGGGCCAGCACGAGCGCGCCGACGAGGATGCCCAGCGCGAGGGGCAGGTTGCTCGCCTGCGCCGACGTCGCCGCCCACTGGGCCGGGATGAAGTAGCTCCCCCAGAGCACGCCCGCCGCCACGGCCCACAGGAGGCCGGGCGACCGGAGCCGCGTGGTGCGTGCGCCGGGACCGGTCGCCCCGGCCGTACGCGCCTGCGAGCCCGAGATCAGGAGCACCCCGACCACCACGGCGACGAAGGCGAGCCCGAGCAGCGCGAGGCGGTCGGGGGTGAAGCCGTCGAGCTCGCCGAAGAGGAGCGCGCCCCAGGCGAAGGCCACCACGATGTTCAGCGGCGTCCAGGTGCCTGCGGCGCGGGCGAGCCCGATGGTGGCGGAGGCCCGGAAGACGCAGTAGTTACCGGCGGCCCACACCACGCCGCCGAGCAGCGGGAGCCAGAAGCCGCGCCAGCCGAAGGACAGGCCGCTGCCGCCAGCGATCAGGAATGCGACGCCCGCGAACGCGGCGTTGCCCACCGCCACGTGCACGAGGCGGGTGCGGTCGGGCACGCCCGGACGGAGCTGGGCGAGCGGGATCCAGGTCCCGAAGGCGAGGACCAGGGCGGCGGCCAGGAGGACGCTCACCTCCACGCCCGTGCGCGGGTGGAAGCCGCGCCGGTGCGCGGGAGGACGCGGCGTCGCCGCTCTGCGAGGGTGGGTGCAGGCACTCCTGCATAATAGACTCTGAATTAGAGTAAAAGGAAGGGCGGACCGTGGCGACCCGTGCGACCGACCTGCTCGCCGTCGTCCACGCCCGTCCGGGCGTGACGCGCTCGGCGGCGGCGAAGGTGGTCGGCATCGGCACCGGGGCGTCCACCGAGCTCGTGGCCAGGCTCGTCGAGGCCTCCCTGCTGAGCGAGACCGCGGCTCCTCCCAGCGGCGCCCGCGGGAGGCCCACGACCGTCCTCACCGCGCACCCGCGGGGCCCGCTCGTCCTCGCCGCGGAGGTCACGAACGCGTCCTGGCGCGTGGACGCCGTCGAGCTCGGGGCCGGCGCGGTCGACCAGGCCGGCGGCTCGCTCGACGACCCGGGCTGGGCGTCGGTGTCGGCCGCGCTGTCGGAGGCCGTCGCCGGGCTCCGCGCGCGGCACGGGGAGCGCGTCCGGGCCCTCGGCGTGGCGGTGCCGGGGACCGTGTCGCGCGCGCTCCGGGTGACCTCGTCGCCGCTCGGCTGGGACGGCGTCGACCTGCGCGCGGTGTGGCCGGACGCACCGCTGCTGGTGGCCGGCAACGACGCGACCCTGGCCGCGGCCGCGGAGTCGCGTCGCGGCGCGGCCGCGGACGCCGCGGTGGTGCTGCACCTGCGGGTGGAGTCGGGCCTCGGCGGTGCCGTCGTCGACCACGGCGTCGCGCTGACGGGGGCGACGGGTGCGGCGGGGGAGTTCGGTCACATGCCGCTGGGCGACCCCGAGGTGCTGTGCCCCTGCGGGGCGCGCGGCTGCTGGGGCACCGCGGTCGACGGCTCGGCGCTGGCCTTACTGCTGGGTCGGCCGGTGCCGGCGGACCCGGTCGCGTTCGGCCGCGAGCTGCTGGGACGAGAGCGTCTGGACCGCCAGGAGCACGACGCCGTGCTCGTCGTCGCCGCGGCCCTCGGGCGTGGGGCGGCCGGGCTGGTCAACGGGCTGGACGCCGACGTCGTCACCCTCGGCGGCCTGGCCGCCGACCTGCTGCGCGCCGCGCCGGACGCGCTGCACGAGGCGTACGCGGGCGGGCTCATGGCCTACCGGCGCAGCAGCCCGCCGCCGCTGGTGCCCGCTGCCCTCGGCGAGGACGGTCCCGTCGTCGGCGCCGCAGACCTGGCGTGGGACGCGCTGCTGCCGACCCTCGCGTGAGGGCGGACGGCGGCGTCAGGCCGCCCGCAGCCCCCGGGTCCGCCGCAGCGCCGCGCCGTACATCGGGTTGCCGGAGACGACGAGGGGGAGGGTTCCGAGGACGCGGCGCAGCGCGAACCCGTTGAGGGTCGCCAAGGCGTCGGAACCGGGCAGCGCGGGCAGGCCGTAGAGGCGGCGGGCCCACGGCGGGAGCATGGCGATGCCGAGCGTCACCAGTCCGGCCCAGGCCGGGCGGGCCGGCGTCGTCACCCGCACCCAGCGCGGCATCTGCGGGCGCATGAACTTCAGCGTGTTGCGCCGGGCCACCTCGGTGACGTGCAGCTGGGGGCGGACGTCGGCGTAGTAGTCCTCGACGTCGGCCTCGCTGGCCGGGACCGTGCTCGGGTCGATGCCCACGAGGCGCGCGCTCTCGCGCATCTCGTCGACGTAGCGGTCGCCGTCGCCAGGACGCAGGACGCCGCCGCAGCGCCGGTAGGTCGAGAGGAACGACTCGGTCTCGGTCACGTGGACCCAGGTGAGCAGCGCGGGGTCGTCGACCTTGTACGCGAGCCCCGTCTCCGGCTCGACGCCCGGCGGCAGGGCCGCGTGGACGCTGCGCAGGATCTTGCCCGCCCGCTCGGCCTCGCGGGTGGTGCCGTAGGTGACGGTTCCGACCCATTCACCGGTGCGCTGCAGCCGGCCCCACATGTCCTCGAACCACACGGTGTTGTCGTCGAAGCCCGCCATGACGAGCGGGTGGACGGCCTGCAGGGACAGCGCGCGGAAGCCCGCGAGCGCCATCGACTGGTCGCCGTGGATGCGCCAGGTCACCGACCCCGGGCCGAAGAGCCCCGGATCCCCCTGCTCGGGCTGCTCGGGCTGGTCGGCCCGCTCGGCCTGGGTGGTCAGCTGTCCGCCCCCAGCTCGACCTTCTCGTTGTCCCCGCCGGAGTAGCGCTCGCCGGTGACCTTGGCCTTGACCAGGCTCAGGACCGTGGCGACGCGGCCGCCGGGGGTGTCCCAGTACTCGGCGGTCTCGCCGCTGACCTTGATCAGGACGATCGAGTCGTCCTCGGGGCCCTGCGGGAACCAGGCCTCCATGCCGGCGGACCAGAGGTCCTTGGCCTTCTGCACGTCCTCGACCACCTCGGCGGAGCCGTTGATCGACACCCAGCTGCTCGTCGAGGCCAGCGTCACGGCGACGTGCGGGTTGGCCCGGACGTGGGAGACCTTGCGGGAGTCGCGGGAGGAGAAGAACCACAGGTCGCCGTCGCCCTCCACCTCCTGGTGCTGCATCGGGCGGCTCACGAGCTCGCCGTCGGCGTCGACGGTGGTGAGCATCGCGAACTTGATGTCGGAGGTGAGGTCCGCGACCTTGGCCTGGCCGTCGCTGTCGCTGCTGGGGGTCATGAATCTTGTTTGCCCCGCGCGGCCGTTCCGGACGCCTCCGAGCGCGGATTCACGGTGAGTTCACAGGTCGGAGAGCGTCCGCGGGCCGCAGGTCGTGGGCCGAAGGCGTGCCGGTCGTCCACAGGGCGAGCCCGGTACGCCGCTCGTCGTCCACAGCGTCCGCGTCGAGCGGCACATCCGGGTCCCGACGACGACAGTGACAGCATGAGCACGATGACCACGGACCGGACGACCAGCACCGCCGCCTCCGTCCTCGAGCGCGTGATCGCGGCGATGGCGGGACCGGACGCACGACCACGCGCCGACCAGGTGCGGGCGGTCGAGGAGCTCGTCGAGCACCACCGGCGGGTCCTCGTCGTGCAGGCCACCGGGTGGGGCAAGTCGGCGGTCTACTGGGCCGCCACCGCCGCGCTGCGCGAGCAGGGCGCGGGACCGACGCTCGTCGTCTCGCCGCTGCTGGCCTTGATGCGCGACCAGATCGCCGCGGCCGAGCGCGCCGGTCTCAGGGCCGCGACGATCAACTCCACCAACCTCGACGCCTGGTCGCAGGTGCTCACCGACGTCCGCGACGGCACGATCGACGTGCTCCTGATCTCCCCGGAGCGCCTGGCCAACCCGGCCTTCGCCGCCCAGCTGCCCGACCTGCTGCACACGGTGGGCCTGCTGGTGATCGACGAGGCGCACTGCGTCTCGGACTGGGGCTTCGACTTCCGCCCCGACTACCAGCGGCTGACCCGCAGCATGCTCGGCCTCGCTCCCGGCACACCGGTCCTGGCGACCACGGCGACCGCCAACGAGCGGGTCACCGCCGACGTCGCCACGCAGCTCGGAGACGACACGGTGACCCTGCGCGGTTCGCTGGCCCGGGCGTCGCTGACCCTCGCCGTCGTGCCGAGCATGTCGGTCCTCGAGCGGTACGCCTGGGTCGCCGAGGCGCTGCGCTCCATGCCCGGTTCCGGGATCGTCTACGTCCTGACCGTGGCCGAGACGCAGCGGGTCACGTCGTTCCTCACCGAGCAGGGGCTCGACGTGGCGGCGTACTCGGGCCAGACCGAGAACCGCGAGGAGCTGGAGGACCGGCTCCGCGACAACGAGGTCAAGGCGCTCGTGGCCACGTCGGCGCTGGGGATGGGCTACGACAAGCCCGACCTCGCCTTCTGCATCCACCTCGGCTCGCCGAGCTCGCCCGTCGCGTACTATCAGCAGGTCGGGCGCGCGGGTCGTGCGCTCGACGACGCCGTGGCCGTGCTGGTGCCGGCCGAGTCCGACGAGCGGATCTGGGACTACTTCGCGACCGCCGGGATCCCCGACGAGCAGCAGGTCGAGCGGGTGCTCGACGTCCTCAACGCCGAGCCGCAGTCGCTCCCGACGATCGAGTCGGCGACGGGCATGCGGCGCGGCCGCCTCGAGGGGCTGCTCAAGATCCTCGCCGTCGACGAGGCGGTCGAGCGCCGGGCCGGCGGCTGGGTCTCGACGGGCAGGCCCTGGTACTACGACGACGCCAAGTGGACGTCGCTGCGCCAGGTCCGGGCCGCTGAGGCCGACCTGATGCGTTCGTACGCCCACGGCGAGGGCTGCCTCATGCAGTTCCTGCAGCAGGCGCTCGACGACCCCGACCCGCACCGCTGCGGCCGCTGCTCGGTGTGCACCGGGCGTCTGCCCGCGCCCGGGGCACGGCCGTCGGAGGAGACGGTCGCCTCGGCCCGCGCCTTCTTCCGCGGGCAGGACGTCGTGGTCGAGCCGCGCAAGCTCTGGCCCAGCGGGGTCGAGCGCAAGGGCCGGATCGGCTTCCTCCAGTCCGGTCGTGCGCTGGCCTTCGCCGACGACCCGGCCTGGAGCACCGAGCTGGCGCGGCTGTGGCAGCAGGACCAGGCCGCGCCGCCGGCCGTCCTCGAGGGCGCGGTCGAGGTGCTCAAGCGCTGGTCGAAGAGCTGGGACCGTCCGGTGGCGGTGGTGGCCATGCCGTCGCGGCGCTTCCCGCGGCTCGTCACCTCGGTGGCGGAGCACCTCGCGCGGATCGGGCGCCTGCCGCTGGTCGACGCCCTCGAGGTCGGCGGCCCACCGCCGAGCGTCGACGCGAGCTCGGCCACCCGCGTGCGTGACCTGCTGGTGCGGACGCGGCTGCGGCCCGAGGTGTCCTTCGACGGGCCCGTGCTGCTGGTCGACGACACGATCCGCAGCCGCTGGACGCTCACCGTGGCCGGGGCGCTCCTCGCCGACGCCGGAGCCACCCAGGTCCTGCCGCTGGCCCTGCACCAACTGCCCTGAGCGTGGTCGAGGCGACCGGAGCAGGTGCTCCGGCCGCCTCGGTGCCGCGCGGGTGGTGCGGGTTCAGCTGATCGGCGGGCTGACCTTCTTCTCGAGGAGCCAGCCGACGCCGTCGGTGAGCGCCTCGGCGGCCTCCGGGCCCCAGGAGCCGCCCTCGTAGATCTCGATCTTCGGCCGCGCGTCGGTGAGCATCGGCTGGAACGCCTCGAACGCCGACTGCAGACCCGCCGAGCTCGTGAAGAGCATCCGGTTGCCCGAGAGGACGTCGTGGATCAGCGAGGTGTAGGGAGCCATGGCGCCGTCGGCGACGTTCTGCAGCTTGAGCGACGTGGCGCTGGCCGCCGGCACGGCGTCCGGGCCGGGCTTCTTGACCGTGAGCTGCACGTCGATCGCGCCGTTGCCCTTGAGGTCGAAGACGATGGCGTTGGCGTTGGCGGGCACGTGCTTGAGCGGGCCCTCCGCGGCCTTGAGCACCAGGCTGACGCGCTGGGCGCTCGTGCCCATCATCTTGCCGGTGCGCAGCAGGAAGGGGACGCCCTGCCAGCGGTCGGTGTCGACCCACAGCTTGGCGGCCACGAAGGTCTCGGTCTGCGAGTCGTCGGGCACACCGTCGATGTCGGTGTAGCCGCGGTACTGGCCGAGCACGACCTCGTCGGGCGACAGCGGGCGGAAGGCGGCGATGACGGACTCGCGGGCGTTCTGCACGTCCTCGTCGGCCATGCTGACCGGCGGCTCCAGGGCGACCTCGGCCGCGACCTGGAAGAGGTGCGTGACGAGCATGTCGAGCATCGCGCCGGTCGCGTCGTAGAAGTCGGCGCGATCGGCGACGTCGAGGGTCTCGGGGACGTCGATCTGGACCTGGGCGATGCTGTCGCGGCACCAGACGTCGCCGAAGAGGCGGTTGGCGAAGCGCGTCAGGTAGAGGTTCTGGGTCGCCTCCTTCCCGAGGAAGTGGTCGATCCGGTAGACCTGCTCCTCCTCGAAGACCGAGTGCACCAGGTCGTCGAGCTCGTGGAAGCTCTTGAGCGACTCGCCGTACGGCTTCTCGTAGACCGCCTTGGCGTTCTTGGCGAGGTCGTGGGCCTTGACGGCCTTCGTCGTCGCCTCGAAGGCATGCGGCGGGATCGCCATGTAGTGCACGAGGTGCACGCTCGCCCCGAGCTCCTTCTCGGCCTCCTCGATCACGTCGAGGAGGCTGCCCGGGTTGTCCTCGCGGAAGCCGCCGCCGGCGAAGCGCACGTTCGCCGCGAAGCCCTTGAACTCGTCCTCGTCCGGCGTCTCGGCGAACTCGGTGAGCACGTCGTGGATGTGGGCGGTGAAGTCCTCGTGCGAGACGTCGCCGCGGCCGTTGCCGATCAGCCGGAACTGCTTGGGCAGCAGGCCGCGGGTGTACAGCTCGTAGATGGCCGGCAGCACCATGCGCTTGGCCAGGTCACCGGTGCCTCCGTAGAGGATGATCGCGGTGGGCTCGTCGATGGGGTCGGGCTGCTGGTCCTGCGAGGTCTCGGACTCGGGCGCGTCAGGCGTGTTCGGCACACCTCAGTCTCTCCCTTGGCGCTGCTGCCGCGCAGGGAGGCCCCGGACCCGAGACAGGTCCGGCGACGGCCGGCTCCGGCGTCAGGCCGCGTGCCGCGGGACCGCCTCCTCCGCCGCGTGCTGCGGCTCGGGGTGGTGCTCCTTGCGGTTGCGGCGCAGCAGGTCCGCGAGCGCGAAGAGCAGGGCCACGACGACCGCCGCGATCGTGGTCCGCAGCGACACCGACAGGGCCTCGGCGTAGTCGCCCCTGGTGCTGCCCAGGGTCGAGAAGAACTGCGCCAGGATCACCGCCACGCCGATGGCCGACCCCACGCGCTGCGCGGTCTGCAGCATCCCGCCGCCCGAGCCCGCCTCGGCCGGGTCGACCTCGGCGAGGGTCAGCGTGACGTTCGGGGTGATGACGAACCCGCCGCCGAAGCCGGCCACGAGGAAGGCCGGCGCGAGCTTGAGCCCGACCATCCCGGACAGGTGCGGCACGAGCAGGTCGATGGCCAGCAGGCCGACGCTCACGGTCACCAGGCCGAACACGGCCAGCCAGCGCCCGAAGCGCTCGACGAGCCGGCCGCTGAGCAGCGCGGCTATGGCCCCGGCGACGGCGAAGGGCGTCGTGGTGAGCCCGGCCTCCAGCGCGCTGTAGCCGAGGCCGACCTGCAGGTAGAGCGTGACGACCAGGAAGATCGCGGTGAAGCCGGCGAAGTAGAAGGTGCCGAGGCTGAGCCCGAAGACGTACGCGGGCACCTTGAGCAGGCGCAGGTTGATCAGCGTCTCCTTGCCGCGACCGCCCCACGAGCGCTCCCACAGCACGAAGGCGATGCCGAGGACGGCGGCGACCCCGAGCAGCCACCAGGGACGGCTCGACAGCGGGGTGCCCTGGGAGCCCTCGACGAGGGGCCACAGCACGAGCAGCACGGCGGCGGCGAAGAGCAGGACGCCGACGGGGTCGAGGCTCTGCCCGCGCTTGGTCGGGGCGCTCGCGGGCAGCAGCCTGCGGGCGAGGAGCACGACGGCGATGCCGATCGGCACGTTGACGTAGAAGACCAGGCGCCAGCCGAAGTCGGGCCCGCCGAGCTGGACGAGCAGGCCGCCGAGCAGCGGGCCCGCCGCGGTCGACAGGCCGATGGTCGCGCCGAAGATCGAGAACGCCTTGGCGCGGTCCCGGCCCTGGAAGAGGTTCTGGATGAAGCCCGACACCTGCGGGGTGATGATGCCGCCGCCGATGCCCTGCACCACCCGGGCGACGGAGATCGTCGTCGGGTTGGGGGCCAGACCGGCCGCGGCGCTGGCCAGGGTGAAGAGGGCGACGCCCGCCATGAACACCGCCCGGCGGCTGCGCGCGTCGCCCAGGCGGCCCATCGGGACGAGCACGATGCCGAAGGCGAGGGCGTAGCCGGCGACGATCCACTGCACGTCGCTGTCGTCGGCCTGCAGACCCTCCCGTAGCGTCGGGAGGGCCACGTTCACGATGCTGACGTCGAGCAGCGTCATCGCACCCGCGGCCATGACGACGGCCAGCGCACGCCACCGCGACCGGTCGGGCTGCGCCTCGTCGGCGCGGGCGGGATCAGACGTGGGCGCGGATGTCACAGGAGGTTTGTACCCAGCGGCAGGGGGTCTCGGATGCAGAGGTCAGATATCGATCGCCCCGACCTGGACCGGTTCGTCGCGGCGCAGGACGCGGGCGGCACGTACGCCGCGGCCCTGCGGGAGCTCCGGGCCGGGCGCAAGACGTCGCACTGGATGTGGTTCGTCTTCCCCCAGCTCGCCGGCCTCGGGCGGAGCAGCACCGCGCAGGCGTACGCGGTCGGTTCGCTCGCCGAGGCGCGGGACTACCTGGCCCACCCGGTGCTGGGACCGCGGCTGCGGGAGTGCGCCGCAGCCCTCCTGACGCACGCCGACCGCAGCGCGGAGACGGTCCTCGGAGGCATCGACGCGCTCAAGCTGCGCTCCTCGATGACGCTCTTCGCCCGGGCCGTGCCGGAGGAGGAGGTCTTCCAGCGGGTGCTCGACGCCTTCTACGCCGGCGAGCCGGACGCGCGCACCGACGCGCTGCTCGGTCTCGGCTGAGGGCCGGCGGCACTCAGCGCAGCCGGGCGACCACGGGCTCGAGGCGGCGCAGGTCGTCGGCGTCGACGAGGTCGGGCAGCGCGACGAAGACCGTGCCGGCCTCGGCCTCGGCCAGCCCGGCGTAGCGGGCCGCGTGGTCGGCGGCGGTGCCGGCGTGGTGCTGCCGGGCGTACGCGGTCGCCGGCACCCGGCCTCGCAGGCGCTCGACGCGCCGGGCGACGTCCTCGCGGTCGGTGCCAAGGACCGGGACGTCGAGGACGGTGACCTCGACGTCGTCGGGGTCGCGGCCGAGCTCGGCGCAGTGCCCGCGCAGCACGGCCCGGCGCCGGGCGAGGCGGGCCTCGTCGGAGCTGGGCAGGTTCCAGGCGTCGGCCTGCTCGGCCACGACGCGCAGCAGCCGGTCGCCCGAGCCGCCGACGACGATCGGCACCTGCCCGACGGGGCGCGGGTAGCAGGTCGTCTCGGGCAGGTGGACGTAGCGGCCTGCGTACGCCTTGGTGCCCGGCGCCCACAGCGCGCGCATCGTCTCGATCGCCGTCTGCAGCTGGCCGATCCGCGTCCCGGGGGCGGGCAGGTCGAGCCCGAACGTCTGGTGCTCGCGCAGCCACCAGCCGGCGCCGAGCCCGCAGAAGGCGCGGCCGCCGCTCAAGGCGTCGAGCGTCGCCACCGCCTTGGCCACGATCCCGGGAGCCCGGAACGTGACGGGGCTGACCAGGGTGCCGAGCCGCAGCCGCGTCTCGAGCCCGGCCAGCAGGCCGAGAGCGACGTACGGCTCAGGGATCGGCTCCCAGGCGCGGTCGACCTGGGGGATCTGCACCAGGTGGTCCATCAGCGCGATGCCGTCGAGCCCGATCGCGTCCGCGGCCCTCGCGAGGTCGGTGAGCCAGCGGGTCGGGTCCCCGACGTCCTCGCCCCACGGGAAGCGGGACACCTGCAGCACCAGCCGCGGGCCACCGTGGGCAGGCGTCGAGGCCGGGTCCTCCTCGGCGAGGTTCGGCGCGGGCGTCCGGTCGTCGCTCTGGCGGACTACGACGACCGCGTCCCAGTCCTCGCGCTCGGCCCCCTCGTCGGCCGGCCGCCAGCGTTCCGGGTCGTGGGCGTCGACGAGCGCCCGGGCGCGGCGCAGCTGCTCGGTGACCACGCGGGCGGGGACCGGGCGGTCGCGGGCGCTGTTCCGCGCCCGTCAGAGCGCGGGGGCGGTGTCGAGGACGACGAGCACGGCCGGGAGGTCGGCGGCCCGGGCGAGGGCGAGGTGGTGGGCGCGGCGCCGCGCGTCGAGGCCGAGGGTGTCGACGACGACGGTCAGCCCGCGCCGCAGCCGCGCCGCGACGACCTGGTCGAGCAGGGCGAAGGCGTCGTCGGTCGCGTCGAGGTCGTAGGGGCCGCTCCCGACCGCGGCCCGCAGCGCGTCGGACGAGGCGACCTCGCTGGCCCGGTAGCGCTGCGCGGCCCAGGTCGACTTGCCCGACCCCGCCGCGCCCGCGAGGACGACCAGCGCGGGCCCGTCCCACACCGGCGCCGTGTCCTCCACGGGCGCGAGTCTGGCAGCATCGCCGGCACGGACCGCGGGGTCACCGGGACGCCGGGCGGAGGGGGGACGCGTGACGGACGCACGACCGGGGCTGCACCTGCGCGGCCTCGTCCTGGACACGCCCGACCCGCCGGCGCTGGCGCGCTTCTACGCGCGGCTGCTCGGTTTCACGGCGACGACGGACGAGCCGGAGTGGGTCGTCCTGGCGAACCCGGACGGCGGCCCGGGGCTGCACTTCCAGCGCGAGGAGCACTACCGGCCGCCGGTCTGGCCCGCGGGGCCCGACGACGTGGCGATGATGGCCCACCTCGACGTCGAGGTGGACGACCTCGACGCAGCCGCGGCGTGGGCCTAGGAGTGCGGGGCGCGGGTGGCCGGCTTCCAGCCGCAGGAGCACGTCCGCGTCTGCCTCGATCCCGACGGGCACCCGCTCTGCCTCTACGTGGAGCTCTGAACCCTTCCGGTCAGCGCGGGAAGTCCTCGACGCGCACGGTCTTGACCGTCCCGCCGTCGAGGTAGCGCACCGTCAGGCCGTCGCTGCCCGTGGTGCTGCTGCCGACCTGCACGCCGCCGCTGGCCGGTGCGGCGGCGGGGGTGGCCGGGGCTGCGGGAGCGGTCGGCGCGGGGTCGGCCGGGGCCGGGTCGCTGCAGCCCGAGAGCGCCAGCGCGAGCACGGCGGCGGCTGGGAGGCCGAGCTGGAGCGGGCGGAGGAGACGGGTGCGCATGTCGTCTCCCAGCGTACGGAGCGCGGGCAAGACCCCGTGGCGACGACGGCGAGGCGGCTGCCAGCCTGGAGCCATGAGCGAACACCACCCCGTGCGCACGTGGCTGACCGACATGGACGGCGTCCTGGTCCACGAGGAGCAGGCGCTGCCGGGGGCGGCCGAGTTCATCGCCGCGCTGCAGGAGAACGCGGTGCGCTTCCTCGTCCTGACCAACAACTCGATCTACACCGCGCGTGACCTGCGCGCGCGGCTGCTGCGCAGCGGCATCGACCTGCCCGAGGAGGCCATCTGGACTTCGGCGCTGGCGACCGCGCAGTTCCTGAGCGAGCAGATGCCGGGCGGGTCGGCGTACGTGATCGGCGAGGCGGGGATGACCACCGCCCTGCACGACGTGGGCTTCGTCATGACCGAGCGCGACCCGGACTACGTGGTGCTGGGAGAGACGCGCACCTACTCCTTCGAGGCGATCACGCGGGCGATCCGCCTCATCGAGCGCGGGGCGCGGTTCATCGCCACGAACCCGGACGTCACGGGCCCCTCGCCCGAGGGGCCGCTGCCGGCGACGGGGTCGGTGGCCGCGATGATCCGCCAGGCGACGGGCATCAAGCCCTACTTCGTCGGCAAGCCCAACCCGTTGATGATGCGCTCGGCGCTGAACCGGCTCGAGGCGCACTCGGAGTCGACGGTGATGATCGGCGACCGCATGGACACCGACATCGTCGCGGGCATGGAGGCGGGGCTGCGGACCGTGCTCGTCCTCACCGGCTCGACCCGGCGGAGCCAGATCGAGGGCTACCCCTACCGTCCGACGCGCGTGGAGGACTCCATCGCCGACGTCGTGCCGCTGGTCTCCGAGCTGGCGCCGAGCGCCTGACGCCGCCGCGCGCGGAACCCGAGCTGGAAGGCCAGCAGGGCCAGGGCGGTCGCGGCCGCCCCGGCGAGCGGGAGCGCGACGGGACCCACGGCGAGAGCGGCCGCGCCGAGCAGCGGCGCGACGGCGATGCCGACGTACATGGCGGTGGAGTACCAGCCGAGGGTCAGCCCGGCGATCGACGGGTCGACGCCGACGAGGCGGTGCTGCAGCGGGACGACGGCGGCGAACGCCACCACGCCCCAGACGCCGAACAGGATCGCGAGCGCGACGTACGAGCGCTCCTCGACGGCCAGGAGCACGAACACCGCGACGAGCGCACCCGTGGCGACGGCGGCCGTCACCCGGTTGCCGAACCGGTCCGTGACGGGCCCGGCGAGGGCCGTGCCGACCACGCCGCCGGCGCCGTAGAGCAGCAGGAGCAGGGCCAGCAGCCGCCCGTCCCCGCCGGTCGCGCCCTCGGTGAGCCGGGCGCTGAAGATGTAGACGACGTTGAAGCCGGTCGTGACGAGGGCCGCGGCGAGCAGGACGAGCGAGACCCGCGGGTCGCGCAGCACGCCGACCCGGGCCGCGAGGCTGGTGGCCGCCCCGAGCGGGACCGGGCCGAGGCGCAGCAGGACGGCGACGGCGAGCAGGAGGGCGAGGCCCGCGATGGCGAGCATCGTCACGCGCCAGCCGACGAGGGCGGCGAGCGCGGTCCCGAGCGGCGAGCCGACGGCGGAGGCGAGGGTGAACCCCAGCCCGGTCGCGGCCAGGGCGAGGCCGCGCTGCTCGGGGCGCAGCATGGCCGGGGCGGCGGCCGTCGCCGTCGGGACCAGCGCGGCCCCGCCGAACGCGGCCAGCACCCGACCGGCGATGAAGACGAGGAGGCCGGGTGCGAGGGCCGCCACGACGGTGCCCCCGGCGACGAGCACCAGCCCGACGGCGATCAGGGCCGTGCGCGGGACCCAGGGGAGCAGCACCCCGACCAGCGGGGAGGCGATCGCGACCACTGCCGCGTACCAGGTGATCGAGGAGGCCACCGCGGTCTGCGGGGCGTGCAGCTCGCCCGCGATCGAGGGCAGGACGCCGGCGATGACGAAGGCGTTGGTGCCGACGACGAACAGCCCGGCGGCGAGGAGCGCGAGGCGCTCCGCCGTGCGTACGCGGCCGCGCATCCTCAGGCGACCGTCGTGACGCGGCGCGGCATGCAGAGCACGGCGACGAGCATCACCGCCGCGCCGACGACCGAGGCGAGGAAGACGTTCTGCAGCGCCGCGGCCATGACGGCCGGGGCGATCGAGCTGGCCGTGCTCGCGTGCGTGCCCACGGTGGTGCCGAGCCCGGCGTTGGCGATGGCGCCGAAGACGGCGATGCCGAGGGCGCTGCCCATCGAGCGGGCGAACATCGAGGTGCCGGTGACGACGCCGCGCACGCTCCAGTCCACGGAGGACTGCGCGGCGACCAGGATCGGGGCCGCGACGAAGCCCATGCCGATGCCGATGACGAAGCAGGTGGCCCCGACCTGCCCGATCGAGGTGGTGGGGCGCAGCAGCGTCAGGCCGGCGACGCCGACCAGCCCGATGAGGGTGCCGAGCAGCGCGGTCGCCCGGAAGCCGATCCGCAGGTAGACCCGCCCGGACATGGACGCGGCGATCGGCCAGCCCAGGGTCAGCGCGGCGAGCGCGAAGCCGGCGACGAGCGCGTTGTGGCCGAGCACGTTCTGGGCGTAGAGGGGGACGTAGGAGGTCAGCCCGATGAGGACCGCGCCGATGGCGAGGCTGGCGATGCTGGTGCTCACGAGCAGCCGGTTGCGGAAGACCCAGGTCGGCAGGATCGGCTCGGCGGCGCGCCGCTCGACGAAGCCGAACGCGACGACCAGCACCAGGCCCGCGGCCGGGACCCCGATTCCCGGCAGCGTGAGCCAGGACCACAGGACGCCGCCCTCGAGCAGGCCGAGGATCAGCAGCGAGGCGCCGAGGGTCAGCAGGACGGCTCCGGCGACGTCGACCTGGTGCTTCACCCGCTCGACCTTCTCGTGGAAGCGGCGCGAGATCATCCAGAAGGCCACGGCGGCCAGCGGGATGTTGATGAAGAAGATCCAGCGCCAGTCGAGCGTCTCGACGAAGACCCCGCCGAGCGTCGGGCCGACGACCGACGAGATCGCCCAGACGCTGGCGAGGTAGCCCTGGACCTTGGCCCGCTCCTGCAGCGTGTAGATGTCGCCGACGATCGTCATGCACGTCGGCTGGATCGCGCCGGCGCCGAGGCCCTGGAGCGCCCGGAAGGCGATCAGCGCGGGCATGCTCCACGCGACGCCGCAGAGCACGGACGCGACGCCGAAGACGGCGATGCCGGCCAGGACGACGGGCTTGCGCCCGTAGGAGTCGCTGAGCTTGGCGAAGATCGGCACGGTCACGGCCTGCGTGAGCAGGAAGATCGAGAACAGCCACGGGAACTGCGAGAAGCCGCCGAGGTCGTTCACGACCGAGGGGACCGCGGTGGCGAGGATCGTCGCGTCGATCGCGATGAGGCCCATGCTGAGCATCACGCCCAGGAGCACGGGGCCGCGCTCGGAGCGGAGGCCGACCGAGGCCCTCGTGATCACGGGTTCCGCGTCGACGGAGGTACGGGTCTGGCTGGCCACGTCCAGTCGGAACACCCGACGGAGCCGATCCATTCCTGCTGAATGTTCTTTCTCGGCCGAGGTCCGGCCTTGTCCCGCAGGGCGGTCGCCGCGCCGTCGACGGGCCGGACGAGGGGGCTCGGAGGAGGGGCCGTACGCGGGGCGGGGGAGTGCGCCGAGGAGTCGCGTCGACGGCCTCGGAAGTGTTTGCACTCACACGGGGCGAGTGCTAAACATGGGGTTAGCACTCGGCAGGTGAGAGTGCCACCTCCTCAGTCGGCGAGGTCCCCATGGACCGTCCGTCGCGGGCGCCGGCCGGGGAGCAGCAGCAACCACTCACGTCCAACAGAGGATTCGCCACACATGCCGAAACTCATCCAGTTCAACACCGAGGCGCGGCGCGGCCTCGAGCGTGGCATGAACACGCTCGCCGACGCCGTGAAGGTGACGCTCGGCCCCAAGGGCCGCAACGTCGTGCTCGAGAAGAAGTGGGGCGCCCCCACGATCACGAACGACGGCGTCTCCATCGCCAAGGAGATCGAGCTCGAGGACCCGTACGAGAAGATCGGTGCCGAGCTCGTCAAGGAGGTCGCCAAGAAGACCGACGACGTCGCGGGTGACGGCACCACCACCGCGACCGTGCTGGCCCAGGCGATGGTCCGCGAGGGCCTGCGCAACGTCACCGCCGGCGCCAACCCGATGAGCCTCAAGCGCGGCATCGACAAGGCCGTCTCGGCCATCGTCGAGCAGCTGCAGGCCGCCTCCGTCGACGTGGAGACCAAGGAGCAGATCGCCGCCACCGCGTCGATCAGCGCCGGTGACTCCACCGTCGGCGAGATCATCGCCGAGGCGATGGACAAGGTCGGCAAGGAAGGCGTCATCACCGTCGACGAGTCGAACACCTTCGGCCTCGAGCTCGAGCTCACCGAGGGCATGCGCTTCGACAAGGGCTACATCTCGCCCTACTTCGTCACGGACACCGAGCGCATGGAGACCGTGCTCGACGACCCGTACATCCTGATCGTCAACAGCAAGGTGTCGGCCCTCAAGGACCTGCTCCCGCTGCTCGAGAAGGTCATCCAGGCCGGCAAGCCGCTGGTCGTCATCGCCGAGGACGTCGACGGCGAGGCCCTGGCCGCGCTGATCGTCAACAAGATCCGCGGCACCTTCAAGTCCGTCGCCGTCAAGGCCCCGGGCTTCGGCGACCGCCGCAAGGCCATGCTCGGTGACATCGCCATCCTCACCGGTGGCCAGGTCATCTCCGAGGAGGTCGGCCTCAAGCTCGACGGCGTCGGGCTCGAGCTGCTCGGCCAGGCCCGTTCGGTCGTCGTCACCAAGGACGAGACCACGATCATCGAGGGCGCCGGGTCGAGCGACCAGATCGCGGGCCGGGTCAGCCAGATCCGCACCGAGATCGACAACTCCGACTCCGACTACGACCGCGAGAAGCTGCAGGAGCGTCTGGCCAAGCTGGCCGGCGGTGTCGCGGTGATCAAGGTCGGCGCGGCCACCGAGGTCGAGCTCAAGGAGCGCAAGCACCGCATCGAGGACGCCGTCCGCAACGCCAAGGCTGCGGTCGAGGAGGGCATCGTCGCCGGCGGCGGCGTGGGCCTGCTCCAGGCGGCCAAGGACGCCAAGGTCGACCTGTCCGGCGACGAGCAGATCGGCGCGGAGATCGTCTTCACCGCGGCCTCGGCCCCGCTGAAGCAGATCGCCTTCAACGCCGGCCTCGAGGGCGGCGTCGTGGCGGAGAAGGTGCGCAACCTCCCCTCCGGCCAGGGCCTCAACGCGGCGACCGGCGAGTACGTCGACCTGGTCAAGACCGGCATCATCGACCCGGTGAAGGTCACCCGCTCGGCGCTGCAGAACGCGGCCTCGATCGCGAGCCTGTTCCTCACCACCGAGGCCGTCATCGCCGACAAGCCGGAGAAGGCCCCGGCCATGCCGGCCGGTGGCGACGGCGGCATGGGCGGCATGGACTTCTGAGTCCCTGCTCCACCTGCACCACCTGCACGAGCTGAGAGGCGGTCCCCTTCGGGGGGCCGCCTCTTGGCGTTCCGTACGTCCCCGCGAGCGGTAGGTTGCCGCGCGAGTTCGGGCGGAAAGAGCGCCGCAACCTACCGCTCGGCGAGGGGGAGGTGAGCGTCGGAGGGCTCGACGGGTGCGACGTGCTCGAGGGGCGTTCTCGCCCAGCGGCTGCAGGCGAGGCCCGCGCCGAGCAGGGCGAGCACGGCGGTGGCGCCGAAGAGCGGCAGCGCGGGGGCGTGGCTGTAGCCGAACCCGCCCAGCGACGCGCCGGCGACCGGGGCGACGCCCATCAGGACCGTCTGGAGCAGGGCCTGGCCCCGGGCGCGCGACCGCGGCGGGAAGGCGGCCCGGACCGCGGTGACCAGCCCGACGTAGACCAGCGCGTAGCCGGCGCCGCGCACGGCGCTGGCCGCGACCAGCACCCACGGCTGCGCGAACGCGCCGTACAGCGTCACCGCCGCCGCGAACAGCAGCCCGCCGAGCAGGACGGTCCGACGAGCCCCGAGCCGGGCGGAGACCGACGCGCTGCTGCGCATCAGCGGGATCTCCGCCGCCGCGCCGACGACGGCGCTGACGCCGACCACCCACACCGCGCCGCCGGCGTCGACGATGCGCAGGGGCAGGACGGTGAAGGCGGTCGCCATCGCGACGCCGAAGACGAGCACCCCGCCCAGCAGCACCAGGACCGGACGGGTGAGGAGCCGGCCGGTCGGCTCCGCGCCCGGGGAGTCGAGCGGCCCGAGCGCGTGGACGGGCGACATCCCCCGCGTGCTCAGCGCGGCCACGACGAGGGTCGCCGGGTACGCGAGGAGCACGAGCCCGAGGCCGGTGCGCTCAAGCGCGAGTCCCCAGACCCCGACCGTCACCGCGAACCCGGCGCTGGCCCACATCCGGACGCGACCGTAGTCGGACGAGCCGCCCGCGGCGCTGACCGCGAGGGCGTCGGCCAGGGCCTCGCCCGGCGCGCGGGCGGCCGCGAGCAGCAGCGCGCAGAGCACGAGCGCGGGCACGACCCGGTCGGCGGCGAGGAGCGCGAGGGAGGCCACGCCGGCGAGCGCGCAGGACAACTGCAGCGCCCGCGTGACCCCGACCGGGCCGTCGGCCAGCCGGCCCCACAGCGGGATGACCAGGACCCCGACCGCCGACATCAGCCCCACGACGAGGCCGGCGCCGGTCGCCGTGAGGCCGCGGTCGGTCAGGTAGAGCACGAGGTAGGGCAGCAGCGTGCCGATGCCGCCGCCGACCGCCGCGTACAGCACGCGCAGGCGGCGCCCCTCGGGATCGGCGTCCGGGGTCACGACGCACCACGCTAGGAAGGCGGGCCCGGACGCGGCAAGGAGCCGGTCAGCCGCGCTGAGCGGTTCGGCGAAGCGCTCAGCGCCGGTGAGCACTTGGCGTCGAGCGGCGACATCGGCGTCCGCCCGCCGCAGCATGAACCCGAGCCCGGACTTCCGCCCCGACGGGGTGGCGCGACCCGTCCCCGGGCCGGGAGGAGTCCCCGATGCAGGACGTACGGACGTACCGGACCCCGCGGGCCCGCCGGCTCCGGCGCGGCGCCGCCGCAGGGGTGGCGCTGCTCGTCGCCCTCGGCACCGGCGCCGCCGTCTCCCTCCCGGCCTCGGCCGACCCCGGCCGTACGGCGGCTGCGGCTAAGAGCCGCACGCTCGTCGTCGCGGCGAACGGTGACGACCGCGCCGCCGGGACGGCCCGCCGCCCGCTGGCCACGGTGCAGGCCGCCGTCGACCGGCTGCCGCAGGGCGGGACGGTCGAGCTGCGCGGCGGTCGCTACGCCCAGCGCGTGAGCCTCGGCGCCTCGGTGCACGACCTCACGATCCGCCCGTACGGTCGCGAGCACCCGGTGCTCGACGGCGCCGGCCTGGACGTGCCCGACGGGCGCAGCGCGATGGTCGAGGTCGATGGCAGCCGTCGGGTGACGGTCCGGGGTTTGGAGGTCACCGGCTACCGCACGACGGCGATCGACGCGATGCCCATCGGGGTCTACGTCCACGGCCCGGCGCGCGACGTGACGGTGGAGGACCTCCACGTGCACCACCTGGGCAACGACAACGGCACGCTCGGCAGCTTCGACCTCAACGCCCACGGCATCGCCGTCTACGGCGACTCCGTCGAGCACCCGATCACCGGGCTGCGGATCGAGGGCAACGAGGTCGACCACCTCGTGCTCGGCGCGAGCGAGGCCGTCGTGGTCAACGGCAACGTCGACGGCTGGCGGGTCAGCCGGAACTTCGTGCACGACAACAACAACATCGGCATCGACGCCATTGGCTACGAGCCGACGCTGCCCGAGCCCTACCGCTACACCGACCGCAACCGCGCCCGCAACGGCGTGATCAGCGACAACGTCGTCCGCAACACGATCTCCAAGGGCAACCCCTCGTACTACGAGGACGGCGAGTGGTGCAACTGCGCCGACGGCATCTACGTCGACGGCGGGACCAGGATCACGATCGAGCGGAACGCGCTCTCGGGCAACGACATCGGCGTCGAGGTCGCGGCCGAGAACGCGCGGGGGAGCGCGGACCACGTGCTCGTGTCGCGCAACGTGATCACGCGCAGCGCGTACGTCGGGATCGCCACGGGCGGCTACTGCAACGGTTCCGAGGCCTGCGGCGGGGAGCAGACCGGGCGGGCCCACGACAACCGCTTCGAGCGCAACACCCTGTACGCCAACAACCGGCTGGACGACGGCTCGCCGGAGGTGCTCGTCCAGTACTACGCCTACCGCACGAGCTTCACCCGCAACCGCGTGTGGGCGACGAACGACGCCCGCGCCGTGATCGGGACGGTGGACGGCGCCGGGTCCGACGGCCTCAGCACGCCGCTGAAGGCCGACCGGAACACCTACTGGGCGACGGGCGGCACACGGACGGCGACGTTCGGGTCGCTGGGGACGACGTACACCGGCTTCGAGACGTACCGGAAGGCCACCGGCCAGGACCGGCACAGCCGGTTCGCGAAGTTCCGCCTGCCGCGCTGAGGAGCAACGCTCCCTGAGCTTGTCGAAGGGCCTCGAAGAGGTTGGCGTTGTTTGCAGGGCAGAAGAACGCCAACCCGTTCCGGGCCCGCTGACGAGCTCAGGGAGCGGTCGTCAGACCGCGATGACCGCGACGCCGGCCTGGCGGACGGGCTCGAGGGCCTCGGGGGCCGCGCCGCGGTCGGTGACCAGGTCGGTGAGGCCGGAGAGCGGGCTGATCCGGGCGAAGGTGACACGGCCGATCTTGGAGCTGTCGGCGACCACGAGGCGGCGGCGGGCCTGGGCCAGGAAGGCCGCGTCCGTCGTCGCCTCCATCTCGTCGTAGGTCGTGCAGCCCTCGGCCGACAGCCCGTCGACGCCGATGAAGGCCAGGTCGAGGTGGTAGTTGGCCAGCATCGTCTCGGCCGCGGGCCCGACGAGCTCGCGCGAGCGGCGCACGATGCCGCCGATCATCACGAGCCGGATGCCGGGGCGCCCTGCGAGCTCGGAGGCGACGTCGATCGAGTTGGTGACGACGGTGAGGCCGCGCCGTTCCCTCAGCACCCGGGCCAGCTCCAGGGTCGTCGAACCGCCCGTCAGCCCCACCACCGCGCCCTCGCCGACGAGCGCGGCCGCCGCGCGGGCGATGCGGCGCTTCTCGGGCTGGCGGAGCACGGCCTTGACCTGCGCCGGCACCTCGTCCTCGGCCGCCTGCGACACGGCGCCACCGTGGGTGCGGACCAGGAGCTGGCTGCGGCTCAGCGCCTGCAGGTCGCGGCGCACGGTCGCGCCCGACACACCCAGCCGCTCGGCGAGGGCGGCCACGTCGACCCGCCCGGCCGAACCCACCTGCTCGAGGATCGCGTCGAGCCGCTCGGTGCGCTGCACGGCCGTGAGCCTAGCAACACGACCGTTACCGATTCGGCAGCTGGGACTGCGCACTCGATCATTCTCGTGCGCATTTGCTCGGAACTGTTGACCTGCAGATGTGCGAATGCTTGATTCTGCTCCACGGCTGCGCAGTCCTCCACGAACTGCGCAGCACCGTGCAGTCGCTCGACCACCACCCAGCACACAGGACGCTGACCCCGAGAAGCACCGGACACGGAGGCACGACATGACCAGGAGCGCACGAGGGGCGCGGACGACGCTTCGGCTCGCGGCAGGGCTCGGCTCGGCCGTCCTGCTGCTCGCGGGGTGCGGCGGGGGAGGCGGCGGCCAGGCGGGCGGCGGCTCGACCCAGACCAGCGGCGTGACGATCACCGTCGCCCTGGCCGCCGACCCGCCGCCGAAGGCCGCGCTGGACGACTTCACCAAGCAGACCGGCATCACGGTCAACTGGGTGAACATCGACTGGGACAGCCTGCAGACCAAGATCAGCGCGGCGGCGACCGCCAAGACCTACTTCGCCGACGCCACCGACGTCGACTGGTCCCGCGTCGGCCAGCTGGGCAAGCTCGGCTGGTTCTACCCGATGGGCGACTACGTCGACGTCGAGTCGATGAAGGCCGACATGCCGCAGCTCGCGTCCTTCACCAGCGACGGCAAGGTCGTCGGGATCCCGTACGACGCCTCGTTCATGGTCACGACCTACAACAAGAAGCTCTTCGACGCCGCCGGCGTGACGAAGGAGCCGACGACGATGACCGAGTACACCGACGCCCTGACGAAGGTGAAGGCCAAGGGCGACGTCGAGCACCCGCTGGACATCCCCTTCGCCGCGGCCGAGGGCCTGTCGACCTACTGGTACCAGACCACCAACGCGTTCGGCGGGAGCGTGCTCGACGACGCGGGCAAGCCGCAGTTCACCGACCCGGGCTCGGCCGGCTACAAGGCCGCGCAGTGGATGGTCGACGCGATGAAGAACGGCCTCGTGCCGCCCGGCAACATCAACGTCACCGACAGCCAGGGCCAGCAGACGCTGATGGCCAAGGGCGAGGTCGCCAGCATCTTCTCCGACTACTCCGGCACCGTCGGCACCCTCTACGACGTGCCCGACCAGTCGTCGGTCAAGGGCCAGGTGCGCTACCTCAAGACCCCGGGCGTCACGGGGACGACGGCCAACCTCAGCAACCCCGACGGCGTCGGCATCCCCAAGGAGGCCAAGTACCCGCAGGCGGCGGCGAAGTTCATCGAGTGGTTCACCTCGGAGTCGCAGCAGGTCGACTTCGCCGGGGTGAACGGCCCGGAGAAGGCCTTCACCGCCTTCCCGATCCCGTCCCGGCTGTCGGCGGTCGAGAAGATGACCTCGAGCGGCAACCTCGTCTACGGCAAGGAGCTGGAGCAGATGCTCTCGGGCTCCAAGCCGGTCTTCCCGGGCGGCGCCCCGACCTGGTACCCGCAGTTCTCCAACGCCGTCTACACGAACCTGCACGCGGCGGCCACCGGCTCGATGAGCGTCGACGACGCCATCAAGGCCATGGGTGACACCGCGACCAAGCTGTCGAGCGGTCAGTGAGCTCGACGCGACCCACGAGCCGGACCGGGGCCGCCGGGGTCGTCGAGGCATCGCGCGCGGGGCACGTCGGGGACGGCACCACGCCGTCCCCGGCGGGGCGACGGCGGCACAGCACGGACGCGGGACCGCTGCCGTACGTGCTGGTGGCGCCGGTGATCATCTTCATCGCCGGCCTCGCCTTCGTGCCGGCGGTCTTCACGATCGTGCAGTCCTTCTTCACGGTCAACGCGCTCGACCCGCCCACGCGCTTCTCGGGGCTGTCGAACTTCAGGAACCTCCTCGAGAGCGACGCGATCCGCAGCAGCGCGGCGAACACCGCGCTCTACGTCGTCGTCGGCGTCACGCTCTCGACGGTGCTCGGCGTCGCGATGGCGATCCTGCTGCAGCGCCCGTTCCGCGGCCGCAGCCTGGTGATCGCGGTCCTGATCCTGCCGTGGGCGCTGCCGGGCGTGGTCGAGGGCATCCTGTGGAGCGGCATCTTCGACCCGAACGCGGGCCTCGTCACCAGCGTGCTGGGTGACCTCGGGCTCGGCGGCGGACAGGTCCTCCTCGGGCCGAACCGGGTGCTGACCATCGTCCTCATCGAGCTGGTGCAGGTCTGGCAGATCACGCCGCTCTCGGTGCTGCTCGTGCTCGCCGCGCTCCAGCTCATCCCCGACGAGCTCTACGAGGCCGCGCAGATCGACGGCTGCAGCCGCTGGGGCGCGATCCGCCAGATCACCCTGCCGCTCGCCCGGCCGGGCATCGCGGTCTGCATGGTGCAGGCGCTCGTCGCCACGCTCAACGTCTTCGACCAGCCGTACGTGCTCAACGGGGCCGCGGCCACCGGCGCGACGGTGACGATGCAGACGTACTTCGTGAGCTTCCAGAACCTCGACTTCGGGCAGGGCTACGCGCTCAGCCTCCTGATCACGGTGGTGACGCTGGTGGGTTCGTTGCTGATCGTCAAGGCCGTCTACCGCAAGGTCGAGCTGTGAGCGCCGCGGTGGGGGCGACCCCCCGCGTCGCCGCCGGACGGCGCCGTCACCGGACCGGGCGGATGCCGGTGGGCCGGGTCATCGGGATCGTCCTGGCCGTGCTCTGGTCGGTCGTGCCGATCTACTGGGCCGTCAAGACCAGCCTGCAGACCGAGGCGGACGCCCGCTCGACCGACACCCAGTACGTGCCTCTGCGCCCCACGCTGCAGAACTACGCGCGCCTGCTGACCGACGACAGCGACGTGCCGGCCCAGATCCGCCGCTCGACGCTGAACATCGTCGTCGAGTGCGGCCTGGCCACGATCGTCACGGTCGTGCTCGCGACGCTGGCCGCGTACGCCTTCGCGCGGTTCCGCTTCCGCGCCCGCACCGTCCTCTTCTACGCGGTGCTGGCGACGATGGCCTTCCCGCCGTACACGACGCTCATCCCGCTCTACCGGATCATGAGCCTCTTCGGGCTGGTCAACACCTACGCCGGCATCGTGCTGGTCTACGTCTCCGGCTTCCTGCCGCTGGCGACCTGGGTGCTGCACAACTACTTCGCCTCGATCCCGCAGGGCATCGAGGAGGCGGGGCTGATCGACGGCGCCGGACGGCTGCAGGTGCTGCGCCACCTGCTGCTCCCGCTCGCCGTGCCCGGGATCATCTCGACGGCGTTGATCACGTTCCTCTTCGCCTGGGGCCAGTTCCTCTTCCCGCTGGTGCTGTCGAGCGACCTGTCGACGCAGCCGCTGACCGTGGTCATCGCCGCGCTGCAGGGCCGCCACGTCGTGCCCTCGACGCTGCTCAACGCGGCCGGCGTGCTGGCGATCATCGTCCCGGCGGCGCTCGCGCTGGTCTTCAACCGCTACATCGTCAACGGGCTGCTGGCCGGGAGCGCCAAGTGAGCGCCGACGCCGGGAGCAGCCGGTCGATCGTCCTGATCGGGGCCGGGAGCACCGTCTTCACCCCAGGCCTGATGGCCGACCTCGTCAGCAACCGCACCTTCGACGGCTGGACGGTGCACCTGGTCGACCTCAACGCCGAGGCGGCCGAGGTGATGGCCCGCGTGGGGCGGCGCCTGGCCGAGGCCCGCGGCGCGGACGTCACGTTCGTCCCGCACACCGACCGGCGCGAGGCGCTGCCCGGCGCGCGCATCGTCACCACGACGATCGCGGTCGGCGCGGCGGAGGGCTGGGGGCTCGACCTGGAGGTCCCCGGCGCGTACGGGGTCGTCCAGACGGTGGGGGACAGCGTCGGCCCGGGCGGGGTGCTGCGCGCGCTGCGGCACGTGCCCGAGCTGGTCGCCATCGCCCGCGACGTGGCCGACCTCGCGCCGCGGGCGCAGCTGGTCAACTACTCCAACCCGCTCACGGCCAACGTGCGCGGGGTGACCGCGGAGACCGGCGTGCCGACGATCGGGCTCTGCCACGGGACGATGCACACCCTGGCCAAGCTCAACGCCGACCTCGGGCTGGCCGACCGCGCGGACGAGGTGCACGCGACCTTCGCGGGGCTCAACCACCTGTGCTGGCTGCTGGACTACCGCCTCGGCACCGAGGACCTCTACCCGCGCCTCGCCGCGCTGGTCCAGGAGCGCGCAGGCGGCCACGACACGCCGACCTCGGGCGAGGAGGGCGTCCACCTGCCCGTGTCGGCCGACCTCTACCGCACGTTCGGCCGCTACCCGGCGCCGGGCGACCGGCACGTGGCCGAGTTCTTCGGCTGGTACCTGCGCTCCAGCGACGGCAGCGCCGTCGAGGAGGACCACCTGCCCTGGGGCCTGCAGCAGGGCCGCGACGACACGATCCGCTACATCGGGCAGAAGGCCGACCTCTGGGAGCGGCTGCACGACCAGGCCGACGGCCGCGTCCCCGTCGACGGGGCCCGACGCGACCAGGAGGCCGAGCGGCTCGTGTCGATCGCCGAGGCCCTGGTCACCGGCCGGGAGCACGTCGAGCTCGCCGTGAACGTGCCCAACCGCGGCGCGATCGCGAACCTGCCCGACGACGCCGTCGTCGAGGTCCCCGCCGTGGTGGGCGCCGCCGGCGTCGTGCCGCTGCGCGTCGGCCCGCTGCCGCCGGCGATCGCCGCGGTGCTGACCGCCCGGGCCCAGCAGCAGGAGCTCACCGTGCAGGCGGCGCTGCGCGGGGACCGGGAGCTCGCCCTGCAGGCGCTCGCCCTCGACCCCCTGGTGCCGGGCCCCGACGTCGCCCGCAGGATCCTGGACGACGCGGTCGGCGCCCACGGCCCGACGCTCGCCGCCTTCTCCAGCCCTGACGACGCCGCCAGGCCTGACACCGCCGCCGGGTCCCCGGCGCGACCCCACGCAAGCCCCGCACGGACGGAGAACGCATGACCAGCTCGACGACCGAGGCCGACCAGGTGGCCCTGCCCGGGATCGACCCCGGCGGTTCGGCGACCTCGGCCGAGATCGCCCAGCAGCCCCGGGTCTGGCGCGAGCTCGGCGACCTGCTCGCCGGCGCGTCGGAGGAGATCGACGCCTTCCTGCGCCCGCTGCTCGCCCGGCCCGAGCTGCGGGTCGTGCTGACCGGCGCGGGGTCGTCGGCGTTCGCCGGCGAGCTGCTCGCGCCGTCGCTGTCGCTGGCCCTGGGGCGCCGGGTCGACCCGGTGGCGACCACGACGATCGTCAGCAGCCCGGCGGCGGTGTTCGTGGGGGACGCCCCGACGCTGCTGGTCTCCTTCGCCCGCTCCGGCGACAGCCCCGAGAGCGTCGCCGCGGTCCGCCTCGCCGACGCGCAGCTGGGCGAGGTCTGGCACCTCCTGGTCAGCTGCAACAGCGAGGGCGAGCTGGCGCGCACCTTCGCCGACGACGACCGCGCCCTGGTGCTGCCGCTGCCCGCGGCGACGCACGACGCCGGCTTCGCGATGACCTCGAGCTTCACCTCGATGGTCCTGGCCTGCTGGGCCGCGCTCACCGGGACCGCCGGCGCGCGCGACGCCCACGAGCGGCTGGCGAGCGCCGCGGAGGACCTGCTGTCCGCAGCGCCCGACGTCGCGGAGCTGGCCGATCGCCGGCCGCGGCGCGTGGTCTACCTCGGCAGCGGCTCGCTCACCGGGATGGCCCGCGAGTCGGCGCTCAAGCTGCTCGAGCTGACCGCCGGCGACGTCCTCGCCTACCACGAGAGCCCGCTCGGCTTCCGGCACGGGCCCAAGGCGCTGCTGAGCGACGACACGCTCGTCGTCGTGCTCCGCTCCGGCGACGCCTACACCGCGCAGTACGACGACGACATCGTCACCGAGCTCACCCGTGAGCTCGGCCGCGAGCAGGTCGTCGTGCTCGGCGCGCGCGAGCTGCCCTCCGCGCTGGCCGGCGCCGTCGGCTGGTCCTGGGTCGCGAAGGGCCTCGACGGGCTCGACGACGCGCAGGCAGCCGTCGTCCACGCGGTCTTCGCGCAGCTGCTCGCGCTGCGCAGCTCCGTCGTCCGCGGGCTGACGCCGGACAACCCGTTCCCCTCCGGCGAGGTCAACCGGGTCGTGCAGGGCGTGACCCTGCACCCCTTCCCCGCCTGAGGTGGCGACGAACGGGGCGAACGGGGCGACCGGGGCGACCGGGACCTTTCTCGGCGTCGACTCGGGCGGCACCAAGACCGCGCTCTGCGTGGTGTCGGCCGACGGCCGCGTGCTCGCGCAGCGCGAGGCGCCCAGCGCGTACTACCTCGGGGCCGGCCAGGCGAGCGGCCCCGAGCTGGTCCGGCGGGTGCTCGCCGAGGCCGTGCCCGGCGTGTGCGCGGACGCCGGTGTCGAGCCGTCGGCCCTGGGCGGCGCCTTCTTCGGCCTGCCCGCGTACGGGGAGGCGAGCGCGGACACCCCGGCGCTCGACGCGATCCCGCGCACGGTGCTCGGACACGACCGCTACGGCTGCGACAACGACATGGTGTGCGGCTGGGCGGGTTCGCTGGGGCTCGAGGCCGGCGTCAACGTGGTCAGCGGCACCGGCTCGATCGCGTACGGCGAGCACGAGGGCCGCCACGCCCGCGTCGGCGGCTGGGGCGAGCTCATGGGCGACGAGGGCTCGGCCTACTGGATCGGCCTGCGCGGGCTGCAGGCCTGGACGCGGATGACCGATGGCCGCGCCCCGGTCGGGCCGCTGCACGCGCTCCTCGGCGCCCGCCTCGACCTCGCCGAGCCGCTCGACCTCGTGAGCCTGGTGCACGACACCTGGGGCGGCGACCGCAGCACGATCGCGGGCCTCGCGCCCGTGGTCGTCGAGGCGGCCGAGGCCGGTGACGCGGTCGCCGGGGCGGTCGTCGAGGAGGGCGCGGCCGAGCTGGTCGCGCTGGTGCGGGCGACCACCGCGCGGCTGGGGTTCGGCGTCGACGAGGCGGTCCCGGTGTCGTGCTCGGGCGGGGTGTTCCGCTCGGCGACCGTGCGGGCGCGGTTCGCTGAGGGGCTCGCGGCCGCCGGCCGCTTCGACCTGCGGCCGGCCCGCTTCAGCCCCGTCGTCGGCGCCGCCCTCTACGCCGCGCGCGAGGCCGGCACCCCGCTCGGCCCCGACGCGCTCGCGCGCCTCGAGGCGGCCTAGCCGTTCAGGAGCGGGGGAGCGCGGCGACGACGCGGCCGGGCTCGCTGGCGAAGCCCCCGCCCTGCACCTCGGCCGGCAGCGGCGTCGGCCACGCGGAGGTCGTCCAGCCCGACGGCGGTGTGCTCGGGTCGTAGGTCCAGGTGGCGGCGGGCCCGTCGACGGTGGGCAGCACGGCCGCGTCCGCGACGCGCTCCACGGGGACGTCGGTGAACGGCTCCAGGTCGGGGAGGGCGACGTCCACCCGCTCCGTCCCCGCGGGCAGCGGGCCGACCTGCGTGGTCAGCCGCGCCGACCCGCCGGCCTCGCGCAGCCCGCGCGACCACAGGCCGAGCCCCGAGCACAGGCACTCGTACGCCGTCCGGCCCGCGACGCGCGTGGTGGTCCACAGCACCCCGGTGCTCGTCGGCGGACGTCCGCGGACCTCCAGACGGGGCCCGCTCGCCGGGATCGCCGTGGTCACCCGGACGCCGCCCGGCGTGGGGCGGGACAGCGGGGCGACCGCACGGGTGCGGGTGTCCTGGTCGTCGACGGAGGTGAGGGTCCACTCGACCGACGTCAGCCCGCCCGAGGCGACCACCCGGTCGACGACCACGCTCTGCAGGTCCCCGGTGGTGCCGGTCAGGGCGTGGAGACGGGCCCCGGTGGCGGCGGTGCGCTCGGGAGCGGGCCGGGTCAGGTCGGTCGGGGTCCGCGCGACCGGGGCCTGCCCCACGGGCGTGACGGGGACGCCGGGCACGACGGCAAGGTTCGGCAGGGCGACGTCGACCCGCGTCGTCGCCGCGGGCAGCACGGGGAAGGCCAACTGCAGCAGCCGGGTCTCGCCGAAGCGGAGCCGCGGCAGGACGGCGATCAGCGGCGTGCACAGGCAGCGGCTCGGCCGGTCCGGCGAGACGCCCGCGAGCGGCCGGTAGACCCGCTCGGCCCCCGGGTCGAGCAGCGCCAGGTCCTGCTGGCCGGGCAGGCTGCGGTCGAGCGCGAGGTCCGTGCCGCTCGGCAGCGGCTCGCCGGCCCGGGCCCCCGGCCCGACGAGCGGCGTGACCGACCAGTCGAGCACCGTCGCCGTGCCGGTGCGGCGCACGGCGTGCACGGCGAAGCGGACGGTCACGTCGAGGCCGTCCGCGGTCGTCCACACGGCCTCGCCGACCACGGGCAGCCGCGGGTCGGTGGCCTCGGGGGCGGCCACCGGCGTCGGGTCCACGGTCGGGCCGGTCGAGGGCGACGTCGGGGTGGGGACGGGGGTGGAGAACAGGCCCGGCTCCTCGGCGCCCCAGCTGCAGGCCGGGAGCGCCACGACCAGCGCCAGGCCGAGCGCGACGGCCGCCCTCCGCGCCCCGGTCGCCACGACGAGAGCGTAGGCGGGGTGTCGGGCCCGGCGGGTGGCGAGGCGGCGCCGTCCCGTGTCCTAGGGTCGTCGCAGCCGGCGGGTCCGACCCGGCCGGAGAGCCGGGAGGTCTGGTGCCGCAACCGCTGGTGGTCGACGGCCACAACGACCTGCCCTGGGCGCTGCGGGAGACCGGCTACGACTTCGACGCGGTCGACGTGGCCAAGTCCCAGCCGCAGCTGCACACCGACCTGCCGCGCCTGCGCGCCGGCGGGGTCGGCGCGCAGTTCTGGTCGGTCTTCGTGCCCTGCAGCCTGCGCGGCGGCGACGCCGTCACCGCGACGCTGGAGCAGGTCGACGCCGTCCGGACGATGGTCGCGCGCTACCCCGACGACCTGGTGCTCGTCACCGATGCCGACGGGCTCGAGGCCGCGCTGGCGTCCGGACGCATCGGCAGCCTGATGGGGGCCGAGGGCGGCCACAGCATCGACGGCTCGCTCGGGGCGCTGCGGGCGCTGCACGCGCTCGGTGTGCGCTACCTGACGCTGACCCACAACGAGAACACGGACTGGGCCGACTCAGCCACCGACGTGCCCCGCCACGGCGGGCTGACGCGCTTCGGGCGCGAGGTCGTCGCCGAGCTCAACCGGCTGGGCATGCTCGTCGACCTCTCCCACGTCGCCGCCACGACGATGCACGACGCACTCGACGTCACCGCCGCGCCGGTGGTCTTCAGCCACTCGAGCGCCCGGGCCGTCGCCGACCACCCGCGCAACGTGCCCGACGACGTCCTCGCCCGCCTGGCCGACAACGGCGGGGTCTGCATGGTCACCTTCGTGCCGCGCTTCGTCAGCCCGGCCGCCGCGGCGTGGTCGGCCGAGGTCCACGACGCCGCGCTCGCCGCGGGCGTCGACGCCCGGGACCTGGGCGCGCTCGACGCGTTCTCGGAGGCGTACGAGCCCGCCTGCCCGCCCGCCACGCTCGCCGACGTCGTCGCGCACGTCGAACACGTGCGCGAGGTCGCCGGCGTCGAGCACGTCGGGCTGGGCGGCGACTACGACGGCACGCCGACGACGCCGCAGGGGCTGGAGGACGTCTCGCGCTACCCGGCGCTGCTCGACGCCCTGCGGCAGCGCGGCTGGACCGAGCCCGAGCTCGTCGCCCTGGCCCACGGCAACGTCGTCCGCGTGCTGCGCGAGGCGGGTTCGGTGGCCGCCGGGCTGCAGGCGGTGCGCGGCCCGTCGACCGCCACTGTCGAGGCCCTGGACGGACCCGGGTGAGCGCGCTGCTCGAGGTCGTCGTCACCCACGCGGCCGACGCGCAGCGCGCCGAGGCGGGCGGGGCCGACCGGGTCAGCCTCATCGGTGAACCCCTGCCGGGCACCGAGCGCGAGGCCGGGGCGCTGTCACCCGCGCCCGACCTCGTCGAGCAGGTCCGCGCGGCGACGAGCCTGCCCGTCCGCCCGCTGCTGCGGCTGCGCGACGGCTACGGCACCGACGGCGGCGAGGTCGTCCGCCTGCGCGGGCTGCTGTCGGCATACGCGTCGGCCGGCGCGGACGGCGTCGTGCTCGGCTTCCTCAACGGCCTGACCGAGATCGACCTCGAGGTGCTCGCCGAGCTGATCGGCGACGGCGACCTCCGCTGGACCCACTCCCGCGCCGTCGACGCCTGCATCTCCACCGACCGCGCCTGGCGCGAGCTGCCGCACCTGCCCGGGCTCGACGCCGTCGCCACCGCCGGCTCCGCGCGCGGGGTCGCCGAGGGCCTCGACGAGCTCGTCGCCCGCGCCGAGGACGACCCGGCGACGCGCCGGCTGATCATGGCCGCGGGCGGGCTCGCGCCGGAGCACGTGCCGTGGCTCGTGCGGGCCGGGGTGTCGATGTTCCAGGTGTCGGGCCAGGTCCGCCCGCTCGGCTCCTGGAAGGCCTACGTCGACGCCGACCTCGTCGGCACCTGGCGCGCGCTGCTGGACAGCGAGGCGGGGACCCGCTCGTGATCATGGTCGACGACCCGACCTGGCCCGCGCACGGCCGGCTCTGGTCGCACCTGGCCAGCGACACCTCGTACGAGGAGCTGCACGCCTTCGCCGAGCGCCTCGGGCTGCCGCCCCGGGCGTTCGACGGCGACCACTACGACCTGGTGCAGGACCGCTACGCCGACGCCGTCGCCGCCGGTGCGGTCCCCTCGAGCTCGCGCGCCATCGTCGCCGCCCTCCACGCCGCGGGCCTGCGGCGCCGCAAGCGCTCCCGCCTCGCCCCCTGACTCGCCCCTCCCGAGCGCCGACGAGTCGTCGTCAGGCCCGGAGCGGGCGCGAGGAGGAGGAGTTGCGCCTGGTGCGAACGTGTCACCCTCCGTTCGCCGTCGGGGGGCAGGATGGTCCGCGATGAACCTGCACCCTTCCGTCTGCGCCCACCTCGAGGCGCAGCCGCTGACGCCCCGCCCGGCCGGCTTCGAGCCGTACTGCGCCGACTGCGCCTTCACCGGAGACCAGTGGACGCACCTGCGCCGCTGCCTGACCTGCGACCACGTCGCCTGCTGCGACGACTCGGTCAACCAGCACGCCAGCCGCCACCACGAGCAGACCGGGCACCCGGTGATGACCTCGGAGGAACCAGGCGAGAGCTGGCGCTGGTGCTTCGTCGACCAGCAGACGGCGTGAGGGACGAGCACCGATGAGCACCATGCAGAACCCGGCCGACCTGACCGCCGGCCCGACCCGCGGCGTCGGCGAGCCCGGCGACCGCCCGGCGACGCGGACCCGGCGCGACGGCGACGCCCCGCGCGAGGCCAAGCCGCTGATCCTCACCGTCGACGACGACCCGAGCGTCTCGCGGGCGGTCGCGCGCGACCTGCGCCGCCGCTACGCCGAGGACTACCGCATCGTGCGCGCCGAGGCCGGCTCCGTCGCCCTCGACGTGATCAAGGAGGTCGTGCTGCGCGGCGAGCAGGTGGCCGTGCTGCTGGCCGACTACCGGATGCCGCAGATGAACGGCGTCGAGTTCCTCGAGGCGGCCATGGACCTCGTGCCGCAGGCCCGCCGGGCGCTCCTGACCGCGTACGCCGACACCGACGCCGCCATCGCGGCGATCAACGTCGTCGACGTCGACCACTACCTGCTCAAGCCGTGGGAGCCGCCGGAGGAGAAGCTCTACCCGGTCGTCGACGAGATGCTGGCCAGCTGGCGGCGGGAGGGCCGCGCGCCGGAGCGCAAGATCAAGATCCTCGGCCACCCGTGGTCGCCGCCGTCGTACGAGGTCCGCGACTTCCTGGCGCGCAACCTCGTGCCCTACAAGTGGTACAACGTCGAGGAGCCCGACGGCTCGCGGCTGCTCGCTGCGGCCGGGCTCGGGCCGGGCGACGTGCCCGTGGTCGTCACGACCGGTGGCGAGGCGCTCTCCAAGCCGAGCCTGACCGCGCTGGCCGACGCGGTCGGTCTGGACACGACCCCGCGCGGCGACTTCTACGACGTCGTCATCGTCGGCGGCGGGCCGGCCGGTCTGGGCGCTGCGGTCTACGCGGCCTCGGAGGGGCTCAAGACCGTGGTCCTCGAGCGCTCCGCGGCGGGCGGCCAGGCGGGGCAGAGCTCGCGGATCGAGAACTACCTCGGCTTCCCCGACGGGGTGGCCGGCTCCCAGCTGACCGACCGGGCGCGGCGCCAGGCGCTCCGCCTCGGCGCGGAGCTGCTCACGGCGCGGACGGTCTCCGGGCTCAAGGCCAAGGGCCCGGCGCGCGAGATCACCTTCGACGACGGCCAGACGCTGCTGGCCCACACGGTGGTGCTCGCGACGGGCGTCTCCTACCGCCAGCTCGACGCGACCGGGGCCGACGAGCTGCTCGGCCGAGGCATCTACTACGGCTCCGCGTCGACCGAGGCGAGCGCGTGCGCCGGCGAGCACGTCGTGATTGTCGGCGGCGCCAACTCCGCGGGCCAGGCCGCGGTGTTCTTCTCCAACCACGCCGCCAAGGTGACCCTCGTCGTGCGCGGCGACTCCCTCGAGCGCTCGATGTCGGCCTACCTCGTCGAGCAGGTGCGCGCCCGCGACAACATCGAGGTGCGCACGGGCACCGTCGTGGAGGACTGCCAGGGCGGGGACCACCTGCGCTGCGTGACCCTGCACGACCGCACCACCGGCACCCGCGAGGTCGTCGACGTCGGGCACCTGTTCGTCTTCATTGGCGCGGCCCCGCTGACCGACTGGCTCGACGGCGAGGTCGTGCGCGACCGCGCCGGCTTCGTGCTCACCGGGCCCGAGCTGGTCGTCGAGGGCCGCCGGCCCGACGGCTGGGACCTCGACCGCGACCCGTACCTGCTCGAGTCGAGCCTGCCCGGCGTCTTCGTGGCCGGCGACGTCCGCTCGGCTTCGGTCAAGCGGGTCGCCTCCGCGGTCGGGGAGGGTGCGTTGGCGGTCACACTCGTGCACCGCTACCTCGCCGAGCAGTGAGCGGGCGCACCATGGGAAGAGAGCACGTCCCGGCCACGTTGGACGGGGTGGAGGAGACACGGTGACGCAGCAGGCGCAGGGCCACGACGAGCAGGTCCGGCACGAGGGTGCCGACCCGGGCGGGCGGCTCACACCCGACGAGCTGAGGACGCTGTTCCTCTTCGAGGCCCTCGACGCCGACCAGCTGGCCTGGCTGAGCGAGCAGGGGGCGGTCGAGACCCGTACGGCGGGCGAGACCGTCTACGCCGAGGGCGACCCGGCGACCTGCTTCTTCGTGCTCGTCGAGGGTTGCGTCGCCATGCGCCGCTGGGTCGAGGGCACCAACGTCGAGGTCAACCGCACCGACCAGCGCGGCGTCTACTCGGGCGCGACGACCGCCTTCGTCCGTGACAGCGACAAGCGCTACGCCAACAGCCTCGTGGCCGTGCACGACTCCCGCTTCTGGGTGATCGACGCGGCCGACTTCGGCGAGAAGATCCGGGCCTGGTTCCCGATGGCCATGCACATGCTCGAGGGCCTGGCGACGGGGATGCGCAACAGCCAGCTCGTCGTCGGCCAGCGCGAGCGCCTGCTCTCCCTCGGCCGGCTGGCCGCGGGCCTCACCCACGAGCTGAACAACCCGGCCTCGGCCGCCGTCCGCGCCACCGCGAGCCTGCGCGAGCGTGTCAGCAAGATGCGCGGCAAGCTCAGCCACCTGGCCTCGGCCGACATCGACGGCCACGAGTTCGCGGCCATGGTCGACCTGCAGGAGGCGGCGGTCGAGCGGATGGCCAAGATCACCCGCGAGCTCAGCCCGCTGGAGACCTCGCAGGCCGAGGACGAGCTGGGCGACTGGCTCGACGACCACGACGTGCAGGGCAGCTGGGACGTGGCACCGGTCTTCGTCGCCGCCGGCGCCGACGTCGAGTGGCTCGAGGAGCTCGCCGACAACGTCTCGGCCGAGGTCCTCTCCGACGCCGTGCACTGGATCGCGTACGCGCTCGACACCGAGCAGCTGATGAACGAGATCGAGGACGCGACCACGCGCATCTCGACGCTGGTCGGGGCGGCGAAGCAGTACTCCCAGCTCGACCGCGCGGCGCACGCCGACATCGACGTGCACGAGGGCCTCAAGAGCACGATCATGATGCTCAAGCACAAGATCATGGCGAGCGGCAAGATCACGCTGGTCAAGGACCTCGCCGACGACCTGCCGCGCGTCCCCGCCTTCCCCGCCGAGCTCAACCAGGTGTGGACCAACCTCATCGACAACGCCGTCCAGGCGATGCCGGACGGCGGCACGCTGACCGTCCGGACGCGGCTCGAGCGCGACGCCGTCCTCGTCGAGGTCGGCGACACCGGCACCGGGATCCCGCCGGAGATCCAGGAGCGCATCTTCGAGCCGTTCTTCACCACCAAGCCGGTGGGCGAGGGGACCGGGCTCGGGCTCGACATCTCCTACCGGGTCATCGCCCAGCGTCACGGCGGTGACCTGCGCGTGCAGTCGGTGCCCGGCGACACCCGTTTCCAGGTCCGCCTCCCGCTCGTGACGCCCGAGCGGCTGCGCACGAGCGAGTGAGCGAGCCGCCCGTGCGGCGCGAGCGGCACGGGTGTGGACCGATCAACGCTGTAAACGACGAGAGCGGTTAGCCTGCGGGACATGGATGCGGCGACGGGAGACGGTGGGCGCCCCGACCCAGCCCCCCTCGTGACGGCCGAGGAGGCCGACGCGCTGAGCCTGGACGACCGGCTCTGCCTCGCCCTCTACACCGCGTCGCGCTCGATGACCGCCCGCTACCGCGTCGCTCTCGAGGACCTCGGCCTGACCTACCCGCAGTACCTCGTCATGGTGCTGCTGTGGGAGGAGGGCTCCGTCCCGGTCGGACGGCTCGGCGAGCGCCTGTCGCTCGAGTCGAGCACGCTGTCGCCGCTGCTCAAGCGCCTCGAGTCGATGGGCCTGATCAGCCGTACGCGCGACCGCGCCGACGAGCGCCTCGTGATCATCAGCCTGACCAAGGCCGGGCTCCGCATGCAGGAGCAGGCCGGCGCGGTGACCCTCGAGGTCTGCCGCGCCTCGGGCCTGACCATGGGCGACGCCGCCGAGCTCGTCGGCGAGCTCCGCGCCCTCGACGGGCGGCTGCGGGAGTCGACGCGCCAGGCGCGCTCCGCGTGATCTGAGTCTTCTGTCCTCGCTCGGACGCGGACCGGGCTGAGTCGTCTGTCCTCGCTCCGCTCGGACGCGGATCAGGCTCTGGTCCGACGTCTTCCTCCCTGCCGAGCAGGACGAAGAGCGTGTCCTGCTCCTCCGGTCGTCCAGGCACCGGCGCCCGGTCCGGCGTCGGTCGGGTCTGGGCTGGCTCCCGCGTCTAGTCGAGGGCTCCCGGCAGGTCGTGGGTGTGGACGACGACCAGGCTCGTGACCGCCCTGGTGAGGCAGACGTAGAGGCGCCTGAGGCCGGTGACCTCGTCGGCCTCGGCGGCGACGAGCTCGGCGGGCTCGAGGAGGACGACGTGGTCGAACTCCAGGCCCTTGACCAGGGTCGCCGGGACCAGGTCGACCCGGGGCGCCGCGTCGGTGCCGAAGTCGCCGGCCTCGCCGAGCAGGTCGTACGCCACCCCTGACGTCCCGAGGGCCGCGGCGACCTCAGCGATGCGGGCGTCGGGGACGACGACGCCGACCGTCCCCTCCTGCGCCAGGTCGGCCTGCACGGCCGCCAGGAGCCCGGCGAGGGGGTCGTCGGTGCGGCGCAGGTCGAGCTCGCCGGCCGAGTGGCGCACCGAGCGCGGTGGCGTCAGCGTCGGGGCGATGACCGGCAGCAGCCGGGCGGCGTAGTCGATGACCAGCCCCGGCACCCGGAACCCCTCCACGAGCTCGGTGACGACCGCCTCCGGCTGGCCGAGGTGGGCGAGGGCGTCGTCCCACGCACCCACCGCCCAGGGCGTGGTCGCCTGCGCGAGGTCGCCCAGGACGGTCATCGAGCCGGTGCTCGCGCGCCGGCCGACGGCCCGCAGCATCATCGGCGAGAGGTCCTGCGCCTCGTCGAGGACGACGTGGCCGAGGCTCGGCGTCCGGCTCAGCACGTCGGTCACCTCGTCGACCAGCGCGAGGTCCGCCAGCGTCCAGCGGGCGGTCCGCGGCGTCTTCCCCGGGCGGCTCGCCAGCAGCTCCGCCTGCTCCTCGGCGCTCAGCAGGCCGTCGGCGGCCGCGGCCAGGAGGTCCGCGTCGGTCAGCAGCCGCAGCACCAGCTTCGCGGGGTCCAGCGCGGGCCAGAGGGAGGAGACGTACGCCTTCACCTCCCGGCTGCGGGCCACGGCGCCCTGGACGCGGTCGTCGGGGGAGTCGCCGGCGGCCTCCATGCGCAGCAGGACCTGGTGGGCGAGGCGCTGGGCGAGCATGGCGCGGCCGGCCTCGTAGCGCACCCCGCGGGCGCGCAGCTCGGCCACGACCTCGTCGGCGAGGTACGCCGGCACCCGCCACTGGTGGATGCCCCGGGGCAGGACGAGGGTCCCGCTCGCGGGCGCGAGGTGGCCCCAGGCCGCGCGGCGGACGACCTCGGCCAGCCGGGCGTCGCCCTTGAGCCGGGCGCGCGCCGCGGATTCGGTCGCCCGGACAACCAGCCCGGTCGCGTCGGCGAGCATGGACTCGACGGTGGCCTGGGCGGCGTCGATCTCGCCGAGGGCTGGCAGGACGTCGCCGATGTAGGACAGGAAGCTCGCGTTGGGCCCGACGACGAGCACTCCCGAGCGACCCAGCTGCTCGCGGTAGGCGTAGAGGAGGAAGGCCGCGCGGTGCAGCCCCACCGCCGTCTTGCCGGTGCCGGGCGCTCCCTGCACGCAGACCGAGGAGTCCAGCCCGGCGCGCACGATGACGTCCTGCTCGGGCTGGATGGTGGCGACGATGTCGCGCATGGGTCCGGTGCGCGGCCGCTCGATCTCGGCCTGGAGGATCGCCGAACCGGTGCCGCTCGCGCCGGCGCCGCCGGCGAGGTCCTCGTCCTCGTACGCGGTCAGCGCGCCGGTCGAGAAGCCGAAGCGCCGCCGGCGGCGCACGTGCATCGGGTCGGCCGGACGGGCGCGGTAGAAGGGCAGCGCCATGCCCGCGCGCCAGTCGATGACCAGTGGTTCGCCGCCGGCCTCGCCGGTGATGTGGCGCCGGCCGACGTAGAGCGTCTCGTCGTGCTCCGCACCGAGGTCGGCGGCGTAGTCGAGCCGGCCGAAGAACAGCGGCACCGCGGGGTCGTCCTGCAGCGAGAGCATCCGGCGGTGCAGGACCTGCTTGAGGTGCTCGGTGGCCAGCCGGTCGGCGCCCTGGGCGGTCAGCCCCGCGGTCGTCGTCCGCATCCGGCCGAGCGCGGCGCGCGACTCGAGGAGGTGGTCCTGCTCGGCGCGGAGCACCGGATCAGGAGGGTGGTCGGTGGGGGCGGTCTGGCCTGCGGGCATGCGTGGGCTCCGATCCTCGATCGGTGGGCGTGGAAGGGCCTGCCTCCCGATGTCGACGGGTGCTGACACGGCCCCGCATCCCGACCGGCGGCGTTGGAGTCGCTCGGCGCAGCCCGCTGCGCTCTCGCTCCTCCGCCTTGCCGGACCAGGCGCGGATGCCGCGCCATCACCGGCCGAGCACCGGGAGGCACGCCCTGGGGCGAGAGGACACCGTAGGCCCCGGCACCGCGCCCGTCCAGCGTTCTGCCTGCGGACCCGCCCCCGGCGACACCGGGCTGGGAGGCCTTCCTAGGGTGGGTCGCGTGACCGACGCAGCCCAGCCGCCCGCCCGGACCCGTTCCTACACGGTCGTCGAGAACCCGGCCGCACGCCCGCGCGTCTCGCGGAAGACCGTCCGCGTCCTGCTGCTCAACCCCGAGGGCGCGACGCTGCTGTTCGAGGACAGCGACCCCGGGCTGGTCGACGCCCGCTGGTGGGTCACCCCCGGCGGTGGCATCGACCCCGGCGAGTCCGAGACCGAGGCCGCCGTGCGCGAGGTGCGCGAGGAGACCGGCTTCGACCTCGACCCGTCGGCGCTCCTCGGTCCCGTCGCCCGGCGCCACGTGGTGCACGGCTACTCCGACCAGGTCATCGAGCAGGACGAGACCTTCTACGCGGCGCGGGTCGACACCTTCGACGTCGACGTCTCCGGCCACACGCTCGAGGAGCAGACGACCTTCAAGGGCCACCGCTGGTGGTCCACCGAGGACCTGCGCGCCAGCGACGACTGGGTCTGGCCGCGCGAGCTCGAGGAGATCCTGCTGCTCGTCGACCAGGCCGACCGCTGGCCCGTCGAGCTGGGGTTCCAGGAGGAGTCGACGGTCCCCGACGTGGGGTGACCATCGGAGCCGCGATGCTCACCAGACCCGGCGCCGTCCGGCACCGAGGCGGGAGGGCGTGACGCGCCGGACCTGGGTGCGGCTCGACAACACCTCGAACATCTTCCTCGCGGCCCGGACCGACACCGACCCCAAGGTGTTCCGGGTCGGGGCCGAGCTCGACCACGTGGTCGACCCGGCCACCCTGCAGCGTGCCCTCGACGCGACGTACGACCGCTACCCGCTCTACCACGCGGTGCTGCGCAGCGGCGTCTTCTGGTACTACCTCCAGGACAGCGACCTGCGTCCCCTCGTGAGCGCGGAGGACCAGCACACCTGCGCCCCGCTCTACGTCGCGGACCGGCGCACGCTGCTCTTCCGCGTGGTGCACCACGGCCCGCGGGTCTCGCTGGAGGTGTTCCACGCCCTCACCGACGGCACCGGAGCCCTGTGGTTCCTCGTCGACCTGCTGGCCGCGTACGTCGGCCTGCGGGCCGAGGGGCGCGTGGCCGGGCAGGACGCCGGCGAGGCGCCGGACGCCGCCCGCGGGCTGACCGGCGACAGCTTCGCGCACTACTTCCGCGGCCGGGACCCCGAGGACGGGGCCACCGAGGCGGACCCGGCCGGCGCCGCCTTCGTGCGCGCGGCCTCGACCGCCCCGGTCGCCGAGGCACCGCCGGTCCCGCGGGCGGAGAGGCACCGGGAGCGCCCCTCGCGGGTGCACCGCGTCCGCGGCACCCGGACGCCCGACCACCGCACCCGGGTCGTCGAGCTCACCGTCCCCGCCCCGGAGGTCATCGCCCTGGCCAAGGCCGAGGGGGTCGCGGTCACCGTCTACCTGACGGCGCTCCTCTTCGAGGCGGTCCGGCGCTCGGCGCCGCGGCTCGCCCCGACCCGCACCCTCGGGGCGTCCCTGCCCGTGAACCTGCGCCAGTTCTTCCCCTCGACCTCGGCCCGGAACTTCTTCGCCACCGTGCGCCTCGAGCACACGTACGGGAACGACGACCAGGAGGTCCTCGGCGAGGTCTGCCGCGACCTCGACGCGCAGTTCCGGCGGGCGGCCACCCCCGAGGCGCTGGAGGACAAGCTGCGGGGGTTCATCCGCCTCGAGCGGGCGCCGCTGCTGCGGGTCGTGCCGCGGCCGCTGAAGGACGTGCTGCTCGGCCTCGTCAACGCCTCCAGCAACCGCGGGCTGACCGTGGCCGTGTCGAACCTCGGCCGGGTGGCCCTGCCCGAGGAGGTGGCCGCGCACGTCGGGCGGATGCAGTTCCACGTCTCGGCCGCGCGCCCGCAGCTCAGCGTCCTCTCCCACGCCGGCCTGCTGACGCTGAGCTTCACCTCGCCCTTCGTCGAGACCGCGCACGTCGAGGAGGTGGCCCGCTTCCTCACCGCCCGCGGCGTCGAGGTCCGGGTCGCCGCGGGCCGGGTCACCGAGGCGGAGCTGGCCGAGGGCGAGCCGGTGGAGGTGGGGCGGTGACGCGCTGCCCGGCCTGCCGGGTGGAGGTCGAGGGCGCCTGGTCGCGGTGCCCGCTGTGCGGGACCCCCGTGTCGGGGACACCGGGCCCGAGCCCGCTGCCCGCCGTGCCGCTGCGCTTCTCGCGCCGACGCCTGCTGCGGGTCGTGTTCCTGGCCTCGCTGGCGGTGATCGCCGCGTCCTTCGGCGTGCAGCTGCTGCTCGGGGCCGGGCAGGCCGGGATCGGCGCCCTCCGCTCGGTGTGGCTGGGGCTCGTCACGATGTGGCTCGTCGTCCTGATGGCGGTCCGCAAGCGGCGCAACGTCGCCAAGGGCGCGCTCTACCTCGTCGTCGTGGTCGGCGGGGCCAGCGTCTACTGGGACTACCTCACCGGTTACCGCGGCTGGGCCCTCACCTACGCGGTCCCGCTCGTCGACGCCTGCTCGGTCGTCGCGCTGCTCATCTCCGTGCACGTGATGCGCACCGAGGTGGGGGACCACATCCTCTACAGCGCGGTCACCGTGGTGCTCGGGCTGGCGCCGCTCGTCTTCCTCGGCCTGGGCTGGGTCGGCAACCCGGTGCCCTCGACCGTCTGCGGCGCGCTGAGCCTCGCCGTGCTCCTCGTGCTGCAGGGGGAGCGGCGGGCCGACGTGCGCCACGAGCTGGCCAAGCGGCTCAACCTCTGAGGCGCGCCCGGCTCACTCGCCCGCGAGCGCGTCCTCGGCGTCCATGATCGTGTACGCGTAGCCCTGCTCGGCGAGGAAGCGCTGCCGGTGCGCGGCGAACTCCGCGTCGACGGTGTCGCGGCTGACGACGGCGTAGAAGCGCGCGGTGAGCCCGTCCGCCTTCGGCCGCAGCAGCCGGCCGAGGCGCTGGGCCTCCTCCTGCCGCGAGCCGAAGGCCCCCGAGACCTGGATCGCCACCTGGGCGCTCGGCAGGTCGATGGAGAAGTTCGCGACCTTGCTGACCACGAGCAGGTCGATCTCGCCGGACCGGAACGCCTCGTACAGGCGCTCGCGCTGGCGCACGGTCGTGTCGCCGGTGATCAGGTCGGCGCCGAGGCGGGAGGCGAGGTCCTCGAGCTGGTCGACGTACTGCCCGATCACCAGCGTCGGCTGCCCGGCGTGCTTGCGCACGAGGTCGACGACGACGTCGGTCTTGGAGTCGGCGGTCGAGGCGAGGCGGTAGCGCACGTCGGGCTCGGCGACGGCGTACGTCATCCGCTCGGGCTCGCTGAGGGTCACCCGGACCTCGACGCAGTCGGCCGGCGCGATGTAGCCCTGCGCCTCGATGTCCTTCCACGGCGCGTCGTAGCGCTTGGGCCCGATGAGGGAGAACACGTCGCCCTCGCGGCCGTCCTCGCGGACCAGCGTGGCGGTGAGCCCGAGGCGGCGCCGGGCCTGCAGGTCGGCGGTCATCCGGAAGACCGGTGCGGGCAGCAGGTGCACCTCGTCGTACATGACCAGGCCCCAGTCGCGGGCGCCGAAGAGCTCGAGGTGCGGGTGCACGCCGCCGCGCTTGGTGGTGATCACCTGGTACGTCGCGATGGTGACCGGCCGGATCTCCTTCTTGGAGCCCGAGTACTCGCCGATCTCCTCCGGCGTGAGGCTCGTCCGGCGCACGAGCTCGTCGCGCCACTGCCGCGCGGAGACGGTGTTGGTCACGAGGATCAGCGTGGTCGTCTTGGCCGTGGCCATGGCGGCCGCGCCGACGATGGTCTTGCCCGCGCCGCAGGGGAGCACGACGACGCCGGAGCCGCCGTGGAAGAACGACTCGGCGGCCTGCGCCTGGTAGGGCCGTAACTCCCACCCGTCCTGGTCGAGCTCGATCGCGTGCGCCTCGCCGTTCACGTAGCCGGCGAGGTCCTCGGCGGGCCAGCCGAGCTTGAGCAGCACCTGCTTGAGGTGGCCGCGCTCGGACGCGTGGACGACGACCGTGTCGTCGTCCACGCGGTTGCCCACGAGGCCCTTGACCTTGGCGCTCTTGAGCACCTCGGCCAGCACCGGGCGGTCGGTGGTGACGAGCACCAGGCCGTGCGTCGGGTGCTTCTCGATGCGCAGCCGGCCGTAGCGGTCCATGGTGTCGGCGACGTCGACCAGCAGGCCGTTCGGGACGGGGTAGCGGCTGTAGGTGAGCAGGGTGTCGACCACCTGCTCGGCGTCGTGGCCCGCCGCGCGCGCGTTCCACAGGCCCAGCGGCGTCAGCCGGTAGGTGTGGATGTGCTCGGGCGCGCGCTCGAGCTCGGCGAAGGGCGCGATCGCGATCCGGCAGGCCTCGGCCTGGGGATGGTCGACCTCGAGGAGGAGGGTCTTGTCGGACTGGACGACGAGGGGTCCAGGAGCGTCAGCAGACATCCCGGCAAGCGTAGGCGCGGGGGTGGAAGGGCGCGGGCGCCTCGGGGTGGAGGGAGACCGTCAGCTCAGCTCGACGGCGGCGATCCGGCTCAGGGCGATCGTGACGATCTCGGCGTTCGTCCGGTCGACGGCGCGGACGAGACCGGCGGAGAGGTCGAGCGGGGCGAGGTCGCGCGAGGTGGAGCGGCCGTCGTCCTTCACCCAGGTGACGCGGACCGGGAGGCCGTCGCGCGTCGCGGCGCGGAGGTCGTCGAGGGCCGCCGCGGCGGTGGAGGCGGTCGCGGCGCGCTGGTCGGCCGCGACGATCGCGGACGCCACGTCCGTGGTGCGCGGGGCGGCGGACGTGGGGGCCAGGCGTACGGCCGGCGCGCGGGGGACCGGCGGGGCGGGCAGCCCCCGCCCGTGGACGTCCTCGGCCACCGGGCTCAGGCCGACCTCGCGCAGCGCCTCGAGCAGCTCGTCCGGCTCGGCCGCGGCGATGACGACGCCGGCGCCCAGGCGGCGCAGCCCGAGGGCGGCGGCCTGCGGGTGGCGCAGCAGCACGCTGAGCTGGGCGTCGTCCTCGCTCGTCACGAAGCTGAGCGCCGGGCCGACGCGGACGGCGCCGTGGCGTCGCGCGACGTCGCCGAGCAGGTACTCCAGCGGCTGCGGGACCGGCGTGGTCGCGTGCGCGCGCAGCCACTCCAGCGACTGCTCGGTGGTCCACCCGGCGTCGAACGCCCGGCGTACGGAGTCGGCGCTGAAGCGGAAGACCGCGCCCGCGCCGCGCGACTCCTGCGCGGCGAGGAGCCGGAGGTCGGCGGCGACGTCGTGACGGAGCGGTCCCGGGGCCACCGCGGTCAGGTCGGCCTGGAGGACGAGGTGCGTGACCGGGTCGGGGAACAGCGCGGCGAGGTCGGCGGGCAGGCCCTCACCGGCCAGGAGCCCGGGGGCGAACCCCGACACCGCGTCCAGCGCGACGAACCCCAGCCAGGACGCCTCGCGCCACAGGTCGCGGCTCAGCTCGACCGCCGCCTCGGGGGTGCGGGCCAGGCGCGGGCGCTCCCAGGCGAGCGCGTCCCCCAGCGCGGCCGGGTCGAGCACGGTCCCCGGACCGGCGGCGACGGCCAGCCCCAGCGCGGTGCGGCGCAGCGCCGGCGCGGAGGGCGACTCGGCCTCGGGCCCGAGCGCGTGTCCGCCGTTGACCGCTGAGCGCGCGAACCAGCGCGTCGCCCCGAGCCAGGCCTGCGCGACGACCGTCCAGCGCTCGGCCGCCGGCCGGGGGACCCAGCGGTCGTACGCGGGCGTGGGCAGGACCCCGTGGCTGCTGCCCGGGGCGACGAGCCCCGCGGCGGCGGCCAGCTCCACGAGGAAGGTCGCGTGACCGACGTCGGTGCCCAGCGCCCGCACCAGGCCGGCCAGGTCGCGGGTGGCGAGCCCGCCCGTGCGCAGCGGTCGGAACGGCTGGTCCTCCAGCGCCCGGGCCACCAGGTCCAGGTCGTCGAGCAGGGCGAGGACGGCGCCGGCCGCGGCGCGGTCGACGAGGGTGGCCGAGCGGCTGCGGCCGGTCAGCTCCGGCCCCCGGGCGGGGACCGGGTCCGGGGTCAGGCGACCTCCGCGGAGGCGCAGCGCGACCTCGCGGGGCAGCACGACGGTGTCCCCGTCGAGCGTGCGCAGCAGGCGCAGGGCGAGCAGGGCGCCGACCGGCGAGCGGGCGGGGTCGGCCCCGGCCCGGTCGGCCTGGCGCGAGACGCCGGTCGGCGACCAGAGGAGACGCTCCAGCAGCGCGGTCATCGCCGGGGTGCAGGCGGCGAGGCCCGCCTCGACCTCGGCGTCGGCCAGGGGCTGGCGCGAGGGCGCGGCCAGCCCGAGCGGGTGCGGCTCGAACGCCTCGCGGACCGTGCGCACGAGGTGCAGGGCGTCGTCGTCGCCCCAGGCGAGGGCCCGGTGGCGCAGCACCTCGATCGTGGCCCGGACCTCGGCGTCGGCGCCGTCCGTCCCGTCGCCACGGACGAGCGCCTCGAGGTCGGTCATCGTCGTGGGGTCGGGCAGCGCGGCCAGGGCCTCGGCGACCAGCCGCTGCCAGGCGTCGAGGTCGTCGAGGGCGCGGGCCGTGGAGGCGGAGGTCGTCGCGCGGGAGGCGAGCTCGGAGAGGTCGCGCGGCATCGGCACCGTGAGGTCGGGCCGGGAGCGCAGGAGGGCCTCGACCGCGTCGACCGGCCAGCGGCGCAGGCTCTCGGTCAGGGTGCGGGGGCGGGCAGGGGCAGCCACCCGCTCAGCCCCAGGGGTTCGCCGGCGGCGGGGCGCTCGGCCGCTTGAGCGCCTGCCAGACCACGAGCAGCACGACGACGAGCGAGACCCAGCAGATGGCGACCGACCACGACGACACGAACCCCCACCAGGGGTCCCCGGTCGCGACCGAGCGGACCAGGCCGACCACGGCGAAGAAGGCCACCGCGCCGGCCGCGACCCGCAGGGTCATCCGGACGGCGGCCTGCGCCACCTGGACGCGCATCGACAGGAAGACGGCCACGACGACCATCACGGGCGCGAGCGGGTAGATGACCCCGCCGAGGGCGAGGCCGATGCACAGGCCGGGCGTCGCCGCGTCGACCACCGCCCGGGCGGAGAGCCGGCCGGGCTGACGCTGGTCGCCGTACGTGGTGGGCGGCGGCGAGAACCAGCCGGGCGTGCCGGGCTCGGGGTAGCCGTGCGTGCCCTGCTGCAGCGCCTGCGGCGGACCCTGCTGCGCGGCGTGCGGGAACGGCGCGACCTGGCTCTGCGGCGGCGTCTCGAGCAGCGGCCACGGCGCACCGGGCACGGGTGCGGCGAGGGGGGCGTGGCCGAGCGGCTGGGTGGGCGCGCCCCAGGCCGACTCCGACGTCAGCGTCGCCGTGACGACGTCGAAGGGCCGGTTCGGGTCGCGCTCGTCGCGCGGCGTGGGGACCAGCGTCGCCAGCGGGGCGACCGGGGCGGAGGGCTCGTCGAACCGCGGCCGTACGGCGGGCAGGCCCTCCGCGGGCCGCTCGGGCGGCGGCGCCTGCTCCAGCGGGGGCAGGGGCGCGTCGGCGAAGTACTGCGGCCGCTCGCGCGGTGCGTACTCCGGTCCGTCCTCCCACGTCGCCACCGCTTGAGTCTAGTGAGGGCCGGGAGCGCGGCGGGGCCGTCCGGGCCGCCCGACGCAGGCGTCGACCCGGCCGCTGGGCCCGCCGATCTCGGTTGGGGCGCTCAGGGCGTTCCGGCTAGTCTTGACGGGTTGCCCGGTGCGGCGACCTGCACGCGCCGCTGCGCTGCCCGTGGCGTCCTCGAGGACCTGCGCGGCCGGTCGCAGCAGCCGACGTGCACGGTCCGGCACCGGACGACGACGAGCCATGCACCACCCGCGGGCCGGGCGCCCGCGAACCCTGATCATCCCGACACCGTTCTGGCCGACAGAACACGAGCAAGCGAGGTCCGGCGTGCCGACTGGCAAGGTCCGTTTCTACGACGCCGACAAGGGCTTCGGCTTCCTGACCAAGGACGACGGCGGCGACGTCTACGTGCGCTCCAACGCGCTGCCCGCCGGCGTCACCAGCCTCAAGGCCGGGCAGAAGGTCGAGTTCGGCATCGTCGAGGGCCGCCGCGGGGAGCAGGCGCTCTCGCTGCGCGTCCTCGAGGCGCCGCCGTCGCTGTCCAAGGCCCAGCGCAAGCCCACGGAGCAGATGACCATGATCGTCGAGGACCTGATCAAGACCCTCGACGGCGTGGGCAACGGCTATCGCCGCGGCCGCTACCCCGACGCCCGCACCTCGCAGAAGCTCGCCTCCGTGCTGCGGGCCGTCGCCGACGAGCTGGAGCTCTAGTGCCGACCGCCCAGACCGCGACCCGTACGCCGCGCGCGCCCAAGGCCGACCAGGCCTGCCTCGACGCGGTGGACCTCGCCCGCGCCGCGGCCGAGGAGACCGCCGGCGTCGTGGGCGTCGGCGAGCACCTCGCCGCGGTGCCCGAGGCCGAGCGCGTCCTCACCCACGTCTTCGCCTGCACGCACCCGGGCTACGCGGGCTGGCACTGGTCGGTGACCGTCGTCCGCGCCTCGCGCGCCAAGGTCGTCACGGTCGACGAGGTCGTCCTGCTGCCGGGTGACGGTTCGCTGCTGGCGCCGCGGTGGATCCCCTGGGCCGAGCGCGTCGGCCCCGGCGACGTGACCGCCGGGCTGCTCCACGCCGCCCCGGCCGACGACGCCCGCCTCGAGCCCGGCTACACCGGCGGCGAGCACGCGGCCGACACGGACCCCGCCGAGGCCTCGGCCGCGCGGGTCGTCGTGGCCGAGCTCGGCCTCGGCCGCGAGCGCGTGCTCACCCGCACGGGACGCGACGAGGCGACGCAGCGCTGGCTCGCCGGCCCGCCCGGGCCCGACAACAACCTGACGCGCCAGGCGCCCGGCGTGTGCGAGACGTGCGGCTTCTTCACCCGGCTGCAGGGTGGCCTGGGCGTGCTGTTCGGCGCCTGCACCAACGCGTTCTCCGCCTCCGACGGCCAGGTCGTCAGCGTCGACCACGGCTGCGGCGCGCACTCCGGCGTCGTCGAGGAGGACCACTCCGAGGAGCTGCCCTCCCCGGTCTGGGAGACCATCGACTGGGAGCAGTCCGGCTCGCTGTTCGACTAGGGCTGCTGCGTCGCGCGCCCGACGCTCGCGCCTTCCTCCTCGTACGCGCCTCCTCGTACGCGCCACCTCGTGCGCGGGGAGCACACCCCGCGTCCACGTCGAGCCGGATCGGACAGACTGTGCCCATGACGAACGAGGCGACCGAGGCGGTCCTGAGACCGCAGAGCGACGCCGCCGAGCTGCGCCAGGCGGTGGCGACCTTCGTCGAGGCCGGCGCCGACGAGTCGGTCCAGCGCGTGACGACCGCGGTGCACCGGCTGTCGCGTCGGCTCAACCAGTGGTACGACCGGCAGCTGGTCGACCTCGACATCTCCACCAACGAGTACCTGGTGATCAGCGAGCTCGCGCGGAGCCCCGGCCACGCGCCGCTGACGCCCTCGCAGCTCGCCGCCGCGACGAACATCGCGCCGTCGTCGATGACGCACCGCCTCGACCGCCTCGTCGAGCGCGGACTCATCACCCGCGAGCAGGACCCGGACAACCGCACGCGCGTGCTGATCCGTCTGAGCGACGCGGGCTACGCGCTCTTCGTCGAGGTGATCCGGCAGTCGGACACGCTGGAGCAGGACGTGCTTGGCGGGCTCACCGACGACGAGATCGAGACGATGGCCTCGCTGCTCGAGAAGGTCATCGCCGGCCTCGAGGACATCTAGCCCGCGAGCAGCGCCCGGTCAGAGCGTGGCCGCCGCGACGCTCGCGTGCACCCGGGTGAGGCGGACGACCTGGTCGGCCGCCCGGCGGGCCAGGTCGTCGAGGTCGACCTCGGTAGGGGGCGTGCGGGCGGCGCGCAGCGCCTCCCACCCGGCGGCCTTCGCGTGCACGGCGTCGAGGCCGGCCTCGACCTCGAGCAGGTCGGACAGCGGGGAGCGGCGCAGGATGCGGCCGTTCGGCTTCAGCCGCCCGACCCGCTCGCCCAGCCGGACCGCGAGCGTCGTCCACGGGTCGGGCGCGACGTCCCAGTCGTGCATGAGGCGCCGCAGCGAGCGCAGGTCCTCCAGCACCTCCGCGTCGAGGCTCTCGAGCTCCCGACCCCACGGCCGTCGGCCCTGGGACCGGCGCATGCGCTGGAACAGGTCGGCCCCGCCCCGTGCGGCGGCCGCGTGGTCGCGCAGGTAGATCGCGAGCATCCGCGACTCGGTGGCCGAGCCGGTCATGGGCGTGCCCGGTGCGCTGGGTGCATGCCCGGGGACTACCCGCGGACGGCGGGCCCAGACCAGGGCGGGGTCAGCCGACGCGCAGCTTGGCCTTCGTGTCCGGCAGCTCGACGAACGTCCGCCCGGCGGCCATCTTCAACGGCTGGCCGTTGGTCAGCGTGAAGGTGAAGGGCTTGGCGATCCCGGCCTTGCGCCAGGTCCCCGTCACGTGCCGGCCGCCGTGGAAGTAGAGGAACGTCCCCTTCGCGTCGATGATGTCGTGGAAGGGCTCGTGGTGCTCGAAGTGCTGGTGCGCCTTGATCACGAGCACGTTGTCCGTCCAGACGCGCTGCCCGTCGGCCAGGACGTGCGGCCCCCACGGCATGCTGCGCAGGTAGCGCCCCGTCTTCTTGTCGTAGGTGTAGCCCATCAGGTAGCCGTTGCCCTTGTAGGGGACCCCGAGCGTGCGGCCCTTCTTGCCCTTGACGGTGCTCACCTCGCCCTTGCTCGAGGCGATCGGGAAGTAGAGCTGCGGCGGACCGTCGCGGAACCGCTTGGTCTGCTTCGCCAGCACCTTCGGGTGGCAGGTCGTCGCGCGGTCGTAGTAGGTCTGGCCCTGGTAGGTGTACACCCGCGACTGGTCGGTGCCGTAGGAGCCGGTGCCCCGGGTGGCGAGGTAGGACAGCATCGCCTCGAGGTGCTCGTCGTGCTTCTCGACGTACTTGATCGTCCACTTCGCCGCGCCGGTGTTGCCGATGATGGCGTCCATGGGGCTGAGCAGCGGCACGTCGACGGGCCGGATGGAGCGGACCGGCTCCACCGTCTCGGGCATCGTGGAGTGGAACACGGGGACGAGCCGGGTGGAGCTGTAGCCGTCGGCGTCGAGGTAGCCCTCGAGCTGGACGAAGACGACGTCGGCGTCGTTGATCCCGCGCTGCGGGTGCTCCTGGCGGTTGTCGGGCACCTTCACCGCGACGGCCGCGTGGCGGGCGTCCTTGCGGTCCTTGAGCAGCTCGCCGGTCAGCGGCCAGCGCGGGCGCGTGTCGACCGGGACGGTCGGCGTGGGCGACGGGGTCGGCGACGGCGCGGTGGTCGTCGCGGGGCCGGCCGGGGCGGGTGCCGGTGCCGGGTCGTCGGAGCACGCCGCGAGGGTGGCGGCGAGCGCGCCGACCACCAGCGTGCGGCGGGTGACCTGCGCCGCTCCGTACGCGTCCGTCCGCCCCATGCCCGGGTCCTCCCCGCTCGACGCCGGGATCCCGGCGCGCACATCGTACGGAGCCCGGGCGGCGCTGCGGTCCATCTCGCCGGCGACACCCGGCGGCGGTGCGGGGTGCATCGGCCGGTGGAGCGCGCGTCGCAACGCACGACACCCGAGACCCTTAGCCATTGTATTTAACAGTGCTAAAGAGTACGGTGGCTTGCATGAGTACCCCGACGATCGCCCGGAGCGTCCGCAGCGACCTGCGGAGCGTGGCCGGGCTGTCGGACGCGCTGCGTCCGGCGGTCATGCAGCTCGCCCGCCGGCTGCGCCAGGTGCGCGCCGACGCCGTCGAGCTGACGCCGACCCAGCTGTCGGCGATGGGCGTGCTCGCCCGCAACGACGACCAGCCGATCGGCGCGCTCGCCGCGGCCGAGAAGGTCGCGGCCCCGTCGATGACGCGGACCGTGAACGCGCTGGAGGAGCGCGGGCTCGTCGTCCGCGCCCCCGACCCGAACGACCGCCGCCAGTCGCGCGTCTCCCTGACGCCCGCGGGGCGCGAGCTGCTGCTGGCCAACCGTCGCCGGCGCAGCGAGTGGCTCGCCCAGCGCATCGCCGAGCTCGACCCCGAGGACAAGGAGGTGCTCCGCCGCGCGGTGGGCATCTTCGAGAGGATCACCGACAAGTGAGCGCCCCCGTGAAGGCGGACCCCGAGACCCCCCTGCCCGAGACCCCCCTGCCCGAGACGCCCGTGCGCGAGGCCCACGACCCGGCCGAGGCTGCGAGAGCCAACCGCATGTTCGCCGCGCTGGCCGAGCCGAACTACCGCATCTACTTCGCCGGCGCCTTCGTCTCCAACATCGGCACGTGGATGCAGCGCGTCGCCCAGGACTGGCTCGTGCTCGAGCTGTCGCACGGCTCGGCGCTCGCGGTCGGCGTGACGACCGGGCTGCAGTTCCTGCCGATGCTGCTCCTGTCGCCGTACGGCGGCCTGGTCGCCGACCGCTTCGACAAGCGCCGCATCCTGCGCGTCACGCAGGGCTGGCTGGCCGTCTGCGCCGCCGTCCTCGGCGTGCTCGCCGTCACCGGTGTCGCGCAGACCTGGCACGTCTTCGTGGTCGCGCTCGCCTTCGGCCTCGGCACCGCCTTCGACAACCCGGCCCGGCAGGCCTTCGTCTCCGAGGTCGCGGGTAAGGCGCACATCGCCAACGCGATCGGGCTCAACTCCGCGAACTTCAACGTCGGCCGCATCATCGGCCCGGCCATCGCCGGCCTGGTCATCGCCGCCTTCGGCTCCGGCTGGGCGATCCTGTCCAACGCCGTCACCTACGGCGCGATGATCCTCGCGCTCACGCTGATGAACGCCCGGCTGCTCAACCGCGCCGAGCGCCCGCCGCGGGCCAAGCACCAGATCCGCGAGGGCATGTCGTACGTCTGGCACCGCACCGACCTGCTGCTGATCCTCTGCGTCGCGTTCTTCGTCGGCACCTTCGGCATGAACTTCCAGATGACGTCCGCGCTGATGGCCCAGCAGGAGTTCCACAAGGGCGCGGCCGAGTACGGGATCCTCGGCACGTTCATGGCGGTGGGTTCGCTGACCGGCGCGCTGCTCGCCGCGAAGCGCCGCGTGCGGCCGCGGGGACGGTTCGTGGTGGTGATGGCGCTCGCCTTCGCCGCGGTCGAGATCGTGGCCGGGCTGATGCCGACGTACGCCACGTACGCCGCGATCCTCCCGCTGCTCGGCCTCGTCGCCCTCTCCACGCTGACCGCCGCGAACGCCTCGGTCCAGCTCGGGGCGGCCCCGCACCTGCGTGGTCGGGTGATGGCGCTCTACATGATGGTGCTGATGGGCGGCACCCCGATCGGCGCGCCGCTGCTCGGGTGGGTCGGCGAGGTCCTCGGCCCGCGCTGGACGCTGATCGGCGGTGGCGGCCTCACCGCCCTCGGCGTGATCGCCACGGTCGCGTTCGTGATGCACCGCGAGCACCTGCGCATCACCCCGCACCTGCAGCCGCGCCCGAACCTCGAGGTCCACGCCCTGTGATCTGCCTCCGCTCCGCTCCGGCGCTCCGAGCGCTCCGATCCGCTGCCTTCCTCCCTCCCCGCGACGCCGCCAGCTCGCCGTGATCCCTCGAGTGGTGCGCGGGGCGTCGTCGCGGTCCGGTCGTCCAGGCAGCGGCGCGCTCGTCGGCGGGGGTCGAGCGCGTGCTCGCTAGGGTCCGGTCATGAGCAAGAAGCCGACCGTCACCGTCCGGGGCGAGGGTCAGGTCGAGGGGCCGCCGGAGCTGGCGACCGTCGCGGCCGTCCTCCACACCTCGGGGCGTACGGCGGCTGACGTCACCCGTGCGCTCGCGGAGACGTCGAAGCGCGTCGACGCCGCCCTGCCCGACCTGGTCTACGACTCGGTGCGCACGGACCCGCTCTCGGTGACGCCCGTCTTCGACCGGCGCTCCGGCGTGAGGATCACCGGCTACTCCGGCCGCTACTCCACCCGTCTCACCCTCGCCGACTTCAGCGGCCTGTCCGACCTCGTCGTCGCCCTCACCGGTCTGCCGGGTGCGCAGGTCGACGGGTCCTGGTGGTCGCTGCGCCCGGGCTCCCCGCTCGAGCGCGACGCCCGCCGCGCCGCCGTGGCGGCCGCGATCGCCCGCGCCCGCGACTACGCCGACGCCCTGGGCGCCACCCTCGGCGACCTCCTCGAGCTCTCCGACACCGACGGAGGGTTCGGTGGGGCGATGCCCCGCGTGCTCGCCCTGGCCGCCGCCGGCGGCGAGCCCCCCGAGCTCGACCTGGAGCCGCAGCCCCAGACCGTGTCCGCCTCGGTGACCGCCCGCTTCGCGCTCGCGGACGTGCCGTCGTCCAGCGCGCTGCCGACGTAGGGAGAGGTGCTCCGCACGAGGCCCCGAACGTGGATGGGTCTGGCGGGAGCCCGGCCGCAGCCGGCCCAAGCTGACCGCTCGACGGGACGGCGGCCGGGCGGATGGTTGTGAGCGGCCTCGTGCGGAGCACCTCTCCCGGGCGTCGCGCAGAGCCGCGTGCACGACCACGCAGCGAACGACGTAGCGGACCGGTAACAGAAGGCCCGGTAAGTTGCGGCCATGTTCAGCAAGGTGCTCGTCGCCAACCGGGGTGAGATCGCAGTCCGCGCGTTCCGGGCCGCGTACGAGCTCGGTGCCCAGACGGTCGCGGTGTACCCGCACGAGGACCGCAACGCCGTCCACCGCATCAAGGCCGACGAGGCGTACGAGATCGGCGAGCGCGGGCACCCGGTGCGGGCCTACCTCGACATCGACGAGATCATCCGCGCCGCGCAGGAGTCCGGTGCGGACGCGATCTACCCCGGCTACGGGTTCCTGTCGGAGAACCCGGACCTCGCGCGGGCCTGCGAGGCGAACGGCATCACCTTCATCGGCCCGCCCGCCGACGTGCTCGAGCTGGCCGGCAACAAGGTCCGCGCCCTCGCCGCGGCCAAGGCCGCCGGCGTCCCGACGCTGCGCTCCACGCCGCCGTCGGCCGACGTCGACGAGCTGGTCGCGGGGGCTCAGGAGATCGGCTTCCCGGTCTTCGTCAAGGCCGTGGCCGGAGGCGGCGGCCGCGGCATGCGGCGCGTCGACGACCCGGCCCGGCTGCGCGAGTCGGTCGAGGCCGCGATGCGCGAGGCGGAGGGGGCCTTCGGCGACCCGACCGCGTTCATCGAGCAGGCCGTGGGCCGGCCCCGCCACATCGAGGTCCAGATCCTCGCCGACGGCTCCGGCCACATCATGCACCTGTTCGAGCGCGACTGCTCGCTGCAGCGGCGCCACCAGAAGGTCATCGAGATCGCGCCGGCGCCGCACCTCGACCCGGCGCTCCGCGAGGCCCTGTGCGCCGACGCCGTGAAGTTCGCGACCTCCATCGGCTACTCCTGCGCCGGCACCGTCGAGTTCCTCGTCGAGACCGAGGGCGAGCGGGCCGGGGAGCACGTGTTCATCGAGATGAACCCGCGCATCCAGGTCGAGCACACGGTGACCGAGGAGATCACCGATGTCGACCTCGTCCAGTCGCAGATGCGCATCGCCAGCGGCGAGTCGCTGGCCGACCTCGGGCTGTCGCAGGACACCGTCCGCATCAACGGCGCGGCCCTGCAGTGCCGTATCACGACCGAGGACCCGGCGAACGGGTTCCGCCCGGACACCGGCACCATCACCGCCTACCGCAGCGCCGGTGGCGCCGGGGTCCGCCTCGACGGCGGCACCGTCGACGTCGGCGTCGAGATCAGCGCCCACTTCGACTCGATGCTGGTCAAGCTCATCTGCCGCGGGCGGAACTACGAGCTGGCCGTGGCCCGGGCGCGGCGTGCGCTGGCCGAGTTCCGGATCCGCGGCGTGGCGACGAACATCCCGTTCCTCCAGGCCGTGCTCGAGGACCCCGAGTTCAACGCGGGCGACATCTCGACCGCGTTCATCGAGGAGCGACCCGAGCTCCTGACGACCCACACGCCGGCCGACCGCGGCACGAAGCTGCTGCGCTGGCTGGCCGAGGTCACGGTCAACAAGCCCTGGGGTGCTGCGCCGACGCACCTCGACCCGGGGGTCAAGCGCCCGACCGGGGTCGACCTGAGCAAGCCCTCGCCGCAGGGCTCGCGCCAGCGGCTCCTGGAGCTGGGGCCGGAGGGCTTCGCCGCCGACCTGCGCTCCCGGACGCGCACCGAGGTCACGGACACGACGTTCCGTGACGCGCACCAGTCGCTGCTCGCCACCCGCGTCCGGACCAAGGACCTGCTGCGCATCGCGCCGTACGTCGGGCGGATGACGCCGGAGCTGTTCAGCGTCGAGTGCTGGGGAGGGGCGACGTACGACGTCGCGCTCCGCTTCCTGGCCGAGGACCCGTGGGAGCGGCTCGCCGCGCTGCGCTACAACATGCCCGGCGTCGCCCTGCAGATGCTGCTGCGCGGGCGGAACACGGTCGGCTACACGCCCTACCCGACCAAGGTCACGACCTCGTTCGTGGCCGAGGCCGCGGCCACCGGCATCGACATCTTCCGCATCTTCGACGCCCTCAACGACATCGAGCAGATGCGCCCGGCGATCGAGGCCGTGCGCGAGACCGGGACGACGGTCGCGGAGGTCGCGCTCTGCTACACCGCCGACCTGACGAACCCGCGCGAGACGCTCTACACCCTCGACTACTACCTCGGCCTCGCCGAGCAGGCCGTCGAGGCCGGCGCGCACATCCTGGCGATCAAGGACATGGCCGGGCTGCTGCGCCCGCCGGCCGCGAAGACCCTGGTCACCGCGCTGCGCGAGCGCTTCGACCTGCCGGTCCACCTGCACACCCACGACACCGCGGGCGGCCAGCTCGCGACGCTGATGGCCGCCGTGGACGCGGGCGTCGACGCCGTCGACGTGGCCAGCGCGCCGATGGCGGGCACGACGTCGCAGGTGCCCGCGTCCGCGCTCGTCGCCGCGCTGGAGAACACCGAGCGTGCGACGAACCTCGACCTGCGTGCCGTCATGGACCTCGAGCCGTACTGGGAGGCCGTGCGCCGCGTCTACGCGCCCTTCGAGTCCGGGCTCGACAGCCCGACCGGGCGCGTCTACGACCACGAGATCCCCGGTGGGCAGCTCTCCAACCTGCGCCAGCAGGCCGTCGCGCTCGGCCTGGGGGAGAAGTTCGAGCAGATCGAGGCCATGTACACCGCGGCCAACCGGATCCTCGGGCGGCCGACCAAGGTCACGCCGAGCTCCAAGGTCGTCGGCGACCTGGCCCTGCACCTCGTGGCCGTCGGGGCCGACCCGGCGGAGTTCGAGGACAACCCGCAGGCGTACGACATCCCCGACTCCGTGATCGGCTTCCTCGGCGGCGAGCTGGGTGACCCGCCCGGCGGCTGGCCCGAGCCGTTCCGGACGAAGGCGCTCGCCGGTCGCGCGGTGCCGCTGCGCGAGACCGAGCTGGCCGACGAGGACTCCGCGGCGCTCGACGTGCCCGGCGCGACGCGGCAGGCCACGCTCAACCGGCTGCTCTTCCCGGCGCCCACGCGCGAGTACACCTCCTACCGGGAGACGTACGGCAACGTCAGCCGGCTCGACACCCTCGACTACCTCTACGGGCTGCAGCCGGGTGAGGAGCACACGGCGCGCATCGGCCGCGGCGTGAGCCTGATCCTCGGGCTGCAGGCGATCGGCGACCCCGACGAGCGCGGCATGCGGACCGTCATGTGCACCATCAACGGCCAGCTGCGCCCGATCCGCGTGCGGGACAAGTCGGTCAAGGTCGACGTCAAGACCGCGGAGAAGGCCGACACCACGCGGCCGGGTCACGTGGCGGCGCCGTTCGCCGGCGTGGTCACCGTGACGGTCGCCGAGGGCGACGAGGTCGAGGCCGGCGGCACGGTGGCCACGATCGAGGCCATGAAGATGGAGGCCGCGATCACCTCGCCGGTGGCCGGACGGGTCGAGCGCCTCGCGCTCAGCGCCATCCAGCAGGTCGAGGGCGGTGACCTCGTGCTGGTGGTCTCGCCGGCGTGAGCCGGGGGACCTCCTGATGTCGTTCCTCGGCCTGCTGGCCATCGCCCTCGGGGTGTCCGCGGACGCCTTCGCCGTGGCCCTCGGCAAGGGCCTGCACATGTCGCGCTTCGACCTGCGGCACGCCGTCGCGATCGCGCTGACCTTCGGCGGGTTCCAGGCGCTGATGCCCCTGGTCGGCTGGGTGCTGGCGAGCCAGTTCGCCCGCTACATCACCGGCGTCGACCACTGGATCGCCTTCGGCCTGCTGCTGCTCATCGGCCTCAAGATGATCTGGGAGGCCGTCCGCGGGGGCGAGGACACCGACGAGGACAGCGACGCGCTGCCCGTCCGCGAGCTGCTCGTGCTGGCCGTCGCGACGAGCATCGACGCGCTGGCCGTCGGCATCTCGTTCGCGTTCCTGGACGTCGCCGTCGGCTGGGCCGTGCTGCTGATCGGGGTGTGCACCGCGGTGCTCAGCTTCGTCGGGGTGCTGCTGGGGCGTCGCGTCGGGCGCAGGTTCGGCGGGCCGGCCGAGATCGCCGGCGGCGTGATCCTGATCCTCATCGGCACGCGGGTGCTGCTGCAGCACACCGGGGTGCTGTGACACCGGCCGCTCGCGGCGGGCGCCCCTGACGTCCCGCCTTCCTCCTCTCGGATCACGACGGGAAGGCGTGTCGTGATCCGCTCGTCGTCCAGGCGGGACGGGCGCCCGGTCTTCGACGCTCGCGGCGATGCGGCCCGGACAGCACGAACCCGTCCCGCGAGCACGAGGCGAGCGCCTCGTCGAGGGACGGGTGGAAGAACGGGTGGGTCCGGGCGGGGGAGCCTGGCGGCAGCCCGGGTGGGTCAGGCCGTACGCGTGTCGGGCTTGGAGCTGCGCTCCTGCTCCATCTCGCGGCGCACCTTGGCCTCCGCGCGGCGTCGGGCGCGCTCGAAGTACCCCTTGGGGTCGGTCAGGATCGCCTCGATCCGCCGGTCGTGGTGGTCACCGTCGATCGTCATCGCCACGTGCGTCACCTCCTCGGTCGCCTCCATTCTCGCACCTGTGTCCAACGCCGACCAGCACCCGGCGGCTCGTCGCGCCAGGTGCTGCACCAGGAGGGGACCGGCCCTCCCCGGAGGGCCGGTCACCGGATGCTCAACGCCGTGCCGAGCAGCCCGGCCATCAGCCAGAGCAGGGCCATGTCGTCGTCGTCGAACGCCCCCGGCTCGAGCGCGTCGAGGGTGATGACCCCGAAGGCCACGTTGGCCACGGTCACGGGGACCACGAGCAGGCTCTGGTAGCCCATCGCCTCGTCCAGGCGCCACAGCCCCTGGTCGGCCTCGGCGAGGTCGTCGAGGCGCAGCGGCACGTTGGACGTCACCAGCGCGAGGGCCGCGTCGCCCTCCGGGGTGCCCGCCGTGAAGACCGTGGTGACGGGCCCGGCCCGTCCGAGCGACTCCTGCGGCTCGAGGCGCTGCGGCGGGCCCGGCTCGAGCGCGAACCAGCACGCACGTACGCGGTCCTCGCCCGTCAGCTGCGCGGCCGTGGTGAGCACCAGCGGCACCGCCTGGGCCCGGAGCTGGTCGCGCGGGCCCCGCTTGGGCTCCTGCGCCACCTCGCCGAGGAGCCGGACGATCGGCTCGAGGGCGTCGTTGAGGGCGAGCTTGACCTCCACGCGGGTGTCGAACTCGCGCTCCTCGGCCTTGGACTGCCGCTGCTCCGAGCGGATCTGGCGCAGCTGCGGGATGAGGAAGGCCGCCGCGGTGGCCAGCGCCTGGACGACCGCCCAGCCGACGACGGTGCGTCCGGTGGAGTCGCGGGTGAGCATCGAGGCGACCGGCGAGAGCACGACGAAGACCAGCGCGACGGCCACCCACGGCCACGCCCTCACCTCGTCCGTCGTTCTCACCACGTCCTCGACACTAGGGCCCGGCACTGACAGTTCGGCCCCCGCTCCGGGCGCGGGCCGGGCCCGAGTTCACCGGTGGTTCACCCGCCTGGAGGTGACGGTTCACCCTCGCCCTGAACCCTCCCGCGTACGCCCCCCACGACCTCGGAGGACCAATGCCCGACCTGCTGCCCATGCTCGGCCGGACCCACGGCAACCGGAGCGCCGTCACCTGCGCGCTCAAGTGCGACAGCGCCTGCGCGCGTCCCGTGCCCAACCTCAGCACCGAACCGACCTTCGCCGCCGTGGCGAGCCAGGCCCTCGTGAGCCGGCGCGCCGTGCTCGTCGGCGGTGCCGTCGCGGCGGCCGCCGTCGCCGGTCCGCAGCTCCTCGGGCTGCCCGAGGCCGCCGCCGTCGAGGGCCGCCCGGCCCCGGGCGAGCGCGCCGTCCGCGGCGGCTTCTCCTTCACGCCCATCGCGGCCGTCTCCGACGACGTCGACGCGATGACGGTCCCGCGGGGCTTCTCCTGGCACCCGATCATCCGCTGGGGCGACCCGCTGTTCCACGACTCGCCGCGCTTCGACCCGACCCAGCCCGACGCGGACGCGGCCGAGCGGCAGTTCGGCTACAACAACGACTACACCGACGTCATCGTGACCGACCGTCGCGGCCGCAAGGCCCTGCTGTGCTGCAACCACGAGTACACCAACCGGCAGATCATGTTCCCGCCCACCACGACCCCCGAGGCCGAGGCCGACGTGCTGCGCGCGCTCATGGCCGCCCACGGCTTCAGCGTGGTCGAGCTCGAGCGCCGCGGGACCCGGCGGCCGTGGCGCTACGTCCAGGGCGCCCGGCTCAACCGCCGCATCACCGCCACGACCCCCTTCCTCCTGGACGGGCCCGCCGCCGGCTCCGCCCTGGTGCAGACCGCCGCCGACCCGACCGGCACCCGCGTCCACGGCACCTTAGGCAACTGCTCGGGCGGGACGACCCCGTGGGGCACGGTGCTGTCGGGCGAGGAGAACTTCAACGGCTACTTCGTGGCCGACCCGGCCGCACCGGGCAGCGCCCGCTACGGCCTCACGGACAAGCCGAGCTCGTACGGCTGGGAGCAGGTCGACGACCGCTTCGACGCCACCAAGGCCGGCTACGCCAACGAGCCGCACCGCTTCGGCTGGATCGTCGAGATCGATCCGACCGACCCACGCTCCACGCCGCGCAAGCACACGGCGATGGGCCGCTTCAAGCACGAGGGCGCCAACGTCCGCGTGGACGACGAGGGCACCGTGGTCGCGTACATGGGCGACGACGAGCGCTTCGACTACCTCTACAAGTTCGTGGCCAGCAAGAAGTTCCGGTCCGGGAAGTCGGCCGCCGCGCGCCGTCACAACCTCGGCCTGCTGAGCGAGGGCGACCTGTACGTCGCGAGGTTCACCGGCGAGCAGCGCCCCGACAACGCCAACCTCGGCACCGGGCGGTGGCTGCCGCTGGTGCGCGACGGCCGCTCGCAGGTCGAGGGCATGAGCGTGGAGGAGGTGCTCGTCCTCACCCGGCTCGCCGCCGACAAGGTCGGTGCGACCCCGATGGACCGCTGCGAGGACGTCGAGCCGAGCCTGAAGACCGGCAAGGTCTACGTCGTCTGCACCAACAACACCGACCGCGGCGTCAAGGCGGGCAAGCCGGGCCCCGACGCGGCCAACCCGCGTGCGGCCAACAAGAACGGCCACATCATCGAGCTCACCGAGGCCGGCGGGCGCGGCGACGCCGAGACCTTCGAGTGGGACCTCTTCATGGTGTGCGGCGACGAGGGCCAGGCGGGCACCTACTTCGCCGGCTGGGAGGGTCCGGTCGCCCCGATCTCGTGCCCCGACAACATCGCCTTCGACAGCCGGGACAACCTCTGGATCTCCACCGACGGCCAGCCCGGCTCGATCGCCAAGAACGACGGCCTCTTCCGGGTGCCGCTCGCCGGGCGTGAGCGCGGCCACCTGGTGCAGTTCCTCGCGGTGCCGGTCGAGGCCGAGACCTGCGGGCCGGTGATCCACGACCAGGACGGCTCGGTCTTCGTCGCGGTGCAGCACCCCGGCGAGGACGGCACCTGGGCGGAGCAGAACTCGTTCTTCCCCGACTACGTCAGCGCGGGCGAGCGTCCGCGGCGCGGGGAGTGGCGCGGACCGCGGCCGTCGGTCGTGCAGGTCGTCGCCGACCGCTGAGGTCGCGGGCAGCGGCCCGGCGGCTCACCCCGTCGGGCCGCGGCCCTCGTCGGCCGTCCAGAACACGACCAGCCCGTCCGGGACGGCCTGCTCGGCGATCGCGGCCAGCCCGGGCACGTCCGACGTCCGGGCCGAGGTCCAGGTGCCGGCCGTCACGGCGTCGGTGACGGGCAGCGGCAGCCCCAGGGGCCGGAGGTCCGTCGGCCGTGCGGAGGGCACCCGGGCTGCCGCCGTCGCGAGCCCGGCCGCCACCGCCTCCACGAGCCGCCAGGTCGCCGGCAGCCGACCGGCCGGGACCGGCTCACCCCCGAGGAGCCGGTCCAGGTCGGCCGGTGTCGGTTCGTCGTGGGGCACGGGACGGGTGCCGGGCACGCGGGCGAAGAGCGGGCCGAGCGGGGCCGGCGCCGAGGCGGGCGGCAGCACGCGGCGCACCAGTCCGAGGACCCGCTCGCGCCGCTCGGTGCCGGTCAGGAGGTACCGCAGCGTCGCGACGGGCACGACGTACGCGCGCAGCTCGCCCACGGCGTCCACGGTAGGGGGAGGGTGACCGGGCCGCTCCTATCCTTCCCCTCGTGAACCCCCGGACGCGCCGCACGATCGTCTCCGGCGTGCTCGTCGGGCTCCTCGTCCTCGTCCTGGTGGCCGCGCTGCTGCGCACCTACGGCTGACCAGGGTCTTTCCCGGGTCCCCGCGCGTGGCGTGCGGGGCGAGCACGACTCGTCGCCGGACACTGGTCGGACGTACGCTGCCGCCTGGTCGCATGATCAGGTGCGGCCCAGACCTCAGAGCGGGAGCACGGGATGCGAAGGCGCGCGGCGCTGCGAGGGACGGCCGCGGCAGCGGTCGCGCTGGGCCTGGCCGTGGTGTTCCCGGTCACCGCGGGGGCGGCGGGCAAGGTCGCGTTCACGATCAAGGACAGCCGGATCACCGAGAACTCCGGCATGGCCCGCGACACGACGAACAAGGTCTACTGGACCGTCAACGACTCGGGCGCGCCCGGTGTCGTCTACGGCGTCGACTCCTCCGGCAAGGTCAAGGGGACGCTGCGGTTCAACGCCTTCCCTGTCGACGCCGAGGCGGTCGCCTGGCGCAAGGACCGGCTCTACGTCGGTGACATCGGCGACAACGACGAGAAGCGCAAGACGATCCGCGTCTACTACTTCGACGACCCCAAGCCGGACAACCAGGTCCGGACCTATCGGGCGTACGACTTCCGCTACCCCGACGGGGCGCACGACGCGGAGACGCTGCTCGTCACCCCGGCCGGCGTCCTCTACGTCGCGACCAAGGAGGCGCAGGGCGGGCTCTACCGCGCGCCGGAGAAGCCGAGCCGCGACGGCGTCAACAAGCTCACGCGGATCAAGGACGTCCCCGCCACGCTCACCGACGGCGTGATCCTGCCCGGCGGCAAGGAGATCGCCTACCTCACCTACGGCAAGCTCCTGGTCGTCAACGGGACGTCGGGGCAGGTCGTGGCGTCGGAGGACATCACCGACGTCGCGCAGGCCGAGGCCCTCACCCTGTCGCTCGACGGCAGGTCGCTGCTCGTCGGGGGCGAGGGCAAGAACACCAAGGTCGTCTCCATGGCCGTCCCCGGCGCGGCCGCGTCGCCGAGCCCGTCGGCCTCGTCCGACCCCGGGTCCGACGAGGACCCCGAGGACACCGCCGCGGTCCCCGTGGCCCGGCAGCGCGGGACCTACCTCGCGGTCGGCCTCGCCGGCGTCGTGGCCGTGGTCGCCGGCGTCGTCGTCGCGGTGGTGCGCCGACCGGGCTGAGCCCGGTTCGTGCTCAGCCCTCGAGGTGCGCCACCAGCCAGTCGACGCAGGCGCAGAGCGCGCTGACGTCGTCGGGGTCGACGTTCGGGAACATGCCGACGCGCAGCTGGTTGCGGCCGAGCTTGCGGTAGGGCTCGGTGTCGACCACGCCGTTGGCGCGCAGCGCCGCGGCCAGCCGAGGAGCGTCCACGCCCTCGAAGTCGATCGTGGCGACCACCGGCGAGCGGTGCGCCGGGTCGGCGACGAACGGGACGGCGTACGGGCTCTCGGCGGCCCAGCCGTAGATCCGGCGCGCGGAGTCCGCGGTGCGGGCGGCCGCGGCGGGCAGTCCGCCGCGGTCGAGGAGCCAGCGCACCTGCTCGCGCATCAGGAACAGCGTGGCGATGGCCGGGGTGTTCAGGGTCTGGTCGAGCCGTGAGTTCGTGAGCGCCACCGCCAGGCTGAGGCTCTCGGGGACCCAGCGGCCGCTCGCGGCGATGCGCCCCACGCGCTCGACCGCGGCGGGGGACAGCAGCGCGAACCACAGCCCTCCCTCGGAGCCGAACCCCTTCTGCGGCGCGAAGTAGTAGACGTCGGTCTGGCTGACGTCGAGCTCCACACCGCCCGCGGCCGAGGTCCCGTCGACGACGACGAGGGCGCCCTCGTCGGCGCCCGGCACGCGGCGCACGGGCGCGAGGGCGCCGGTCGAGGTCTCGTTGTGCGCCCAGGCGTAGGTGTCGACGCCGGGCACGGCGCTCGGCACGGCGACGGAACCGACCGGCGCGGTCACGACCTCCGGCGCCTCGAGGTGCGGCGCGGCGGCGGCCGCGGCGGCGAACTTGGCCGAGAACTCCCCGAAGCTCGCGTGGGCGCTGCGGCGCTCGACCAGCGAGCTGACGGCGACGTCCCAGAAGGTGGTGGAGCCGCCGTTGCCGAGCACGACCTCGTAGCCGTCGGGCAGGGCGAAGAGCTCTGCGAGGCCGGCGCGGACGTCGCCGACCAGGCTCTTGACCGGCTTCTGGCGGTGCGAGGTGCCGAGCAGCCGGGCACCCTCGTCGGCCAGGGCGGCGACCGCCTCCGGCCTGATCTTGGCGGGACCGCAGCCGAAGCGGCCGTCGGCGGGCAGCAGGTCGGCGGGGATCCGGAGGTCCGTCACGGTCGCTCATCCTCCCACCCGGCCGACCGAGCGGTCCGGACGTCCCGCGTTCCTGCCAGGATGGGAACGTGCCCGACCTCGCCTCAGAACGGATGGACTACGACTCCGGGACCCTGCGGGAGGAGTCGGCGCCGACCGAGCCGTACGCCCTCTTCGACGCCTGGCTCGCCGATGCGTTCGAGGCCAAGGCGCAGGGCCGGCTCCCCGAGCCGACGGCGATGGTCGTCGCCACCTCGCTGGGGGACCGGCCGAGCTCGCGCACGGTGCTGCTCAAGGCCGTCGAGGACGGCACGTTCGTGTTCTTCAGCAACTACGACTCGGCCAAGGGCCACGACCTCGTCGTCAACCCGTACGTGGCGCTGCACTTCGGCTGGTACCCGCTGCAGCGCCAGGTCCGGGTCGAGGGGCTCGTCCGGCGGGTACCGCGCGAGGAGTCGGAGGCGTACTTCGCCACGCGCCCGCGCGGCTCGCAGCTCGGGGCCTGGGCCTCGGCGCAGTCGAGCGAGGTGAGCGGGGTTGAGGAGCTCGAGGCGGCGTACGCGCGGGTCGAGCGGCGCTTCGATGGCGTCGAGGTCCCGTGCCCGCCGCACTGGGGCGGGTTCCGGGTGGTGCCCTCGATGATCGAGTTCTGGCAGGGCCAGCCGAGCCGCATGCACGACCGCCTGCGCTACGACCGCGTCGAGGACGCCTGGAGACGCACGCGCCTCGCTCCCTGACGGGAACGGGGATGATTCGACACCTGTCAGGTGCGCGATCATCCCCAGTGGGTAGCGGGGAGAGAACGGCAGCGGTGGCACCGGGTCGGAAGCCCGCTCCACCCGCGCTGCCTGAGTGCCAGCGCGACCTTCGCGGCCACTGCGCACGGCCTCCCGTGGAGGTCCGTGGCCCCGAAACGAAGGGTGAGCAAGCCGTCGAGGCTGGCGTCGTTGTCGCGGTCCATGTCGCGGAACCGCCCGAGCTCGGTGTGCCCGAGCCGCCCGTCCAGCTCGACCACGACCCCGAACTCGACGTAGCAGACGTCGCGGACCGCCTTGTGCAGGCGCGAGGGGACCTGACGGCTGACCAGCGCGTCCAGCCCGTGCGCGCGCTCGACGTCGCGGAGGTAGGTCATCTCGAGCGGGGAGCGGACGCCCACGGCGACGTCGGCGAGAAGCCCCTCCAGAAGATCGCGGCGAGGATGTCGACCTCGACCCTCGAGTGCCCTGAGGAGACGGCGCGACGTCGTCCTGCGCCGCTCCACGGCCAGGGTGACCCAGCCGACGACGTCCTCCGGCCGAGCCGTGGCTGACAGGTCGAGCACGGTGTCCTCGACGGTCGTCCGCGGCGGAGCCCCCACGGACCGCCCACGGACTCCCGGTCGCTCCCGGACGAACTCGTAGCCGCTTCGCGCGGCGGGCCGCCGGCCGTGGGGCACCAGGACGGTGATCCGAGGGGGATCCTCGTCGGCCAAGCCGTGGAGCCGGGCGGCGGCGAGGTCTGCGGCGCGGGCGACGTCACCGCCCAGCAGCGTTCCCGCCCACACCCGCGCCACGAAGGAGGGCTCCACGTCGGCCGTGAGGAAGACGCCGCGCTCCAAGCGACGCCACAGGCCCTCGTCGATGAGTCGTGAGACGACCCTCGGCGAGACCCCGTGCGCCTGCGCCTGCTCGCGCGTCACGACGCCGGCCTGCAGGTTGGCCAGCGGCTTGAGGGCGCGCAGCACCTCGGCCGACCCGGTCACCCCAAGATCCTGCTGCGCGTCCGGCCCCGCTCACCCCCTCATCCACAGGGGAGAAGCAGAACGGGGATGATTCGACACCTCCACGGTGTCGAACCATCCCCGTTCTTCGGACTCAGGTCAGATGAGGCCGGGCGTCTGCGCCTTCGCCTTGAGGAAGCGCTCCTGGGCGTCGGCCCAGTTGACGACGTTCCACCACGCCTTGGCGTAGTCGGCCTTCACGTTGCGGTACTGCAGGTAGAACGCGTGCTCCCACATGTCGAGGAGCAGCACGGGGATCTGCGCGAGCGGCAGGTTGCCCTGCTGGTCGTAGAGCTGGACGACGTTCAGCCGCTGGCCGAGCGCGTCCCAGACCAGCATCGACCAGCCGGAGCCCTGGATCGCGTTGGCGTTGGCCTCGAACTGCGCCCGGAAGCCGTCGAAGCTCCCGAAGAACTCGTCGATGGCCGCGGCCAGCTCGCCGGTCGGCTTGTCGCCGCCGTCCGGGGACATGTTCGGCCAGAAGACCGAGTGGTTGATGTGTCCACCGAGGTGGAAGGCGAGCGTCTTCTCCAGGCCGTTGATGGGGCCGAAGGCGTTCTTGTCACGGGCCTCCGCCAGCTGGTCGATGACCGTGTTGATGCCGGCGACGTAGGTCGCGTGGTGCTTGTCGTGGTGAAGCTGCATGATCTCGCCCGAGATGTGCGGCTCGAGAGCGCTGTAGTCGTACGGGAGATCAGGGAGTGTGTACGCCATGCCCACCACCTTACGAAGGGGTGGTGGGCCGCGGTGGTGGGGGTCGGCCCGGCTCAGGCGGCGACGCGAGGCGTCACGACGAGCACCCGGAACCCCTTGCTGCTCGCGGCGCGCGTGCAGCCGTACCCCTGCTCGACGAGCCAGCGCTGCAGCGTGTCGGCGCCGAGGTTCTTTGACACCACGAGCCGCGCCGTGCCGCCCGGCGCGAGCCGCGGCAGCCACGTCAGCAGCAGCGCGTGCAGCGCCTCCTTGCCGATGCGGATCGGCGGGTTGGACCAGATCTCGTCGTACGTCCGGCCGGGCTCGACCTGCTCGGGGCGCAGGGCCCGGACCCGCTTGCGCACGCCCAGCGCGACCGCGTTGTCACGGCACAGCGCGAGGGCCCGCTCGTTGACGTCGACGGCGTCGACCCGCGCGTCCGGGCAGGCCAGCGCGATGCCCAGCGCGACCGGGCCGTAGCCGCACCCGAGGTCGAGCACGGTCGGGTTGCCCGTGGGCGGCGCCGACTCGCGCAGCAGCACCTCGGTGCCACGGTCGAGCCCGTCGCCGGCGAAGACGCCGTTCGCCGTGGTCAGGGTGAAGGGCCGCCCCCACACCTCCACCTCGACCTGCTTGCGGTGCTCCGGGCCGGTCGGGGTCTCGGAGAAGTAGTGCGTCGTCACGCGAGCACCCGCACGGAGCGCGCCTCGGTGGCCCGGGCCGCGAGCTCGCTGTCGGCGGGGTAGCCGACCTCCTCCAGCGTCAGCCCGCGCGCCGGCAGCACCGGCACCGACGAGACCCGCGCGGGTGCGTCGAGCAGCCCGACGAGCCAGCCGGTGTCGCGGCGGCCGTCCATGACGGCCACGAGGGCGCCGACCAGCGAGCGCACCATCGAGTGGCAGAACGCGTCCGCCCGCACCGTCACCTCCACCACGCCCTCCAGCGGTCCCGACCCGACCCGTTCGAGCCCGAGGTCCAGCAGCGTACGGATGGTCGTCGCGCCCTCGCGGCGCTTGCAGAAGGCGGCGAAGTCGTGCAGCCCGAGCAGGGCGGGCAGCGCGGGGGACAGCCGGTCGAGGTCGAGGGTGCCGGGTACGTCCTGCACGAAGCCGCGCAGCAGCGGGTCGCGCACGGTCCGCTCGTCGGCGAGCCGGTAGACGTAGCGCCGCCACACCGCGGCGAACCGCGCGTCGAAGCCCTCCGGCGCGACGTGAGCCGAGCGGACCACCAGGTCGGGCGGCAGGACCCGCGCCAGGCGGCGGGCGAGCTCCTCCGGCGTGGAGCCGAGGTCGGCGGGCACGTCGACGTGGACGACCTGGCCGCGCGCGTGCACGCCGGCGTCGGTGCGGCCGGCGCAGACCAGGGTCGGCGCGGGGTCGAGGCGCAGCACGGTCCCGGTCCAGCGCTCGAGCTCGCCGGCGACGGTGCGCAGCCCCGGCTGGGTGGCCCAGCCTGCGAACCCGGCCCCGTCGTACGCGACGTCGAGGCGCCAGCGCTCAGTCGCCCCCGCGTCGTCCTCGTGCGGCTCAGGCACGGCGGAACACCAGGTCGGTGATCGCGCGGCCCTCGGCGAGGCCACGGCGCTCGAAGCGGGTGACCGGGCGGTCGCCGCGGTCCTCGGGCTCGGCGACGAGGAGGGGCTGCGCGGCGAGCACCTCGCGCATCTGCTCGGCGTAGCCGTCCCAGTCCGTCGCCAGGCGCCACCGCCCGCCCGGAGTGAGCCGCGAGGCGACGAGGTCGGCGAAGGCCCGGTCGACGAGCCGGCGCTTGTGGTGCTTGGCCTTGGGCCACGGGTCGGGGAAGAAGGTCCAGACCTCGCTGAGCGAACCCTCGCCCAGCAGCCGGTCGAGGCCGGCGACCGCGTCGACCGGCGCCACCCGGACGTTGCCGACGTCCTCGCGGACGAGCCGGGCGACGAGGGCCGCGACCGCGGGTTCGTAGACCTCGAAGGCGAGCACGTCGACCTCGGGCCGAGCCGCGGCCATCGGCACCAGGGAGTCGCCGGGCCCGCAGCCGATCTCGACCACGACGGGGGCCTCCCGACCGAACAGCGCGGGCAGGTCGAGCGGGGTAGCGTCGGCCGCGACCGAGGTCCGGAGCTCGCCCTGCGGCACGTCCACGACGAGCCCGCCGAGCTGGGCGTCGTACGTCCGCCGCAGGGACTCGCGCATGCGCGCGGAGCGGCGCACGAACGACGTCACCTCGCGGTGCACGCGCGCTCTCGTGTCGGTGGGCAAGGTTCGGTCTTCCGGGTCGGTGGTCGGGATCGCCGGAGGAGTCCGGGCCCGGTCCGGCGAACCTGCCCCTCGCCGCGCTGCCTTGGTGCGGTCGTCGGGGTGGTCAGGACTCAAGCATCTTAGGTTCGCCGAACCGGGCCCGGACCCCTCCGGCTCGTGCCCACCGGACGTCGTCCCTCGCGTTCCCGCTGGGGAGCGCTCCGCACCGACTCGTCTCTCGCTTCAACCGAGGTTGTCGAAGACGGCGCGGAGGTCCTCGGCCTCGGTGTCGGCGCGCCACGGGACGCCCTCCGCCGGACGGCCGGTCAGCAGGAACGCCTCCAGGGCGGCGAGGGCGGGGCCGAGCGTCGTGGTCGAGCGCGTCGGCAGAAAGGCGTCGATCCCGGCGACCCGGACGGACACCTCGGCGTCGGGCGGGTGGGCCGCCTCGGAGGCGACGACCGACCAGACGGGGCGCTTCACCGTCGTGTCCTCGCAGAGGGCCACGAGGAGGGGGCCGCGGGCGTCCCCGCCGACGTCCAGGCGGGCCGGTGGACGCAGGACGCTGACCCCGGTCCTTGACCGGCCGTCCAGCCGCTCGACCAGGCGCCCAGTCTCCGCGGCGGGAGGGTCGGCCCGTTCGACGAGCTCGCCTGCCTCGTCGTGGAAGGTCCGGAGCCGCGCGGTGTCCGCACCCGGCGGGCGGCGGGCCTCCTGGCGGCGCCAGAGCACCTCGGTCGCCAGCGTCGCTCCGAGGCCGACCGCGCCGGGCCAGACGAAGACGCCTCGGCCGTCCCCGGCGTTGGCGAGCAGGATCAGGCCACCGATCCCCACGAGGGCCATCGCGGAGCCGGAGAGGCGCGGCAGCAGCAGGGCGACGAAGGCGAGGACGAGGCCGCCGAGGGCCACCGCGGCCAGGAGGCCCACCCCGGCGCCCGCCCGGGTGCCCAGGGCAGCGCCACCACCCAGGACCACCAGGGCCCCGAGGTAGCCGAGGACCCCCGGCCTCCTGACGACCCGCCCGACCCGCGTCCGCGTTGCACCCACCCGGCCAGCATGACGGCTGCCCGGGCGGGGCCTCCGGACCTAGCTGGTGATGTCTTTGCTGCCGAACCGCGCCCAGGCCGCCGTCATGAACACGGCGGCGTACGCGAGCGCGACGAGCAGGCCCTGCCCGATGGCGTCGGTGGCCATGGGGTCGCGCAGCAGGTCGCCGAAGGCGGCCCAGTGGTCGACGAGCAGGAACGGGTGCAGCCAGGAGATCTGCGGGATCTGGTCGAGGATGAACATCAGCACGTTCACGCCGATGGTCGCGACGATCGCCGCGATCGGCTGCTCGGTCAGCGTCGAGACGAACATCCCGATCGCGCCCAGCGCGGCGAAGCACGCGCTCAGGTAGAGCACGCTCAGCGCCAGCCGACCGACCCCGTCGAGCAGGCTCGTCGTCGTCCCCGACAGCAGGACCACGTCCCCGCCGCCGAAGAGCGCGAGGCCCGCGACGACGCCGGCCAGCGCGACGAGGGCGGTGGCGACGAGCCCGAAGATCACGACGGCCGCGTACTTGGTCAGCAGCAGCCGCGTACGTCCCGCCGGGATGGTGAGCAGGTAGCGCAGCGTCCCCTGGTTGGCCTCGCCGGCGATCGCGTCGCCGGACGCGGCCGCGACGGCGAGCGGGAGGAAGAGGGGCAGCTCCGCGGCCAGCGCGGCGAAGGCGACGAACAGACCGTTGCTGGTGATCGCCTCGAAGAAGCCGGGCCCCCCGCCGCCCTGGTCGCCGTCCGAGGACAGCTTGATCGCGACGGCGAGCAGCACCGGGATCGCCGCCAGCACGGCGAGCAGCGCTACGTTGCGGCGCCGGCCGAAGATGATCGACAGCTCCGAGCGCAGGAACCGCAGCGGCAGCGCCCGGCCCGTGCGGGGGACGTCACGGTCGGGCCGACCGCCCACGAGCAGGTCGGTCCCGCCCGTCGTGCTAGCCGCTGACATCGAAGCCCTCCCCGGTCAGGGACACGAAGACGTCCTCCAGCGAGGGCCGGACGACGGTGAAGCCGAGCACGGGGACGTACGCGTCGACGAGCGCGGGGACGATCTTGGCCACCTCGACCTCGCCGAGCCGCGCGGACACGTGGCCGCCCGAGGGCCGCACGTCGGTGAGGCCGAGGCCGCGCAGGGCGGTCGCGGCGTCGTCGACGCGGTCGGTCTCGACGCGCACGGCCTGGTCGACGCTGCGAGCCTGGTCGTGCATCGCCTCGATGGTGCCCTGTGTGACCAGCCTGCCCTCGAACATCACGCCGATGTGGGTGCACATCTGGTCGACCTCGCTCAGCAGGTGGCTGGAGACGAGGACGGTGGTGCCGTCGGCCGCCAGCTCCTCGACGAGGTGACGCACCTCGCGGGTGCCCTGCGGGTCGAGGCCGTTGGTCGGCTCGTCGAGCACGAGCAGGTCGCGCGGCACGAGCAGCGCGTTCGCGATGGCCAGCCGCTGGCGCATGCCGAGGGAGTACGCGCGGAAGCGCTTCGTCGCCGCGGGCAGCAGGCCCACGCGGTCCAGCGCGGCGTCGATGCGCGCGGGCGCGGTCCGGGCGTCGCTGTGCGGGTCCGCGGCGTCGAGGCGCGCGAGGTTGGCGCGGCCGGAGAGGTACGGGTGGAAGGCCGGGCCCTCGACCAGCGCACCCACGCGGCGCAGGGTGCGGGAGGCACCGCCCGGCATCGGCTCGCCAAGCACCTCGATCTCGCCCGACGTGGCGCCGATCAGCCCGAGCAGCATCCGGATGGTCGTGGTCTTGCCGGACCCGTTCGGCCCGAGGAAGCCGTACACCGCCCCGGCGGGCACCTCGAGGTCGATCGCGTCCACCGCGGTCTGGTGGCGGAAGCGCTTGGTCAGGGCACGGGTCCGGACCGACGCGGGGGAGGAACCCCGCGCCGGTCCGGTCACGTCCGCGCTCATCCGCGGGTCCTGCTCGCCGTCTGGATGTCGTCGCTGCGCGCTCAGCGGGCGAGCGCCTGGGACAGGGTGTCGCCGTTCACGGCGCCGACCGCGAGGCGGCCGTCGTCGGTGAGGATCGCGGTGACGACCGTGCCGTCGAGCTCGCGCCCGGTGCCCCACGAGCCGGAGACCGGCTTGAGCTGGGACAGGAAGCCCTTGAGCGTCGGGTCGCTGCTCGAGGTCGCCCCGCTGGGGAGCTTCGTGACGACGACGGTGCTCCAGCCCTCGCCGACCGTGGTGGTGTCGCGCTCGGCCTGGGCCTTGCGGGACTCGAGCTCCTTCTTCTGCGCGGCGGTCGGCTCCTTGCGCTCGGGGACCGCCTTCTCGGTGACCTTGGTGCCCTCGGGCGGGTTGAAGGCGAACATCCGCGCGTCCGGCTGGCCGAAGGCGATGTCGGTGTACGACACGTCGAGCGCGGTCTTGTCGTCCGGCCCGAAGACCTGCACGCGCAGCGGCGTGTAGTTCTCGCCGTCCACGGCGACGCGGACCTGCTTGACCAGCGTGGCGCTGTCGCGCGGGGTCAGCACGAGGTCGTACGCGGCCCGCCCGGCCACGGTGACCTCGGGGTCGACGCGGACGTCGGTGGTGGGCGTCAGCTTGGCCAGGACCTCCGTCGCGGCCTCCTGCGGCGTCTGCGGCGCGCCCTCGGGGCCTTGCGCTCGCCCGCCCCGGCCTCGTCGCGGGCCGGCAGCGTGGTCTTGGTCGCGGTCTTCTTGCGGCTGTCGTAGGTCCAGACGTCGGTGCCGTTGGTGACGACGTCGGTCTCGGCGTACTGGTCGTTCACCGCGACCCGGGCCTGGTCGGGGGCGCCGTACCAGACGCGCATCGTGTGGCTGCCCGACAGCAGCGAGGTCAGCTTGCCGCCGGGGCTGTCGCTGCCGCCCGGGATCGCCGGGATGCCGAGGTCGGCGTTCTGCACGACGGTGCCGGAGAGCCCGTCGACCTTCGACTCCGACACCTTGACCAGCAGGTCCTGCGCGGAGATCTGGGGCAGCGGCGCCTTGGCGTTGGCGCGTGTGGTGGCGAGGAAGGTCGCGAGGACCACCAGCAGGACGGCGAGGGGGACCAGCCAGCGCAGGGCCGGTCGGGCGGTGAGCGTGCGCATGCTCAGAGTCTGCAAGCCCTCCGCTGTCAGGAGGCTGAGAAGTCGGGCGCCGCTCGCTGGGGCGCTCCGGTCGACGGCACCGGTGACACTGGTGCCATGCGGTTGCTGCTCGTCGACGACGAACCCGGGCTGCGCTCCGCCCTGCGCAAGGGGCTGGGGGCCGACGGGTTCGCGGTCGACGTGGCCGCCGACGGGGCCGAGGGGCTCGCGCTGGCGAGCAGCGAGACGTACGACGCCGTCGTGCTCGACGTGATGCTGCCGCGGCTCTCGGGCTACGAGGTCGTGCGGCGGCTGCGGGCGGCGGACAACTGGGTGCCGGTGCTGATGCTGTCGGCCAAGGACGGCGAGCACGACCAGGCCGACGCGCTCGACGACGGGGCGGACGACTACCTGACCAAGCCCTTCTCGTACGTGGTCCTGCTGGCCCGGCTGCGGGCGCTGCTGCGCCGCGGGGCGGCCGCGCGGCCGACCGTGCTCGAGGTCGGGCAGGTGCGCCTCGACCCGGCCAGCCACGAGGTGACGGTGGCCGGGGAGCCGGTCGAGCTGACGAGCCGGGAGTTCGCGCTGCTGGAGTACCTCGCGCGCCACGCGGGGCGCGTGCTGACCAAGACCGAGCTGCTGGACCACGTCTGGGAGGCCGCGGCGGAGACCGCGCCGAACGCCGTCGAGGTCTACGTCGGCTACGTCCGGCGCAAGATCGGCGCGGAGCGGCTGGTCACCGTGCGCGGCGCGGGCTACCGCCTGGTCGGCTGAGGTGGTGCGTCCCCTCGCGCCCGGCCGGCCGCGGCTGGGGCTGCGGACGCGGCTGCTGCTCATCGGCGTCACCGGCGTCGCCCTGGCGCTGCTGGTCGGGGGCGTCGGCTTCTACCAGGCGCTGCGCGTCTCGACCGACCGCACGCTCGACCGGGAGGCGCTGTCGAGCGCGCACGAGGTCGCCGCGCTCGTGGACGAGGGCCGGCTGCCCGACGCCCTGCCCAGCTCGGGCGCGCAGCTCGTGCAGGTCGTCGACGCGCGCCAGCGGGTGCTCGCCGCCTCGCTCGGCGCGGACCGCCTCGTCCCGGTGCTCGACCCGGCCCAGCTGCAGGGCGCGCTCGCCGGGGAGGCGGTGCTGGTCGACGGGGCGCGGTTCGGCTCGTCCGGGCCGCTCCGGATCAGGGCTGTCGCCGCCGGGGCGGCGGACGACCCCGTGTCGGTGATCGTCGCGGTGCAGGTGGGCGACGTGCTGGCCGCGCGCCGGGCGCTGCGGGCGGGCCTGCTGGTGGTGTTCCCGGCCGTGCTGCTCGTCATGGCCGCCGTGGCCTGGGTGGCCATGGGGCGGACGCTGCGCCCGGTCGAGGCCCTGCGGGCGGGTGCGGAGCGGATCGGGACGCCGCCGGTCGAGGCGGGCCCGGGTGCCGACCCCGACGCCCGGCTACCGGTGCCGCCCGCGGCCGACGAGATCCGGGCGCTGGCGCTGACCCTCAACGGCATGCTCGACCGGCTGGCGGCGGCCCGCGACCGGCAGCGCGCCTTCGTCGCCGACGCGGCCCACGAGCTGCGCAGCCCGCTGGCGAGCATGCGGGTGCAGCTCGAGGTCGCGGAGCGGCTGGGGGAGGGCGGCGACCTGCCGGCCGAGCTCGCGCCCGACCTCGAGCGGCTCTCGGCCCTGGTCGAGGACCTGCTGCTCCTGGCCCGCAGCGGCGCCGACAGCCCGGTGCCCGCGCACCCCGAGCGGGTCGCGGTGGGCGCCCTCCTCGCCGAGGTCGCGGCCGACGCGCCGGGGCGCGAGGGCGTCCTCGTCGAGCCCGCCGAGGTCACGGCTGACCTCGCGGTCCGCGCCGACCCGGCCGAGCTGCGCCGCGTCCTCCTGAACCTCACCACCAACGCCGTGCGCCACGCGAGCTCTCGGGTCCGTCTCGACGCGCTCGCCGGGCCGGAGGGGCAGGTGCTGCTGCGGGTCACCGACGACGGTCCCGGCATCCCCGCGGGGGAGCGCGAGCGTGTCTTCGAGCGCTTCGCTCGCCTCGACGACGCCCGCGACCGCGACGCCGGTGGCTCCGGGCTCGGGCTGCCCATCGCCCGCGAGCTCGTCGCCCGGGCGGGGGGCTCGATCGCGCTGACCGGCGCCCCCGGCGGTGGCCTGCGTGCCGAGGTGCGGCTGCCCGCAGCGCCGTGACCGCCGAATCAAGCGCCAGTCGGGCTGGCCAGGCCCTGGACACGAGTAGACGTCGAACTGGCGCTTGATTCTGCGGTGCAGCCGACCGTCGGCGGGTCGCGCGACGGGCGGGGCGCTTGTTACAACTCGGTCGTGGTGCGCGCCGCGTCTTGTGGCCGGGTCCGGCGCGATGCAGTCTGAGGTCTCGCACCACCGCCGCGTGGGAGGAGTCGTCCATGACCAGCTCCGAGGGTTCGCCCCGACCGTCGATCGAGGTCGCCCCGCTGCAGTCGCGCGGATCGCTCTACGGCTTCCTGCTCATGGGTCGCTGGCCCGACGACACCGTGGAGTGGGCGAAGTTCCTCGTGCTCGCCGTGCGGATGGCCGCCGTGCCCGGCCTGCTCGGGACGAGCACCGTCTTCCGCGTCCGCGAGGAGCTGCCGGAGGACCCGCAGCCCGGGGCCGTGGGCCTCGTGGTGGCCGAGGGCTCGCTGATCGGCAGCAACCCGCTGCGCCCCGGTCAGTTCGCCGAGAGCACGCCGCCCGGCCTGCTGGTCCTGCACCCGCCGGGCAGCACGCCGCGGGCGGTCCCCGAGTACGAGGTCGCCTCCGGCTGCGTCTTCCTCCCCGGCCTGCCGCACCTCGGGCTCGACCACCGCGCGGCCTGGGTGCAGGCCGACGTCGAGGGCACCGTCACCCGCCTCGACACGCGGACCGGCCTCGACCCCTCGGGCAACGCCGACACCGCGGCGCTGGCCCTGCTGCTCGCGGCCTGACGGCTCAGGCGGTGCCGGTCACCGCTTCCGCAGGCGCCGGCCGGCGCCTGCGTCCGGACAGGATTAGGACCGCGATCCCGGCCAGGGCGGTCGCGACCACCGTGGGTGTCCCGGTCCACGGCGGGGTGTCCCAGTCCGCCTCGCTGATCGTCACCATGAGTGAGTAGTCGGCCGCGAAGGCGACGAAGCCCACGGCCGCAGGCCCGCACAGGGCGAGGGCCGCCCGGGCCCGGTCGCGCGCGCTGCCGGCGTCCTGGACGAGGACCAGCACGAGCGTCAGCAGCACGCTGAGGCCGAGGACGAGCTGCACGGGCGTGAACACCCGGTCCATCGCCCCGCTGCGCGGCTGGAGGCCGAGGACGGCGACGAGGAGCACCAGGCCGAGGGTGAGCGCGCCGGCCGCGCGCGTCGAGCGCCGCCACGTCCTGCTCAGCAGGACGACGGCCCAGGACGCCGCGACCAGCAGGGCGAGGGCCAGGCCGAACAGCGCCTCCGGCCGGAACGGGCCCTTGCCGTCGGGGTAGAGGAACGAGAAGCCGTCGTCCATGGCCTGCAGGCAGGCGTCACCGAGGACGGGGCCGGGGTCCTCGGCGTAGACCCAGTCGGCCGTGCTGACCTGCGGGCCGGTGCACGCGCGCCAGTGCAGCCACACGGCGCCCGAGCTGGCGAGTGCGCCGAGCACCAGGAGGACCCCGACCACGACCCACCGCCACTGCCCGCGCACGCCCGGACGCTAGCCGAGCGCAACCGCGTACGGGCCAGGAACGCGGATGACGTGCGGCCCGGCGACGCCTACGCTTCCCGCCCGTGGGACACGTCGAGCTGTCGGGGATCGGGTACGACCTGCCGGACGGGCGGCCGTTGCTCCACGACGTGTCCTTCCGGGTCGGCGACGGGGCGGTGGTCGCGCTCGTCGGACCCAACGGCGCGGGCAAGACCACGCTGCTGCGCATCGTCTCCGGCGACCTCGAGCCCACGGAGGGCACCATCAGCCGCAGCGGCGGGCTCGGCGTCATGCGGCAGTTCATCGGCTCCCTCCGCGACGGGAGCACGGTCGCCGACCTGCTCTTCTCCGTCGCCCCCGAGCGGCTCCGCGACGCGCACGCGGCCGTGGAGGCGCTCGAGCTGGAGCTCATGGAGGACGACACCGAACCCGTGCAGATGCGCTACGCCACCGCGCTGTCGGAGTACGCCGACGCCGGCGGCTACGAGACCGAGGTGCGCTTCGACGCATGCTGCACGGCCGCGCTCGGGATGCCGTACGACCGGGCGCGCTGGCGCGAGGTCGGCACGCTGTCGGGCGGTGAGCAGAAGCGGCTGGCGCTGGAGGCGCTGCTGAGCGGGCCCGACCAGGTGCTGCTGCTCGACGAGCCGGACAACTACCTCGACGTGCCGGGCAAGCGCTGGCTCGAGGCGCAGCTGCGGGCGACGCCCAAGACGGTGCTGCTGGTCAGCCACGACCGCGAGCTGCTCGCCGAGTCCGCCACGGCGATCGCCGCGCTCGAGCTCGGCGCGGCGGGCAACACGGTCTGGGTGCACGGCGGCGGGTTCGCGACCTTCGCCGACGCGCGGGCCGAGCGCTTCGCCCGGCTCGAGGAGCTGCGCCGGCGCTGGGACGAGGAGCACCAGAAGATCCTCGACCTGGTGCAGATGTACAAGGTCAAGGCCGAGTTCAACGACGGGCTGGCCAGCCGGCTGCAGGCGGCGCGGACCCGGCTGGCCAAGTTCGAGGAGGCCGGTCCGCCCGAGGCGACCCCGCTCGAGCAGAAGGTCACGATGCGGCTGTCGGGCGGGCGTACGGGCAAGCGCGCGGTCGTCGTCTCCGACCTCGAGCTGACCGGGCTGATGCGGCCCTTCAGCACCGAGATCTGGTTCGGCGACCGGGTCGGCGTGCTCGGCTCGAACGGCTCGGGCAAGTCGCACTTCCTGCGCCTGCTGGCGCGGGGCGGTTCGCTGCCGGACCGCGAGCACGAGCCGGTCGGCTGGCTCGACATCCCCCCGGTGGCGCACACCGGCCAGGCGCGGCTCGGCGCGCGCGTCCGCCCGGGCTGGTTCGCCCAGACCCACGCGCACCCCGAGCTGACCGGCCGCACGCTGCTGGAGATCCTGCACCGCGGCGACGAGCACCGGCAGGGGATGGGCCGCGAGCTGGCCTCGCGCAAGCTCGACCGCTACGAGCTCGCGCACGCCGCGGAGCAGCGCTTCGAGTCGCTCTCGGGCGGCCAGCAGGCGCGGTTCCAGATCCTGCTGCTCGAGCTGTCCGGCGCGACGCTGCTGCTGCTCGACGAGCCGACCGACAACCTCGACCTGGCCTCGGCCGAGGCGCTGGAACAGGGCCTCGACGCGTTCGAGGGCACGGTGGTCGCGGTGACCCACGACCGGTGGTTCTCCCGCAGCCTGGACCGCTTCCTGGTCTTCGGCTCCGACGGCGGCGTGTACGCCTCCGACGAGCCGGTGTGGGACGAGGCGCGGGTCGCCCGAGCCCGCTGAACGTCCGCCCCGCCCTCGGTCAGCGGCCGGCCCGTGGGGCGCCTCCTGCTCCCGGGCCGAAGCCGCCCCCGCCGCCGAGGGCCCGCGCCCCCTGGCCGGCGCTGGTGGTGGGCAGTGCCGCCGTGGTGTCGGCGACGACGAGCACCTGGCCGGGGGTCAGGCCGTCGGTGACCTGGACGGTGCTCGTCCCGACGACACCGAGGGTGACCTGCGTCCGTGTCACGGCGCCGTGCGCGAGGACCTGGACGGTGCCGCTGCTCCCGTCCCGGGTGAGGGCCGAGACCGGCGCGACGGTCGCGTCAGCCGCGCTGGCCACGGTGACCACGGCCGTCGCGGTCGCCCCCGTCGGCAGGGTGCGGGCGGCGCGCCCGGAGGCGGTGACGGTGACCGGGTAGGTGGGCGTCGGCGTCGAGCTGTCGGGCAGCAGCCCGCGCTCGCTCACCCGGCCGGTGGCCGCGCCCCCGCCCGGCGTGGTGAGGGCGACAGCCTGCCCGACCTTCAGCAGTCGGTAGGACGCCTCCGGCACGGTCATCGCGACGGAGACCGACCCCGACCCGATGACCGTCACCGCGTCGCCGGTCGTCGCGGTGTCGCCCTTCGCGAACGGCACCGCGGCCACGGTGCCGCTGATGGGCGCGGTCATCGTCGCGCCGTCCCGTGCAGCCTCGGCGCTGTCGAGCGCCAGCTGCGCCTTGGTCACCGCGGCCCCGGCCTCGGCCACGGTCGTGGCCTGGCCGCCGCGGGCGGACGTCCCGCCCGCGCCGGAGCCTGCGCCCGCGCTGCTGCCGCCGGACGGCTGTCCACCGGACGAGCCGTGCGCCGCCGTGCTCCCGGCGCCGGCGCCCGAGGTGGAGCCGCCACCCGAGGTCGGGCCCCCCGAGCCGCCGGCCGACGCGCCCGAACCAGAACCCGAGCCGCCGGAGCCGCCCGCGCTGCTGCCCGTACGGGACGCGGCCGTGACCAAAGCGTTCACGGCGGTGTCGTAGGCCGTGCGCTGCGCGGCGTCCGCCTCCTGCGTCTCCTGGAGCCGGACCACGGCGGCGATGCACGCGGCGAGGGTGCGGGCGTCGACGGAGGGCACCGAGGACGGCGTGACCGTGCGGCCGGGCGTCGTGCTGGGTGTCGTGCCGGGTGTCGCCGACGGGCTCGGGGACGGCGTGGCCGTGCCGGTCGGGCTGGCCGATCCGCTCGGGCTGGCCGATGCGCTCGGGGAGGCCGTGGGGGAGGCGCTCGGCGTCACGGAGAGGGACGCGCAGGCCCGCCGCTCGGCCGCGAGCTGCTCGGCGGCCGTCCGCTCGAGGGCGTCGAGCCGGGCCTGGGCCTCGACGACCGTCCGGGCCAGGGTCGGCAACGACCCGGCGGGCAGGTCCCCTCCGGACCCGTGACCGGAGCCGGCGTGACCGGAGCCCCCGCCACCGGCGCCGGACCCGCTGCCACCACCGCTCCCGCCGGTCCCGGTCCCGCCCGCGCTCCGGGTCGGTGCGGGGCTGGGAGCCACGGTCGTGGCTCGGGCGCTGGCGACGGGGCTCGCCCGCGTCGCGCTCGCGGAGGGGCCGGCGGAGGCCGACGCGGACGCGGACGCCGACGCGCTGGCCGCGTCCTCGGCGTCGGCGAGCGTCACCCGGGCGTCCGCGAGGGTCTGCTCGGCCTGGAGCACGGCGGCCTCCAGCGCGGTGTCGTCGATCGAGGCGAGCGGGTCGCCGGCGTCGACCTCGTCGCCGACGGCGACGTCGACCTTCGTCACCCGTCCGGAGGCCGGGAAGCGCGCCGTCGCCTCCTTCACCTGCGCGACCGTGCCGCTGCCGTCGACCGTCTGGGTGACGGAGCCGGTGCCGACGGTGGTGGTCACGAAGCGGTCGGCCTCGGCGCCGGACGCGGTGCCCGCCCGGACCGCGAACCAGGCGACCACGGCCAGCACGAGGACCGCCGGCAGCCCCCAGGTCAGCCCGCGCCGCACGGCGGACCGGTCAGCCATGCGCGGTGGCGCCCTGGCCGGGCTGGGCGTCCTGGCCCGGCTGGCCGGTGCCGCCGCGCCGGCCCCCGAACGCCTGCGTGCAGGTCCCGTCAGACGCCGGCGCGCTCAGCCGGACCGTGGTCGCCGTGAGCGCGCCCGTGCCGCTGGTCCTCCCGGTCGCGGTGGCGCAGCGACCCACCGTCGCCGCCTTGGCGCTCGTCGTGGTGACCTGGGTCCAGGTGGTGCTCCCCGACGTCGTGACCGTGACGTCGGTGGTCGCGGTGCCGCCCGGCTCGCGTGCGGCCACGACGAACGTCGAGCCGTCGACCGAGGTGACCTTGCCGTCGGTGCCGCGGCCCGCGAAGCCGCTCGCGGTCCGGGCTCCCGAGGGAGCGCCGGACGGAGCCGCGCCGGAGGGCGCGCCGGAGGGACGACCACCGCCGTACGCCCCGCCGAACCCGCCGGTGCACGACCCGTCCACGGCGGGGCTGAGGGTGACCGAGGCGGCGGCGAGCGGACCGGTCGCGGGCGTCGCCGGCGCGGCGGGCGAGGCCGAGCCACCACCCGTGGTCCGTACGGCGGCGCACAGGCCGGTCTTGAGCGCGGACGGGCTCGCCTTCGTGGTCTCGGTGAACGTCGTGCTGCCGGTCCACGTCACCGCGGTCTGCTCCGAGGCGCTCTGCACCTGCAGGGTCTTGCCCGACACGGCCGCGACGAGCCCGGAGACACCCGGCGGGCGCTGGCCGTCGGCCCGTGACCCGCCCGTGCGCTGTCCGGCGGCGGCCGAGGGGTCGGACCCGGGCGTGCTGGCGTCCGGACCGCTGCAGCCCGCGAGGGTCAGCGTCAGGCCGGCGGTGGCCAGGGCGAGCAGCAGCACGGGGCGCCGGGCGCGGCCGGGACGCGGCCGGGTGCGGGACGTGGGGGAGGTGGGCACGGGATCTCCTGGAGAAGGTGGTGCGGAGGCAGCGGGAGGCGCGGCGACGTCAGTCGCTGCGCAGCGCGTCGATGGGGGCGAGCCGGGCTGCGCGCGAGGCGGGGTAGACGCCGGCGACGACGCCGACGACCAGGGCGACGCCGAGCGCGCCGAAGGACGCGGGCAGCGAGATGGCCACCGGCTGGTCGATCACGGACGGCAGCAGCACCGCGCCCAGGTAGCCGGTCCCGAGCCCGAGCACGCCGCCGGCGAGGCTGAGCAGGCAGGCCTCGGCGAGGAACTGGCGCCGGATCAGGGCGGGTGGCGCGCCGAGCGCCTTGCGCAGGCCGATCTCGCGGATCCGCTCCGAGACCGAGACCAGCATGATGTTCATGACGCCGATGCCGCCGACCAGCAGCGAGATCCCGGCGACGCCCGCGAGGAGCACCGTGAGCGTCCTCGACGTCGCCGTGGCGGCCTGCACGAGCGACTGCTGGCTGGTGATCGAGAAGTCCGCGGCCGCCGACCCGCCCGTGCCGCCGGTGGCCGTGGCCCCGGTGTCGTGCCGGGTCGCGAGGGCGGCGTACGCCTCCTGGTAGGCGCCGAGAGCCGGTCGCCCGAGGTGCCCTGCAGGTAGATCGACGACACCGAGCCCGTAGCCGTGGACCCCAGGACCTGGTCGGCGGTGCTCATCGGCAGCACGGCGAGGTCGTCCTCGTCGGTGCTGCCCGTGGAGCCGCTCGCGGCCAGCACGCCGACGACGGTGAACGCCGTGCCGCCGAGCGTGACCGTGCTGCCGACCCCGGGGCGCAGGCCGAGCTCGGAGACGGTGGTCTCGCCGAGCACGAGGACGTGGGCGGCGGTCGTCTCGTCCGCGGCGGTGAGGAAGCGCCCGCTGCCGAGCGTGCGGGCGCGGACGTCGAGCCAGTCCGGCGTGGTCGCGGTGACGCTGGTCGTCCAGGTCGTCGCGCCCTCGGTGAGCACGGCCGAGGTGGTCCGCACCGGTGCCACGTGCGCGACGTCGGGGGCGACGGCGGGGTCGGCGAGCGCCTGCGCGTCGGCGACCGTGAGCGTCGTCGCCGTGCCCCGCCCGCCGCGCACGCCGCCGGTCGTCGAGCTGCCGGGGGAGACGACGAGCAGGTTGCTGCCCAGGCTGTCGATCTGCTCGGCCACCTTCTGCTGCGCGCCCTGGCCCAGGCCGACGGTGAGCGTCACCGAGGCGATGCCGATCCAGATGCCGAGCACGGTCAGCAGCGACCGCGTCCGGTGGGTGCGGACCGACTCGAGCGCGATGCCGAGGGTCTCGCCGGGCCGTACGCGCGGAGCGCGCAGCGTCGTGGTGCTCACGTGCCGCTCGCCGCGGGCACCGGGGCGGCGTCGAGCAGGACGCCGTCGCGCACCGTCAGCGAGCGCCGCGCCGCGGCCGCGACGTCGAGGTCGTGGGTGATCAGCACGATCGTGCGGCCGGAGGTGTGGAGCTCCTCGAGCAGGCCCATGACGTCCTCGCTGGAGCGCGTGTCGAGGTTGCCGGTGGGCTCGTCGGCCAGGATCAGGGCGGGGTCGGTGACCAGCGCGCGGGCCACGGCGACGCGCTGCTGCTGGCCGCCGGAGAGCTCGCTCGGGCGGTGGTCCACGCGCTCCGCGAGCCCCACCCGGTCGAGCGCGGCGTGGGCGCGCTCGCGGCGCTCGGCCCGGGCGACGCCGGCGTACACCAGGGGCAGCTCGACGTTCCGCCAGGCCGACAGCGTCGGCAGCAGGTTGAACTGCTGGAAGACGAAGCCGATCCGGGTGTTCCGGACGGCGGCCAGCTCGGCCTCGGACAGGTCCTCGACGTCCACGCCGTCGAGCTCGTAGCGACCCGAGGTCGCCACGTCCAGGCAGCCCAGGATGTTCATCAGGGTCGACTTGCCGGAGCCCGAGGGCCCGATCACCGCCACGTACTCGCCGCGCCCGATGCGCAGGGTCACGTCGCGCAGGGCGTGCACCTCGGCGGCGCCGGTCGCGTACGTCTTGCTGATGCCCTCGAGCGCGACGACGACCTCGCTCGCGGGGGCGTCGTCGGCCTCGGGCAGCACCACGGGCGGTGGCGGCACCCGCGGTCCGGGCGCCGTGTCCTCCGTCCAGCCGAAGCCGCCGAGCACGTCCCCGCTCACCGGGTGCCCCCGTCCGTGCCGGCCCCGGTGCCGCCGGTCCGCCCGCTGGTGCCCGCGCCGCCCCCGCCGAAGCCGCCCCCGCCGAAGCCGCCCCCGCCGAACCCGCCGCCGCCGTAGCCCCCGCCCCCGGAGCCGCCGCCGCTCCCGGCGCGCCCCGACGGGTTGGACCCGGCGACGCGGCCGGGGACGGTGACGACGACCTGGTCGCCGTCGGCGAGGCCCTTCGTCACCTCGGTCGTGGCGCCGTAGCTGGTCCCGAGCGTGACGGGCGTCGCCACCCTCTGGCTGCCGACGAGCTTGGTGACGACCGTCTGGCCGTCGGCCGTGGAGACCGCGAGGGTCGGCACGGTGAGGACGTCGTCGCGCTGGCTGACGATGATCGAGACCGTCGCGGTCGCGCCGGCGTAGAGGTCCTTGCGCGTGCCGGTGACGTCGATCGTCACCGGGAAGGTCGCACTGCTGGCCGAGGTGCCGCCCTCTCCGGTGCCCGACCCAGCACCCGACCCGGTCGAGCCCGAGGTCCCGCTCGTGCCGGACGAGGCCATCACGGCCACCGAGGCGACCGTGCCGAAGACGGGCGTCGTGGACCCGTCGACCGTGACCTGGGCCTGCAGGCCCTTCGTGACCTTGGCCAGGTCCGCGCTGCCGACGCTCGCGTCGACGGTGTAGCGGTCGGTCGAGATGACGGTGACGGCGGTGCCCGACGCGCCGCTGCCGGACGACCCGCTGCCGCCGGCACCGGTCCCGGACGACCCCGACGAGCCCGAGGACCCGACGGTGTCGCCCTTCGCGACGTCGACCTCCGCGACCGTGCCCGCGAACGTCGCCCTGAGCTTCGCCGCGTCGACGGCGTCCTCGGCGCTGGAGACCGCGTTCTCGTCGACGGCGACCTCGGCCTTGGCGGCGTCCAGCTCCGCGGTCGTGGAGCTCGTGTCGTCCTGCGCCGTCGTGAGGGCGTCCTGCGCGGACCCCAGATCGGCGCGGGCGGCGTCGAGGTCGGCCTGCAGGTCGTCGTCGTCGAGGGTGGCGAGCACGTCGCCCTTCGCGACGTGGTCGCCGACCGCGACCTTCACCGAGGTCACCGTGCCGCCGGCGCCGAAGGCGAGGTCGGCGCGGCGGGCCGGCTCGACGGTGCCGGTGGCGCCGACCGTCTCCTTCACCGTCTGCCTGCTCACCGTGACGGTCCGCTCGGTCGCCGTCGGGGTCGAGGCGCCGCGGGTCATGCTCCAGGCCAGCGCGCCCCCGCCGCCGAGCAGGACGACCGCGGCCGCCAGGACCAGCCAGAGCCGACGCCGGCGGGGTCGGGCGCTCGTCGTTCGGCGTCGGGGCACGGGCACGTCCTCGCGGGCTCGGCGAGACGCGGACGGTCTCGGGGGTCGAGAGGATCGTGCTGAGCCTGGCTATGGGTCGACTGGTGCGGGGCTGTGCTGCCGCTGTGACCCGGGTGCCGCCGCCGACGGCACGCTCGCGTGCCGGCGACCGCCGGGCGCAGGCACGGAACCGCCCGGCAGGCACGAGGCCTGCCGGGCGGTCCCGGGCGTACGAGGGGTGCGGCTCAGCGCTCCGTCATGGGGACGAAGTCGCGGGTCCGGTAGCCGGTGTAGATCTGCTTCGGCCGCGCGATCTTCTGCTCCTTGTCCTGCACCAGCTCCGACCACTGCGCGAGCCAGCCCGGGGTGCGCCCGATGGCGAACAGCACGGTGAACATCTCCGGCGGGAACTGCAGGGCCTCGTAGATCAGGCCCGAGTAGAAGTCCACGTTGGGGTAGAGCTTGCGCTTGACGAAGTACTCGTCCTCGAGCGCGATCTTCTCCAGCTGCTGGGCGATCTCGAGCAGCGGGTTGACCCCGGTGACCTCGAAGACGTCGTCGCAGGCCTTCTTGATGATCGTCGCGCGCGGGTCGAAGTTCTTGTAGACCCGGTGCCCGAAGCCCATGAGCTTCTCCTTGCCCGCCTTCACCCCCTCGATGAAGCCGGGGATGTTGTCGACGGTGCCGATGCGGCGCAGCATCTTGAGCACCGACTCGTTCGCGCCGCCGTGCAGCGGGCCGTAGAGGGCGCCGATGCCGGCCGCGATCGCGGAGTACGGGTCGACCTGCGAGGAGCCGACCGAGCGGACCGCGTTGGTCGAGCAGTTCTGCTCGTGGTCGGCGTGCAGGATCAGCAGCACGTCGAGGGCCTTGACCAGGCGCGGGTCGGCCTCGTAGGTCGGCTCGCTCATCTTGAACAGCATCGCGAGGAAGTTCTCGACGTAGGAGAGCCGGTTGTCGGGGTAGACGTACGGCTTGCCCTGGTTGTGGCGGAAGGCCCAGGCCCCGAGCGTCGGCATCTTGGCGATCAGCCGGGTGATCTGCCGCTTGCGGTTCTCGGGGTCGGAGATCTGGTTGGCGTCGGGGTAGAACGTCGACAGCGCGCTCACCGAGGACATCAGCATGCCCATCGGGTGGGCGTCGTAGCGGAACCCCTGCATCAGCTGGCGCACGTTCTCGTGGAGGAACGTGTGGATCGTGACGTCGTGGGTGAAGGCGTCGAGCTCGGGCTGCGTCGGCAGCTCGCCGTTCAGCAGGAGGTAGGCCACCTCGAGGAAGGTCGAGTGCTCGGCGAGCTGCTCGATCGGGTAGCCGCGGTACTCGAGGATCCCGGCGTCGCCGTCGATATAGGTGACGGCGCTGCGCGTCGACGCGGTGTTCACGAACCCGGGGTCGTAGGTCGCCAGGCCCTGCCCGCCGACGCTGATCTGCTTGAGGTCGGCGGCGCGGATGGTGCCGTCGGTGATCTCCAGCTCGTACGTCTGGCCCGTGCGGTTGTCGGTCACGGTCAGGCTGTCGCGGCCGCTGCCCGCGGCGCCGGAGCCGTCGGCGGCGACCGGGTCCGTGCGGGGGGCCGGGGCGGCAGTCGTGGAGTCGGTCATGGTGACAATCTAGAAGGACGTCCACATAGTCTTGCGGGGTGGGCGGCGCACCGGCCGGGTGATCCCTGCCACGGCGACCGCCCGCCGGGCTCGTGGTTTTGACCACCCTTGCCGGGCGCGGGTATCTTGGACGGCTGTTGCGTCCGCGCACGTGTGAGTGCCGTGCCCGGCCTGCCGGCCAGGCGGATGCGCGAGCTCGACCGCACCGCACTGCACGAACGAACTTGATCCACCCACTGATCCGAGAGCTGGTCCACGACCCGTGTCCACGTACAGCCCCAAGCCCGGTGACCTCTCGAGGGACTGGCACGTCATCGACGCGTCCGACGTCGTCCTCGGACGGCTCGCCGTCCAGATCGCGACCCTCCTGCGCGGCAAGCACAAGCCGACCTTCGCGCCGCACGTCGACGGCGGCGACTTCGTCGTCGTGGTCAACGCGTCGAAGATCTCCCTCGGCGGCAGCAAGGGCACGGACAAGATCTACCACCGCCACTCCGGTCGCCCGGGTGGCCTGAAGTCGGTCCCCGCCGGCGAGCTGCTCGCCCGCGACCCGCGCAAGGTCGTCGAGCTCGCGGTCTGGGGCATGCTCCCCAAGAACCGCCTCTCGCGGCAGCTCATCAAGAAGCTCAAGGTCTACGCGGGCCCGGAGCACCCCCACACCGCCCAGCAGCCGCAGCCCTTCGCGATCACGCAGGTCGTGCAGCAGCAGCCCGCCGCGGTCTGACCAGACTCCCGACACCCAGATCTTCGACAGGAACTCCTGCAGTGACCGACACCACCACCGAGATCGCCCCCATCACCGAGGGTGACCGCGAGATCGCCTACCGCTCCGAGGCCAACCCCGGCGCCACCGCGGGCAACCGCCCGGCCGTCGTGGCCGCGGCCGGCGCCACCGGCCGCCGCAAGGAGGCGATCGCCCGCGTGCGCATCGTCCCGGGCAGCGGCCAGTGGACGATCAACGGCCGCGACCTCGAGAACTACTTCCCGAACAAGGTGCACCAGCAGATCGTCGAGGAGCCCTTCGGCACCGCCGCGGTGTCCGGCTCGTACGACGTCATCGCCCGCATCCACGGCGGCGGTGTCACCGGCCAGGCCGGTGCGCTGCGCCTCGGGATCGCCCGCTGCCTCAACGCCGTGGACGAGGAGGCGAGCCGCCCCGCGCTGAAGAAGGCCGGGATGCTCACCCGCGACGCCCGCATCAAGGAGCGCAAGAAGGCCGGTCTCAAGAAGGCCCGCAAGGCTCCTCAGTACTCCAAGCGCTGATCGCGCCTGCGGCGTCTCGTCCGTTTCGTCTGGTTGGGTGAGGGCGTGGGTCGTCTCTTCGGCACCGACGGGGTGCGCGGTCGTGCGAACGACGCGCTCACCGCCGAGCTCGCGCTCGACCTCGGTGTCGCGGCGGCCCACGTGCTCGCCGAGGCGGGCGAGTTCCGCGGCCACCGGCCCTTCGCGGTCGTCGGCCGCGACCCGCGCGCCTCGGGGGAGTTCCTCGAGGCGGCGGTCGTCGCCGGGCTCGCGAGCGCCGGCGTGGACGTCGTCCGGGTCGGCGTGGTGCCGACCCCGGGCGTCGCCTTCCTCACCGGCCGGCAGGGCGCCGACCTCGGCGTGATGCTGTCGGCGAGCCACAACCCGATGCCCGACAACGGCATCAAGTTCTTCGCCCGCGGCGGCGTCAAGCTCGACGACGCCGTGGAGGACATGATCGAGGCGCGGCTCCGCGAGCCCTGGGCCCGCCCCACCGGCGGCGGGGTCGGCCGGGTCCGCGACGAGCCGTCGCTCGTCGAGGCGTACGTCGCCCACCTGGTCTCCAGCGTGGGCACCCCGGTGAGCCTCGAGGGCATCAAGGTCGTCATCGACTGCGCGAACGGGGCCGCATTCGTCGCCGGCCCGGCCGCCTTCGAGGCCCAGGGCGCCGAGGTCGTCCGGATCCACGCCGAGCCCGACGGTCTGAATATCAACCGTGACTGCGGCTCGACCCACATGGACTCGCTGCGCGCGGCCGTCGTCGAGCACGGCGCCGACCTCGGCATCGCCCTCGACGGCGACGCCGACCGCTGCCTCGCGGTCGACGCCACGGGCCGCGTGGTCGACGGCGACCAGATCCTCGCCGTGCTGGCCCTCGCGCTGCGCGAGAGCGGCCGGCTCAAGAACGACACCGTCGTGGCGACGGTGATGAGCAACCTCGGGCTCCTGCAGGCGATGCGCCGCGCCGACGTCGCGGTCGAGCAGACCGCGGTCGGCGACCGCTACGTCCTCGAGGCGATGAAGGCCTCCGGGCACACCCTCGGCGGCGAGCAGTCGGGGCACGTGATCATGTCCGAGCACTCGACCACCGGCGACGGCGTCCTCACCGCCCTGCACCTCGCGAGCCGGATGGCGACCTCGGGCCGGAGCCTCGCCGAGCTAGCGGGCGTCATGCACCGCCTGCCGCAGGTGCTCGTCAACGTCTCCGGCGTCGACAAGGCCCGGGCCGGCACCGACGAGGGCCTCCTGGCCGCGGTCGCGCAGGCCCAGGCCGAGCTGGGCGACGCGGGCCGCGTGCTGCTGCGCCCGTCGGGCACCGAGGCCCTGGTCCGGGTGATGGTCGAGGCCGAGAGCTACGACGTCGCCGACTCGGTGGCGCAGGGCCTCTCCGAGGTGGTCCGCGATCGGCTGGCCCTGTGAGGCCACAGCCGCGCAGGACGCGGACGCGATGACCAGACCGGCGACCCCCGACGCCGGTCCTACCAAGTCGGGTCTCAGCCTGGAGCGCCGGGTCGGTCGCTTCACCCTGCTCATCGTCGCCCTGGCGGTCCTCGTCACCGGTCTCAGCGCTTACGCGGCCACCCGGGCGACCACGGTGAGGGCGATCGACGACGTCCTGGACGCGGCGGCCGCACAGGCGCTCCGCGGGCTCGGCCCCGATCCGTCGCCGGCGGCGGTCCGGCGCTACCTCTCCCGCAGCGCGGGCCTGGGCGTCGTCGTCACGACCGTCGTCTCGGCCGACGGGACGACCGTCGCCGGCCCCGGCGCCGGTGTGGTCCCGGTGGACGCCCAGGGGTTCCAGGTCGCCCGCACGGGGTCGGGCCTGCACCGGACGACGGTCCGGACGACGGCCGGGACCTTCCGCGTGCTCGTGCTCCCGATGGGGGACAGGCCTGGGCAGGCCCTGCTGGTGGCGCGCTCGCTCTCGACCATCCAGCAGATCCTGCAGGCGCTGGCCGCGTCCCTCCTCGTCTTCGGCCTCCTCAGCGTCCTCGCGGCGGGCGGGGTGGGCCGTCGGGTGGCCCGGGCCGGCGTGGCCCCGGTCAGGAGCCTCACGCGCGAGGTCGAGCAGCGGGCGGTGAAGGACGAGCTCTCGCCCGTGCGGGTCGAGCGGGACGACGAGCTCGGTCGCCTCGCGACGGCCTTCAACCACCTCCTCGAGACGATCGCCGTCTCCCGCGTGCGCCAGGCCCGCTTCGTCGCCGACGCGGGCCACGAGCTGCGCACGCCGTTGACCAGCATGCGCACCAACGTGGAGCTGCTGGTCGCCGACAGCCAGCGCGCGATGCTGCCCCCCGACGACCGGCTGACGATCATGCGTGACGTCCAGGCGCAGCTGGTGGAGTTCTCCACGCTGGTCAGCGACCTCGTCGGGTTGACCCGGGAGGACCGGACGGCGGCCGAGCTCGGCGACGTCGACCTCACGGCCGTGCTGGAGGAGGCGGTCGACCGGACGAGCATGCGGGCCACCGGGCTGCGCTGGCAGGTCGACCTCGACCCCGTGCACGTGAACGGTGACGCCGACCTGCTCGTCCGGGCGCTGGGCAACGTGCTGGACAACGCCGTGAAGTTCTCCCCGGTCGGGGGGACGATCACGGTCAGCCTGCATGGCGGGGAGATCCGCGTCGCGGACGAGGGCCGCGGGGTGGAGCCGGCGGAGCGCCCGTTCGTCTTCGACCGCTTCTACCGCGCTGAGGCGTCCCGGGCCACGCCCGGCACCGGGCTCGGCCTCGCGATCACCGAGTCCGTGGTGCACCAGCACGGCGGGACCGTGCTCGTGACCGACGCCCCGGGCGGCGGCGCGCTGTTCGTCGTGACCCTCCCGACCACGAAGCCGCGCACCGCTCTCGACGACGCGATGGGTGCCGTCTAGGTCGTGTTGATCAAGTCCCGGCAGGTGCTGACGGGGCATCCGCGCCCGGTCCGGCTAGCCGGAGGAGCGAGAGCGCAGCGGGCTGCGCCGAGCGAGGCCGGCGCAGCCGGTCGGGATGCGGGGCCTCGTCAGCGCCCGTCGGACTTGATCAACGCGACCTAGCTCACCTGGGCCCGGTCGCGTCGGGTCAGGGGGCCGTGACTGCCTGGAAGAGCTGGGCCACGCCGGGCAGGACGCCGAGCGCGGCGAGGACCAGGGCGACGACCACGACCACGAGGGTCAGCAGCAGCGAGAACGCGAGGACGCCGAAGGCGCCGAAGAACCCGGCCTTGAAGGCCGTGCCGGCGCTGAGCCGGGCGGGGGCCGGCTGCGGGACGTGCTCGTGGGCCATGGCCCCACCGTAGCCGCGGGGACCGGCACGGGTGCCCGGCGCGACGGTCCGTCGAGGGATTGTCCCTGAACTCGTACGAAGGCGGCGCGACCACCGACCCGCGGCCCCGGCGGCTCAGACCTTGCGGATCCGCACCCACTCGACGCGGTGGTCGGCGCCCTTGCGCAGGATCGCGGTGGCCCGCCCGCGCGTCGGCAGGATGTTCTCGTGCAGGTTCGGGCCGTTGATTGTGTCCCACAGGTGCTCGGCGCGCGCCACGGCCTGCTCCGACGTCAGCTCGGCGTAGCGGGTGAAGTACGAGCGCGGGTCGCGGAAGGCGGTCTCGCGCAGCGACAGGAAGCGCGAGACGTACCAGGAGCGGATCTCCGCCGCGTCGGCGTCGACGTAGACCGAGAAGTCGAAGAAGTCGCTGACGGCCAGCCCGTTCGTGCCGTCGGAGCGGGCGACGGCCGGCTGCAGCACGTTGAGGCCCTCGACGATGAGGATGTCGGGCGAGCTGATCGTCTGCCGCCGCCCGGGGACGATGTCGTAGACGAGGTGGCTGTAGACGGGCACCTCCACCTCGGGACGTCCTGACTTCACGTCCACCACGAACTGCAGCAGCGCGCGCCGGTCGTACGACTCCGGGAAGCCCTTGCGCTCCATCAGCCCCCGCCGCGCCAGCTCGGCGTTGGGGTGCAGGAAGCCGTCGGTCGTCACGAGCGCGACCTTGGGGTGGCCCGGCCAGGCGGCCAGCAGCTCGCGCAGCAGGCGGGCGGTCGTCGACTTGCCCACGGCCACCGAGCCGGCGATGCCGATCACGAACGGGGTGCGGCCCACCGAGAGGTGCAGGAAGTCGCCGGTGCTGCGGTGCAGCTCGCCGGTGAGGTCGACGTAGCGCGTGAGCAGCCCCGACAGCGGCAGGTAGACCTCGCGCACGTCCATCAGCGAGGTGGGGTCGTCGAGGCCGCGGAGCCGCTCGAGGGTCGCCGTGTCGAGGCTGAAGGCGTCGAGCGCGTCGCTCGCGGCGAGCGCCGCCCAGTCGGCCCGGCTGCGCTCCACGTACGGGCTGGAGGGGGCCTCGACGTCGAGCGCCTGCGACTGCGTCACGGTCGGCCAGAGTAGTGGCCGGTCGTGCGCGCGGAACCTCTCGCCACGGGGCGGGCGACGCGGCGGAGGATTCCTCCGGTTCCGGGCCGGGCCGCCGCGCTCCCGTAGGCTGCGCCGCATGTGCGGAATCGTCGGCTACGTGGGTCCGAGGCCGGCCCTCGGTGTCGTGGTCGAGGGGCTGCGCCGCCTCGAGTACCGCGGCTACGACTCTGCCGGCGTGGCCGTGGTCAGCGACGGGCGCGGTGCTGCCGAGGGGGGACGACCCCCCTCCGACCCCCCGACCAGGCGCATCCACGTGGCCAAGAAGGCCGGCAAGATCGCGAACCTCGACGCCGAGCTCGCGGCGCACGCGCTGCCCGCCGACGGGCTCGGTCTCGGCCACACCCGCTGGGCCACCCACGGCGGCCCGACCGACGTCAACGCGCACCCGCACGTGTCGGCCGACGGCCGGGTCGCCGTCGTGCACAACGGCATCATCGAGAACTTCGCGGCGCTGCGCACCGAGCTCGCCGAGGACGGCGTCACCTGCGTCTCCGAGACCGACACCGAGGTCGTCGCGCACCTGCTCGGCCAGCAGGTCTCGGCCGGGGTCGGGCTGCCCGAGGCGATGCGGCTCGTCTGCCACCGCCTCCAGGGCGCGTTCACCCTCGTCGCGGTCGACGCGCAGGGCCCTCGCCAGGTCGTGGCCGCACGACGGAACTCACCCCTCGTCGTCGGCGTGGGGGATGGTGAGAACTTCCTCGCCTCCGACGTCGCGGCCTTCATCGAGCACACCCGCGACGCGATCGAGCTGGGCCAGGACCAGGTCGTGGTGATCACCGACTCCGACGTCACGGTCACCGACTTCGACGGCGTGCCGGCCGACGTGCGCCCCTTCCACGTCGACTGGGACCTCTCGGCCGCGGAGAAGGGCGGCTTCGACTGGTTCATGCGCAAGGAGATCTACGAGCAGCCCAAGGCCGTCGCCGACACCCTTCTCGGGCGCCACGACGAGAACGGGCGCCTGACGCTGGACGAGGTGCGCATCTCCGAGGAGGAGCTGCGCCGCATCGACAAGATCATCATCATCGCCTGCGGCACCGCCTCGTACGCGGGCCTGGTCGCCAAGTACGCGATCGAGCACTGGACGCGCATCCCCTGCGAGGTCGAGCTCGCGAGCGAGTTCCGCTACCGCGACCCGATCGTGGGCCCGACGACCCTCGTCGTCGCCATCAGCCAGTCCGGCGAGACCGCGGACACGCTGATGGCCATCCGGCACGCCCGCGAGCAGCGCGCCCGCGTGCTGGCCGTGTGCAACACCAACGGCGCGACCATCCCGCGCGAGTCCGACGCGGTGATCTACACCCACGCCGGCCCGGAGATCAGCGTCGCCTCGACCAAGGGCTTCCTCACCCAGATCGTCGCCTGCTACCTGCTCGGGCTCTACCTCGCGCAGGTGCGCGGCACCAAGTTCGGCGACGAGATCGCCTCCACGATGGCCGAGCTCGCGGCGATGCCGGACGCGATCGCCTCGGTGCTGGAGGACATGGACCCGGTGCTCAAGCTCGCGGCCGACTTCGCCGAGGAGCGGGTGGTGCTCTTCCTCGGGCGCCACGTCGGCTACCCGGTGGCGCTCGAGGGCGCGCTCAAGCTCAAGGAGCTGGCCTACATCCACGCCGAGGGCTTCGCCGCCGGCGAGCTCAAGCACGGCCCGATCGCGCTCATCGAGGACGGGCTGCCGGTCTTCGTGGTGATCCCGCCGCGCGGGCGCGACATGCTGCACGACAAGGTCCTGTCCAACCTGCAGGAGGTCCGGGCGCGCGGTGCGCGCACGGTCGTGCTCGCCGAGGCCGACGACGACGAGGTGCTGCCGTACGCCGACGTGCTCGTCCCGCTGCCGAAGGTCTCGACCCTGCTGCAGCCGCTGCTCGCGACCGTGCCGCTGCAGATGTTCGCCTGCGAGCTCGCGACCCTCAAGGGCCACGACGTCGACCAGCCCCGCAACCTGGCCAAGTCCGTCACCGTCGAGTGATCGTCGGCGTCGGGATCGACGTCTGCGACGTCGAGCGGTTCGGCCAGACGCTGCAGCGGCGGCCCGGGCTCGTCGCGCGGCTGTTCACCCCCGCCGAGGCCGAGCGGCCGGTGGCGTCGCTGGCCGCCCGGTTCGCGGCCAAGGAGGCGCTGGCCAAGGCGCTCGGCGCCCCGCAGGGGATGTCGTGGCAGGACGCCGAGGTCGTGACCGACCCGACCGGACGGCCGACGTTCGTCGTGCGGGGGACCGTCGCCGCGCAGGCCGAGGCCGCCGGCATCACCTCGATCCACGTGAGCCTGTCCCACGACGCCGGCATCGCCTCCGCCGTCGTGGTCTGCGAGGGCTGACGTCGCGGAGCCTTCCGGACGACTCGATAGGGTCGCGGACGTGCAGGCCTTCACCGTCGAGCAGGTCCGTCGGCTGGAACGGGCCGCGATGGGCCCGCAGGACGACGGCACCCTGATGCAGCGCGCCGCGGCGGGGCTGGCGGCGGTGCTCGCCGACGAGCTGCGGACCCGTGCGGGCCACGTCTACGGCACCCACGTCCTCGTCCTGGTCGGTCCGGGCAACAACGGCGGCGACGCCCTGTGGGCCGCGGCCCGGCTGGCGCGCCGCGGGGTGCGGGTCGACGCGGTCGGCGTCCTCGGCACGCCGCACGCGGAGGGCCTGGCCGCCCTGCGCGCCGCGGGCGGCCGGGTGGTCGGGACCGAGGCCCTCGCCGCGCTCGACGCGTACGACCTCGCGGTGGACGGCGTCCTCGGCATCGGCGGCCGTCCGGGCCTGCCCGACGACGTCGCCGACCTAGTCGGGCGGCTGGCGGACGCCTGCGTCCCGGTCGTCGCGGTCGACCTGCCCTCGGGCGTCGCGGCCGACACCGGCGCCGTCCCCGGTGCGGCGGTCAGCGCGGCCGTGACCGTGACCTTCGGCGTGGCCAAGCCCTGCCACCTCCTCGAGCCCGCCCGCGCCCGTACGGGTCGGCTCGTGCTCGTCGACATCGGCCTCGACACCTCCGCCGAGGAGCCCGAGCTCGACGCCTGGGACGCCGCGCGCGTGGCGGACGCCTGGCCCTGGCCCGCCCGCTCGAGCGACAAGTACGCCAAGGGCGTCGTCGGGGTCGACTGCGGTTCCGAGACCTACCCCGGCGCCGGGATCATGGCCACCTACGGCGCCGTGCACGGCGGGGCCGGGATGGTGCGGTTCGTCGGGCCGGAGTCCGCCCGGGCGACCATCACCGCGAACCTGCCCGACGTCGTCTTCGCCCCGGGCCGTGTGCAGGCCCACCTGCTCGGCTCGGGCTGGGGCGAGCGCGCCGACGGAGACCGGGCCGTGGCCGACGCGGTGGCCTCCGAGGTGCCCGGCGTGCTCGACGCCGACGGCATCGGCCACCGCCCCGACCGGCTGCCCGACTCGTGGCTGCTGACGCCGCACGCCGGTGAGCTCGCCCGGCTGCTCGGTATCGAGCGCTCGGAGGTCGAGGACGACCCGCTCGCCGCGGTGCGGGCCGGGGCGGGGCGGACCGGGGCGACCGTGCTGCTCAAGGGGGCGACGCAGCTCGTCGCGCGACCCGGCGTCCGCACGGTCGAGGTCGCCGTGCCCGGCCCGTCCTGGACCGGACGCGCGGGCTCGGGCGACACGCTCGGCGGGCTGTGCGCCGCGGTGCTCGCCTCCGGCCGTCCCGCGCACGAGGCCGCGGTGCTCGGGGCCTCGCTCCAGGCGCAGACCGCCGCCGCGCACCCCGGGCCGCTGCCGCCTCACGTCCTCGCCGAGCGGTGCGCCGACCGGCTGGGCGCCTGGTGGCAGGAGCGGCACCCGTGAGCGGCGCGGCGGGCACCGACCCGCTGCCGGCGTACGGACCCGCGATCGACCCGGCGACCGCGAGCGCCGACGTGGACCTCGCCGCGCTCCGCGCCAACGTCGCCGTGCTCGCCGGGCACGTCGGCGCCGCCGCGCTGATGGTCGTGGTCAAGGCCGACGCGTACGGGCACGGGATGCTCGTGTGCGCCCGCGAGGCCCGGGCCGCCGGGGCCGGCTGGCTCGGTGTCGCGACCCCGGGCGAGGCGCTCGCGCTGCGGACCGCCGGCGACACCGGGCTGCTGATGTGCTGGCTCTACGGGCCCTCCGAGGACCTCAGCCCCCTCGTCGCGGCGGACGTCGACGTCTCCGCCTCCAGCGCCGAGGACGTCTCCCGGCTGGCCGCGGCCGCCGCGGTGGCCGAACGTCCGGCCCGCGTGCACCTCAAGGTGGACACCGGCCTGACCCGCAACGGCGCGCCCGAGGCCGGCTGGGACGAGCTCTTCGCCGCGGTCGCCGAGGCCGTCGGCGCTGGTGCGCTCCGCCTGGTCGGGCTCTGGTCGCACCTCGCCGCGGCCGACGAGCCGGGCCACCCCTCGGTCGCGGTGCAGCTCGCCGCCTTCGACCGCGCGTACCAGCAGGCGCGCCTGGCCGGGCTCGAGCCCGAGCTGCGCCACCTGGCCAACTCCGCCGGGGCGATGGTCCTGCCCGAGGCGCGCTTCGACCTCGTGCGGGTCGGCATCGCGGCGTACGGGGTCGAGCCCGCCCCCGGGCTCGCCGCGCTCGCCGGCGTGACGCTGACCCCCGTGATGCGCCTGCGGGCCCAGCTCGCCCTGGTCAAGCGCATCCCGGCCGGCGCCGGGGTGTCCTACGGCTGGACCTGGACCGCGCCCGAGGACACCGTCGTCGGGCTGGTCCCGCTGGGCTACGCCGACGGGGTGCCGCGGCACGCGGGCAACGTCGCCGAGGTGACCGTCCGCGGTCGCCGCGCTCCCGTGCGCGGCCGGATCTGCATGGACCAGCTCGTCGTCGAGCTGGGGTCGGGGAGCCGGGCCGAGCCCGGCGACGAGGTCACGCTGTTCGGCGCGGGGCCGGACGTCCCGACCGCCGCCGACTGGGCCGCGGTCTGCGGGACCATCGGCTACGAGGTCGTCACGCGCATCGGGGCACGCGTGCCGCGCCGCTACCTGAACCCGACCGCGACCCCCTCGGCCACGGTGGCGGAGGTCCGCTGATGGCCTCGCGCGACCTGGTCCGCAGCGGCACCCGCAGCGCCGGCCGGCTGCTCCGGGCGCGGCCGCGCCGTCCCTCGGCCCGTCCGAACCCCTCCCTGCCCTCGTGGGTGGGCGGCGGCCTGGGCCACCACCTCGGGGCCGGCGTCGGGCTGGTCGCGGGCGTGCTCGCCCTCGCGGCCGGCGGGGTCGCCGCGGGACTCGAGCTCGAGAAGCGCGTCGTCAGCAAGCGGATCGGCCGGGCGGACGTCGAGGACGCGAAGATCGTCCCGCCGCGCTCGAGCGGGCCCGCGCTGCGCACCCCGGACGGGGTGCCGCTCCACGTCGAGGTCGACGAGCGGGCGGAGGACCCGGCGGCCGCGTACGGCAACCCCCTGCCGCCGCTGCCCGAGGACGCGCCGACGCTCGTGCTGGTCCACGGCTACGCGCTGAGCATGGACTGCTGGCTCTACCAGCGCGAGCACTTCCGCGGCCGGGTGCGCGAGGTGCTCTACGACCAGCGCTCGCACGGCCGTTCGGGGCACTCCTCGGCGGAGTACTGCCGGGTGCCGCAGCTCGCGGAGGACCTCCGGCAGGTGCTCGCGGAGGTCACCGGCGACGGGCCCGTCGTGCTCGTCGGGCACTCGATGGGCGCGATGACGATCATGCACCTGGCGCTGTCCCACCCCGAGCTGTTCGGCCCGCAGGTCAAGGGGGTCGCGCTCTTCTCCACCTCGGCGGGCGAGATGGCCGACTACTCCCCGGTGCGCGCCATCCCGGGCCGGGTGTTCTCGCGCGTCGCGCCGCCGCTGCTCGCCGGGCTCAACCGCGTCCCGGACCTCGTGGAGCGGAGCCGGCGGGCCGGCACCGACCTCGGCTTCGTGGTGACGAAGCGGATGGCCTTCGGCTCCGACGTGCCCGCGAACCTCGTCGAGCTCACCAGCGAGATGCTCGGCGAGACCTCGCTGGAGGTCGTGGCCGACTTCTACCCGACCTTCTCCGAGCTCGACGAGTACGAGGCCTTCACGGTGATGAGCCAGGTGCCGTGCGCGGTGGTCGGCGGCCTCGACGACGTGATCACGCCCATCGAGCACACCGACAAGATCATCGAGCTGATGCCGCAGGCCACCGCGCTGCGGGTGCCGGACTGCGGGCACCTCGGCCTGATGGAGCACCCCGACGTCTTCGACGCCGTCCTCGACGACCTGTACGACCGGGTGCTGGAGCGCGCCGCTGGGACTGACCAGGGAGCTGACCGTGCCTGAGACCCTCCGCGTCGCCACCACCGAGCTCGTCGAGCGGGCCGCCGGGCTCGCCGCGTCCGGTCGCCGGGTGCTGCTCGGCATCACGGGTCCGCCCGGTGCGGGCAAGACCACGCTGGCGCGGACGCTCGTCGGCGCGCTCGGCCCGGAGCTGGCGGTGCTGGTGCCCATGGACGGCTTCCACCTCGCCGACACCACGCTCGTGGCCTGGGGGAGCCGGGCGCGCAAGGGCGCGCTCGACACCTTCGACGTCGGCGGATACGTGTCGCTGCTCCGGCGGCTGCGCGACCAGCGGGAGCCGTACGTGCACGCGCCCGAGTTCGACCGGGCGAGCGAGACCTCGCTGGGCTCGGCCCTGCCGGTGCCGCGCGAGGTGCCGCTCGTCGTCACCGAGGGCAACTACCTCCTCAGCACCACGGGGGAGTGGGCGGAGGTGGCCCGGCTGCTCGACCAGGTGTGGTTCATCGACGTGCCCGACGACGTCCGCGTCGGCCGTCTCGTGCGCCGGCGGGAGTCCTACGGGTCCGACCACGCGGAGGCGCTCGCCTGGGCGACCGGCAGCGACCAGGTCAACGCCGACGTCGTCGCCGCGACCCGCGGGCGGGCCGACCTCGCGGTGACGCTCGCGGGCTGAGCGGCGGAGGGCCGCTGACCGCCTGGCGGAGGACCGACGTGGGGTCGCAGGCCGCCGTTTCGACTCCGCGGGGCCAGGACTGTACACTGAGAGCAACCCGAGCGGCACATCCACCTTCGGGACGCAGCGCCCTCCACCGAGAGCGGCGCACCTGGGTTCGTCTTCCCTCTCCTGCGCACAGAGTCGTTGCAGTCGATCACGGTCGTTGACGTACCTGACCGAGATCCCCCGACCCCGGGGAGAGAAACGAGTGACGCATGTCCCCGAAGTCCAACGGTGCCGACGGCATCCCCAAGAAGCGCTGGTCCGCGGCTGAGCGCGCCTCCCGCGGTCACACCCCGCGCCGCAGCGGCGGCAAGCCCCGCGCACCCCTGCGCGGCGGTCCCGCCCGCGACGCTGGCACCTCCCGCGGCGGCGACACCGGCCGCGTCCGCGGCGAGTGGTCGACGCGCCCGCCGCGCGACGACCGCCCGCAGCGCAACGACCGTCCGTCGTACTCGCGCGACGACCGCCCCTCGTACAACCGGGACGACCGCCCCGCGTACAACCGGGACGACCGCCCCGCGTACAACCGGGACGACCGCCCCGCGTACGGGAGTGACGACCGCTCCCGCGGCGACCGTCCGGCCTTCAACCGTGACGACCGTCCCTCGTACAACCGCGACGACCGCTCGCGCGGCGACCGTCCGAGCTACAACCGCGACGACCGTCCGTCCTACGGGCGTGACGACCGCTCGCGCGGCGACCGTCCGTCGTACGGCCGGGACGAGCGTCCCTCGTACAACCGTGACGACCGTCCGCAGCGCAGCCGTGACGACCGCCCGTCGTACGGCCGCGACGAGCGTCCCTCGTACAACCGCGACGACCGTCCGCAGCGCAGCCGCGACGACCGCCCGTCGTACGGCCGCGACGACCGTCCCGCGTACAACCGGGACGACCGTGGCTCGTACAACCGGGACGACCGCCCGCAGCGCAGCCGCGACGACCGTTCCTCCTACGGTCGCGACGACCGTCCGCGCCGCGACGACCGACCCCAGCGCGACGACCGTCCGCAGCGCACCGCGTCGGGCCGTCCGTCGTTCTTCGACTCCTACGACGACAAGCGTCCGGCCAACCGGGCGTACGCCGAGCGCTCCGACCGCTCGCACCACGCGTCCGCGCCGCGGACGACCAAGGTCCGCCCGCCCCGCGAGCGTGACTCCGAGCGCGAGCCCGAGCTCGTCGAGGTCGAGGAGACCGCAGCCGTGACGCCCACCCCCGCCTTCGAGGGCACCTTCGCCGACCTCGGCCTGCCGGCGAACCTCGTGTCCACGCTCGAGGCCTCCGGCATCGCGACGCCCTTCCCGATCCAGGCCGCGACGATCCCGGACGCGCTGACCGGGCGCGACGTGCTCGGCCGCGGCCAGACGGGGTCGGGCAAGACGCTCGCCTTCGGCCTGCCGATGATCACCCGCCTCACCGGCGGCCAGGCGAGCAAGCCGCCGCGCGGCCTGGTCCTGGTGCCTACGCGCGAGCTGGCCATGCAGGTCAACGAGGCGCTCGAGCCCCTGGCCCGCGTGGCCGGGCTCTCCACCGTGCTCATCGCCGGGGGCATGTCCTACGTCCCGCAGCTGCGGGCCTTCTCGCGCGGCGTCGACATCGTCATCGCGACCCCGGGTCGCCTCATCGACCTCATGGAGCAGGGCGAGCTCGACCTCAGCCGCGTCGAGGTCACCGTGCTCGACGAGGCCGACCACATGGCCGACCTCGGCTTCCTGCCGGCGGTCACCACGATCCTCGACACCGTGCCGAGCGGCGGCCAGCGGCTGCTCTTCTCGGCGACGCTCGACTCGGGCATCGGCCGCATCGTGCGGCAGTACCTGGTCGACCCGGTCACCCACGAGGTCGACTCGGCCAAGGCCAGCGTCACGACGATGAGCCACCTCATGGTCCAGGTCGCGCCGCACGACAAGGCCCCGCTGACCGCTGAGATCGCCTCCCGCGAGGGCCGCACGATCGTCTTCGTGCGCACCCAGCGCGGTGCCGACCGCGTCGCCGAGCAGCTGCGCGAGGCCGGCGTCATGGCCGGTGCGCTGCACGGCGGCCTGACCCAGGGCGCCCGCACCCGCATCCTCGAGGCGTTCAAGGAGGGGTCCGTCCCCGCCCTCGTCGCCACCGACGTCGCGGCCCGCGGCATCCACGTCGACGACGTCGGCCTGGTGCTCCAGGTCGACCCGCCGGCCGGCTCCAAGGACTACCTGCACCGCGCCGGCCGCACGGCCCGCGCCGGCGGCACGGGCGTCGTCGTCAGCCTCGTGCTGCCGCACCAGCGCCGCGAGGTCACCCGCCTCCTCGGCCAGGCGGCCGTGACCGCCGACCAGATGGTCGGCACCCCCGGCGACGAGGAGCTCGACACCCTCACCGGCGGCCGCCGTCCGTCGTACGACGCGGTGTCCGAGGCCGACTTCCGCGCGATCATCGACCCGCCGGTCCGCAAGGCCGGTCGTGGGCGTCGTCCGGGTGGCCCCGGCGGCCCCCGTGGTGGCGGCCAGGGCGGCCCGCGGGGGGCCCGTCCCCCGCGTCGCGGCCCGCGGACCGACCGTCAGCCGCGCTCCGAGACCTGGGGCGCCCAGGCCTGACCTCGAGGCTGCAGCACCGAGCGGCACCCACCTCCACGGGGGCGGGTGCCGCTCGTGCGTTCACCCCCTGTTCGCCGGACGGGCGTGCTGGAGGCTGCCAGTAACCTCGCTGCCGTGAATCCGCCGCAGTCCGAGCCCGTCGTGGTCGTGGCCTCGGCGGAGCACGCGGCGGCGATGGTCGAGGTCGTGCACGCCGCGTTCGGCGCCCGGCCGCCGATCGACCCGCCCTCCACGGCGGACCGGGAGACGGCCGAGAGCCTCGCCGAGGCGCTGCGCCGCGGGGGCGGCATCTACGCCTCCGTCGACGGCCGGCCCGCCGGCGCGATCCTCGTGGGCAGCACGAGGGAGGACGTGGCGACCTTCGCCCGCGTCTCCGTGCACCCCGACTTCCAGCGCCACGGCATCGCGAGCGCCATGGTCGCGGCCGCCGAGGACCTCGCCGCGCTGCAGGGCCACCGCCGCGTCGACCTCTTCGCCCGCGAGGAGTTCGCCGAGCTGATCACGTTCTGGGGGCGACGCGGGTACGCCGTCGCCCGCCTCGCGCCCCACGGCGTCGTGCTCACCAAGGCGCTGCCCCAGGTGCTGACGCTGCCCGACGCCGATGCCACCGAGGAGCTCGGACGCCGTCTCGGCGAGGTCGTGCGCGCCGGCGACCTGCTTGTCCTCTCCGGCGAGCTCGGCGCGGGCAAGACCACGCTGACCCAGGGCCTCGGGCGCGCGCTCGGCGTGACGGGCGCGGTCATCTCCCCGACGTTCGTGCTGTCGCGCGTGCACGCCACCGCGGAGGACCGGCCGACGCTGGTGCACGTGGACGCCTACCGGCTCGGCAGCGCCGCCGAGCTCGACGACCTCGACCTCGACGCGAGCGCGCCCGAGAGCGTGACGGTCGTCGAGTGGGGCCGCGGCCTGGTCGAGCAGAGCTGGGACCACCGCCTGGAGGTCGACCTCGTGCACGACCCCGAGGGCGGCCGGCTCGCCCTCCTGCGACCCTTCGGCGAGCGCTGGTCCGGCGTCGACCTCGGCGCGCTCGACCCGCGCCGTCCTGCGTACGCGGAGGTGGATCGTGGCTGAGCCCGGAACGGGCCTGACGCTCGCTCTCGACACGTCGACCGACGTCACGGTCGGGGTGGCCCGGGGGAGCGAGGTCCTCGCCTCGGAGCGCGTGACCGACCGGATGGCGCACGTGGAGCAGCTCGTGCCCCTCGTGCACCGCACCCTCGGTGCGGTGGGGGCCACGCTCGGCGACGTCGACCGGGTCGTCGTCGGCCTCGGGCCGGGCCCCTTCACCGGCCTGCGGGTCGGGATCGTCAGCGCCCAGGTGCTGGCCCACGTCCGCGGCGCCACCCTGCACGGGGTGTGCAGCCTGGACGTGATCGCGCTCGCGCACGCAGGGGGGTCCGGCCACCCCGAGTTCGTGGTGGCCACGGACGCGAGGCGGCGCGAGGTCTACTGGGCGCGCTACGCCGGCGACGGCACCCGGCTGCAAGGGCCTGAGGTGAGCAGCCCCGACGACGTCCCGCGGCTGCCGACGGTGGGTCCGGGGGCCGACCTCTACGCCGACCGGCTCGACGTCGTCGACGGCCCGCGCACGCTCGACGCCGGTCTGCTCGCCGCGCGCGGCCCCGCGCTGCCGGACGCCGGCAGCGAACCGCTGTACCTGCGCCGCCCGGACGCCGCCGAGCCCAGCCGCCGCAAGTCGGTGCTGCGGCTCCCGCCGGACCAGGCGGTGCGCCGGTGAGCGCCGAGGGCGCGGCGGCCGGGCTCGAGCCCTCCGTGGCCTCGCTGCAGCTCAGCCTCCTCCCCGCGCGGCGCGACGACCTGCCCGCGATCCTGCGCCTCGAGGAGGAGGGCTTCGCCCCCGACGAGCGCTGGAGCGAGCGGAGCTGGGCGGGCGAGCTGCTCGGGCAGGGCCGGACGGTCCTGCTCGCGCGCGGCGCGCAGCCTGCGGGCGTCGTCGCGCTGTCGACGGTCGGCGAGCTGGCCGACCTGCACCGGGTCGTCGTCGCGCCGACCCACCGCCGGCAGGGCGTCGGGCTCCGGCTGGTGCGCGCCGGGCTCCTCGCGGTGCGGCACGCGGGCGCCCGGGCCGTCATGCTCGAGGTCGAGTGGACCAACGAGGCGGCGACCGCCCTCTACGCGCGGCTCGGCTTCGAGCAGCTGCACGTGCGCCGCGACTACTACGGCCCCGGCCGCCACGCGCTGATCATGAAGCTCTACGACCTCGAGACCTGGCCGGGCCGCTTCGCCGAGGCCGTCCGCGACACCGAGACCGACCTCGCGGCCGAGCGCACCGGGTTCGAGCCGTCGGCGGAGCCCGCACCCGAGCCCGAGGAGGCACCGTGACCGGCCCGCTCGTCCTGGGCATCGAGAGCTCCTGCGACGAGACCGGCGTGGGGATCGTGCGGGGCCACGAGCTGCTCGCCAACGAGGTCGCCTCGAGCGTCGAGCTGCACGCGCGCTTCGGCGGCGTGGTGCCCGAGATCGCCAGCCGCGCCCACCTCGAGGCGATGCTGCCGACGCTGGAACGTGCCTGCGCCGAGGCCGACGTCGACCTCACCGAGATCGACGCGGTCGCCGTGACCGCCGGTCCCGGGCTGATGGGCGCCCTGGTCGTCGGCGTCGCGGCGGCGAAGGCGCTCGCGTACGCGCTGGGCAAGCCGCTCTACGGGGTCAACCACCTCGCCGGCCACGTGGCGGTGGACCTGCTGGAGCACGGTCCGCTGCCGACGCCCAGCGTCGCCCTGCTCGTCTCGGGCGGCCACACCTCGCTGCTGCTCGTCGACGACATCGCGGGGAACGCCAGCCGCAAGGAGGGCGGGCGCGGGATCGTCGAGCTCGGCGCGACGATCGACGACGCGGCGGGGGAGGCGTACGACAAGGTCGCCCGACTGCTCGGCCTGCCCTACCCCGGCGGGCCCGTGATCGACCGGGCGGCGACGGGCGACCCCCGCGCGATCGCCTTCCCGCGCGGGCTCACCTCCGCCCGCGACCTCGAGCGGCACCGCTTCGACTTCTCCTTCTCCGGCCTCAAGACCGCCGTGGCGCGCTGGGTCGAGACCCGCGAGCGCGACGGCCTCGACGTCCCGCTGGCCGACGTCGCGGCGAGCTTCCAGGAGGCGGTCTGCGACGTGCTGAGCGCCAAGGCCCTCGACGCCTGCGCCGCGACCGACGCACGGGACCTGCTGATCGGCGGCGGGGTCGCCGCCAACGGCCGGCTGCGCGCCCTGCTCGCGGAGCGGGCTGCCGAGGCCGGGGTCGCGCTGCGCACGCCCCGCCCGGGGCTGTGCACCGACAACGGCGCGATGATCGCCGTCCTCGGCACCGAGGTGATCCTCGCCGGGGGCCGCCCCTCCGGCCCCGAGCTCGGGGCGGACTCGTCGCTGCCCGTCAGCCGCGTCCTGGTCTGAGCGGCTCGTGACCGCGCTCCCGCTCGGGCTCACGGTCGAGGCGCTGGCCGCGGCCGAGGCCGAGGCGGACCCGGGCTCCCTGGGTGCAGGCACCCGCCTGCGGAACCGCTTCGGTCCCGACCTCGCCGCCGCGGCCCTCACCCAGGTGGTCCTGCGCCGGCGGGCGCGGTCCAAGTTCGGGGACGCGGCGCTGGGGCTCTGGCTCACCCGGGACGGGCTGGAGCAGGCCACCCGTCCCGACGTCGCGGCGCTGCACGCCCGGCGCTTCGTCGACGCGGGCGTACGGCGGGTGGTCGACCTGGGCTGCGGGATCGGCGCCGACGCCGTCGCCTTCGTCCGGGCCGGGCTGGACGTCGTGGCCGTCGAGCGCGACCCCGCGACGGCCGACGTCGCCCGGGCGAACCTCGCCGGTGCGGTCGAGGCGGCCCGGGCGGGCGGGGGCCACGCGAAGGCCGAGGTCGTCGTCGCCGACGTCGCCGACGTGCTGGGCGCCGGGCTCGAGCCCGGGGACGGCGTGTTCGCCGACCCGGCCCGCCGGGACGCCCGCGGCCGGGTCTGGCGCGCGCAGGACTTCAGCCCGGACCTCTCGACGCTGCTGGCGCTCGCGTCGCCCGAGCGCGTGCTCGGTGTCAAGCTCGGCCCGGCGCTGCCGCACGCCCTGGTGCCACGGGAGTCCGAGGCGGAGTGGGTCAGCCACGGCGGCGACGTCGTCGAGGTCGGGGTGTGGAGCGGCCCGGGGAGCGTCGCCGGCCGCCGGAGCGCGCTGCTGTGGCCGGCGGAGCGTCTCGTCGCCACCGACGCGCGGCTCGAGGTGCGTCCCGTCGGGACCTACGTCCACGAGCCGGACGGCGCGGTCATCCGCGCCGGCGCCGTCGCGGCGCTGGGGGAGCGGCTCGGCGCGGGCCTGCTCGACGCCCAGATCGCCTACCTCACGTCGGACACGCTGGTGAGCGTCCCGGGAGCGACCGCGTTCGAGGTGGAGGAGGTGCTCCCGTACGACCTCAAGCGGCTCCGTCGCTGGGTCCGGGAGCGGGGGATCGGCACTCTCGAGATCAAGCGGAGGGGTCTCGACGTCGACCCCGTCGACCTGCGCCGATCCCTGCGTCCGCAGGGATCCGCCTCCGCGACCCTGATCCTGAGCCGCACCCCCGACGGCGCGGTGGCCCTGGTCGTGCACCGCTGCCACAGTCCGGGTGATCGTGTTACATGATCATTATCTCGTTACCGAAAGTTTATAATTGAATGGGAACTCGGCTATGGTCGGCCGCGACGTCCGGGGGACGAACACGAGGAGACCTGAGAATGCCTACTGCCCGCGCACGACGACTGTGGACGGTGGCGCTCGCCACCGCCGTGGCGAGCGCCGCGTTCGCGCCCAGCGCATCCGCTGCACCCGCCGCCTCCGCGACCGGGGCCTGCGCCCCGCTCGACGACTCGATCTACCAGACGGTCAAGCCCAAGAACGGCGCCTCGCTGCTGACCAACTGGACCACCGAGGTCCTGAGCGCGGTGCTGCTCGGCTTCACCGACGACGAGGGCGAGCTGTTCACTGCCTCGCGCAGCAACGAGGACGGCCTGGTCGGCGTGCACCGCATGTACGACAAGTCCGCCAACGACTTCCTCTTCACGGCGAAGTCGGGCGAGGTCTCCTCCTTCGTCGACGAGGGCTACGAGGACCAGGGCGTCCGCTTCTACGTCCTCCCCGAGGCCGACGACTGCGCCGTGCCGGTCTACCGCTACGCCAAGGGCGACAAGCACCGCATGGCGGTGTCGTCGAGCGACCGCAGCGCGCTGGCCGACGACGGCTGGAGCTCCCAGGGCGTCTCGTTCTACGCCGCCGGCGACGCGGGTGACCCCGCGCCCACCGAGCCGACGCCGACGCCGGAGCCGGACGGCAGCGCGTTCAGCTTCGCCGTCATCCCCGACAGCCAGATGGAGGTCGTCAGCCCGACCGACCCGCGGATGAAGAACCGGACCACCTGGCTCGCCAAGCAGCCCGGGCTGGCCTTCGTCGACCACACCGGTGACGTCGTCAACTGGGACACCGACGACCACGGCCAGATGAAGGTCGCCAAGGCGGCCATGGACGTGCTCCACGACGCGGACATCCCGTACTCGCTGAGCATCGGCAACCACGACACCGAGGCGACCGGTGTCGGCGGCAGCGCCCGTGACCCCAAGAACACCTACAAGCTCCAGCGCGACACGTCGACCTTCAACAGCTTCTTCGACGCCGCCGACTACGGCGACGTGGGCGGGGCGTACGAGGCCGGCAAGATCGACAACACCTACTCGCTCTACACCGCGGGCGGGCTCAAGTGGATGGTCCTCAACCTCGAGTTCTGCGCGCGGCCGGGCGTGGTGACCTGGGCCAAGCAGGTCGTCGCCTCGCACCCCGACTACAACGTCATCGTCTCGACGCACAGCTACCTCAACGGCGGCGGCGACATCGACTCGTCCAACCAGGGCTACGGCGACACGAGCGGGCAGAAGCTCTTCGACCAGCTCGTCAGCCAGTACCCGAACATCAAGATGGTCTTCTCCGGCCACGTCGGCTACGCGGAGAAGGCCCGGGTCGACACCGGCAAGAACGGCAACAAGATCTACTCGTTCCTGACCACCATGCACGACGCCAAGACGAACCCGGTCCGCATGCTGAAGGTCGACCCGACCAACGACAGCCTGTCGACGTACATCTACGCGCCGTACACGAACCAGACCTGGGGCGAGTACTCGCAGACGATCTCGGGACTAGACTTCGTCCGCTGACGCGAGCAGCACCAGACGCGGCGTGCGGCCCTCCCCCCCCTTGGGCCGGGCGCCGGCGGCACGGCCCCGGACCCTCAGGTCCGGGGCCGTGTGCCGTTCCGGGGCTCGCTGAGCCCCGGACGGTGCCCCTCCTCCTCGGGGCCCGGGGCCTTCTGGCACTCGGTCAGGGCGAGTGCTAATGTCGAGTTAGCACTCCGACGAGGAGTGTGCCAGCGCGGACCCCGGTCCGCGTCGGCGGACGGGACGGCACCCGCGACGACGCCCCGGCCACCCAGACATCACAGACACCGCGGAACGATCCGCACACACCCGTGAAAGGGGCCTGACGTGGCGAGCACGATCAAGCCGCTCGAGGACCGCATCCTCGTCCAGCCGCTCGAAGCCGAGACCACCACCTCCTTCGGTCTGGTCATCCCGGACACCGCCAAGGAGAAGCCGCAGGAGGGCAAGGTCATCGCGACCGGCCCCGGCCGCATCGACGACAACGGCCAGCGCGTCCCGCTCGACGTAGCCGAGGGCGACGTCGTCATCTTCAGCAAGTACGGCGGCACCGAGGTGCGCTACGACGGCAACGACCTGCTGCTGCTGAACGCCCGCGACATCCTCGCGGTCGTCACCAAGTAAGTCCGCAGCACCGAAGCAGAGGAACCAGCACACACATGGCCAAGATCCTCCAGTTCGACGAGGAGGCGCGCCGCTCGCTCGAGCGCGGCGTCGACGTCCTCGCCAACACCGTGAAGGTGACGCTCGGCCCCAAGGGCCGCTACGTCGTCCTCGACAAGAAGTGGGGCGCCCCGACCATCACGAACGACGGCGTGACCGTCGCCCGTGAGGTCGAGCTCGACGACCCGTACGAGAACCTCGGCGCGCAGCTCGCCAAGGAGGTCGCCACCAAGACGAACGACGTCGCCGGTGACGGCACGACGACCGCGACCGTCCTCGCCCAGGCCCTGGTCCACGAGGGTCTGCGCGCCGTCGCATCCGGCGCCAGCCCGATCGGGCTCAAGCGCGGCATCGACGCGGCGGTCGAGGCCGTCACGAAGCGCCTGCACGAGATCGCCCGCGAGGTCCAGACGACCTCCGACATGGCGTCGGTGGCCACCATCTCGGCGCGCGACGCCGAGATCGGCGGCCTGATCGCCGAGGCGTTCGACAAGGTCGGCAAGGACGGCGTGATCACCGTCGACGAGTCGAACACCATGGGCACCGAGCTCGAGTTCACCGAGGGCATGCAGTTCGACAAGGGCTACCTGTCGCCGTACTTCGTGACCGACCCGGAGCGGATGGAGGCGGTCCTCGACAACCCCTACATCCTGATCAACTCGGGCAAGGTCTCCTCGATGAGCGACCTCCTCCCGCTGCTGGAGAAGGTCATCGGCGCGTCGGGCACCCTCTTCGTGGTGGCCGAGGACGTCGACGGCGAGGCGCTGTCCACGCTCGTGGTCAACAAGATCCGCGGCACCTTCACCTCGGTGTCGGTCAAGGCACCGGCCTTCGGCGACCGCCGCAAGGCCATGCTCGAGGACATCGCGATCCTCACCGGCGGCACCGTGGTGGCGCCCGAGGTCGGGCTCAAGCTCGACCAGGTCGGCCTCGAGGTGCTGGGCCGCGCCCGTCGCGTCGTGGTGACCAAGGACAACACCACGATCGTCGACGGCGCGGGTGACGCGGAGGCCGTGAAGGCGCGCGTCGCTCAGCTCTCCTCCGAGATCGAGCGGACCGACTCCGACTGGGACCGCGAGAAGCTGCAGGAGCGGGTCGCCAAGCTCGCCGGCGGCGTCTGCGTGATCAAGGTCGGCGCGGCCACCGAGGTCGAGCTCAAGGAGAAGAAGCACCGCATCGAGGACGCCGTGTCCGCGACGCGTGCGGCCATCGAGGAGGGCATCGTCGCCGGCGGCGGCTCGGCCATCATCCACGCGTCGAAGGCGCTGGACGGTGACCTGGGTCTGACCGGTGACGAGCGGACCGGTGTCGGGATCGTGCGTCGCGCGGTCGTCGAGCCGCTGCGCTGGATCGCCGAGAACGGTGGCGTCCAGGGCTACGTCGTGACCTCGAAGGTCGCCGAGATGGAGCCCGGTTCCGGCTACAACGCGGGCACCGACGAGTACGGCGACCTGATCGCCGCGGGCGTCATCGACCCGGTCAAGGTCACGCGCTCCGCGCTGGCCAACGCCGCGTCGATCGCCGCGCTGCTGCTCACCACGGAGACCCTCGTGGTGGACAAGCCCGAGGAGGAGGAGCCCGCAGCCGCGGGTGGCCACGGCCACTCGCACTGAGGCTCCCGCCCCGGGCGCGAGCACCGAGGCGTAGCAGCACCAGCACCACCACGAGGCCGCCCCGCCACCCGGCGGGGCGGCCTCGTGCCGTCCGGGGACGGGACGGCGGTCGTGGGACCACGACGTGGCTCACGGGCTCGCCTGCTGCCCGATGAAGTAGCGCAACAGTCGAGCGATCACGATCCGGTAACGATGAACCGGCTTCAAGCGGTTGCAGGCAAGGGTCCGTGAGACTGGTGCCCGAGTCGTTCGGGGGATCGCTCACAGGGGATGCGAGGGCTTCGAGGTCGTCACCACGGCCTCGGCACCACCAGAGCAAGAGGTGGTCCCACCGCGGCGCCAGCCGCCGGCAGGGCCGCTCCAGATCGTGCTGTCCATCCGCTCGGGGAGTTGATGGAGTCCGCCGGTGACCAACACCGACCTCGGCCAGGCCTTGTCCGACCCCGAGCTCCTGGCGCGTGCCCGCGCCGGCGAGGTCGTGGCCGTGAACCTGCTGATCACGGCCGTGCGCAGCGCCGTGCAGCGCTACTGCCGGGCCCGCCTGGCCACCTACAGCGGTGGCTCCGAGGCGGCCGAGGACGCGACGCAGGAGATCTGCCTCGCCGTCGTCGACGTGCTGCCGCGCTACCAGGACCAGGGCGCGCCCTTCGCGGCCCTCGTCTACGCCATCGCCTCCAACAAGGTGGCCGACGCCCAGCGGCGCTACGCCCGCACCCCGTTCCAGCTCGTCGACGAGCTGCCCGAGCAGGTCGAGGACGCCCTCGGCCCCGAGCAGCAGGCCATCGCCCGCTCCGACGTGTCGGCGGCCCTCGCCCTGCTCGAGCGGCTCCCGCCGCGGATGGCGCAGGTCGTGCGGCTGCGCGCCGAGGGGCTGAGCGCCGAGGACGTCGGGGAGATCGTCGGGCTCACCGCCAACGCGGTCCGCGTCACACAGCACCGGGCGCTGGCCCGGCTGCGCCGGCTGGTCACCGAGTCCGCCGACCACCGGGAGCGCTTCGCCGAGCGCTGGCCCGCCGCGGCCTGAGCCTCCGCCCGCCGCCGCGTCCGGCGTCCCGCACGGGAATGCCGGACGCGGCGGCGGCGCTACAGTGGGCTCTCCGCCAGCGCCACGAAGGACCCTGCCGTGCCCATGCTCCCCGGGCAGCCGCCCGCCGCCGACCACCAGCGTCCTGAGGGCGAGGTGACGCCGTACGACCAGCAGGGCTGGGCCTCCGGGCCCGGCGTCCCCGGTCCCTTCGCAGCCCTCGGCCTGACCTTCGACGACGTGCTCCTGCAGCCGCACGAGAGCGACGTCATCCCCTCCCACGCCGACACCTCGACCCGGGTGTCGAAGCGGATCAGCGTGAAGGTCCCGCTGATCTCCTCGCCGATGGACACCGTGACCGAGTCGCGGATGGCCGTGGCGATCGCCCGCCAGGGCGGCCTCGGGATCATCCACCGCAACCTCTCCATCGAGGACCAGGCCCACCAGGTCGACGTGGTCAAGCGCTCCGAGGCCGGCATGGTCGACGAGCCGATCACCATCTCCCCGGAGGCCACGATCGGGGAGGCGGACGCGCTCTGCGCCCGCTTCCGCATCTCCGGCGTCCCGGTCGTCGACCGCGACCTGCGCCTGCTCGGCATCGTCACCAACCGCGACATGCGCTTCGAGACCGACCCGACCCGGCTGGTCGGCGCGGTCATGACCCCGATGCCCCTGGTCACCGGTCACGTCGGGATCAAGGGCGACGAGGCCATGGCCCTGCTCGCCGCGAACAAGATCGAGAAGCTCCCGCTCGTCGACGAGGGCGGGCGCCTGCGCGGGCTCATCACGCTCAAGGACTTCGTCAAGGCCGACCAGTACCCCGACGCCAGCAAGGACGACCAGGGCCGGCTCCGCGTCGGCGCGGCGGTCGGCTTCTTCGGCGACTCGTGGAAGCGCGCGATGGCGCTGGTGGAGGAGGGCGTGGACCTCCTCGTCGTCGACACCGCGCACGGCCACTCCCAGGGCGTGCTGGACATGGTCCGCCGCCTCAAGGCCGAGACCGCGGCCGCGCACGTCGACGTGGTCGGCGGCAACGTCGCGACGTACGCCGGGGCCAAGGCGCTCGTCGAGGCCGGCGTCGACGGGGTCAAGGTCGGCGTCGGGCCGGGCTCGATCTGCACCACCCGCGTCGTCGCCGGCGTCGGCGTGCCTCAGGTGACCGCCATCTACAACGCGTCGCTGGCCTGCCGCCCGGCCGGCGTCCCGCTGATCGGCGACGGCGGCCTGCAGTACTCCGGCGACATCGCCAAGGCGCTCGTCGCCGGGGCCGACACCGTGATGCTGGGCTCGCTGCTCGCCGGGTGCGAGGAGAGCCCCGGGCAGACGGTGTTCGTCAACGGCAAGCAGTTCAAGACCTACCGCGGGATGGGCTCGCTCGGCGCGATGGCCTCGCGCGGGCGCTCGGCGTCGTACTCCAAGGACCGCTACTTCCAGGGCGACGTCAGCTCCGACGCCAACCTCGTGCCCGAGGGCATCGAGGGCCAGGTGCCCTTCCGCGGGCCGCTGGCCGCGGTCGCCTATCAGCTCGTCGGTGGGCTGCGGCAGTCGATGTTCTACACCGGGGCGTCCACGGTCACCGAGCTCAAGGAGCGCGGCTCGTTCGTCCGGATCACCTCCGCCGGCCTGCGCGAGTCGCACCCCCACGACATCCAGATGACCGTCGAGGCGCCGAACTACAGCGGCTAGCCCGAGCCCGACGGTCCCGCCCGTGCCCGGCGTCCGCACCTTCCTCGAGACCTGGTCGTTCGACCCGGTGGCGGCCCTGCTCGTGGTGGCCGTCCTGGTCGCCTACCTGATCGGGGTGCGCCGGGCCGGCCGGGCCGGGACCCGCTGGCCGCCGGGCCGGACCGTGGCCTTCCTGCTCACGGGCGCGGGGTCGTACGCGGTAGTCTCGTTCGGCTTCCTCGGCGCGGAGAGCCGCGAGCTGCGCTGGGCGTTCGTCACCCGCGTGGCCGCGCTCCTGCTGGTGGTGCCGCTGCTGGGCCTGCTCGGGCGCCCGCTCGACCTCGCGCAGGCCGCGCTGCCGCCCGGTGGTGCCCGGGTCCTCCGGCGGGTCGTCGGGTCCCGGCCGGCGCAGCTGCTCGGCAACGCGGTGGTGGCGCCCCTGGTGGCCTGCGCGGTGTTCTGCGTGTTCCTGACCCCGCTGGCCGGGGCCTGGCGGACCAGCCCGGCGGGGGAGGAGGCCACCTCGCTCCTGCTGCCGCTGCTCGGGCTGCTGCTCGTCCTGCCCGCCGCGGCCCAGACGGGCCTGCGCAGCGAGGTCTTCGTGGTCGCGGAGTTCGGCTTCGCCTTCCTCGAGCTCGTCCTCGACGCGGTCCCCGGCCTGGTCCTGCGCCTCACCGGGCACGTCCTCGACGGCGTGGGCGCGGTGGTCGGCGCCGTGCCGCACTGGTTCCCGGGGCCGCTCACCGACCAGCACTGGGCGGGCGACCTGCTGTGGTCGGTCGCCGAGGTCGCCGACCTGCCCGTGCTGACGCTGCTCTTCGTGCGCTGGGTGCGCTCGGACCGCCACCGCGCCCGCCAGGTCGACGGGCTGAGCGAGGCGGAGCTGGACGCCCTCGTGCGGGACCACCTGGGCCGGGGTCGCTGAGCGCGGCGCGAGGCACGGGTGCGGATGCGGGAGGATGGCGCCCATGGTGGTCGAGATCGGGCGGAACAAGCGGGCCGAGCGGGCGTACGCGTTCGACGACGTGTCGATCGTGCCCTCGCGGCGCACGCGCGGCGACGACGAGGTCTCGCTGACCTGGCGCATCGACGCCGGGACCTTCGCCTTCCCGCTGCTCGCCGCGCCGATGGACTCGGTGATGTCGCCGCAGACCGCGATCCTGCTCGGGCGCCTCGGCGGCCTCGGCGTGCTCAACCTCGAGGGCCTGTGGACGCGCTACGAGGACCCCGAGCCGCTGCTGGAGACGATCGCCGCCGAGCCCGACGCGGCCGTGGCGACGCGCACCATGCAGGAGATCTACGCCGAGCCGATCAAGCCCGAGCTGATCGGCGCCCGGATCGCCGAGATCCGCGCGGCGGGCGTGGTCGCCGCGGGCGCGCTCTCGCCGCAGAACACCCAGGCGTACGCCAAGGCGGTCGTCGACTCCGGCGTGGACTTCTTCGTCATCCGCGGCACGACGGTCTCCGCCGAGCACGTCTCCCGGACGGCCGAGCCGCTGAACCTCAAGCAGTTCATCTACGACCTCGATGTGCCGGTCATCGTCGGCGGCTGCGCCACCTACCAGGCCGCGCTGCACCTGATGCGCACCGGCGCGGCTGGCGTGCTCGTCGGCTTCGGCGGGGGAGCGGCGGACACCACCCGCTCCGTCCTCGGCGTCGCCGTGCCGATGGCCTCGGCCACCTCCGACGTCGCCGCGGCGCGCCGCGACTACCTCGACGAGTCGGGTGGGCGCTACGTCCACGTGATCGCCGACGGTTCCGTGGGCCGCTCGGGCGACATCGCCAAGGCGATCGCCTGCGGCGCGGACGCCGTGATGGTCGGCTCGCCGCTGGCCAAGGCAGAGGAGGCCCCGGGTCGCGGGTTCCACTGGGGCCCCGAGGCGTGGCACGAGACGCTGCCGCGCGGCGAGCGGGCCCACTACGGCACGGTCGGCACGCTCGAGCAGATCCTGCTCGGCCCCTCGACCGTGGCCGACGGCACCATGAACCTCGTCGGCGGGCTCCGGAAGGCGATGGCGACGACCGGCTACTCCGACGTCAAGGAGTTCCAGCGCGTCGAGGTCGTCCTGGGCTGAGGCTCGAGCCCGCCCCGGCGCCGGCAGGGCTCAGGTGCCGGACGGCGGCAGGAGGGCCGCCAGCGCGTCCCAGCGCGCGATCTGGCAGCCGTCGGTGCGCGAGAAGGTCGCGAGCACGCTGCGTCCCCGCCAGGTCCCGCTGAGGGTCGCCACCTCGGGCCCGCCGTAGACCTGCGGGCACACGCGGCCCTTGTCGACCGGCGGCAGGGCGGTCGCCCCGCGCTCGTCCAGGGCCGCGCAGGCGGCGGCCGGGTCCGGGTGGTCGCCGCCGGGCGGGTCGCAGGTCAGGGTCCACGTCGTCCTCGCCCCGGTCGCGTCCGACCCGGTGACCGTGAGCCGCGTCCCGGCGGCGGGCGCGGTCGACGGTGCCTCCACGGGTGCCTCGTCCCCGCAACCCCAGCCGGCCGCGAGCAGCAGGCCCGCCACGAGGCCGAGGCGGACGGCGCGGACCGCGGGGAGGCCCGTCGTCGGCACGATCATCGCAGCGACCCTTCTCGAGGTGGCCCCCAGGAGGGGGTTGTGGCGGCCGGGCCTGGTCGTGCAGACTCCGCACCACCCCCGAGCCCCGCCGAATCTACGCGGTGCTCCGTCCCCCACGGAGTCCTTCTTGCCTCGTTCCCCCCTGTCCCGGCTCGCCGCCGGGGCGCTCGCCCTCACCACGTGCGCGGCGCTGTCGCTCACCGCCCTCCCGGCGCTCGCCGCGCCGGGCGGGCCCGGTACGCCCGCCCTGCCCACGCCCGCCGCCACCGGCCGCTACGTCGTCACGCTCAGCGACAAGCCGCTGGCGTCCTACCGCGGCGGCGTCGCCGGGTTCGCCGCGACCAGGCCGACGGCCGGCCGCAAGGTCGACGTCGGCAGCCGGGCGGCCGCGCGCTACGGCGACTACCTGCGCCGCTCGCAGGAGCGCGTCGCCGACGCCGTCGGCGCCTCGGTCGACCGCAGCTACTCCGTCGCCCTCAACGGCTTCGTCGCCGACCTGAACCCCTCCCAGGTCGCCCGCCTGCAGCGCACCCGCGGCGTGCTGGGCGTCAGCAAGGACACCCTGCGCAAGGCGCTCGACGACACCGACAACGTCGACTTCCTCGACCTGTCGGGGAGCAAGGGCGTGTGGAAGAAGCTCGGCGGCACGTCCAAGGCCGGCCGCGGCGTCGTCGTCGGCGTGGTCGACACCGGCGTCTGGCCGGAGTCGGCGTCCTTCGCCGGCGACGCGCTGGGCACCGCGGGCCCGCCGAGCAAGGACCCGTACCGCCCCTACCGGGCGGGCAACCAGGTGCGGATGGTGAAGTCCGACGGCAGCGTCTTCGTCGGGGCCTGCCAGACGGGCGAGAAGTTCACCGCGGACGCCTGCAACACCAAGCTGGTCAGCGCCCGCTACTTCGGCGACGCCTGGCTGGCCAGCAACACCCCCGGTACCGACGAGTACGTGTCGCCGCGCGACGGCGACGAGCACGGCACCCACACCGCCTCCACGGCCGCCGGCAACACCGGCGTCGAGGCCAGGATCGGCTCGCGCTCGTACGGCAAGATCTCCGGCGTCGCCCCCGCGGCCAAGGTCGCGGTCTACAAGGCGCTGTGGACCGCCGAGAAGGAGGAGGACGACGGCGGCTTCACCAGCGACCTCGTCGCCGCCATCGACCAGGCCGTCGAGGACGGCGTCGACGTCATCAACTACTCCGTGGGCTCGAGCAGCGAGAGCGAGCTCGTGGACCCGGTCCAGATCGCCTTCCTGCAGGCGGCCTCGGCCGGCATCTTCGTGGCCGCCTCGGCCGGCAACTCCGGGCCCGGCGCCTCGACCCTGGACAACACGTCCCCGTGGGTGACCACCGTCGCCGCGAGCTCGATCAAGCCCCGGTACGGGACCGTCGCCCTCGGCGCGGGCGGCAAGAGCCAGCGCTACCCGGGCGTGACCAACACGGTCGACGCCGCGGTCGGTCGGGCGCCGTTCGTCACCGCGGTCGCCGTCAAGGCGGCCGCCGCCACCGACGCCGACGCCACGCTGTGCCAGGCGGGATCGCTCGACCCCGCGAAGGTGGCGGGCAAGGTCGTCGCCTGCGACCGCGGGGGCAACGCCCGTGTCGACAAGTCGGCGGAGGTCAAGCGGGCCGGTGGCGTGGGGGTCGTGCTGCTCAACCTGACGCCCAACTCGCTCGACGGGGACCTGCACACGCTACCGACCGTCATCGTGAACCCGCCGTACTCGACCGCGATCAAGACCTACGCGGCGACCGCGGGGGCGACCGTCACGCTCACCAAGGGCAACTCCTCGACGAGGACGATCGACTACCCGCAGGTCGCGGGCTTCTCCTCCCGCGGCCCGTCCCTGGTCAACGGCGGCGACCTGCTCAAGCCGGACGTCGCGGCCCCCGGCGTCGACATCCTCGCCGCCTCGGCCCCGAACACGGCCAACCACCAGGTGCCCTTCAACTTCCTCTCCGGCACGTCGATGGCCGCCCCGCAGGTGGCCGGGCTGGCGGCGCTCTACCTCGGCCGTGAGCCGCGCTGGAGCCCGATGGCGGTCAAGTCCGCGCTGATGACCACCGCGGCCGCGACCCTCGACGAGGACGGCGACAAGAGCGACGACGCGTTCGCGCAGGGCGCGGGCAACGTCGTGCCGTCGAAGATGCTCTCGCCGGGCGTCGTCATCGACTCCTCCGACGAGGACTGGCTCGCCTACCTCGAGGGCCAGGGCATCGACACCGGGAGCGGGGTCCGCGAGATCGACCCGAGCGACTTCAACACCCCGTCGGTGGCCGTCGGGCAGCTCGTGGGCACCCAGACGGTGACCCGCGAGGTGACCGCGGTGAGGTCGGGCAGCTACAAGGTGTCGGCCAAGGTCGGCGGCTTCAGCGCCAAGGCCAGCCCCTCGACCCTGAAGTTCTCGAAGGCCGGCCAGACCAGGACGGTCGCCCTGACCTTCCGCCGCACCTCGGCCGCCCTCGGGAAGTATGCCTTCGGCGCCGTCACCATCAAGAGCTCGAAGGCCTCGGCCCGGCTGCCGGTCGCCCTCCAGCCGGCCCTCGTCGGCGCGCCCGACGAGGTCAGCGGCACCGGCACGTCGGGGTCGGCCACGATCCGCCTGACCGCCGGGGAGTCGGGGTCCTTCGCGACGACCACCGCCGGTCTGGTCCCCGCGACCACCCAGCGCGACGAGGTGGCGAAGGGCGGCCAGCCCGACCAGTTCGGCGTGACCGTCGCCGAGGGCACGACGCTCGCCCGGTTCGCCGTCGACGCCGACTCCGCGGAGTCCGACATCGACCTGTACGTGTTCCGGGTCGAGGACGGCGCAGCCACGTTGGTCGGTCAGTCGGCGACGGGCAGCGGGGACGAGGAGGTCACCCTCGTCGGGCCCGAGGCGGGCTCGTACGTCGTGCAGGTCCTGCCGTACGCCGACCCGGCGGGTGCGTCCAGCAGCCCGTACACCTTCAGCCGCTGGCTCGTGGCGGGCGCCGTCGGCAACCTCACGGTGGACCCGGCGAGCACCACGGTCACCGCGGCGGAGCCCTTCACGCTCACCGCGTCGTGGAAGGACCTGGCGGCGGACCAGCGCTTTCTCGGCTGGGTCGGCTACCCGGACGGTTCCGTCACGGTCGTCTCCGTGGACGCCTGAGCGCTGGACCGCCCTCGGGCGGTCCGCCCTGCGCCCCGTGGCGCCCGGTGATCGTGCCGGGTGCCACGGGGGCCGGGACCCGTACGATGCTGCCGTGGAACCGGACGTGGCGGCCCAGCTGGCGCGGTTGCGGCACAGCATCGACAACATGGACGCGGCGCTGGTGCACCTGCTCGCGGAGCGCTTCGCGATCACCCAGCAGGTCGGGGTCCTGAAGGCCGAGCACGGCCTCCCGCCCGCCGACCCGGACCGCGAGGCGCAGCAGATCGCCCGCCTCCGGGCCCTGGCCGTGGACGCCCGGCTCGACCCGGAGTTCGCGGAGAAGGTGCTCGGCTTCATCGTCGCCGAGGTGGTGCGGCACCACGAGGCGGTGCTGCGCGGCTCGACCCGACCGTGACGACGACCGCGGTCGCCCCGGCGCCGGCCGCGGCACCCCTGCCGGTGCCCGGCCGCCGCGCCTTCGCGCTCGTCCTCGTCGCGGTCGCGGCGGCGGCGTTCGCCTCGCGCCTGGTGCCCGTCCTGCACGGCGGCGGCCTCTTCGGGCTCATCGGCTACGACGGCGGCGTCTACTACGCCGCCGGCGCCGGCCTCGCGCACGGGCTGTGGCCCTACCTCGACTTCCTGCTGCTGCACCCGCCGGGCATCGTGCTCGCGCTGGCCCCCTTCGGCCTGCTCGGCCGCGTCGTCGGCCACCCGGAGGCGATGGCCGCGGCCCGGCTCGCCTGGATGCTGCTGGGCACCCTCAGCGCGCTGCTCGTCGCCGCGACCCTGCGCCGGCTGGGGCTGGTCGCCGCCCTGGTCGGCGGCCTCGTGTACGCGGTGTGGGTGCCGGCGATCTTCGTCGAGCGGACCACGACGCTCGAGGCGGTGACGGGCGTGCTCACGCTCGGCGCCGTGTGGCTCGTCTCCCGCGCCGCGCGCGGCGACCTCACGACCCGGGCGGCGGTGCTCGCCGGGCTGCTGCTGGGGGCGTCCTGCGCGACCAAGATCTGGGGCGTCGCGCCGCTGCTGGCCGTCGTGGCGTGGTGCGCCCTCGAGCACGGGCGTCGCCGGGCGGTCGCGCTCGCCCTCGGCGGGGCGGCGGCGACCGTCGCGATCTGCCTGCCGTTCTTCCTCCGCGCACCGCGCCTGATGTGGGACATGGTCGTCGGCGCGCAGCTGGGCCGCCCCCAGGTCGACGTCAGCTGGTACACCCGCGCGGTCGACACCGCCGGGCTCAGCCAGGTGGCCGGAGGGGTCACGCCGCTGCTCGTCCTCGTCACCGCCCTGGTCCTCGTCTCGGTCGTGGTCGCGCTCCGCAGCGCGGCCGGCCGGCTGGCGGTCGCCCTGCTGGTCGTCGGGCTGGTGCTGCTCGCGGTCAGCCCCGCCTGGACGGTCGACTACGCGAGCCTGGTCGCGGCCCCCGTGGCCCTGCTCGGCGGCCGTGCGGCCGGGGCCGTGAGCCGGGCCGTGTCGCAGCTCGCCCCGCTGCGTGTCGTCGTGGTCCTGGCCGTGGTGGGCGCGCTCGCCGCGTACACCGCGCTCTCCGCGCCCCGCACCGTCTTCGGCACGCCCTTCGCCGGACGGACCATGGCCCGCCTCGTCGCCGGGACCCCGGGGTGCGTGACCTCCGACGAGCCCACCGTGCTCGTCGAGTCGGGCGCCCTCACGCGCAACCTGGAGCGCGGCTGCCCGCTGGTGGTCGACCTGGGTGGCTACTCCTACTACCTCCGCCCGGGCGCCGACCTGCAGGTGGGCCGCGCCCGCAACGAGCAGTGGCAGGCCTTCGCGCTGGACTACCTGGCCAGCGGCGGCGCGGCCGTGGTCGTGCGGTTCGACACCCTCACCGGGCTCAGCCCGTCGACGAGGGCGACGATCGAGCGCTGGCCGGCGCTCGGGGACGCCGGGCGCTACGTCGTCCGCCGCCCCTCGCGCTGACCGGCCCGCCCGCCCGCCACTCCTAGACTGCCTCTCGCCCGAGGGAAGGACCCCCATGACGAGCACCGAGACGGCCGAGACGGCCGAGCCGACGCCGCTGCGCCCGGCCGCCGACCACGACCTGGTCGTGGTCATCGACTTCGGCGCGCAGTACGCGCAGCTGATCGCCCGCCGCGTCCGCGAGGCGCGCGTCTTCTCCGAGATCATGCCGCACACCGCGACGGTGGAGCAGGTCATGGCGAAGCGGCCGAAGGCGATCATCCTGTCCGGCGGCCCGCAGTCGGTGTACGCGCCCGGGGCCCCGCAGGTCGACGCCGGGCTGTTCGAGGCCGGGGTCCCCGCCTTCGGCATCTGCTACGGCTTCCAGGCGATGGCCTCCGCCCTCGGCGGCGACGTCGCGCGGACGGGGCTCAGCGAGTTCGGCCGGACCAAGGCGCGCGTCGAGGTCCCCGGGACCCTGCTGCAGGGCCTGCCCGACGAGCTCGCGGTGTGGATGAGCCACGGTGACTCCGTCGAGGCGGCACCGCCCGGGTTCGCCGCGCTGGCCGGCACCGCGGGGGCCCCCATCGCCGCGTTCGAGGACACCGACCGGGGCCTCGCCGGCGTGCAGTGGCACCCCGAGGTGCTGCACAGCCAGGCGGGCCAGAAGGTCCTCGAGCACTTCCTCTTCGACCTCGCGGGCTGCCGGCCCGACTGGACGCCGGCGAGCATCGTCGACGACTCCGTGGCGGCCATCCGCGCCCAGGTCGGCGACAAGCAGGTCGTCTGCGGGCTCTCCGGCGGCGTCGACTCCGCCGTCGCCGCCGCGCTCGTCCAGCGGGCCGTCGGCGACCAGCTCACCTGCGTCTTCGTCGACCACGGCCTGCTGCGGGCCGGCGAGGCCGAGCAGGTGGAGCGCGACTACGTCGAGGCGACCGGCGTCGACCTGGTGGTCGTCGACGTGGCCGACCAGTTCCTCGACGCGCTCGCCGGCGTGACCGACCCCGAGACCAAGCGCAAGATCATCGGGCGGGAGTTCATCCGGACGTTCGAGTCCGCGGCGCGCGGCATCGTCGAGCGGGCCGCGGCGCAGGGCGGCGACTCCGGCGAGGTCGAGTTCCTCGTGCAGGGCACGCTCTACCCCGACGTCGTGGAGTCCGGCGGCGGCGAGGGCGCGGCCAACATCAAGAGCCACCACAACGTCGGCGGCCTGCCCGACGACCTGCAGTTCGCGCTGGTCGAGCCGCTGCGGACGCTGTTCAAGGACGAGGTCCGCGCGGTCGGGCTCGAGCTTGGTCTGCCGCCGGAGATCGTCTGGCGCCAGCCCTTCCCCGGCCCGGGCCTGGGCATCCGGATCATCGGCGAGGTGACGCGCGACCGGCTGGAGATCCTGCGGGCCGCCGACGCCGTCGCGCGCGTCGAGCTCACCGCCGCCGGCCTCGACCGCGACGTCTGGCAGTTCCCGGTGGTGCTGCTCGCCGACGTCCGCTCGGTCGGCGTCCAGGGCGACGGCCGCACGTACGGCCACCCCGTCGTGCTGCGCCCGGTCAGCAGCGAGGACGCGATGACCGCGGACTGGAGCCGGTTGCCGTACGAGGTCCTCGAGACCATCAGCACCCGCATCACCAACGAGGTCCGCGAGGTCAACCGCGTCGTCCTCGACATCACGAGCAAGCCGCCGGGCACCATCGAGTGGGAGTAGCCGGCGACGCTCGGCGAGCATCGCGTCAGGCGGCGCCCGCGTAGCGGGCGTCGGAGCGGCGGGCGCGGAGCAGCAGGAGCGTGCCGACGGCCATCAGGAGGCCGGCGAGCAGCAGGGCGTAGGCGCCGCCGAGGTGGCGGATGACCAGCGCCGCGGCGAGCGCACCGAGACCCATCGTCACGATGGCGCCCACGCGACGGAACCACGCCGCGCCCGCGCCGCCGGCCAGCCGGCTGTCGGCGGCGAGGTTGACCATCGTCATCGTGACGACGACGGTCGAGAGGTCGCGGATCTGGGTGTGGCGCACCCCGGCGGCCTGGGCGCCGAGCAGCAGCGCGAGCACCCCGGTGATCACCACCATCTCGGTGGTGCCGAGCCGGCCCAGCCCGAGCCAGACGCCGGCCAGCGCGAACGTCCCGAGCACGACCACGAGCTGCACGACCATGGACGAGCGGGGCAGCCTCACCGGCCCGCCGGCCCCGCGGCGGGTCAGGCGCGAGCCGAGTGCCGCCCCCAGCACGAAGGTCAGCAGGGCGACGAGGTTGTTGAGCACCGGGATGTCGTCGACGCCCGCGAGGCCGAAGCCGACGAAGAGCACGTTGCCGGTCATGTTGCCGGTGAAGACCCGGTCGAGGGCCAGGTAGCTGACCCCGTCCACGGCTCCCGTCGCCGCGGTCAGCACGAGCAGGGCGAGGCCGTACTCACGCTCCGCCCAGGTCTGCGTGCTCGCTGCCATCGTCGTGCCTCCGAGGGTCGGGATGCCTACGGCGGCGGACGTTACCGGGCTCGCCGAGGCCTGCTCGGCGGGCGCAGGACGACGGACATTGCCCAAGGAAAGCGTGAGAACTCTTCCCACCGACGGGTAGGACGTGGTTGGTTTCGTTGAACGATCCGCCGAACGCCCCGCAGCACGTCGCACGAGGACGACCCGTCCGCACGCCACCCGAGGAGCCGTCCTGCCGAACCGTCGAGGCCCCGCCACCGCCACCCGCTCGCGCCGCGTCCGCGGCCCGCTGCTCGCGCTCGCCGCGGCCGTCCTGCTCCTGCCCGGCTGCTACGCCGTGCAGGTCCCCGGGCCCGCGCCCGAGCGACCCGACCAGCCCTCCGACGCGCTGGGGGACCGGGCGGTGCGCGAGGGCGGCGAGCTGGTGATGGGCCTGTCGGCGGAGCCGGACAAGCTCGACCCTACGACGTCGTCGTCGCTCTACACGCGCTACGTGATGAACACGATCTGCGAGAAGCTCTACGACATCGACGCCTCGGGCGAGGTCGTGCCGCAGCTCGCGAGCGCGCTGCCCACGATCTCCGACGGCGGGCGGACGGTGACCATCCCGGTGCGCGACGGCATCCGCTTCGCCGACGGCACCGACCTCGACGCCCAGGCCGTGCGGACGACCTTCGAGCGCAACCTGACTCTCAAGACCTCGGCGCGGCGCAGCGAGCTGGGCCCCATCAGCTCGGTCGAGGCGAAGGACGCCCGGACCGTGGTCGTGCGCTACGAGACCCCGTTCGCCCCGCTCACCGCGGCCCTGGCCGACCGCGCCGGCATGATCATGTCGCCGAAGGCCCTGGACGAGCTCGGCGACTCCTTCGCCACCCGGCCGACCTGCGTGGGGCCGTTCAGCTTCGTCTCCCGCGTCCCGCAGACCTCCATCACGGTCAAGCGCGACCCGCTCTACTACGCCGCCGACCAGGTGCACCTCGACTCGATCACCTACCGGATCATGGCCGACGCCAACATCCGCGCGGCCAACCTGCGCTCCGGCGACATCCAGGTCGCCGACACGATCTCGACCCAGGACGTCGACGCGCTGGCGAAGGAGCGCGACCTCGGCGTCCTGCAGACCAGCTCGCTCGGCTACCAGGCGATGACGATCAACCTCGGCAACGTGGACGGGGCGGGGGAGCCGCCCAAGCAGATCGACACCCCGCTGGCGAAGGACCCCCGCGTGCGCCTTGCCCTCGCGTACGCGGTCGACCGCGACGCGCTGGTCAACTCGGTCTTCAACAACTGGTACCAACCGGCCTGCTCGCCGATCCCGCCGACGTCGCCGTACGCGAGCCCGGCCGGCGAGGCGTGCGTGCCGCACGACCCGGCCAAGGCGCGCGAGCTGCTGCAGCAGGCGGGGGTCGAGATCCCCTTCCCGATCACGGTGAAGACCTCGAACACCGCGGAGTCGCTGCGCTTCGCCCAGGCCCTGCAGGCGTCGCTCGAGCCCGGCGGCTTCGCGCTGCAGATCGAGCCGGTGGAGTACTCGACGCTGCTCGACCAGCAGACGGCCGGGGACTTCGACGCCATCCTGCTGGGCTGGTCGGGTCGCATCGACCCGCACGGCAACATGAACGCCTTCCTCACCACCGGCGGCGGCAACAACTACGCCGGCTACAGCAACGAGGTCGTCGACGACGGGATGGCCGAGGCCGCCCGCTCGACCGACACCGCGGAGCGGGCCGAGATCTACGGCAAGGTGATGACGCAGGTGCGCGAGGACAACCCGATCATCTACCTCTACCGCGTGCGCAACATCGCCGCGTACACCCGTGACGTGGGCGGCGTCGAGATCTTCCCCGACGCCGTCGTCCGGCTCGGCCGGGCCGCGTTCCTGCAGGAGGGGTGAGGAGCCGCTGATGACCCGGTACCTGCTCAACAAGCTCTGGCAGGCGGCGATCACGCTGCTGCTCTCCGCGCTGGTCGTCTTCGTCGGCGTCCGGCTGCTGCCCGGCGACCCGGCGCTCGCGCTGGCCGGGGAGGAGGCCGACCCGGCGACGCTCGCCCAGGTGCGCAGCGACCTCGGCCTCGACCAGCCCGTGATCGTGCAGTTCTGGCGCTTCCTCACCAACCTGGCGCAGGGCGACCTCGGCACCTCCATCCGCACCGGCACGCCGGTCACCGACCTGATCGCGGCGACGCTGCCGGTCACGCTCTGGCTCGCCCTGTACGCGACCGTGCTCGCGGTGGTCATCGGCGTGGCCGGGGGCGCGCTCGCCGCCGTCTACCGCGGCCGGTGGCCCGAGTGGGTGGCCAACGGCTTCTCCCTCGCCGGGCTGAGCGTCCCGCACTTCTGGCTCGGGCTGCTCGCGATCCTCTACCTCTCGGTCTCGCTCGGGCTGTTCCCGGCGTCGGGCTACGTGCCCGTGACCGAGGACCCGCTCCGCGCGCTGTACTACCTGACGCTGCCCGCGATCATCCTCGGCACCGCCCTGGCCGCGGTGGTCATGCGTCAGACGCGCTCGTCGATGCTGGAGACGCTGTCCACCGACTACGTCCGCACGGCGCGGGCCAAGGGCCTGCCGCGCGCCAAGGTGCTGCGCGACTACGCGCTGCGCAACTCCTTGATCGTCGTGGTGACGATCATCGGCCTGCAGCTCGGCGGGCTGATCTCGGGCGCGGTCGTCACGGAGCGCATCTTCGGCTTGCCGGGTTTCGGCAAGCTGACGCTCGACTCGGTCTTCACCCGCGACTACCCGGTGATCCAGGCCGTCGTCATCGTGGTGACCGCGGCGTACATCGTGATCAACCTCGCGGTGGACGTCCTCTACTCGGTGATCAACCCACGCATCCGCGTGGGAGGGGAGGCGTAGTGGCGATCCAGGTGGTGCCGGCCGAGAGCATGGCGGCGTCGAGCACGCCCGGGGACGCGGGCGACGGTCTCGGCAGCGGGCGGGGCCGGGCGCTGCGCAGCCTGCTGCGCAACCCCCTCGGTCTCGTCGGCGCGGGCCTGCTGCTGCTCGTCGCGCTCGTGGCCGTGCTCGCGCCGGTCATCGCGCCCTACCCGCCGACGCAGGTGCACTTCGAGACCCCCTTCCAGCGCGTCGGGACGGAGGGCTTCTGGCTCGGCACCGACGACCTGGGCCGCGACATCATGTCGCGCGTCTTCTACGGCACCCGTGCCTCGCTCGAGGTCGGGATCCTCTCGGTCGCGCTGGCCGTCGTGATCGGGGTGCCGCTCGGGCTGGTCTCGGGCTGGTGGCGCCTGCTCGACGCGTTCGTGTCCCGGCTCACCGACCTGCTGCTGGCCTTCCCGTTCCTCATCCTGGCCGTCGGCCTGGCGGCGGTGCGCGGCCCGAGCCTGACCAACGCGGCCCTGGCCCTCGGCATCGCCCAGGTGCCGACCATGATCAGGGTCGTCCGCGCGGAGACGCTGCGCTGGCGTGGCGCAGACTTCGTCACGTCGGCGCGGGCGATGGACGCGGGCAGCGGCTGGATCCTCGGGCGCCACGTCCTGCCCAACGCGGCCTCGGCGGTCATCGTGCAGGCGACGGTGATCATGCCCGTGGCGATCATCGGCGAGGCGACGCTGTCGTTCCTGGGGCTCGGCATCCGCCCGCCCGCGCCCAGCCTGGGGATCATGCTCTCCGACGCGCAGCAGTACATCTTCCGTGCGCCCGCCGCCGCGGTCATCCCCGGCGTGACGATCGCGGTCATCTGCCTGGGCTTCAACTTCTTCGGCGACGCCCTGCGCGACGCCCTGGACCCGACGACCTCGAGCCGCTGAGGCCCGGGGACCCATGACCGAATCGAGCTCCGTGTTCCCGAACCCTCCCGCCCCGCTCACCCGGCCCGACCTGCGCGGGTCGTTCGGCATGTGCGCCACCACGCACTGGCTGGCCAGCTCCTGCGGCCAGGCCGTGCTCGAGCGCGGCGGCAACGCCTTCGACGCCGCGGTGGCCGCCGGCTTCGTCCTGCACCTGGTCGAGCCCCACCTCAACGGCCCGGGCGGCGACCTTTGCGGCCTCGTCGCCGTCGCCGGTGCCGGGTCGGCCGAGGTCCTCGTCGGCCAGGGACCGGCCCCGGCCGGGGCGAGCATCGCGCACTACCGCGGCGAGGGTCTGGACCTGGTGCCCGGCGCCGGAGGGCTCGCCGCCGCCGTGCCGGCCGCGGTCGACGCGTGGCTGCTGATGCTGCGCGACCACGGCACGCTCGAGCTCGCCGACGTGTGGGCGTACGTCCTCGACTACGCCGAGCACGGCTACCCGCTGGTCGATCGCGTCGGCGCGACGGTGGGCTCGGTGCGCGAGCTCTTCGAGCGGCACTGGACGACCTCGGCCGACTTCTGGCTCGTCGACGGCCGCCCGCGCACCGGCACCATGACCAACCCGGCGTACGCGGCCGTCCTGCGCGGGCTGCTGGAGGCCGGCGCTGGCGCGTCGAGCCGTGAGGAGCGCATCGACGCCGCGCGCGAGTCCTGGGCGACCGGGGTCGTACCCCGGGCCGCGTGCGCGCTGCTCGCCACCCCGCACCGCCACTCCGACGGCCGCGACCACGCGGGCGTGATCACCCCCGCCGACTTCGCGGCCAGCCGGGCGCGCTGGGAGCCGGCGACGACGGCGACGTTCCGCGGCTGGACCGTGGCCAAGACCGGCCCGTGGGGCTCGGGCCCGGTGCTGCTGCAGGCGCTGAAGGTCCTGGAGGGCTTCGACGACGACGAGCTCGACCCGCAGACCGAGCTCGGCGCCCACCACCTCGTGGAGGCGCTCAAGCTCGCGCTCGCCGACCGCGACGCCTGGTATGGCGACCCGGACCCCGACGGCGACGAGCCGGGGGTGCCGATGGAGCTGCTGCTCTCCGAGGCGTACGCGACGCAGCGCCGTGCCCTCGTCGGGGAGCGGGCCTCGGACGGGCCGCAGCCCGGCGAGGTCCCGGGCCGCGAGCCCTACCTCGCCCCGCTGCGCGAGGAGTCGCCCGACCCGGCCGCGGAGGGGGTGGGTGAGCCGACCGTCTCCACCGCCGGCGAGACGAAGGGCGACACCTGCCACGTCGACGTCGTCGACCGGTGGGGCAACCTCGTCTCGGTCACCCCCAGCGGCGGCTGGCTGCAGTCGTCGCCGCACGTCCCCGAGCTCGGCTTCTGCCTGGGCAGCCGCCTGCAGATGACCTGGCTCGACGAGGCGTCGCCGTCCGCGCTGCGTCCCGGGCGCCGCCCGCGGACGACGCTGAGCCCGACCCTGCTGCTGCGCGACGGCGTCGGGGTCTCCGCGCTCGGCACGCCCGGCGGCGACCAGCAGGACCAGTGGCAGCTGTCGTACCTGCTCCGCGTGCTCGTCGGCGGCTGGACCCCGCAGCAGGCGATCGACGCGCCGACCCTGCACACGACGGCCATGGCCGGCTCCTTCTGGCCGCGGACCTGGACGCCCCGCGGGGTCGTCGCCGAGGACCGCCTGCCGGCCGAAGTGCTCGACGGGCTCGCCGCCCGTGGACACGCGGTGAGCGTGGTCGGCGGCTGGACGCTCGGCCGGTTGTCCTCGGTGACGCGGGACCCGGGCAGCGGGGCGCTCTCGGCCGCCGCGAACCCCCGGGGCGAGCAGGGCTACGCGGTGGGCCGATGAGCACCGCGACGACCCCCGGGCCGCGCACCGCGCCGGAGCCGGAGGACGGCACCCCCGTCCTCGAGGTCCGCGACCTCGAGGTCGCCTACCGCACCGAGGGCAGCCTGAAGACCGTCCTGCACGGGATCTCGTTCTCGATAGCCCGCGGCGAGCGCGTGGCCGTCGTGGGGGAGTCGGGCTCGGGCAAGTCGACGACGGCCGCCGCGCTGCTGGGCCTGCTGCCCGGCTCGGGCCAGGTCACCGGCGGATCGATCTCGTTCCAGGGCGAGGACATCACCCGGGCCTCGCGCGACCGGCTGCTGCGGCTGCGCGGGCGCGAGGTCGGCCTCGTCCCGCAGGACCCCATGTCGAACCTCAACCCGGTGCTCCGCGTCGGCCGCCAGATCAGCGAGACCCTGGTCGCGCACGGGGTGGCCACCGGCCGGGACGCCACCCGGCGGGCCGTCGAGCTGATGGAGGAGGCCGGCATCCCCGACGCCGGTCGTCGCGCCAAGCAGTACCCGCACGAGTTCTCCGGCGGCATGCGCCAGCGCGTGCTCATCGCCATCGGGCTGGCCTGCGCGCCGGAGCTGCTGGTGGCCGACGAGCCCACGTCGGCGCTCGACGTCACCGTGCAGCGCCAGATCCTCGACCACCTGGAGTCGCTGCGCGCCGCGCGCGGCACCTCGCTGATGCTGATCACCCACGACCTCGGCCTCGCCGCGGACCGCGCCGACACCGTCGTGGTGATGTCCAAGGGCGAGATCGTCGAGGCCGGCCCGACGGCCGACATCCTGCGCCGGCCCCAGCACCCGTACACCCGTCGCCTCGTGGAGGCCGCACCCTCGGTGTCGAGCGCCCGGGCCCGGGTGAGCGCCCGGACCGACGGCCCCGAGGTCCCGGCGGCGGAGGGCGACAAGCCCTCGGACGTCCTCCTCGAGGCGGTCGGCCTGACGAAGCGCTACCGGCTGCGGGGCCAGCGCGGCCAGGAGGTCGTGGCCGTCGACGACGTCTCGTTCAGCGTGGGCCGCGGCCGCACGACGGCGGTGGTCGGGGAGTCCGGCTCGGGCAAGACGACGCTCTCGCAGCTGGTGCTCGGGCTGGTCGCCCCGACCGCCGGCGAGGTGCGCATCGAGGGCGAGGTCGTCGAGACGGCCCGTGGCGCCCGCCGCCGGGCGATGCGGCGCGCGATGCAGCCGGTCTTCCAGGACCCGTACGCCTCGCTCGACCCGACGTACTCGATCGAGCACATCGTCGACGAGCCGCTGCGGGTCGCGCGGGTCGGTGACCGCGCCTCCCGGCGTATGCGGGTGGCCGAGCTCCTCGACCAGGTCGCGCTGCCGGGTTCGCTGGCCCAGCGCCGGCCCAACGAGCTGTCCGGCGGTCAGCGCCAGCGCGTCGCGATCGCGCGCGCCCTGGCCCTGGAGCCCCGGCTGGTGGTCTGCGACGAGGCGGTGTCGGCGCTCGACGTGCTGGTGCAGGAGCAGACCCTCGACCTGCTCGCCGACCTGCAGGACCGGCTCGGGCTGACCTACCTCTTCATCACCCACGACCTCGCCGTGGTGCGCCAGCTCGCCGACGACGTGCTCGTCATGCAGGGCGGGAAGGTCGTGGAGGAGGGTTCCGTGGACGCGGTGTACGCGGCCCCTCAGACCGCGTACACCCGCGACCTGCTCGACGCGATCCCCGGCGCGGAGTTCTTCGCCGAGCAGGCCCGCTGAGCCACCCGCGCCCCCGAGGTCGCCCCACCCCTCAGACCGCCGAGCGGTAGCTTGCCGCGCCCTTCCGGACGAGAAAGGCGCCGCAACCTACCGCTCGGCGGGACGGGGAGGCGAGGAGGACGGGTCGGTCAGAAGGTGTCGCCCTCGCGACGGGGCGGGTCGGACGGGGCTGCGGTCGTGGTGGTGCGGTCCTGGGCCCACGGCGGGCCGGCCGGGCCCCAGACCGGGTCGCCCGCCTGCTCGACGCGTCCGTACGGCGCCGTCGGGGCGACGTCCTCCTCGGGCATGAGGAACAGGGCCACGAGGTAGAGGACCACCGGCACCCCGGTGAAGACCGTCGCGACCACGGTGAGGATCCGCACGAGCGTGGCGTCCATGTTCAGGTACGCGGCGACGCCCCCGCAGACCCCGCCGAGGTAGCGGTCGGTGCGGCTGCGGCGCAGCTGCTTGGGCCCGGAGGTGCCGGGGCCCGGGTGGTACTGGCTCATGAGGTTTCCTCTCCTAGGAACGGCGGGACAGAGCGAGGCCGACGACGCCGACCGCGACGAGCACGAGGGGGGCGACGACCTTGACGACCGCCCAGCTGAGCGGGGCGAGGAGGGCGTCGGACAGGACGGCGAGCGCCAGGCAGGCGAAGCAGACCCCGGCGATCAGGGCGACGACGTCGAAGCGCTTCACGCGCGCACCTCGATCGCGCCGGTGTCGACGGTGAGGTCGAGCGTGAGGGTGCGTTGACCGGTCGCCGTCGGGACGAGCACCCGGCGCCCGTCGCCGGGCGTCCCGTCGGCCACCCGCCCGCCGTAGGCGTCGACGCTGCCGGTGTCGACGGCGTAGTCGAGGACGACGCCGACGCCCGGCGGGGTGCGGACCACGACGCGTCCGGTGTCGACCACGGCGGTGTAGGTCGCGTCGCCGGTGAGGGTCAGGCCGGTCAGGTCGACGTCGAGGTCGCCGACGTCGAGCCGGTCGCCGGTCGCCGGGAAGTCGGCGACCGAGGTGTACGCGACCGGGTGGTCGATGAGGCGGCTCGCCTCCCGGGCGGGCTCGGCGAGCGTCGGGCCGAGCAGCCCGGAGGTGATCACGGCCGCGAGGGCGAGCAGCACGCCGATCGGCAGGAGGCCCCGGGCCCGGCCGAGGCGCGTCGCGGCCACCAGGCCGAGCGCCACGACGAGCAGGCCGGAGGCGGCGTACACCGCCGGGCCGACGGCCACGCCGAGGGCGTCGGCGACGCCGAGCCCCAGCCAGGTGAGCCCGAGGGCGGTCACGGTCGCGAGCCGGAGCCGGCGGGCGGCGAGGGTGGTGCCGGGACGCACGAGCGGGGCCGGCTCGGGCTCGGCGTAGAGGCCGACCGGGTCGGGCTGGGCGAGGAAGGCCGCGCGGGCGAGCTCCTCGGGGTCGGGCTGCGCGGAGGTCGGCACCGGGCCGGGCAGCGGGGCCGAGACGTGCACCGGTGTGGAGGCGGTGGGCGGCGCGGCGGGGATGGGGTTCCAGGTGCTGTCGTCCGGCGGCGCCTGACCGGGGCCGGGGGTCCAGGCCCCCTGCCGGACCTGGGTCACGCGGGCCTGCCACGCGGTGGCGGCCTGGGTGAACGGGGTGGGGGGACCGGTGAAGGGCAGCGGCGGCGGGGCGACGGGGTAGGGGGCGCCCGGACCCGCAGGGCCGGTGGAGGACGCCGACCGGGCGGCGTCCTGACGGGCGCGGCGGGCTCGGGGACGGTGGAAGCCGAACCACCACACGGCCGCGAGCGCGAGGGCCGGGGCGACGCCGAAGGGGCTGACCGCGCCGAAGGTGGCGAAGGCGAGGATCGAGGCCACCACCACGAGGGTGACCCACAGCTCGCGGGGCCAGCGGGCGGCGGCACCGCCGAACAGGTCGTCCACCGCCGCGCGGCCCGTGCCCTCGACCTGGAGGAGCAGCCAGCCCGCGAGGTAGAGCACGACACCGATCCCGCCGGTGAGCGCGAGGAGGACCGCGCCGACGCGGACCAGGACGGGGTCGACGCCCCAGCGGGCGGCGACGCCGCCGCAGACGCCGGCCAGCTTGGCGTCGGAGGCCGAGCGCTGGAAGCCCCAGGTGGATGACATGGGTCCATCGTGCCGAGTCGGCGGCGCGAGGGGCATCGGGGACGACCCCCGTCCGTCCCGCAGGGACGCACCCGGGGCGGGTGCCGCGGACCACTCTCCGGGGCCGCTCGGGGACGTCCCTGCTGGCTGCGTGACCGGACGGGTGGGACCCTGGAGAGGTCATGACGACTCTCGAGCCCGGTCGCGCGCCCGGGGTGACCCCTCCTGGGGCACCCGTCGGTCCGCGGGGCGGCGAGCCGGTCCGGGCGGGCCTGCCCGCCCTCCCGCCGGCGACCGCGCCGGGCGCGGGCGGACCCGTCGACCGCGCCGGCCCGCCCCGGCGTCGCGCGGTCCGGGTGAGCGAGGGCGCCGTCCTCGGGGGCGTGTGCACCGGGCTCGCGCAGTACTTCGGCTGGCCGGTCCTCGTCGTGCGGATCGTGTTCGTCGGCCTGGCCATCGCCCAGCTGTTCGGCGTCCTCGCGTACGGCGCGCTGTGGCTGCTGATGCCCGCGGCCAGCACGGTCGACGCCCCCGGCCTCGAGGCCGCGACCCGCACCGGGATGCGGACGGGCGGTCGACCGCGGCGTCGTTCGGTGGACTGGGGCGCGGTCCTCGCGCTCGCCGCGCTCGGCACCGGGATGCTCTGGCTGGTGCAGACCAGCGGCCTGGGGGTGTCGCAGCGCCTCTTCTGGCCCGTCGCCTTCGCCTGCGTCGGCGCCGCGCTCGTCTGGCGCCAGGCCGACTCGTCGGCCCAGCAGCGCTGGCGGGCCGAAGCCGGCGGCCGGGTCTGGCTCGCCCCGCTGGTCGCCCGCGGCGGCTGGCCCGCCCTCGTCCGGGTGATCGTCGGCCTCGGCCTGGTCGGCGCGTCGTTCGGCCTCGTCGTCGCCCAGTACAACCAGCTCGCCCAGCTGCCGCAGGTCCTGGCCATGACCCTGCTCGCGCTGGCCGGCATCGCGGTGGTCATCGCGCCCTGGCTGCACCGCTCGCGCGCCGCCCTCAACGAGGCCCGGGCCGAGAAGGTCCGCGCCGACGCCCGCGCCGACATGGCCGCGCACCTGCACGACTCGGTCCTGCAGACCCTCGCGATGATCCAGAAGCAGTCCGAGGACCCCCGGGCGGTGGCCCAGCTGGCGCGGCGCCAGGAGCGCGAGCTGCGCGGCTGGCTCTACGCCGACGACGTGCCCGAGGCCAGCCTGAAGGCCGCCCTCACTGCGGCGGCCGCCGAGGTGGAGGACGAGCGCGGCGTGCCCGTCGAGCTCGTGGTCGTCGGCGACTGCGACACCTCCGACGCCGTGCAGGCGCTCGTGAGGGCCGCGCGCGAGGCCATGGTCAACGCCGCCAAGCACTCCGGCGCCGACAAGATCGACGTCTACGCGGAGGTCACCGAGACCCTCGTCGAGGTCTTCGTCCGCGACCGGGGGGCGGGCTTCGACCTCGACGCCGTCGCCGACGACCGGCACGGCGTGCGTGGCAGCATCCTGAACCGCATGGCCCGGCACGGTGGCCGGGCGAGCGTCCGTTCCCAGCCCGGGGACGGCACCGAGGTACGACTGGAGGTCACCCGATGACGACGAGCCCGGAGCCGAGCGGACTGGGCGGGGGGAGCGCGGCCCAGCGCCCCGGGCCGGCCGACGGGACCCAGCGCCCGCTGCGCGTGGTCGTCGTCGACGACCACGCCATGTTCCGTACGGGCGTCAAGGCCGAGATCGGCCGCTCCCTGGCCGTCGTCGGCGAGGCCGAGGACGTCGAGCGTGCCGTGCGCGTCGTGCTCGAGCAGCGTCCCGACGTCGTCCTGCTCGACGTGCACCTGCCCGGTGGCGGCGGGGTCGAGGTGCTGCGCCGCGTCCACGAGCGCGAGCCCGAGCAGCGCTTCCTCGCCCTGTCGGTCTCCGACGCGGCGGAGGACGTCATCGGGGTCATCCGCGGCGGGGCCCGGGGCTACGTGACCAAGTCGATCAGCGGCCCCGAGCTGGTGGACGCGGTGCGCCGCGTGGCCGAGGGCGACGCGGTCTTCTCCCCGCGGCTGGCCGGCTTCGTGCTCGACGCCTTCTCCGGCGCGATCGACGTGGCCGCGGTCGACGAGGACCTCGACCGGCTCTCGGCGCGCGAGCGCGAGGTGATGCGGCTGATCGCGCGCGGCTACGCGTACAAGGAGGTGGCCAAGGAGCTGTTCATCTCGATCAAGACCGTCGAGACCCACGTCAGCAGCGTGCTGCGCAAGCTGCAGCTCTCGAACCGCCACCAGCTCACCCGCTGGGCCACCGACCGCCGCCTGGTCTGAGCCTCGCACGGGTCGTGCGCCCGGGGGCTCGAGGCCCCCGGACGCACGGAACCCCGGTGGTCCGAGGACCACCGGGGTTCTGCGTTCGTGCGTGGAGCGTCAGGCGCGGGCGCCCCGGGCGCGGACGCGGGTGTAGATGAGCAGCACGATGATCGCGCCGATGATCGAGCCGATGATGCCGGCGGGCTGGAAGAAGCCGTTGCCGCTGTGGAAGATCAGGTAGCCGATGAAGCCACCGACGAACGAGCCGATGATGCCGAGCAGGATGGTCATCGGGATCGACATGGACTGCTTGCCGGGGACGATGAGCCGAGCCAGCGCACCGGCGATGAGTCCGATGACGATGAGACTGATGATGAGTCCGAGCATGGGTGCCTCCTGGGGAAGTGGCGTCGGGGGGTGTGCAGCCCGGCGCCGGTTGACGGACCAACGCTAGCGGTCCCGACGCCTCCGGTACGGGATGCTCAGGGGTGGGTCCATGTCGCAGCCAGGGTCGAGCCGGTCTTTCCCGTAGGGTCCCGCCCATGGACGTGGCGCAGCACCTGCTGGTGCTGCTGCACCTCGTGGCCTTCGCCGCGCTCCTCGGCGGCTCGCTCGTGCAGCTGCGGACCCCCGAGCCCGAGGTCAACGCCGCGATGCTGCACGGCGCCTGGGCCTCCCTCGTCACCGGGGTGGCGCTCTGGGTGCTGGCGGGCGCGGCCGACCTCGACGTCTCGACCGGGGCCATGGTCGTCAAGACCGTCGTCGGGGTCGTGCTCACGGTGCTGGCGGTGCTCAACCGCCGCTTCTTCTCCATCCCGCGGGGGCTCCTGGTCCTGATCACGGTCCTCGCCCTCGCCGAGGCCGCGGTCGCGGTGCTGTGGTGAGTCGTGGGGTGATGCCCGGGCTGATCAGTGGGGTGGGTCGTGGGGTGGTCCCCGGGTTGACCGCGCAGGAGAGGATGGGGCCCGTGCTGGTGCTGGCGGGGGCGGAGGTGGACGGCCGGTGAGGCTCTCCGCCCGGGTGGACTACGCGCTGCGCGCCATGAGCGAGCTGGCCGCGGCCGAGGCGCCGCGCACGGTCGACCAGCTCTCAGCCGCCCAGCACATCCCGAACAAGTACCTCGAGAGCATCCTGGGCGAGCTGCGCCGCGGCGGCCTGCTGCGCAGCCAGCGCGGTCCGGAGGGCGGCTACCGGCTGGCGCGTCCGGCCGACGCCATCAGCATCGCCGACGTGATCCGCGCCCTCGACGGCGAGCTCGCCAACGTGCGGGGCAGCCGCCCGGAGAACCTCGAGTACACCGGCGCCGCCGAGTCGCTGCAGCAGGTCTGGATCGCGCTGCGCGCCTCCGAGCGCCAGATCCTCGAGGGCGTCTCGCTGGCCCACGTGGCCCGCAAGGACATGCCCTCGCTGGTCGGCGACCTGACCGCGGACCCCGCCGCCTGGAGCTGAGGCGTTCCTCCGGGGACGGCCGGACGCCTCAGACGGCGGCCGGGACCTCGGTCCGCGTGCTCTCCTCCTGCTGGGCGGCGGCCTTCGCCCGGCGGTGGCGCTGCGCGGCGACGTAGAGGCCGGCGAGGGTGAGCAGCAGGACCACGGCGTAGACGGCGAAGCGGCCCGGGGTCGCGACGTCGGCGCTCTTGAGCAGGGTGCGGCCGTTGCTCAGCAGGATCATCCCGCCGACAGCCACACCGAGCAGGTGGGTCGGGGCGACCCGCACCAGGTGCGCGGCGAGCGGCGCCGCCACGAGGCCCCCGGCGAGCAGGGCCAGCGCGAAGTACCAGTTGATGCCCGCGGCGCCGAGGCCGAAGAGGAAGCCGAGGCTGGCGGCGGCGCTGACCGCGAACTCGGAGGTGTCGACCGACCCGATGACCTTGCGCGGCTGCAGCCGGCCGTCGGTGAGCAGCGCCGGCGTGGCGACCGGCCCCCAGCCGCCGCCCCCGGTGGCGTCGACGAACCCGGCGACCAGCCCGAGCGGCGCGAGCAGCTTCATGCCCGGGCGCCCGGCGATCCGCGGGCGGATGCCCAGCACGAACCGCACCAGGATGTACGCCCCGAGCGCGGCGAGGATGGCGGCCATGACCGGCGCCGCGGCCTCGGTCGAGAGGCTCGACAGCACGGTGGCGCCGAGGAACGCCCCGACCGCGCCCGGCCCGGCGATCCGCCCGACCACGCGCCAGTCGACGTTCTTCAGCCGCCAGTGCGAGACGCCCGAGGCCAGGTTGGTCCCGAGCTCGGAGAAGTGCACCGAGGCCGACGCGGCCGCGGGCGTGAGCCCGGCCAGGACGAGCAGGGTCGAGGACGTGACGCCGTACCCCATGCCGAGGCTGCCGTCGACGAGCTGGGCGAGGAGGCCGACGACGGCCAGGACGATCAGCTTGCGCATGGGAGGCTTCCGCTCGGCAGCACCTAGTGGACTACTAGGGAATGCGGACGACCCTAAGCCAGAGGAAGGGCATCTGCCGAGCCGGCGTCTCAATCACTGGGAACGCGTCTCGCGGAGCGGAAGGACCGAGGAAGAGAACGGCCACCTGGCCGCCCAGCTCGAGGGGCAGGCGGCGGACCTGAGGGTCGGGCCGGAGCGCAGGTCGGGGAGCGGCCTGCCCTGGACGACGAGCGAGGACGACGACGCCAAGGTCCGGCAGGGGCCGGAGCCCCCGTCGTCCGGAGCGAGGAGGAAGGGCAGGTCCGAGCGAGCCGACCGGAGCGGCCCGACCCTCTAGAGGAGGGGCCGGAACGGGGACAGCACCGCCTCGCTCACCTTCGCGAGCGGGTGGCGGGCGCGCCAGCGCTCCCAGGTGAGCTCGACGGTGTTGCTGGAGTCGACCTCGAAGATCGTCTCCATCTGCCGCGCCACCGCCTCGTTGTAGATCTCGGCGTTGATCTCGTAGTTGCCGTGCAGGCTCAGCCGGTCGAGGTTGGCCGTGCCGATCGTGGACCACTGCCCGTCGACGGTCGCGGTCTTCGCGTGGACCATGGCGTTCTGGTAGAGGAAGAGCCGGACGCCGCCGCGCAGCAGCACGCCGTAGAAGCCGCGCGAGACCCAGTCGGCGACGACGTGGTTGGACTCGGCCGGGATGATGATCCGCACGTCGACCCCGCGCCGCGCCGCGCGGATGAGGGCGCGGAGCATGTCGGCGTCGGGGATCAGGTAGGCGTGGGTCAGGTAGATGTGGTGCGAGGCTCGGTCGATCGCCTCCAGGTACATCGCCCGGATGGGGTAGACGAGGTTGCGCGGGATGTTGCGGTGCACGCGCAGGTCGGCGTGCCAGCTGTGGCCGCCGAGGTCGGGCAGCGAGGCGCGGCGCGCGGAGGCGTACAGGTTCCAGTAGTCGGTGAAGGCGTTCTGCAGGTCCCAGACCGCGTCGCCGGTCAGCCTCGCGTGGGTGTCGCGCCAGTCGGTGGCGTAGAGGCTGCCGATGTTGTAGCCGCCGACGAAGCCGACCGCGTCGTCGACGACGAGGATCTTGCGGTGGTCGCGGCCGCTGTTGCGCAGCGGCCGGAACGGCGAGGCGATGAGCGGGTGCCGGCGCACGGCGACGTTGCGGGGCAGCCGGTAGAAGCTGGGCCGGACCACGAGGTTGGCGAAGTGGTCGTAGGTCACGTAGACCTTCACGCCGCGGTCGGCGGCCGCGACGAGCGCGTCCTTGAACGCCTGCCCGATGGCGTCGCCCTTCCAGATGAACGTCTCGAAGAAGACCCGCGAGCGCGCCTGGGAGATGGCGTCGAGCATGTCGCGGTAGAGGTCCTCGCCGTAGGTGTAGACCGTCACCTCCGAGCCGCCCGAGGTGATGGAGCGTGGCGGCACCCGGGGGAAGTGGACGGGCGGGCGGCCGCGCTTGCGGTACTGGTCCACGGCGACGAGCGTGAGCATCGTGGCGCCCTGCACGGCGGCCACGGCGAGGGCCGCGCGACGCACCACGGAACCGACCGTGGGACGTCTGAACCGCATGGGGTTCAGGGTACGCAGCACGCGGGTTCCGTCGGTCCTCACGTCTAGGGTGGAACCCTCATGAGCACTCCCTCCGCCGTCCGGTCCGCCCTCGTCAAGAAGGGGGCGCAGGCCTTCGCCGGCGGCGGCGAGGACGCGGCGCGACGTCACCGGAGGGCGGCGGACGAGCTGCTCCGGGGGCTCAACCCGCCCCAGCGCGAGGCCGTGCTGCACGAGGGCGGTCCCGTCCTCGTCGTCGCCGGTGCCGGGTCGGGCAAGACGCGGGTGCTGACCCGCCGCATCGCCTACCTGGTGGGGGAGCGGCACGCCCACCCGGCGTCGGTCCTGGCCATCACGTTCACCAACAAGGCGGCCGCCGAGATGCGCGGGCGGGTCATGGACCTGGTCGGCAACCGCGCCAAGCTGATGTGGGTCTCGACCTTCCACTCCGCGTGCGTCCGGATCTTGCGCTCGGAGATCTCGCGCTTCGGGCTGTCGCGGTCCTTCTCGATCTACGACGACGCCGACAGCAAGCGGCTGATGCAGCTGGTGGCCAACGACCTCGACCTGGACTCCAAGCAGTTCCCGGTCCGGGCGATCATGAGCTGGGTCTCCAACAACAAGAACGAGCTGGTCGACCACGAGACCGCCACGAGCCGGGCGGAGACGCCGCAGGACATCATCAACGCGAGCGCGTACGCGGAGTACCAGCGCCGCCTCACCGCGGCGAACGCGCTCGACTTCGACGACCTGATCATGACGACGGTGCACCTGATCCAGGCGTTCCCGGACCTGCGGGAGACGCTGCGGCGTCGGTTCCGTCACGTGCTCGTCGACGAGTACCAGGACACCAACCACGCGCAGTACGTCCTCGTGCGCGAGCTGTGCGGCGAGGACGACCCTGCCGAGTCTGACACCGACGCGGGCGGCGCCGACGGGATGGCGATCGAGGCCCCCGAGCTGATGGTCGTCGGCGACTCCGACCAGTCGATCTACGCCTTCCGCGGCGCGACGATCCGCAACATCAACGACTTCGAGACCGACTTCCCCGGCGCCCGGGTGATCATGCTCGAGCAGAACTACCGCTCGACGCAGACCATCCTCTCGGCGGCCAACGCCGTGATCCGGCTCAACTCCGGCCGCAAGCCCAAGAACCTGTGGTCCGACGCCGGCGACGGCGCGCTCATCGAGGGCTACGTCGCCGACACCGAGCACGACGAGGCGCAGTTCGTCGCCGGCGAGGTCGCGCGGCTGCGCGACGCGGGCGAGGCCCGCCTCGGCGACGCGGCGGTCTTCTACCGCACCAACGCCCAGTCGCGGACGTTCGAGGAGGTGTTCATCCGCTTGGGCCTGGCCTACAAGGTCGTCGGCGGCACGCGCTTCTACGAGCGCCGCGAGGTGCGCGACGCGATCGCGTACCTCCGTGCGGTGAGCAACCGCAGCGACGACGTCTCGGTGCGCCGCATCCTCAACGTGCCCAAGCGGGGCATCGGCGACCGGGCGGAGGGCGCGGTGTCGGAGCTGGCGGCGCGGGAGCGGATCAGCTTCGGCGAGGCCCTGCGCCGGGTGGACGACATCCCGGGGCTCGCGACGCGCTCGGCCAACCAGATCCGCACCTTCGCCGCGTTCCTCGACCAGCACGAGGCGATGGTCACCGAGGGCGCGGCGGCCGACGCCGTGCTGACCAGCGTGCTCGAGCACTCCGGCCTGCTCGCCTCGCTCCAGGACTCGTCCGACCCGCAGGACCAGAGCCGCCTGGAGAACCTCGTCGAGCTGGTCAACGTCGCGCGCGAGTTCGTCGACGGCGTCGCCGCCCTGGCGGCGGGCGAGCTCGACGAGCTCGAGGCGCTCGAGGCGGCAGAGCTCGCGGGTCTCCCCGGTGCCCCTGCGGGCGAGGGCGAGGGCGACCAGCCTCCGGCCCAGGCCAGCGCGGAGCTCGACCCCGAGGCCGACCTCGCCGCCGGCGCGGCCGAGCCCGACGCGTCGCTGGGCGCGTTCCTCGAGCGCGTGGCCCTCGTCGCGGACAGCGACCAGATCCCCTCCGACGAGGCCGGCCGCGGGCAGGGCGTCGTCACCCTCATGACCCTGCACACGGCCAAGGGCCTGGAGTTCGACCAGGTCTTCCTCACCGGGCTGGAGGAGGGCGTGTTCCCGCACCAGCGGGCGCTGCAGGACGCCTCCGAGCAGGCCGAGGAGCGCCGGCTCGCCTACGTCGGCATCACCCGCGCCCGCAAGCGGCTCTACGTCTCGCGCGCGATCGTGCGGGCGGCGTGGGGGAGCCCCCAGCACAACCCGCCGAGCCGCTTCCTCGACGAGATCCCCGCTCACCTCGTGCACTGGCGGCGTACGGAGCGCGCGGTGACGAGCTGGCGCAACACGTCGGCCACGGCCTCGCGCCGCGACGACGGCGCGTGGCGCGACCGGACCGGCTACGCCTCGCCCAAGCCCAAGGTGCGGGTGGTGCCGGTGGTCGACGCGGGCGACCGGGTGCTGCACGCGACCTTCGGTATGGGCAAGGTGCTGAGCACCTCCGGCAGCGGCGACGACGTGAAGGCCGACGTCGACTTCGGCTCCAGCGGGGTCAAGCGCCTCGCGCTGAAGTTCGCGCCGCTCGAGAAGCTCTAGCCGCGACCGGGTCCGGACACGACCCTCGGTCGGGCCTGGACGGACGAGAACGGGACGCCCCGCCCCTCGTGGAGGGACGGGGCGTGGTGCCGACCGTCAGACGCCTCTCGGCGAGTGGCCGCTCGTGGCGGCGAAGGGTGAGGCCCGGGGTCATGATCCGGCCGACGAGAGCATCAACCGGCGGCGGGCCCGGGTTGTTCCCGCCCGACGGGGGAGACCTACGGGTTGAGCCCGTGCGCCTTCAGCCAGCCCAGCGGGTTGACCGCGCGGTAGACGTCGCCCGGGGTGATGCCGGCCGGGTAGATCTCGAAGTGCACGTGCGGGCCGAACGTCCGGCCGGTCATCCCGACCGCGCCCACGGTCTGGCAGCCGCTCACGCTCTGACCGACCTGCACGGACACCGTGGACATGTGGGCCATCAGGCTCTGGGTCCCGTCCGGGTACTTGATCGCCACGTAGTTGCCGGCCCAGCCGCTGGCCGGACCACGGCCCGCGTTGGTCACGACGCCCGAGGACGGCGCGCGCAGCGTCGTGCCGATCGGCGCCGAGAAGTCGAAGCCGGTGTGGTAGCGCGCCCAGCTGCCGACCTGGCCGAAGGTGGCCGCGACGCGGTAGTGGGCGGCCGGCAGGCAGCTCTTGCCGTTCGCGTCGCCGTCGCCGGTCGTGGCGGCGGGCTTGTCGGCGGGGGCGGGGTCGTCGCTCTTCTGACCCGAGGCGATCTTCTTGGCCTGCTCCTGGGCGGCGTCGGAGGTCTCGGCGAGTTCCTGCTCACGCTGGTCGACCTGCTTGCCGGCCGCCGCGGCGGTGATTTTGTCGTCGGTCTTGGCCAGCTCCTCGGCCCGCTGGTCGGCGAGGCTCTTGACCTTCGCCGGGTCGAGCGCGGTGCGGGCGCTGCTGCGGCTGGTCTGGGCGGCGGCGCCGTCGCGGGCCGCACCCCCCTCGACGGCGGCGGCGGTCGCGGCCTGCGTGCGGGCGGCGGCGCCGGCGTCCGGCGTGCCCCCGGTCAGCGCCAGGGACCCGGCGACACCGAGGCCGACGGCGGACACGGCGAGCGCGGCGACGCCGTGCTGCAGCCAGCCGCGCCGGTTGACGCGGACGTCGTCGATGAGCGCGCGTCGGGCCTGGTGGCGCTGCGTCGGGGACGTACTCGGCACTGATCACCTCGTGCAGCGGGCGTGACCGTCGTACATGACGGTCTCCCGCCGCGGCTCGTGGGGGGTTCGCGGACGGAGTAAGGCCCGTCGCCACCAGGGGGGTGCGGCAACGGGCGCTCCAGAACCATAACGGAACCGTAACGAGAGGCAAAACTTCTCAGTACCACTGTTGAAAGTGGTACTATCCCTCCGCCTGCGACCTAGATTCGTGCGGATCACGACCTGTGCGCAGGCTGTGCCGTCCCTGAGGGGCGCCGTCCGCGGCAGCCTCGTGGAGCCGCGGCGAGGGTCAGCGGGTGGTGACGCCGACGCTGCGGAGGAACGGGGTGGGGTCGACGGCCTTGTAGACGTCGCCGAAGCGGACGCCCTGCGGGTAGAGCTCGAAGTGCAGGTGCGCGCCGAACGCCCGGCCGGTCTGCCCGACGTAGCCGATCACCTGGCCGGTCTGCACGGTGTCGCCGGTCGAGACACCCATGCGCGACATGTGCGAGTACATCGTGGTGCGCCCGTCCGCGTGACGCACGGCCACGTGGTTGCCGGCCCAGTCGCCGGAGTTGCCGGCGTAGACGACGACGCCCGCGAGCACGGAGTGGATCGGGGTCCCGTACGCGGCCCGGAAGTCCAGGCCTGTATGGTAGGTCGCCCAGGAGCCGACCGCGCCGAACTTGGCGCCGACGACCCCGGTGCTAATCGGGAGCGTGCCGCGGGTGCCGACCGGCAGCGAGCCGGACGTGCCGGTCACGGGCTGCAGGGCGGAGCCGGACAGGGTCGGGTCGACCGTGGGGTCGGGGGTCGCCCCCGTGACCAGGCCGGCGTCGACCGCGGCCTGCCGGGCGGCCACGGCCGCCTCCAGCCGCTGCTGCGCGATCTTCGCGGCCTCCGCCTGGACGGCGGCCTGGGCGCTGGTGAGCTGCTGCTGGCGCGCGGTGCCGGCGTCGCTGAGGGACGCGCGGGCCACCTTCTGCGCGTCGCGGGCCAGCGCGTCGCCACGCTGCGCGGCGACCTCGGCGAGCAGGGCCGCCTGGAGGTCGGCGCTGCGCCGGGCGACGGTGGCGTAGTCGGGCGCCGCGGCCTGCGGCTGGGCCTGGGCAGGGCGGGCGGTGCCCGCGTCGGCCCGGACGGCGAGGGGCGACGACCCGGCGGCGACGAGCCCGGCCACGGCGATGAGCAGGGCCAGGATCGTGTTCGTCACCAGCGTGCGCTGCTCGCTCGCAGACCGCGCGGGCGCGCGGTGCAGGACGGCGGTGGAGGACACGGGGCTCCTGGGTCTCGTGGCGTCGCCGGTGCGGCCGGCGCCCTGCCGGCAGGGGCGGTGCGCCCCTCGGGCGCACCTTCTTCCGGCACCTGAAATTCTACGTGCCGGAGGGTCCTCGCGCACGGTCCGCCGCCGATTCGGTGCGGGTGTCCGCCCGCTCCTGCCGGGAGCGCGAGAGCAGGTCGGCGATCTCGTGCGCCAGCGCGCGGTGGTGCGGCATGGAGAGGTGCCCGACCCCGTGGACGTCGACGTTGGTGGCGTCGAGGTCGGGGTGCTCCAGCCGGGCCCGGCGCGCCGGCACGACCAGGTGGTCGATGTCGCTTGCGTACGCCACGAAGCGCGTGCGGCAGCCGGGCGCGGGCTCCGCGAGCGCCCGGACGACCGCGCTGCCCGGGGCGAGCTGGCGGGCCATCGGCAGCACCGGGACGAGCGGGGCGAGGCGGGCCAGCTCCGTGCCGCCGTGCGGAGTGCCGAGCGTCACCAGGGTGTCGACGACCTCGTCGCCGCCCTGCTTCTGCACGAACCAGCGGGCGAGCAGGCCGCCGAGGCTGTGCCCCACCACCTGCACGCGCTCGTGGCCGGTCTCGCGGACCAGGCGGTGGACCACCTCGCCGAGCGCGGCGGACGCGCGGGCGACGTCGCTGGTCAGCAGCCCGTAGTCGTGGGCGGCGACGGTCGCGAAGCCGCGGGCCCGCAGCAGCCGGTCGAGGCGGGCGAAGACCGAGTGGTTGTCCACGATCCCGTGCACCAGCAGGATCGGTGTCGTCGCGGCGCGCGGGTCGAGGTTCACCAGCCCGCGCTGGCCGGGACCGGCGGCGTCGCCCCGCCGGCGCAGCGTCCGGGCGGCCGACCCGGGCAGCGCGCCCAACGGGTAGCGGGCCAGGTGGGCGGCGATCCAGCCGGCCTCGCGGGCGAGCCCCGGCACCGCGGCCAGGGCCCTCGGCGGCACGGCCCGCGAGCGCCACGACGGCGCACCGTCCCGCGCGACGACCACCGCCCCAACCTACCGGCGCCGCCGTGCGCAGGGGTGCTCACTAGGGTGGACGGCATGGTTCCGGGACCGGGCGAGGCGGGTCGCGCGACGGCCGTGCCGCGCCGCGTCGTCGTGGCCAAGCCCGGCCTGGACGGGCACGACCGGGGGGCCAAGGTGGTCGCCCGCGCGCTGCGCGACGCGGGCATGGAGGTCATCTACACCGGCCTGCACCAGACCCCGGAGCAGATCGTCGCCACCGCGCTGGCCGAGGACGCCGACGCGATCGGGCTGTCGGTCCTGTCGGGTGCCCACCTCACCCTCTTCACCCGGGTCATCGACCTGCTGGCGGCGGAGGACGCCTCCGACATCGTGGTCTTCGGCGGCGGCATCATCCCCGAGGCCGACCGGGCCCAGCTCCTCGAGCGCGGGGTCGCGGGGGTCTTCGGGCCGGGCGCGACGATGGCGTCGATCGTGGAGTGGGTGCGCGAGCACGTGCCCGAGCGCGAGGCCGGCTAGCCCTGGTTCCCGCGGTCGACGGCCCGTACGACCGCCCGGTCGCCACGGACTAGGCTCGTCCACCGACCACGACCCAGCAGAGAGGGTGTGCGGCGCACGCCGCCGGACGCCTCAGGAGGATCACGGATGGACCTGTTCGAGTACCAGGCGCGCGACATCTTCGAGGCCCACGGGGTCCCGGTGCTGCGCGGCATCACCGCCACGACCCCCGAGCAGGCGGTCGAGGCGGCGCGCCAGCTCGGCACCCCCGTCGTGGTCGTCAAGGCGCAGGTGAAGACGGGCGGTCGAGGCAAGGCGGGCGGCGTCAAGCTCGCGAAGAGCCCGGAGGAGGCCGGCGAGCGCGCCGCCGAGATCCTGGGCATGGACATCAAGGGCCTGACCGTCGAGACCGTCATGGTCACCGAGGGCGCCGACATCGGCGAGGAGTACTACTTCTCCCTGCTGCTCGACCGGGCCAACCGCCGCTACCTCGCCATGGCGTCCAAGGAGGGCGGCATGGAGATCGAGCAGCTCGCCGTCGAGCGCCCCGACGCGCTGGCCCGCGTGGCCGTCGACCCGCAGGTCGGCATCGACGCGGCGAAGGCCGACGAGATCGTGCGCGAGGCCGGCTTCGACGCGGAGGTCGCGCCCAAGGTCGCCGCGGTGCTGCAGCAGCTCGGCAAGGTCTACGAGGCCGAGGACGCCACCCTGGTCGAGGTGAACCCGCTGATCCTCACCGGCTCCGGCGACATCGTCGCCCTCGACGGCAAGGTCTCCCTCGACGAGAACGCGGCCTTCCGCCACGCCGACCACGCCTCGCTCTCCGACACCTCCGCGGAGGACCCGCTGGAGGCGGCGGCCAAGGCCAAGGGCCTCAACTACGTCAAGCTCGACGGCTCCGTGGGCATCATCGGCAACGGCGCGGGTCTCGTGATGAGCACGCTGGACGTCGTCGCGTACGCCGGCGAGGGGCTGCCCGGCACGCCGAAGCCCGCGAACTTCCTCGACATCGGCGGCGGCGCGAGCGCCGAGGTCATGGCCAACGGCCTCGAGATCATCCTCGGCGACACCCAGGTGAAGAGCGTCTTCGTCAACGTCTTCGGCGGCATCACCGCCTGCGACGCGGTGGCCAACGGCATCGTGCAGGCCTTCTCGCTGCTCGAGGGCCGCGGCGAGCCGGTGACCAAGCCGGTCGTCGTCCGCCTCGACGGCAACAACGCCGAGCTCGGCCGGCGGATCCTCACCGACGCCGGCCTGCCCGGCCTCGAGCAGGTCGACACGATGGACGGCGCCGCCGCCCGGGCCGCCGAGCTCGCAGCCCAGCCGGCCGCCTGAGCCCCGGACGAGACGAACACAGGAGCACACGAACAGATGTCGATCTTCCTCACCAAGGACAGCAAGGTCATCGTCCAGGGCATGACCGGCTCGGAGGGGCGCAAGCACACCGCGCGCATGCTCGCCTCCGGCACCAACATCGTCGGCGGCGTCACGCCGGGCAAGGGCGGCCAGAGCGTCGACTTCGACGACAGGTCGGTCCCGGTCTTCGGCTCGGTCGGCGAGGCCATCGAGGCCACGGGCGCGGACGTCACCGTGATCTTCGTCCCGGCGAAGTTCACCAAGGGCGCGGTGGTCGAGGCCATCGAGGCCGAGATCCCCCTGGCCGTCGTCATCACCGAGGGCGTCCCGGTCAAGGACAGCGCCGAGTTCTTCGCGCTGTCGCAGGGCTCCAAGACCCGCCTCATCGGCCCGAACTGCCCCGGGCTCATCTCGCCCGGGCAGTCCAACGCCGGCATCATCCCGGCCGACATCACGCCGCCCGGGCGGATCGGCCTGGTCAGCAAGTCGGGCACGCTGACCTACCAGATGATGTACGAGCTGCGCGACATCGGCTTCTCCTCCGCCGTCGGCATCGGCGGCGACCCGGTCATCGGGACGACGCACATCGACGCGCTCGCCGCCTTCCAGGCCGACCCCGACACCGACGCGATCGTCATGATCGGCGAGATCGGCGGCGACGCCGAGGAGCGCGCGGCCGAGTTCATCCTCGCCAACGTCACCAAGCCGGTCGTCGGCTACGTCGCCGGCTTCACCGCGCCCGAGGGCAAGACCATGGGCCACGCCGGGGCGATCGTGTCCGGCGGCGCCGGCACCGCGGCCGGCAAGCAGGAGGCCCTCGAGGCCGCCGGCGTGAAGGTCGGCAAGACGCCGAGCGAGACCGCACGGCTGATGCGGGAGATCGTCAAGGGCCTCTAGCCCTCCCGGGCCCCAGGGCCCGTTCCAGCACGCCGCGAGACGCCGGCGGACGACAGCCCCGGACCAGCTCCGGGGCTGTCGTCCGCCGGCGTCTCCTGCGTCCGGGGCAGGGCGGGGCAGCACGGGGCATCCTGTCGGAGGTCCCGGGTAGAAGTTCTGCCGTGCCTCTTCTCCCCGCGCCCCCGTCCACCGTCGACGGCGCGAGCCTGGGCGACGTCGAGGCCTGGGTCGCGCAGCACCTCGGCGACCTGACGCTGGAGGGGCCCGACGGTGTCCGGGCGGGCGGGTTCGACGGCGGGCAGTCGGCGGCCGACGCCGCGCTCGCCACGCTGGACATCAGCGGCTACGCGAACACCCGCAGCACCGTGCTCCCGGAGGAGCGGCGGGGAGCCAGCCGGCTGTCGCCGTACATCCGCCACGGGCTGCTCCTGCTGCCGCAGGTGTCGGCCGCGGTCGCCGACGCCCCCTCCTTCGACCGCAAGCGCTTCCGCGACGAGCTGCTCTGGCAGGAGTACGCCCGGCACGTGTACGCCCGTCTCGGGCGGCGGTTCCGCCGGGCGCTGCGCAACGAGTCGCCGGCCGAGGGGCGGGCCACGTGGCACCGGCCGGGGTGGGACCCAGAGATGGCGTGCATGGACTTCGTCACCGACGAGCTCCACGGGCAGGGCTGGGTGGTCAACCAGACGCGCATGTGGCTCGCCTCGCAGTGGGCGGTCCGCGCGGGGCTCGACTGGCGCGAGGGCGAGCAGGCGATGTTCGTCCACCTGCTCGACGGCTCGCGCGCGGCCAACGGCCTCGGCTGGCAGTGGACGGTCGGCGCCGGCAGCACCAAGGCGTACGGGTTCAGCCGCTGGCAGGTGCAGAAGCGGGCCCCGCAGCTCTGCCGCCGCTGCCCGCTGCGCGACGCCTGCCCGATCCAGGAGTGGCCCGACGTCCGCCTCCAGCGCGTCGACGACCGGGCCGACCTGGCGCGCGGGCCGATCCCGGCCGGGCCGGAGGAGGTCGAGGGTGAGGGCGGCGACGCCGTCTGGCTGACCGCCGAGTCGCTCGGTGACGCCGACCCGGCGCTGGCCGCCGACGACGACCGGCCCGCCGTGTTCGTCTTCGACGAGCCGCTGCTGGCCACGCTGCGGCTCTCGGGCAAGCGGCTGGTCTTCCTGGCCCAGACCCTCGGCGAGCTCGCCGCCCGCCGTCCGCTCGAGGTGCGCCGCGGCGAGGTCGTCACCGAGCTCGAGGGGCGTCGCCTGGCCGCGACCTGGACGCCCGTGCCCGGCTGGCAGCAGCGTGCCGCCCGCCTGCAGCCCGTCGAGGTCCACCCGTGGCCGTGGCTCGTCCGGCCCCGCCCGGCGGGGATCGGCAGCTACTCCGCCTGGCGGCGGGACCTCAAGGTCTGACGCCGCGCCTGCCGACCCGGGGCGACGACGCGGGAGCTGGCCTCAGCCCTGCTGCGTCAGACGCTGCACCCCGCGCACCGTGACCGTGTTCCACTCCTCGGAGCTGATGTCGAGGCCCTTCTGGGGGTTGAGGAACACGAAGGCCACCTTCGTGCCCGAGGAGGCGATGCCGACGCGGAAGCGGGTCGTGGTGCTGCCGGCCTTCTGCTCGACCTCGGTGGTCCAGCCGGCCACCGACGCACCGCCCTCGGCCACCCCGGTGACCTTGGTCGCCTTGTCGACGGTCGCGGTGAGCTTGCGCTCCTTGCAGCTGGCCCAGTCGTCCTTGATCTTCTCGACGAGCTTGGTCGCTGTCGCCTCGTCCTTGGCGGTCAGCACGATCTCGTTGAGCCCGAAGATGCCGGGCACGTCCTGGAGCAGGTAGACCCGTGAGCTCTTCTCGACCGCGGCCGTGGTGGACCAGTTCACCGACTCGCACTGCGAGCCCGTGAAGTCCTCGCTCGGCGCCTCGACGGGCGTGCCCACCCAGGGGGCCGGGCTCGAGCTGGCGGGCGGCAGGTCGCCGGTGGCGAAGAAGCCCGGCTCGTCCCCGCCGACGGGCGGCGGGGCGTCGGAGGTGCTCGGGCTGTCGGCGCAGGCGCCGCCGGCCGTCGCGCACTGCGCGCCGACGACCGAGGCGAGGCTGGCGGTCACGTTGTTGACGTTCAGGGCGTCCTTGCCCGGGGTCGAGGCGTCGACGACGTCGATCGCACGGCCGGTGCGGCTCACGACGACCCAGTGCTGGGTGGTCTGCCCGTCGGCGGCGGAGCGGACGGCGACCGCGGTCGCCTCGTCCCCGACGCCCTGGAGGGCCCGGCCGGTGAAGATCCAGTCGCCGGTGACCGCGCAGGTGCCCATCGCCCTGGACGTGACGGAGAAGGCCTGCGTCGCGTCCTCGACGGTCGCGTACGCCTGCGCCACGTGCAGCACGGACGGTGCGTCGGACCCGTCCGCGGTGACGGTGCGGCTGAGGGTCTGCTGCGCGGTCGGGGCGCCCTCGAGCGGGTCGCTGCCGAGGCAGCTCGGACCCGTGCCGGCGGGCAACGGGCCACGGACGACCTCGCCGACCGTCCAGGTGCGCTTCGGCAGGATCGAGGTGGCCCCCTGCGCGGTGAGCATCGAGGAGTCGTCGAGCAGCGCGGCGGCGCTGGGCGTCGCGGCCGCGGAGCTGCTGGTGGTGCCGCCGGGGACGCCGTCGGCGCCGGGCTGCTGGTCGCTCACGCCGACCACGGCGTAGCCGACGCCCAGGCCGACCACCACGACGGCGGCCACGGCGCTGACCAGCAGGGCCAGGCGGCCGCGGCGCCCGAGGCGGCGCGGGCGCTCGTCGAGGTCGTCGAGGTCGGGGTCGGTCACGGCGGCTCCCGCCCGGCCGTCGCGGCCCGTGGTGCGGGGGAGCAGGGTCGTCGCGTCCTCGTCGTCGGCCGGACGGGCGCGCGGGGTGAAGTTCAGCCGGCGGCTGCCGGTCGTGGGTCCCGACGCGGGGTCGGCGGCCGGCGCGTCCGCGGCGCCCGGCTCGGTCGACGCCCCCGCGGGCTCGCCCTCGGAGGAAGCACCCTTCGGTGCGCTCGTCGCGGCCGGGGCGTCGGAGCCACCCGTCGGCGTACGCACGGTCGCGGCGTCCGCGTCGGCGGCGGCCTCGCGGAAGATCGGTCGGGCCTCGTCCTCGGTGAAGCGCCCCGGCGCCCCCGGGGCGGTGCTGCCGGCGCCCTCCGCGGCACCGTTCCCGGAGCCGGGCGTGCCGTCGCCGGAGCCTGTCCGCCCCGGCTCGGAGCCGCGCGGTGCCGAGGGTCCGGCGGGAGCCGGGTCCTCCCCGGGAGCGGCTCGGCGGGGGCTGTGCGGACTTCGGTCGTCGGCCATGGGCGGGAACGTGCTCCTCGTGGCTCGTCGCGGGCACACCGCGTCGCCACGTCTCGACGGTGCTGGGCCCGGGCGTCGGTGGCCGCGGGCGGGGACCACCAAACTTTACCCCTGGTCGCGCGTGTCCCGCCCTCCTCGATGCGGGCCCGTGGGAAACGATGGGCCGGACATGGCTCAGCTCACCTCACCCCGTCGTCCGGACTCGCCCGAGCGGCACCGGCTCGTCCTGAAGGCGTCCGAGGCCGCCACGCCGGACGAGCGGGCCGAGGTCGACCCCGTCAGCTGGCCGGTGGCCGCGGTCGTCGGGGGTCTGACCACCGCCGCGGTCGGCTGGGTGCTCGTCACCGGCCTGGTGGTCTGCGGGTGGCTGATGGGCGACGACACCCGGCTGTCGGGCGCGATCGAGCTCGGCACCCGCCTGTGGCTGCTCGCCTGCGGCGTCCCGGTGCCGGTCGCCGGGCTGGACGTCACCCTCGTGCCCTGGGGCGTCACCGCGCTGAGCGCCGCCCTGCTGTGGCGCTTCGGCGGCTACGCCGTGCGCCGGGCGACCGACGAGCGCACCGGCCCGCTGGCCGTCGGGCTCGTCGTGGCGCTGGCGCACACGCTCCCCGTCCTCGCCGTCGCGGTCTTCCTCGGCGAGCCGTGGCGTGCCCCGGGCCGCTGGGCCGCCGTCGTCCTCCTCCTGCTGGTGGCGGCCTGGAGCGGTGCGGCGCACCGGTCGGGCCGCCCGGTCGGCTCGTCCTGGCCGGGCCCGCTCCGGTCCCTGCCCCGGGCGGTCGTCGGCGCCCAGCTCGTGCTCCTGATCGCGGGCGCCGGGGTCCTGGCCCTCGGCCTGGTGACCGGCTGGGACCGGGTCGTCGCGCTGACCTCCTCGCTCCAGGCCGGCACGTTCGGCACCATCCTGCTGGTGCTGCTGCAGCTCGCGCTGCTGCCGAACGCGCTCGTCTGGTCCGGCTCGTACGCCCTGGGCGCCGGCTTCAGCCTCGGCTCCGGCTCGGTGGTGGCTCCTGCCGCCACGTCCCTCGGCGTGCTCCCGGGCCTGCCCGTGCTGGGCGCCCTGCCGGCGGCGGGCCCAGGCAGCACGCTGCAGCTGTGGTGGCTCGTCTCCGGCGCCGTGGCCGGGGCCCTCGCCGCCTGGCTCGCCCTGCGCTCGGGCGCGCCCCGCCGCTTCGACGCGACGACGCTGGTCGGCGGGCTGGCCGGCGTCGCGGCGGCCCTCGTCTTCACCGGCGTCGCCTGGACCACCAGCGGCGACCTCGGCACCCTCCGCCTCACCGGTCTCGGCCCGCGCCTGCTGCCCCTGCTGGTCATGAGCACCACCACGCTCGGGCTGTCGGGCATGGTCACCGGCGCCGTCGTCGGGGTCGTGCGCCACCTGCGTCGCGGGGACCGGCACGGGACCGAGGGGTCCGACGCGGAGCCGACCGTCCTCGTCGGCGGCACGCACCCCGGCGACCAGGACGGACCGGACGACGCCGAGGCGACCGAGGTGATCGAGGCGCGGTGACCGGCGGCGCCCCCGGCGCCGCTCGGTAGGGTGGCGGCCGTGCCGATGCCCGAGCCCGACCTCAGAGGTGGCTCGTCGGACCGACCGCCCAAGCGCCTCGTCGTCCTCCTGTCGGGTACCGGGACGCTGCTCCAGGCGCTGCTCGACGCCTGCGCCGACCCCGGCTACGGCGCCACCGTCGTCGCGGTCGGCTCCGACCGCGAGGGCGTCCTCGGCCTGGAGCGGGCGAGCGCGGCCGGGGCGGAGACGTTCGTCCACCCGCTCGTCGACCGGGAGCAGCGGGCCGCGTGGGACGCCGGGCTGGCCGACCTCGTGGCCGCGTACGAGCCTGACCTCGTCATCAGCGCCGGCTTCATGAAGCTCCTGGGGCCGGCCTTCCTCGAGCGGTTCGGCGGGCGCACGATCAACACCCACCCGGCGCTGCTCCCAGCCTTCCCCGGGATGCACGGTCCCCGCGACGCGCTCGCGTACGGGGTGAGGTACACGGGGGCGACCGTCTTCCTCGTCGACGCCGGCGTCGACACCGGCGTCGTGCTCGACCAGGCCGTGGTGCCCGTCGAGGACGACGACACCGTCGAGACCCTGCACGAACGGATCAAGACCGCCGAGCGCGACCTGCTCGTCACCACCACCCACACGCTGGTCACCCGCCCCTGGCGCGTGGTCGGCAGGAAGGTCCACCGGGACCCCCATGACTGACACCTCCGACACCCCCACCTCCGGCGCGGTCGCCGAGCGCATCCCCGTCCGGCGCGCGCTCGTCTCCGTCTACGACAAGACCGGCCTGGTCGACCTCGCCCGGGCGCTCGTCGACGCGGGCGTGGAGATCGTCTCGACCGGCTCGACCGCGAAGACGATCGCCGGCGCCGGGCTGCCCGTGACCGCGGTGGAGGACGTGACCGGCTTCCCCGAGTGCCTCGACGGCCGGGTCAAGACGCTGCACCCCAAGGTCCACGCGGGCCTGCTCGCCGACCTCCGGCTCGAGACGCACCGCCGCCAGCTCGACGAGCTGGGCATCGCGCCCTTCCAGCTGCTGGTCAGCAACCTCTACCCGTTCACCCAGACCGTCGCCTCCGGCGCCTCGCCCGACGAGTGCGTCGAGCAGATCGACATCGGCGGGCCGGCGATGGTGCGGGCGAGCGCCAAGAACCACCCGAGCGTCGCGGTCCTGACCTCCCCCGAGCAGTACGCCGAGCTGACGGCCGCGCTCGCCGACGGCGGGACCACCCTCGAGCAGCGCAAGCGCCTGGCCGCGGCGGCCTTCGTGCACACCGCGACCTACGACGTCGCGGTCGCGAGCTGGATGGGTTCGGTGCTCACCGGCTCCTCCGCCGGCGAGGACGGCGCCGCGGCCGACACGTTCCCGGCGTGGCTCGGGGCGACCTGGGACCTCGCGGCGTCGCTGCGCTACGGGGAGAACCCGCACCAGGCCGCCGCGCTCTACCTCGCCCCGGGCTCGGCCGGCACGCTCGCCGGCGCGCATCAGCTGCACGGCAAGGAGATGTCCTACAACAACTACGTCGACGCCGACGCGGCCCGCCGGGCGGCGTACGACTTCGACTCCCCGGCCGTCGCGATCATCAAGCACGCCAACCCCTGCGGCATCGCCGTGGGCGCCGACGTGGCCGAGGCGCACCGCCGCGCGCACGCCTGCGACCCGGTGTCGGCCTTCGGCGGCGTCATCGCCACCAACGTCGAGGTCAGCGTGGCCATGGCCGAGCAGGTGGCCGAGGTCTTCACCGAGGTGATCCTGGCCCCCGGCTACGAGGACGGCGCCGTCGAGGTGCTGGCCCGCAAGAAGAACATCCGCATCCTCGTCACCGACGCCCTCGCCGACGGCGGGACGGAGTTCCGTCGCATCGACGGCGGCCTGCTGCTGCAGGAGCGCGACACCGTCGACGCCGAGCACGACGGGCCGGCCGGCTGGACGCTGGCCTGCGGCGAGCCGGCCGACGAGGCCACGCTCGCCGACCTCGAGTTCGCCTGGAAGGCGTGCCGCTCGGTCAAGTCGAACGCGATCCTGCTCGCCGCCGACGGCGCCTCGGTGGGCATCGGCATGGGCCAGGTCAACCGGGTGGACTCCAGCAGGCTCGCGGTCAGCCGCGCCGGGGAGCGCGCCGCGGGTTCCGTCGCGGCGTCCGACGCCTTCTTCCCCTTCCCCGACGGTCTGGAGATCCTGCTCGAGGCCGGGGTCCGGGCGGTCGTGCAGCCGGGCGGGTCGATGCGCGACGACGCCGTCGTCGAGGCCGCCCGCAAGGCCGGGGCGACGCTCTACCTGACCGGCGCCCGGCACTTCTACCATTGAGCCCGCACCGCTGAACCGCAGCCGTACGGCTCCCGCAGCAGACACCTCGTCGAGGAAGGCACGACCCATGACCGCAGAGACGCTGGACGGCAAGGCGCTGGCCGCCACCATCAAGGCCGAGCTCAAGGAGCGCGTGGCCGCCCTCGCCGAGCGCGGGATCGTGCCCGGGCTCGGCACGGTGCTGGTCGGCGACGACCCGGGCTCGCACTCCTACGTGCGCGGCAAGCACCGCGACTGCGCGGAGGTGGGCATCGCCTCGATCCAGGTCGAGCTGCCGGCCTCGACGAGCGCCGCGGAGCTGGAGGGCCGGATCCGCGAGCTCAACGAGGACCCGGCCTGCACCGGCTTCATCGTGCAGCTCCCGCTGCCCGGCGCGCTCGACGACGCGTGGGCCCTGGAGCTCGTCGACCCCGGCAAGGACGCCGACGGCCTCCACCCGGCCAACCTGGGCCGCCTGGTCCTCGGTGAGCCCGGCCCGCTGCCCTGCACGCCGCGGGGGATCGTCGAGCTGCTGCGCCGCAACGGCGTCGGCCTCAGCGGGGCCGAGGTCTGCGTGATCGGCCGCGGCACCACGGTGGGCCGTCCCCTCGGGCTGCTGCTCACCCGCAAGAGCGAGAACGCCACGGTCACGCTCTGCCACACCGGCACCGTCGACGTGGCCGAGCACACCCGACGCGCCGACATCGTCGTCGCGGCCGCCGGACGGCCGAGGATCGTCACCGCCGACATGGTCAAGCCGGGCGCGGTCTGCGTCGACGTGGGCATCACGCGCACCGAGGCCGGGCTGGTCGGCGACATCGACCCCAGCGTGCGCGAGGTGGCCTCGTGGATCGCCCCGGTCCCCGGCGGCGTGGGTCCGATGACCCGGGCAATGCTCCTGACGAACGTCGTCGAGCGCGCCGAGGCGCTCGCGGGGTGAGCGGGCCCGGCACGCGTCCGCGCGACCCGGCCGGGGGAGGTCTCGTCCGGCCCCGGCGGCAGTGGCCGCTGCTGCTCGTCTCCGCGCTCGTGCTCGGCGGGGTCGTCGCGGCGCTGCTCGGGCCCGAGACCTGGCGGGCCGGCTGCATGGTCGTCGGCGGTGCGCTCGTCCTCGGTGCGCTGCTGCGGCTCGTGCTGAGCACCCGGCGCGCCGGGCTGCTGCGCGTGCGCAGCAAGGCCTTCGACGTCGGCGTCATGCTGCTCGCCGGCGGGGCCGTGCTGGTCCTGAGCGTGGTCGTGCCCGCCGGTCGGTGACCGGCGGGCACCACGGGTTCGGGTCTAGCTGCTGCTGGCGACCGCGGCGGCGATCGCGATCCCGTAGATCAGGATACCGAGTCCCTGGAGCACGACGCCGATGATGCCGAGGATGCGCCCCGTGACGATCGTGGAGCGGTTGTTGTAGGCGGCCGGGTTGGCGTCGATCTCGCGGAGCGCCTTGTTGCCAGTCGTGATGGCGAAGATGCCGCAGATGAAGCAGACGACCAGGCCGAGGATGCCGAGCACCAGGACGGTCGTCCCGGACTGGTGGGCGACGGGGGCGCCGCCGTAGCCGCCCTGGTAGCCGCCGTAGGCCGGCTGGCCGTAGGGGACGGGCTGCCCGTAGCCGGCGTCGGGCTGGCCGTAGCCGCCCTGCTGCCCGTACGCACCCGGCTGGCCGTACTCGCCCTGCTGCTGGCCGTACTCGCCGCCGGGCTGCCCGAGCTCGCCCTGCTGCTGGCCGTACTCAGCCTGCTGGCCGTAGTCGCCCTGCTGCCCGTACGGCGCCTGCTGCTGGCCGTACTGCCCGGCCTGGTCGCCGTACTGGCCCTGCGGGGAGCTCTGGTCGCCCCCCTGCTGCTGCCCGTAGGGGGAGGAGTAGCCCTGGTCGCCCTGCTGGCCGTAGCCGCCGGCGGCCTGGTCCGAGCCCGAGCCGTACGACGACCCGTAGGAGGACGAGCCGTACGAGGACGGGTCGACGGCCGACGAACCGGCGCTGTCGGACCCGCTGCGGCCCGCCTCGTCGGAGGACGGGGGCTGGTAGGGGTTGGTGTCGCCGCCGCTGGGCTCGTTGCGGGGCTCGTTCGGCTCGCTCATGGCCGACATCATCGCGCATCAGCGGGTCGCACGCGGTCAGGTGCGCGCGCGACCCGCGCCGGCGGGGCTCAGGGCACAGGGCTCAGGGAACGAGGCCCAGGGAGCGCACCGCCTCGCGCTCCTCGGAGAGCTCGGCGACCGTGGCGTCGATCTTGGCCTGCGAGAACTCGTTGACCTCGAGGCCCGGGACGATCGTCCAGTCGCCGCCGCTGGTCGTGCAGGCGAATGAGCTCACGATGCCCTCGGGGACGCCGTACGAGCCGTCGGACGGGACGGCCATGGAGACCCAGTCGCCCTCCGGCGTGCCCAGCACCCAGTCGTGCATGTGGTCGATGGTCGCCTTGGCCGCGCTGGCCGCCGAGCTGGCGCCACGCGCCTCGATGATCGCCGCCCAGCGCTTCTGCACGGTCGGCAGGAAGTCGCTCTCCAGCCAGGCCTTGTCGTCGACGACCTCGGCGGCGCTGCGGCCGCCGATGCGCGCGTTGAAGATGTCGGGGTACTGCGTGGCGGAGTGGTTGCCCCAGATCGTCACCTGGCTCACCTCGGCGACCGGCACACCGGCCTTGATCGCCAGCTGGCCGGCGGCGCGGTTGTGGTCGAGGCGGGTGAGCGCGTTGAAGCGCTCCTTCGGGATGTCGGGGGCGTTGCTCAGCGCGATCAGGGCGTTGGTGTTGGCCGGGTTGCCCGTGATCAGCACCCGGACGTCGTCAGCGGCGTGGTCGTTCAGCGCGCGGCCCTGCGGCTTGAAGATCGCCCCGTTGGCCTCGAGCAGGTCGCCGCGCTCCATGCCCTTGCTGCGCGGGCGCGCGCCCACGAGGAAGGCCAGGTTGACCCCGTCGAAGACCTGGTTGGGGTCGTCGCCGATCACGACCGACTCCAGCAGCGGGTAGGCGCAGTCGTCGAGCTCCATGACCACGCCCTCGAGCGCCTTGAGCGCCGGGGTGATCTCCAGGAGCCGCAGCTGCACGGGCTGGTCGGGGCCGAGCAGCTCGCCGCTCGCGATCCGGAAGAGCAGGCTGTAGCAGATCTGCCCGGCGGCTCCGGTGACGGCGACCTTCACAGGCTGCTTCGCGGTCGCTCCAGCGGTGGTGCTCACGGGTCTCCTCGTTCTCTCGTCGGTCTCGGGGTCGTGCTGAGGGTGGTGCGGTGGGACCTCCGTGCGGAGGGTCCGGCACCCCGACGCTAGTCCGTACGGTGGTGCGGTGACGGTCCGGGTCGGGATGGCGCAGGCACCGGGCTTCGTCCGCGAGCGCCTGGCCGGGCTCGGCGGCACCCGCTGGGTCGGCCTCGACGGCAAGGGGGCGTCGGGCAAGACGACGCTCGCCGCCGCCGTGGCCGCGGCGCTCGGTGCCGCCGCGGTCGTCCACGTCGACGACTTCGCCCGGCGCTCGGTGGAGACCTGGGAGCGCGACCGGTTCGTCGCGCAGGTCCTGGCGCCGCTGCGGGCCGGGCGGCCGGCGCGCTACGAGCGCTGGGACTGGGACGCCGACACCTCGCTCGGCTGGGCCGAGGTGCCCGTCGGTGTGCCGGTGGTCGTCGAGGGGGTCTCGAGCACCGACGTGCGGCTCGGCGTCCCGTGGGACGTCACGCTCTGGCTGGACGTCGCGCCGGAGGTGCGGCTCGCCCGGGCCCTGGCCCGCGACGGCGAGGCGATGCGCGAGCAGTGGGTGGAGCGGTGGATGCCGGCCGAGGACGCGTACGAGGCCGCCCAGCGGCCGCAGGAGCGTGTCGACGCGGTGGTGGTCGGCGACGCCGCGCCGGTTTCCTTACCGCAGTGAGCGCCCGAGGCCCCTCGGGGGCCAGCAGGACGCGACCGGGCAAGAAAACCGGCGCGCGAGGTCAGCCGAGCTGAGCCAGGACCTCGTTCAGCGTCGCCGAGGGGCGCATGACCTCGCCGGCCTTGGCGTCGTCGGGACGGTAGTAGCCGCCGATGTCGACCGGGTGGCCCTGCACGGCGAGCAGCTCGTCCACGATCGTCTGCTCCTGCTCGGCCAGCCGCTGGGCGACCGGGCCGAACGTCGACGCCAGGTCCGCGTCGTCGGACTGCGCCGCCAGCTCCTGCGCCCAGTAGAGGGCGAGGTAGAAGTGGCTGCCGCGGTTGTCGATCGTGCCCAGCCGGCGCCCGGGCGAGCGGTTCTCGTTGAGGAAGGTCCCCGTCGCCCGGTCCAGGGTGTCGGCCAGGACCTGCGCGCGCGGGTTGCTGGTGGACTGGGCCAGGTGCTCGAGGCTGACCGCGAGCGCGAGGAACTCGCCCAGGCTGTCCCAGCGCAGGTAGTCCTCGCGGACGAGCTGCTGCACGTGCTTGGGCGCGGAGCCGCCGGCACCGGTCTCGAAGAGCCCGCCGCCGTTGATGAGCGGGACGACGGAGAGCATCTTGGCCGACGTCCCCAGCTCGAGGATCGGGAAGAGGTCGGTGAGGTAGTCGCGCAGCACGTTGCCGGTCACCGAGATGGTGTCCTCGCCGCGGCGGATCCGCTCGAGCGAGAACGCCGTCGCCTCGACCGGCGCCAGGACGCGGATGTCGAGGCCCTCGGTGTCGTGCTCGGGCAGGTACTGCTCGACCTTGGCGATCAGGCGCGCGTCGTGGGCGCGGTCGGCGTCGAGCCAGAAGACGGCCGGCGAGCCGGTCGCGCGGGCGCGGCTCACGGCGAGCTTGACCCAGTCGCGGATGGCGACGTCCTTGGTCTGGCACATGCGCCAGATGTCCCCGGCCTCGACCTCCGTGGTCAGGACGACCTCGTCGCCGCTGCCGACGACGCGGACGGTCCCGGCGGCCGGCACCTCGAAGGTCTTGTCGTGGCTGCCGTACTCCTCCGCGGCCTGCGCCATCAGCCCGACGTTCGGGACCGAGCCCATCGTCGTGGGGTCGTACGCGCCGTGGGCCCGGCAGTCGTCGAGGACGACCTGGTAGACGTCGGCGTACGAGGAGTCCGGGATCACCGCGAGGGTGTCGGCCTCGGCGCCGTCGGGGCCCCACATGTGGCCGCCGATGCGGATCATCGCCGGCATCGAGGCGTCGACGATGACGTCGCTCGGGACGTGCAGGTTCGTGATGCCGCGGTCGGAGTCGACCATGGCGAGCGGCGGGCCGGCCTTCAGCCCGTCCTCGATCGCGGTCCGGATCTCGTCGCCCTGCTCGAGGGAGTCGAGGCCCGAGAGGATCGCGCCGAGGCCGTTGTTGCCGTTCAGGCCGGCGGGCAGCAGCACGTCGCCGTAGCGCTCGAACACCTCGGGCAGGAAGGCCCGGACGACGTGGCCGAAGATGATCGGGTCCGAGACCTTCATCATCGTGGCCTTGAGGTGCACCGAGAACAGCACGCCCTCGGCCCTGGCCCGCTGCACCTGCTCGGCGATGAACGCGTCGAGCGCGGCGACGTGCATGACGGTCGCGTCGACGACCTCGCCGTCGAGGACCTTGACGCCGTCCTTGAGGACGGTGACCGTGCCGTCCTGGGCGACGTGCTCGATGCGCAGGGTCGCGTCGGCGTGCGCCACGGCGGAGGTCTCGTTGGAGCGGAAGTCGTCGGCGGTCATGTGCGCGACGTTCGTCCTGCTGTCGGCCGACCAGGCGCCCATGGAGTGCGGGTGGTTGCGCGCGTACTGCTTGACCGATGCGGGCGCCCGGCGGTCGCTGTTGCCCTCGCGCAGGACGGGGTTCACCGCGCTGCCCATGGCCCGGCCGTAGCGGGCGCGGACGTCACGCTCCTCGTCGGTCGAGGGGGAGTCGGGGTACGCCGGCAGCGCGAAGCCCTGGCCCTGCAGCTCGGTGATCGCGGCCTTGAGCTGGGGGACCGAGGCCGAGATGTTCGGGAGCTTGATGATGTTGGCCTGCGGCGTCTTGGCCAGCTCGCCGAGCTCGGCGAGGGAGTCGGGCACCTGCTGGTCGGCGGGCAGGAGGTCGGCGAACTGCGCCAGGATCCGGCCGGCCAGGGAGATGTCCCGGGTCTCGACCTCCACGCCGGCCTGGCCGGTGAAGGCCTGGATGATCGGCAGGAAGGAGTAGGTCGCCAGCATCGGCGCCTCGTCGGTGTGGGTGTAGATGATCGTCGAGTCGCTCACCCCACGAACTTATCGTGCGCCCGGCGCGGCCCCCGTGGGCGCTCGGCGCGACCGGCCTCCGTGCGACCTCTCCCGAGACCGCCGAGCGGTAGGTTGCAGCGCCTTCCCGGGCCCAGATCGCGCCGCAACCTACCGCTCGGCGGTGGTTCGGGAGCGCGCTCGCCCCGGCGGGACCACTGGTCAGCAGTGGTCCGCAGCGGCGTCCGATTCGACTCAGAAGTGACCAGTGGTCAGCCAGGGGGGCTGGTGCCGCGTGGACCCAGCCCTCGCCAGACGGGGCGCGGCGACCCGACCCCGGTCCGCGTCCGAGCGAAGCGAGGACCACGTCACATCGTGGCGGCGCGGCCGATCTGCACGACCTTCCAGCCAGCGTTGCGCCAGGTGGGGGCGTGGAGCTTGAGGCGGGCGTCGATGAGGACCTTGGCCTTGACCAGGTCAGCGAACTTCTCCGGGTCGAGCTGGCGGAACTCGGGCCACTCGGTCAGGTGCAGGACGACCTCGGCGCCGAGCATGGCCTGCTCGACGCTGGCGACCTGGGTGAACCCCTCGCGCGGCGGGAGCCGGGCCTCGGGGTCGTAGATCCGCACGTCGGCGCCCGCCGCGTGGAGCCGGTCGGCCACCGTGAGGGCGGGGGAGTTGCGGGTGTCGTCGGTCCCCGGCTTGAAGGCGGCGCCGAGGACGGCGATGCGCTTGCCGGTCACGTCGCCGCCGGCCTGCTCGATGGCGAGGTCGGCGATCTCGGTGCGCTGGCCGTCGTTGATGGCCTCGACGGCGTGGATGAAGTCGGACAGGACGTTCACGCCGAGCTCGTCGGCCCGGTAGGCCAGCGCGGCGATGTCCTTGGGCAGGCAGCCGCCGCCGAAGCCGAGGCCGGCGTTGAGGAACTCGCGGCCGATGCGGTTGTCGAAGCCGATCGCGTCGGCGAGGAGCGTGACGTCGCCGCCTGCGGCCTGGCACATCTGCGCCATCGCGTTGATGAAGCTGATCTTGGTGGCGAGGAAGGAGTTCGCCGCGACCTTGATCAGCTCGGCCGTGGCGATGTCGCAGCGCACGACCGGGGTGCGGTCGCTGATCGGCAGGGCGTACACCTCGTCGAGCACCTCGAGCGCGTGCCGGGAGTGCGTGCCGAAGACCAGGCGGTCCGGGTGCAGGGTGTCCTCGACCGCGTACGCCTCGCGCAGGAACTCCGGGTTCCACGCGACCTCGACCGCGTCGCCGGCCGGCGCGAGCCCACGGATCCGGGCCTCGAGCGCCATCGCGGTGCCGACCGGGACCGTGGACTTGCCGACGACCAGGCACGGCTCGGTCAGCAGCGGCGCGAGGCTCTCGACCGCGGCGTGCAGCTGGCTCAGGTCGGCCGCACCGTTGGCCTGCGACGGCGTCCCGAGCGCGAGGAAGTGCACGTCGGCCCAGTCGGCGATCTGGGTGTAGTCGGTCGTGAACCGCAGCCGCCCGGTCGCCGTGTGCTTCTCGAGCAGCGGCTCGAGCCCGACCTCGAAGATGTGGGACTGGCCGGCGTTGAGGACCTTGACCTTGTCCTCGTCGATGTCGATGCCGATCACCTCGTGACCGAACTCGGCCATCCCGGCCGCGTGCGTCGCACCGAGGTAGCTGGTGCCGATGACGCTGACACGAAGAGTCATGCGCGGCATCCTCGCACGCGCGCGCCCGCCTCCCGCGTGTCCGAACGGCCCCGCGGGGGCGTGGCGGGTGACGCGACGACGAACTTCTCGTGAACGGCATCGACCGCGCGGACCCGCGCGTTGCACCCGCAGATGGGTCACCATGGACGTGGCCCGATCCACCCGACAGGAGCACTGCGAAGCCCGTGACCAGACGCCCGACCCACCGAGCGCCCTCGAGCAGCACCGCATGAGCTCCACCCTGTCCGACGTCCTCGTCGTCCTCGTCCTGATCCTGGTCGGCTCGGTGTTCGTCGCCGCCGAGATGTCGCTGGTGTCCCTGCGCGACAGCCAGGTCAAGCAGATGGCGCACCAGGGACGCCGCGGCCAGGCGGTCGCGCGGCTCAACGACAACCCGAACCGCTTCCTCTCCGCCGTGCAGATCGGGGTGACCCTCACCGGCTTCCTCAGCGCGGCGTTCGGCGGCGCGACGCTGGAGGAGTCCGTCTCACCGCTGCTGGTGCGCTGGTTCGGCCTCGACCCCGACGTCGCCGGGACCATCTCGTTGGTCGTCATCACGATCCTCATCTCCTACGTCTCGATCGTGGTCGGGGAGCTCACGGCCAAGCGGCTCGCGCTGCAGCGCACCGAGGCCTTCGCCCTGGCGCTGGCCCCGATGGTCGACGTCGTCGCCAAGGTGCTGCGCCCGGTGATCTGGCTGCTGGGCGCGTCGACGAACCTCCTCGTCAAGCTCCTCGGCGGGGACCCGACCGCGGGGCGCGAGGAGGTCAGCGACGAGGAGATCCGCGCGCTGGTCAGCGGCTCGACGACGCTCGGCGCCGAGGAGCGGCGGATCGTGGACGACGTCTTCGACGCCGGCGACCGCAACCTGCGCGAGGTGATGCTGCCGCGCACCGAGGTCGACTTCCTCTCCGGCGACATGCCGGCCCACCGCGCCGTGCGCGAGCTGGCGCGCTCGCCGCACTCGCGCTACCCCGTCACGGGGGAGTCGGCCGACGACATCCTCGGCTTCGTGCACGTGCGCGACCTGCTCGACCCCGACGTCAGCAGCAGCGGCACGCGGCTGTCGGAGATCGTGCGCCCGGTGGTCCGCATGCCCGACACGGTGCGGGTGCTCCACGCGCTGTCGGAGATGCGGCGCGACCGCTCGCACCTCGCGATCGTCGTCGACGAGTACGGCGGCACCGCGGGCATCGTGACGATGGAGGACCTCGTCGAGGAGCTCGTCGGGGACATCACCGACGAGTACGACGTCGTGGAGGCCGAGCGCCCGGGCATCCGGGGCGACCTGAGCCTGGACGGGCTGACGACGGTGGAGGAGTTCGAGGACCTCACCGGCCTCGGGCTCGAGGACGGCCCGTACGACACCCTGGCCGGCTTCTTCATGGCGCGTCTCGGGCAGCTGCCCGCGGTGGGCGACGTCGTGGTGGCCGAGGGCCGCCGCAACGACGACGACGAGGCCGACCCGGTGCGCGTCGAGCTGAAGGTGACCGAGCTCGACGGCCGCCGCGCCGCCCGCTTCGTGGCGCACCTCCTCGACGGCGGCGAGTTCACCCCCGCCCCGAGTGAGCCGCCCGAGGACGTCAGCATGAGCGCAGCCGTCGCCTCCCGCACGCCGGCGCGGGCCGGTGCCGGACGCCTCGGGCTCGCCCAGATCACCGCGGCCGCGGTGCTCTGGGGGACCGCCGGGGTCGTCGCCGCCCTGGTGCACCGCTCGACCGGGCTCGGCCCGCTCGAGATCAGCTTCTGGCGCCTGGCCGTGTCGGCGGCGGTGATGCTCCTCATCGCGCTGCCGCGGTTCAGGACCGTGCTCGTCGCCGCCCGCCGGGACCCGGGCCCGCTCGCCCTGGCCGGGGCGGCGCTGGCCGCCTACCAGGGCCTGTACTTCCTCTCGGTCACCACCGCGGGCGTCAACGTCGCGACGATGGTCAGCCTCGGCACCGCACCCGTGGTGGCGTCGCTGTGGGAGGCGCTGCGCGGGCGCCGCGCGCCCGGGGTGCGGCAGGGCGCCGTCCTGGTGGTGGCGGTCGCCGGCCTGGTGCTCGTCGCCGGCGGGCACGGCGGACCGGCCGGCCCGCAGCAGGGGCTCGGGGTGCTGGCGGCGGTCGGTTCCGGCGCCGTCTACGGCGGCAGCACGGTCCTCGGGCGCCACCTCGCCCAGCACACGCCCGCCGTCGCCATGACCACGCTGACCTCGGTCGTCGGCGCCGCCTGCCTGGCGCCCTTCGCCCTGCTGGCGGGACCGGCGGTCGTCCCCGCCGACCCGCCGCTCCCGCTCTGGGCGGCCTGGGCCGGGATCGGGGCGATGGGCGCGCTCGCGACCGCCGTGGCGTACGTGCTCTTCAACCGCGGCCTGCGCGGTACGCCGAGCAGCGTGGCCGCGGTGCTGACCCTGGTCGAACCGCTGACCGCGGCCGTGCTCGCGGTGGGCGTGCTCGGCGAGCCGGTGGGCGTGGCCACGCTCGTCGGGGCCGGCCTGCTGCTCGGGGCGGTGGCGGTGCTCTACCTCGCGCCCGGCGCCCGGGACGTGGGCACCGCCGGCGGTGCTCCGTCCGGGGCGCCCCCCACCGTGGCCGAGGACGACCTCACGGCTCCGACGTCGGGCTGAGCACCGCGCGTACCCATGTCCACCAGGCGCGACGACCTACCCGAGGCGCTCGTCCTTGTAGCACCAGCGCCAGTCCTCGCCGGGCTCGAAGGAGCGCATCACGGGGTGGTGGGTGGAGTGGAAGTGCTTGTCGGCGTGCCGGCCGACCGAGCTGTCGCAGCAGCCGACGTTGCCGCACTCCAGGCAGATGCGCAGGTGGACCGGCGTGAGGCCCTCCCGGACGCAGTCGAGGCAGCGGCCGTCGCCGTCCGGCTCGACCTCGGGCGGTGCGTCGGCGAGGTGCTGGCAGGGGCCGATGGGGTCGACCGGCGTCCGGACGTCGGAGTTGATCTGGTCGATGCGGTCGGCCCGGTCGGTGGCGATGGTGAGCATCGACTCCTCGATGTCGAAGGAGTCGAGCACCTCCTCGACGACCTCGTGGTCGACCGTGCCGTTGGAGCGGACCTTGAGCACCGCGTCGCGCTGCACCTGGAGGGTCTCCAGCCGCAGCCGGCGGTAGGTCTCGGCCGGGGTCTCGCCGTTGCTGTGGTCGCCGAGGCGCTCCCAGAGGCGCTCGGGCCCCGACGAGATCCGGTCCCGCACCCGCTCGACCGCGTCGGGGTTGTCGTCGGACCCGCTCAGGTCGTCCAGGGCCTTGAGCGCCGCCGTCGTCGACGTGGTCAGCACGGTGGCCGCCTGGAGGGCGTCGGAGCGCGCGTCCGGCGCGCGCAGCTTGAGCGCCCGGACGAGCGGCGGCAGGGTCAGCCCCTGCAGCAGCAGCGTCCCGAAGGTGACGACCATGGCCGCGAAGATCAGCACCTCCCGCGACTCGACCTCCGGCGGGATCAGCAGCACGGTCGCCAGCGTGACGACGCCGCGCAGGCCGGCCCAGCCGACGACCAGCGTGGCCTGCCAGGGGACCTCGACCTCCTCGCCCTCGTCGCGGTGCCGACGGAACAGCGAGATCCTCATCAGGAAGACCCACACCATCCGCAGCACGATCACGGTGACGAAGACGGCGACGCACAGGCCCGCGATCTGACCCCCCGACAGCGGCGACTCCGCCAGCGCGGCCACGATCCGGCGCGCCTGGAGGCCGATGAGCAGGAAGACGGTGTTCTCCAGCAGGAACTGGATGGTGCTCCAGTTGATCCGTTCGTTCAGCCGGCTCTGACCCGTCTGGATGACCTGGCTCTTGTGCCCGAGCAGCAGGCCGGCGGTGACGACGGCGATCACGCCGGACCCGTGCAGCTCGTGGTAGCCGATCTCCTCGGCGGGCAGGTAGGCCGCGAACGGGACCATGAACGAGATGGCGGTGTCGTAGACGGCGTTGCGCACCCGGCGCCTGATCAGCACCGCGAGCAGCCCCACGGCCAGGCCCACCGCGACGCCACCGACCAGGGCGATCAGGAAGCCGACGCCCGCGTCGAAGGCGGAGAACTGGCCCACGGCGATGGCGGCCAGGGCCACGCGCAGGCAGGTGATGGCCGTCGCGTCGTTGACCAGCGACTCGCCCTCCAGGATCGTCACGACCTGTCGCGGCAGGCCGATCCGGCGGGCGATCGAGGTCGCGGCCACCGCGTCCGGCGGCGCGACGACGGCGCCGAGGGCCAGGGCGACGGCGAAGCTCACCGGCAGCAGCGCCCAGGTGACGAGGGCGACGCCGAGCGCGGTGATGAGGACGAGCAGGACCGACAGGTACGCGATCGGGCGCAGGTTGTGCCGGAAGTCGAGGATCGAGGTCCGGATCGCCGCCGAGTAGAGCAGCGGCGGCAGGAAGCCCAGGAGCACGACCTCGCTGCTGAGCACGGGCTCGTCGATGAACGGGATGTACGACGCCCCGACCCCGACGACGAGCAGCAGCAGCGGGGCGGAGACCTTGATCTTGTCGGCCAGCCCGCTCACGGCGATGACCACCGCCACGAGGGCCAGGATCTCCAGAGCGATCTCCACGGCGCACATGCTGTCAGCCCGGGCAAGCGCCGCCGGCCCGCGACGAGACACCTCGCCCGCGCGCGGCTCAGTGGCGGTGGGACCATGCACCGGTGAGCGGACAGACCGAGTCGGGCACGCCGTTCGCCGACGTCTACGGCCCCGGCGAGCCCGCGGGCTTCGACCCGGACGCCGCGCTCGGCGAGCCGGGGGCGTTCCCCTTCACCCGCGGCGTGCACCCCGGGATGTACACGACGCGGCCCTGGACGACCCGGCAGTACGCGGGCTTCGGCACCGCCGCGGAGTCCAACGCGCGCTACCTCGAGCTGATCGGGCACGGCAGCGCCGGGCTCTCGGTCGCCTTCGACCTGCCCACGCAGATGGGCATGGACTCCGACGCAGCGCTCGCCGCCGGAGAGGTGGGCAAGGTCGGCGTGGCGATCGACTCCGTCGACGACATGCGGGTGCTGTTCGCGGGCATCGACCTGGCCCAGGTGTCGACGTCGATGACCATCAACGCCCCCGCCGCGGTGCTCCTCCTGCTCTACCAGCTGGTGGCCGAGGAGAACGGCATCGACCCTGCGCTGCTGACGGGCACGATCCAGAACGACGTGCTCAAGGAGTACATCGCCCGGGGCACCTACATCTACCCGCCGCAGGCGTCGCTGCGCCTGGTGGGCGACACCTTCGCCTACTGCGCGCAGGCGCTGCCGCGCTGGAACACGATCTCGATCTCGGGCTACCACATGGCCGAGGCCGGGGCGACGCCCGCGCAGGAGATCGCCTTCACCCTGGCCAACGGGATCGCGTACGTGGAGGCGGCGCTGGCCGCCGGGCTCGACGTGGACCAGCTCGCGCCGCGGCTGTCGTTCTTCTTCGTCGCGCGGACGACGCTGCTCGAGGAGGTGGCCAAGTTCCGAGCCGCGCGGCGGATCTGGGCGCACGTCATGCGCGAGCGCTTCGGTGCCGAGAACCCCCGGTCGCTGATGCTGCGCTTCCACACCCAGACCGCGGGCGTGCAGCTCACGGCGCAGCAGCCGGAGGTCAACCTCGTCCGCGTCGCCGTCCAGGCGCTCGGCGCGGTGCTCGGCGGCACGCAGTCGCTGCACACCAACTCCTACGACGAGGCGATCGCCCTGCCCACGCCGAAGGCCGCGCGGCTCGCGCTGCGCACCCAGCAGGTGCTGGCCCACGAGACCGACCTGACCAAGACGGTCGACCCGTTCGCCGGCTCCTACGTCGTCGAGTCGCTGACCGACGACGTGGAGGCCGCGGCGCTCGCGCTGATGGAGGCGGTGGAGCAGCGCGGCGGCGCGGTCGCCGCGATCGAGCAGGGCTACCAGAAGGGCGAGATCGAGTCGTCGGCGTACGACGTCCAGCGTGAGATCGACGCGGGCGAGCGCGTGGTGGTCGGGATCAACCGCTTCGTCCTCGACGAGGAGGAGCCCTACGAGCCGCTCCGCGTCGACCCGGCGCTCGAGGCCGCGCAGGCCGCGCGCGTCGCCCGGATGCGCGAGGGTCGTGACAACGTCCGCGTCCAGGCCGCGCTCGAGCAGCTGCGCTCGGCGGCGCGGGGGACCGACAACGTCCTCCCGCCCATGAAGCGCGCGCTCGCCCTGCGGGCCACCGTCGGCGAGGTCTGCGACGCCCTCCGCGACGTCTGGGGCGTCCACCGCCCCTCCGAGCGCTTCTGACGACGAGCTCCGGGAGCGCCTGCGGGCCTGCCCCTCGACGCGCCTACAGCCCCGCGCGCTCCAGGGCCTCGTCGTAGAGCTCGAGGGCCTCGTCGGAGCTGACGCCGGCGGCGACGGCCTCGGTGTAGACGGACTCGATGGTCGGGGCGACCTCGGCGTAGCGGGCGTCCCAGCGCTCGGAGTCGACGCGCCAGTAGCCGAGCGTGCAGCAGTGGGTGCTCGGCCAGCGGCGGACGTGGCGCAGGTGCTTGCGGACCGCGCGCGAGGCCGCCGCCTCTCCGGCGAACCAGACGTAGCCCTGCCCCTCGGGGGCCTCGAAGTGCTCGACCGCCTCGGGCAGCCGGCTCGGGCCGACGTCGTTGCCCGAGCCCACGAGCCAGGTCCACGTCACCCGCCCGGCCGTGGCGACCTCGATGCGGTCGTCCTCGCCCGGGACCTCGACGACCGCGTGGGCGCGGGTGCCCGGGGGCAGCTCCTCGACCGCGCGGGCGAGGGCGGGCAGGCCGGTCAGGTCGGCGGCGAGGAGCCGCCACGGGGCGTCGGCGGGCGGCTTGCACCAGCCCATCGCCTCGGTCAGGTAGATCACGTCACCCGGGCGTGCGGCCTGGGCCCAGGTCGAGGCGACCCCGCCCTCGTGCACCACGAACTCGATGCTCATGAGCAGGCGCTCCGGGTCCCAGGCGCGCACGGTGTAGCTGCGCATCGGCGGCTGGTCGTCGGGGTCGGGGTAGTCCTGCGTGCCGTCCGGCATCGTCGTGGGCTCGACGACGGCGTCCGCGCCCGGCGCGGGCAGCACGAGCACGAGCCGCTCGTCGGGCAGCCCGCTGCTCGACCAGCCCCGCAGGCCCTCACCGCCGAGATCGACGCGCAGCAGGTGCGGCGTCAGCCGTCGCGTCGCAACGACCTCGGCGCGGTGGTAGACGTCGTAGTAGCCCATGAGCCCTCCCGTGGCTTGAGGTTAGGCAACCCTAACCGCCGCTGCGCCCTCCCGGAACCGTCACAGGGTCGTCACGCGAGCGGGCCCGCCGGCTGGGGGACCGCGTGCGAGACTGGACGGCGATGTCTGCACCCGTCGACGACCACCTGCGCCGCGCCCGGATCGTCGCCGAGGTCGACGACCTGCACGAGCGTCTGATCGCCTTCCGCCGCGACGTGCACGCGCACCCCGAGGTCGGCAACGCCGAGCACCGCACGACCGCCAAGGTCGTCGAGGCGCTCGAGTCGTGCGGCCTGGTGGCCAAGGTCCTGCCCATCGGCACCGGCGCCTGGTGCGACGTCCTGCCGTACGGCGACGCGGGCGACGACGGTGACAGCGGCGCCGGCCTCGTGGGCCTGCGCGCCGACCTCGACGCCCTCCCGATCCCGGACGGCAGCGCGGTCGACTTCGCCTCGAAGGTCCCCGGCGTCGCGCACGCCTGCGGCCACGACGTGCACACGACCATCGTGCTCGGCGTGGGCATGGTCCTCGCCCGGCTGCGCGAGGACGGCCTGCTGCGCCGCGGCGTGCGGCTGATCTTCCAGCCCGCGGAGGAGACCAGCCCCGGCGGTGCGGTCGACGCCATCGACGGCGGCGTGCTCACCGACGTCTCCGAGGTGTACGCGCTGCACTGCGACCCGCGCACCGACGCGGGGCAGATCGCCCTCAAGACCGGCCCTGTCACCTCCGCGGTGAGCCAGGTCAGCGTGATCCTCACCGGCGGTGGCGGCCACACCTCCCGGCCGCACCTCACGCAGGACGTCGTGGCCGCGCTCGGCACCCTGGTGACGCAGACCCAGCTCGTCTTCTCCCGCCGCGTCGACCCGCGCAGCGGCGTCTCGATGATGTGGGGCCGGATCACCGCCGGCTCGGCGCCGAACGCCATCCCCAGCAGCGGGCAGGTGCTCGGCACGCTGCGCGCCCTGACCACCGACGGCTGGGAGCAGGCGATGGCGCTCCTGCCCGAGGTCATCACCCAGATCGTCGCGCCCTTCGGCGTCGAGGCCCGGGTGACCATCAACGAGGGCACCCCGCCGGCGGTGAACACGCAGTCCGGTGTCGACCGGCTCACCGCCGCCGGGGAGGCGATGCTCGGCCCCGTCGGCGTCACCGCGACCGAGCAGTCGCTCGGCGGCGAGGACTTCTCCTGGATGCTCCAGCAGGTGCCCGGCGCGATGGCCCGCCTCGGGGTGCGGACCCCCGGCAGCGCCTCCTGGCCCGACATCCACCACCCGAGCTTCCGCGTCGACGAGAGCTGCATCGACGTCGGCCTCAAGGTGCTCGCCGACGTCGCGAGCACGGTTCCGGCGCCGGTCGGCAGCCCGGCCTGAGCCGGACGGGAGAGTCCGCGCCCCGTCGTAACGCGATGGTGACCCTCAGGATTCGAGGTCGGGGGGTGGGCAGGCACTAGAGTGCTCTGCGCCGGGCGACCCCTGGCGGCGCGAGGTTTCCTCGCCGCGGCCCTGCTGGGCCGCACGATCTCTTGACGAGCGTGACACGCAGACCCGAACGAGGAGACCGTTCCGTGAAGAAGACCCTGACCCTGGTGGGCGCGCTCGCGACGTCCGCCGCCCTGGCCCTGGCTGGCTGCGCGCAGGCGCCCGGCACCGACGCCGGCTCGTCGGCCCCGGCGAGCGGTGGGGCGTCCTCCGCCGCCGCCGACTCGAGCGGCTTCAAGGCCTGCATGGTCTCCGACTCCGGCGGCTTCGACGACAAGTCGTTCAACCAGACGGCGTACAAGGGCCTCACCGACGCCAAGACCGAGCTCGGCATCGAGACCGGCCAGGTCGAGTCGAACGCCGCGGCCGACTACGCCAAGAACGTGCAGTCGATGGTCGACGCCAAGTGCAGCATCATCGTCACCGTCGGGTTCGCGCTGAGCGACGACACCCTCGCCTCGGCCAAGGCCAACCCGAGCATCAAGTACGCGATCGTCGACAACAACGACCCGGAGAACTACCCGGCGGCCAAGAACCTCAAGCCGCTGGTCTTCAACACCGCGCAGTCGAGCTTCCTCGCCGGCTACGTCGCGGCGGGCATGAGCCAGACCGGCAAGGTCGGCACGTTCGGCGGGCAGAAGTTCCCGACCGTCACGATCTTCATGGACGGCTTCGCCCAGGGCGTCGAGTACTACAACAAGCAGAAGAGCAAGAGCGTCTCGGTGCTCGGCTGGGACGAGGCCAAGCAGGACGGCCAGTTCGTCGGCAGCTTCGAGGACCAGAAGGGCGGCCAGCGCGTCGCCCAGGGCCTCGTCAGCCAGGGCGCCGACATCATCCTCCCGGTCGCCGGCCCGGCGGGCCTCGGCGCGCTGCAGGCGGCCAAGGCGAGCGGCGGCAAGGTCAACGCGATCTGGGTCGACACCGACGGCTGCGTGAGCGCGGAGACCTACTGCTCCAACATCATCACCAGCGTCACCAAGGGCCTCGACGTCTCCGTGACCGACGCGATCAAGGCCGCCAAGGACGGGTCGTTCGACAACAGCCCGTACGTCGGCACGCTGGAGAACGGCGGCACCGGGCTCGCCCCGTACCACGACTTCGACGGCAAGGTCCCGGCCGAGCTGAAGTCCGAGGTCGACGCCCTGAAGGCCGACATCATCTCGGGCAAGATCACCATCGAGTCCAAGTCGCAGCCGACCTCCTGAGGTGACCTCCCGCACCACGGAGGCCCCGGGACCCGGGACCGACCCCGCAGCGCCGCCCCCCACGGGGCTGGCGCTGCGGGGCATCACCAAGCGCTTCGGCTCGCTGGTCGCCAACGACTCGATCGACCTCGACATCCTCCCGGGCGAGATCCACTGCCTGCTCGGGGAGAACGGGGCCGGCAAGTCGACGCTGATGAACGTCCTCTACGGGCTGCTCAGCCCGGACGAGGGCCAGATCTTCGTCGACGGCGCGCCGGTGACGATCCGCAACCCGAAGGAGGCCATCGCCGACGGGATCGGCATGGTCCACCAGCACTTCATGCTGGTCGAGGTCTTCTCCGTCGCGGAGAACCTCGTCCTCGGCCGCGAGGGCAGCGCCGGCCTGCTGAGCATGCGCAAGGCCCGCCGGACCGTCCGCCGGCTGTCGGAGCGCTACCGCTTCGACGTCGACCCGGACGCGGTCGTGGAGGAGCTCCCGGTCGGGGTGCAGCAGCGCGTCGAGATCCTCAAGGCGCTCGCCAACGACGCCCGGTTCCTGATCTTCGACGAGCCGACCGCGGTGCTGACGCCGCAGGAGATCGACGAGCTCATGGCCGTCATGCGCTCGCTGCGCGACGAGGGCAAGGCCGTCGTCTTCATCACGCACAAGCTGCGCGAGGTCCGCGAGATCGCCGACCGGATCACGGTCATCCGCCGGGGCGCGGTCGTCGGCACGGCCGACCCCGGCGAGCCCGAGGGGCGCCTGGCCGAGCTCATGGTGGGCCGTGCGGTCAACCTCGTCGTGGACAAGGAACCGCCCACGCCCAGCGCCACCCCCCGCCTCGCCCTGCGCGGGGTGTCGGTGGCCAACGCCGCCGGCCAGGTCGTCGTCGAGGACCTCGACCTCGACGTGCACGGCGGCGAGATCGTCTGCGTCGCGGGCGTGCAGGGCAACGGCCAGAGCGAGCTCGCCGACGCCCTGCTCGGCACCCTCGGCGTCACGGCGGGCTCGATCACCCTCGACGGCGCGACGATCAGCGGGCGCTCGCCCAAGGAGATCATCGACGCGGGCCTGGGCTTCGTGCCCGAGGACCGTCAGCACGACGGCTTCGTCGGCAGCTTCACCGTCGCGGAGAACCTCGTGCTCAACCACTTCGACGAGGCCCCGTACGCGAAGGGCATCCGGCTCGACCTCTCCCGCATCCGCGGCAACGCCGACGAGCGGGTGGGGGAGTTCGACATCCGTACGCAGGGGATCGACACCCCGGTCAGCGCGCTGTCGGGCGGCAACCAGCAGAAGGTCGTGCTCGCCCGCGAGCTGTCGCGCCCGCTCGCGGCGCTGGTCGCGAGCCAGCCCACGCGCGGCGTCGACGTCGGGGCCATCGAGTTCCTGCACAAGCGCCTGGTCGGCGAGCGCGACCGCGGGACCGCCGTGCTCATCGTCTCGACCGAGCTGGACGAGGTCGCGGCGCTCGCCGACCGCGTCGCCGTCATGTACCGCGGCCGCGTGGTCGGTGTCGTGCCGCCCGACACCTCGCGCGAGGCGCTCGGGCTGATGATGGCGGGCGTGCCCGTCGAGGAGGCCCTCGCGGCCGCCGACGCCGCCGGGGCCCAGGCCCCGGCCGGGAAGGACCTGACGTGAGCACGGCCACGACCCCGCCGACTAGCCCGACCAGCCCGGTCGGCCCGGGCACGAGCGCCCCGGAGCGGCGCCGGCCCGCCCGGCGCTTCCCCTGGACCGACGTCGTCACGACGGTGATCGCCTTCGTGCTGGCGTTCCTGGTCGGGGCGGTGCTGATGATCGTCTCCGACACCGACGTCCGCACGAAGTTCACCTACTTCTTCGCCCGGCCCTCGGACGCCGTCACCGCCTCGCTCGACAAGGTCGGGGGCGCGTACGGCGCGCTGCTCGCCGGGTCGCTCGGCGGCATCGGCCCGATCACCGAGACCACCGCGCAGGCCGCGCCGCTGATCTGCGCCGGGCTCGGCGTCGCGCTGGCCTTCCGCGCGGGGCTGTTCAACATCGGCGCGCAGGGCCAGGCGATCCTCGGCGCGCTCTTCGCCGCGTGGGTGGGCTTCAGCCTCCACCTGCCGCCCGGCGTCCACCTGCTCGTGGCGGTCGTCGCCGGTCTGGTCGGCGGCGCGCTCTGGGGCGGGCTGGTCGGCTGGCTCAAGGCCGTCGCGGGCGCCCACGAGGTGATCGTCACGATCATGCTCAACTACGTCGCGGCCGGGCTGCTGGCGTACCTGCTCACGACGACCGCCTTCCAGCGCCCGGGCCGCACCGACCCGATCTCGCCGATCGTCGACTGGAACGCCACCTTCCCGCGCGTGGCCGGCACGCAGCTCCACCTCGGCTTCGTCGTCGCGCTGCTCGCCGCCGTGGTGGTGTGGTGGCTGCTCGAGCGCTCGACCACGGGCTTCGCGATCCGCGCCGTCGGGGCCAACCCGCACGCCGCCGCGACCGCGGGCATGAGCGTGGCCCGCACGACGATCATCACGATGGCGCTCGCCGGGGCGCTCGCCGGGCTCGCGGGCGTGCAGGCCGCGCTCGGCCCGTCCGCGTCCGGGCTGCCCGTGCCGCTATCGGCCGGCATCGTCGGCTCGATCGGCTTCGACGCCATCACCGTCGCCCTGCTCGGCCGCTCGACGCCGCTGGGCACCGTGCTCGCCGGGCTGCTGTTCGGGGCCCTGCACGCCGGCGGCCTGGCCATGCAGAGCGTCGCGCAGACGCCGCTGACCCTGACCACCGCGCTGCAGGCGCTGATCGTGCTCTTCGTCGCCGCGCCCGCCCTGGTCACCCGGCTGGTCCCGTTCGTCCGCACCCGCAAGGCCCACACGTCCGGGCCGGTCCCGCAGGGAGGCCTCGCCTCGTGAGCAGCACCTCCTCGCTCGAGCCGGCCCCGCGGACGGACGCGGTCGTCCCGGCCACGGCCGAGACCGTCGAGTCGCCGGAGCGCCGCCGACAACGACTGTCGACCGGCGTGCTCATCGCCGTCGTCGGCCTGCTGCTGCTCGTCGCCCTCGGCTCGACGACCGGCGTGGCCCGCTTCGCGCTCTCCGACGCCTTCGACGAGGTCCAGCTCGGGACGATCCCGCTGCCGGGCCTGCCGACCGTCGCCGTCTGCGCGGTGCTCTGCCTGGTCGCCGCCGCCTCCTTCCTCAGCGGGCGGGTGCACGGCCGGTGGGCCGCGCTCGCCGCGACCGTGGCCGGGCTCGCCGTGGTCGTCGGCTTCCTCACCTGGGCCGCCGCCGGGCGCGACCTGCCCTTCCCGGTGAGCAACCAGTTCGCCGGGACGCTCTCGCTCGCCACCCCGCTCGTCTTCGGCGCCCTCTGCGGCGTCCTCTGCGAGCGCGCGGGCGTGGTCAACGTCAGCATCGAGGGCCAGTTCCTCGCCGCCGCCTTCGCCGCGGCCGTCGTCGGCAGCATCACTCAGTCGGTGCCTGCCGCGATCGTCGCCGCCGTCGTGGCCGGCGTGGTCATGGCCGCGCTGCTCGCCCTCTTCTCGATCAACTACCTGGTCAACCAGGTCGTCCTCGGCGTCGTGCTCAACCTGCTGGCCGTCGGCGTCACCGGCTTCCTCTTCGACCAGCTCGTGCAGCCCGCGGCGTCGACGTACAACAACGCCCCGGTGCTCGACACGATCGCCATCCCCGGGCTGTCGTCGATCCCGTTCTTCGGCCGCGTGCTCTTCGACCAGAACGTCCTCGCCTACCTCGCGATCATCGCGGTGGTCGTCGTGTGGGTCCTGCTCTACCGCACCACCTGGGGCCTGCGCGTCCGCTCGGTGGGGGAGCACCCGCAGGCGGCGGACACGGTCGGCATCAGCGTCCGGGGCATCCGCTGGTCGGCCGTCCTGGCGGGAGGCGTGCTGGCCGGGCTCGGCGGCTCGTTCTTCACGCTGGCCTCGACGGGCCAGTTCACCAAGGAGTTCACGGTCGGCAACGGCTTCATCGCCCTCGCCGCGCTGATCATGGGCCGCTGGCGGCCCGTGCTGGCGACGGTCATGTGCCTGTTCTTCGGCTTCGTCACCCAGATGGCCTCGCAGCTGCAGACGCTGAGCACGCCGATGCCCAGCCAGCTGCTGCTCGTGCTGCCCTACATCGCGACGATCATCGCCGTCGCCGGCCTGGTCGGACGCGTACGACCTCCCGCCGCCGACGGCGTGCCGTACGAGAAGTGAGCTCCGCTCCCATCGCCCCCACCCCTCGTCCCGCGAGCGGTAGGTTGCGGCGCGAATCGCGGGCCGGAAGGCGCGGCAACCTACCGGTCGAGGAGGGTGGAGCAGCGTGAGCGAGACGACGCACGGGACCGACGAGACCCGGGAGGGCCGCCCGAGCCGTGAGGTCGACTGGGAGCTGCTCCGCGCCCGCGCCGCGAAGATGATGCGGCGGGCGTACGCGCCCTACTCCCGCTACCCGGTCGGGGCGGCCGCGCTGGTCGACGACGGCCGGCTGGTCGGCGGCTGCAACGTCGAGAACGCCGCGTACGGGGTCACGCTCTGCGCCGAGTGCGGGCTCGTCTCCGACCTCGTGGCCGGGGGCGGCGGCCGGCTGGTCGCGTTCAGCTGCTGCGACGCCGACGGCGAGCGGCTGATGCCCTGCGGCCGCTGCCGGCAGCTGCTCTGGGAGCACGGCGGCCCGGACCTGCTCGTCGACACCCCGCTCGGGGTGCAGCCGATGACCGCGGTGCTGCCGCAGGCCTTCGGGACCACGGACCTGGACAAGGTCGCCGCGCGCGACACTGGTGGGCATGCCTGAGCTCGATCTCGACCACGTCCGCGCCCTGCCCAAGGTCTCCCTGCACGACCACCTCGACGGGGGCCTGCGCCCCGCGACCGTCCTGGAGCTGGCCGGCGAGGCTGGTCACCCGCTGCCCGACGGTGCCGACGGCTCGGCGGAGGCGCTCGGGCGCTGGTTCGTCGAGGCGGCCGACTCGGGCTCGCTCGTGCGCTACCTCGAGACCTTCGACCACACCATCGCGGTCATGCAGACCGCGGCGAACCTGCGACGCGTCGCCCGGGAGTTCGTCGAGGACCTCGCCGCCGACGGCGTCGTCTACGGCGAGGCCCGCTGGGCGCCGGAGCAGCACACCCAGCAGGGGCTGACCCAGTCCGAGGCCGTCGCCGCGGTGGCCGAGGGCATCACCGACGGCGTCGAGGCGAGCCGGGCCCGGGGTCGCACGGTCGTCGTCCGCCAGCTGCTGACCTCGATGCGCCACGTCGAGCCGAACCTCACCGCCGCCGAGCTGGTGCTGGCCGACCGCAGCGGCACCGTCGCCGGCTTCGACATCGCCGGCGCCGAGGACGGCTTCCCGCCCGAGCGCTTCCTGCCCGCCTTCGTGCACCTGCGCACGCACGGCTGGCCCTCGACGATCCACGCCGGCGAGGCGGCGGGCGTCGACTCGATCGCCGGCGCCGTGCTGGCCTGCGGGGCGAACCGCGTCGGGCACGGGGTGCGGATCGTCGAGGACATCGGCGCCGGCGGCGCCCTCGGGGCCGTCGCCGGCTACGTCCGCGACCGCCGGGTGCCGCTGGAGCTGTGCCCGTCGAGCAACGTCCAGACCGGCGCCGCCGCCTCGGTCGCCGAGCACCCGATCCGCCGCCTCGACGAGCTCGGCTTCCTGGTCACCGTCAACTGCGACAACCAGCTGATGAGCGGCACCAGCCTGAGCCGCGAGATGAGCCTGCTGGTCAGCGAGCTCGGCTACGACCTCGACGGGCTGCGCCGGCTGACGGTCAACGCGGCCGAGAGCGCCTTCTGGTCCTTCCCCGAGCGTCGCCGGCTGATCGAGGACGTGATCCTCCCCGCGTACCGGTGAGCCGGTCGCCGCGGATCGCGCCCTACCGGGTGTCCTACCGGCTCGCGCTCGGCCCGGACGGGTCGGTCTACCGCGTCGTCGACGTGACGACCGACCAGCCCCACCTGCTCGTCGTGTCCGACGAGGAGGAGCGGTCGGCGACCGACCGGGTGGCCGCGCGGCTGGCCGGGCTCGACCCCGACCTGGTGGTCCGCACCGGCGCGGGTGAGCAGCTCTGGGCGGCCCTGTTGCCGGGCGAGGAGCTGCGAGCGGTGGAGCTGGTGGGCCTCGGCGGCGTCCCGCGGCAGAACTGGCTGACCGACGGGCGGGGCTGGCCTCGGCGCGACGCACGGTCCTGGACGCTCGTCGCCCTCCGCACGCTGCTCGTGCTGGTCCTGCTCGGGGTGCTCCTCTGGGTCGGGCACCTGCTGCGGACCCAGGGCTCCTGAGGACGGCGCCGGTCAGGCCACCCCGGCGCGCAGCAGGTCCTCGAACACCGCCGCCGCGGTCGCGACCTCCGCGACCGGGACCGACTCGTCCGGGCCGTGCGCCAGCCGGACGTCGCCCGGGCCGTAGTGCAGCGTCGGCACCCCGACGGCCGCGTACTGGCGCAGGTCGCTGCCCCACGGGGCGCCGACCTCGGGCGGTTCGCTGCCGCCGGTGACCTGGGCGTGCGCCCGCGCGACCTGCCGGCCGAAGGGGTGCCCGGCCGTCAGGTGCCCGCCGGCGAAGCGGCCGCCGGGCCAGGTGACGACCGGTGGGTGGTCGCGCAGGAAGGGGTGGGCCGCGGCCGCCTCGGCCACCGCCTGCTCGAGCTCCGCCCGGGCCGACGCCGGGTCCTCCTCGACCCGCAGGCCGTAGCGGCCCTCGGCGACGAGCAGGTCGGGGACGCTGCTCGCCCAGTCGCCGGCACGCACCCGCCCCACCGAGAGCGGGTAGGGGACCGGCAGGTGGTCGAGCAGCGGTTCGCGGACCCGGTTGCGGCGCTCGGCCAGCGCGGCCAGCGCCGCGTGCAGGGGCAGGTAGGCGTCGATCGCGGAGACGCCGACGTACGCGGTGCTGCCGTGCGTGGCGACGCCCGGCACCTCGAGGCGGAAGGTCAGCGAACCCGCGTTCGCGGTGTTCAGCCGCAGGCTGGTCGGCTCCGGGATCACGCACGCCCGGCCCGTGTGCCCGCGCACGAGGGTCCCGAAGGCCCCAAGCCCGCCGTCCTCCTCGCCGATCGTGCAGTGCACGGCGAAGGGCGGCACCCGCGTCACGTCCCGGCCGAGCGCGGCCACGGCGGCCAGGCTCGCGGCGAGACCGCCCTTCATGTCGCACGCCCCGCGCCCGACCAGGCTCCCGCGGTCGACGACCGGGACGAAGGGGTCGCCGCTCCACGCCTCGAGGTCGCCCGGCGGCACGACGTCGACGTGGCTGGACAGCACGAGCCCGACCTCCTCGCCCGGCTGGCTGACCGCGACCAGGCCCCAGGCGGCGGCACGGTCGACCTCCTCGCCGGGGTAGGCCTCGCCCGCGCGCAGGGCGTCGAGGTCGAGCGGCCACAGGTCGACGGTGAGGCCGAGGTCTCCCAGCCGCTCGGCCAGCAGGTGCTGGATGCGCAGCTCGTCGGCGGCGCCGCCGATGCTGGGCACCGCGACGAGGTCGGCGAGGGTGCGGACCAGGGCGTCGGGGTCGACGGTCACGGGCGGTGCTCCTCTGCAGGACGACGACGGGTGCGATCCTGCACCGTGACGGTGCAGGATCGCACCCGGTCTCCCCTCCGGGTCAGCCCATCGACCTCTGCCCGTCGATCGTCTCGCGCAGGATGTCGGCGTGGCCGGCGTGCTGGGCCGTCTCGGCCAGGACGTGCATGAGGACCCGCCGGTTGCTCCAGACCTCCCCGGGGGTGAACCACGGTGCGCTCGGTACCGCGTGCACCTCGTCGAGGTCGACGGAGCCCACCAGCGACTCCAGCCGCTCGCTGACGGAGCCGTACGCGGCCAGGGCGCCGTCGAGCGTCTCACCCTCGACCAGGCGGAACTCGTCCGCGCGCGCCTCGAGCAGGGCCGGGTCGGGATTCGACCAGTCGATGCCGTCGGGCTCGGGCGCACCGTGCTCGACGAAGTCGAGCCAGGAGGCGACCGTCGCCGCCACGTGCTTGACCAGCCCGCCGGCGCTCAGGGCGCTGACCGTCGGTGCGAGCCGGGCCTGCTCGTCGGTCAGGCCCTTGACGGTCAGGAGGAAGAGCCCGCGGTGCTTGGCGTGGATCGCCAGGATCTCGTCGCGCTCGGAGGGTGAGGGCGGTGCGGTCGGGTCGGTGGCTCCGGTCATCTGCGGCTCCTTGCTCGGAGGGTCGGCGGGACGGGACTGACGCTAGCGACGACCGCTGACAGATCACCCCGGCCGAAACCCGTGCCCGGGTCGCCCGCGGCGCCGACTAGGCTCGCCCGTCGTGGCTCGCATCCTGACCGCTGTCGCCTGGCCCTACGCGAACGGGCCCCGGCACATCGGGCACGTCTCCGGTTTCGGCGTCCCCTCCGACGTGTTCAGCCGCTTCATGCGGATGAGCGGGCACGACGTCCTCATGGTCTCCGGCACCGACGAGCACGGCACGCCCATCGGCGTCCAGGCCGAGCGCGAGGGCCTGACGAACCGCGAGGCCGCCGACAAGTACAACCGCGTCATCGTCGAGGACCTGCAGGGCCTCGGGCTGTCGTACGACCTCTTCACCCGCACGACGACGCTCAACCACTACGCCGTGGTCCAGGACCTCTTCAGCGCCCTGCACCGCAACGGCTACGTCGTGCCGCGCGTGCAGATGGGCGCGATCAGCCCGTCGACCGGCCGTACGCTGCCCGACCGCTACATCGAGGGCACCTGCCCGATCTGCGGCTACACCAGCGCCCGCGGCGACCAGTGTGACAACTGCGGCAACCAGCTCGACCCGATCGACCTGGTCGAGCCGCGCTCGCGGATCAACGGCGAGACCCCGGAGTTCGTCGAGACCGAGCACTTCTTCCTCGACCTGCCGTCGCTGGCGGGTGCGCTGGGGGCGTGGCTGGAGACCCGGACCGACTGGCGGCCCAACGTCCTCAAGTTCAGCGAGAACCTCATCGCCGAGCTCAAGCCGCGCGCCATCACCCGCGACATCGACTGGGGCGTGCCGATCCCGCTCGAGGGCTGGAGCGAGCAGCCGATGAAGCGGCTCTACGTCTGGTTCGACGCGGTGATCGGCTACCTGTCCGCGGCGATCGAGTGGGCGAAGCGATCGGGCGACCCCGAGGCCTGGCGGCAGTGGTGGACCGACCCCGACGCGCGCTCGTACTACTTCATGGGCAAGGACAACATCGTCTTCCACTCGGTCATCTGGCCGGGCATCCTGCTCGGCCACAACGGCCAGGGCGACCACGGCGGCGTGCCGGGGCCGTTCGGCGAGCTGGACCTGCCGAGCGAGGTCGTCTCGAGCGAGTACCTGACGATGAGCGGCGCCAAGTTCTCGACCAGCCGCAACCAGGTCATCTACGTCGGGGACTTCCTGCGCGAGTTCGGCCCGGACGCCCTGCGCTACTTCATCGCCGTCGCCGGTCCGGAGACGACGGACTCCGACTTCACGTGGGACGAGTTCGTCCGGCGGACCAACTTCGAGCTGGCCAACGAGTGGGGCAACCTCGTCAACCGCTCGATCTCGCTGGCCTGGAAGAACAACGGCGCGATCCCGACGCCGAACGAGCTCCAGCCCGTCGACACCGCGCTGCTCGCCACCGCCGCGGGCGCCTACGACGTGGTCGGCGAGCTGCTGGGGCGCAACCGCTTCAAGGCCGCGATCAGCGAGGCGATGCGGCTGGTGCAGTCGGCGAACCGCTACCTGTCCGAGACCGAGCCCTGGAAGCTCAAGGACGACCCGGCCCGCCGCGACACGGTGCTGCACACCGCGCTCCAGGTCGTCTGGGACGCCAACACCCTGCTGACGCCCTTCCTGCCGCACGCGGCGCAGAAGGTCTTCGAGGCCCTCGGCGGCGAGGGCGTGTGGGCAGCCCAGCCGGAGATCCGGATGGTCTCGGAGGACGGCGGGCCCGACTACCCCGTGCTGATGGGCGACTACGCCGACGAGCAGGCGCGCTGGGAGAGCCGTGCGATCGTGCCCGGGACGCCGCTGGTCAAGCCGACCCCGCTCTTCACCAAGCTCGACGACGAGCTCGGCCGTACCGGCCCCTCGTGGGCCCCGATCCAGGCCTGACCCGGACCTCGGACGACCGCCCGCCGCCGGCCCCGGACCGCTGACGACGAGGTGCCGGAGGACCGGAGGGCCCCCTCCACGGCGCCCGCCCGAGGTCCTACGATGCGGGTCATGACCGATGTTGCAAAAACCAGTCCGGAACTCTCGGCCGACCTCGACGACGAGGCCCGCACGATCGTCGACGGCCTCTACGGCGACGGCATCGTCGCCCGCAAGGGCGCGTTCCCGACGGCGTGGGTCGACCGGCTGAACGCCGACGTCCTGGCCGCCTTCGAGGAGGCGCGCGGGCGTGAGGGCGGGGCCGTGAGCCGCGGGCCGGAGCGCTGGTACGTCGAGGTCCACCCCGAGCAGCTGAGCGGGTTCGTCGACCTGGTGACGCACCCGTGGGTGACGAAGGTTTGCGAGACCGTCCTCGGCCCCGACTACCAGATCGTCGAGATCGGCTTCGACATCCCGTTCGCCGGCGCGAAGAACCAGCCCTGGCACCGCGACTTCCCGTCGCCGCCGGAGACCTACGAGCAGCACCGGCTGACGTCGCTGGCCTTCAACGTGACCACGGTGGACACCACCGAGGACATGGGGCCGTTCAACATCTCGCTCGGCACGCAGTTCGAGAGCGGGCTGGAGTTCAACCACCAGCAGTTCCCGGACGAGGCGGAGTGGCCGCGCTACGAGGGGGGCAGCGTCTACAAGATGCCCCAGCGCGGCGACATCTCGGCCCGATCGGCCCTGACCATCCACCGCGGCACCGCGAACCGCTCCGCGCTGGCGCGCCCCGTCGTCGTCCTCGGCGTCGACGCGCCGGGCGCCGGGCACGACGAGCTGCACGACATGATGGTGACGAAGGCGTACCACGACGCGCTGCCCGAGGACCTCGAGCGCCACCTGCACGCCCGCGTGGTCGACGAGCTCGTGCCGATCGTCCAGAAGCACGACATCGAGGGCCTGGTGATGGGCTGACGGCTCGTCCCGCGCGGAGGGTCCTGCCGCGCGGAGGGCGGGCAGCGGGTAGAACGGAGACGTGACTCTCCCCGACGACCTGCTCGCCCTCCTGCGCGGCGCCGCCCCCTGCTTCGTGGCGACCGTCATGCCCGACGGGTCGCCCCAGCTCACGCAGACCTGGGTCGACACCGACGGCGAGAACGTCGTGATCAACACCGTCGAGGGTTTCCAGAAGGTCCGCAACCTGCGCCGCGACCCGCGCGTCTCGCTGAACGTCTGCGACCCGGCCGACGTGAACCGCTACTTCGAGGTCCGCGGTCACGTCGTCGGCATCACCGACGAAGGCGGCTGGGACCACATCGAGGCGCTGTCCCAGCGCTACACCGGCGGGCCGTACCAGAACTACGGCGGACGTCCGAGCACCCGCCTCGTCGTCACGATCGCCGTCGACAAGGTTCGCTCGCCCTACTGATCCCGGCGCGGGACCCGGCCTCGCCACCTCGGCAGCACCCTCTCGTGCGCTCCTGCTAGCCTTTCCATAGCAACGCTAAACAAAAACGCACGAGAGGCGAGGAACAGGGCATGGCACACGGCACGACGGGCAGCGCGAGCGCGGGAAGCATCCTGCACCAGCCGAGATCGGTCTGGGCCGTGGCCTTCGCGTGCGTCATCGCCTTCATGGGCATCGGCCTGGTCGACCCGATCCTGCCGGCGATCAGCGCCGAGCTGGGCGCCACGACGGCCGAGACCGAGCTGCTGTTCACCAGCTACCTGCTCGTGACCGGGCTGGCCATGTTCTTCACGAGCTTCGTCTCGAGCCGGATCGGCGCCAAGCCCACCCTGCTCGTCGGGCTGGCGCTGATCGTGGTCTTCGCCGCGCTGGCCGGGGCGAGCGGCTCGGTCAACGAGGTCATCGGCTTCCGCGCGGGCTGGGGCCTGGGCAACGCGCTGTTCATCTCGACCGCGCTGGCCACCATCGTCGGCGCGGCCAGCGGCGGCGCCGACCGCGCGATCATCCTCTACGAGGCCGCCCTCGGCCTCGGCATCGCCGTGGGCCCGCTGCTGGGCGGCGCGCTGGGCAGCATCAGCTGGCGCGGGCCGTTCTTCGGCACCGCGGTGCTGATGGCGATCGGGCTCGTCGCCATCGTGGCGCTGCTGGGCAAGGTGCCGGCCCCGACGACCCGGGTGCCGCTGTCGGCGACGTTCCGGGCGCTGCGGCACCGCGCCCTGCTGACACTGGGGCTGGCGGCGCTGTTCTACAACTTCGGCTTCTTCACGCTGCTCGCCTACACCCCGTTCCCGCTGGAGGCGGCGGCCGAGGCGTCGGGCTACGCCGACTTCGGCGCCCACGAGCTCGGCCTGATCTTCTGCGGCTGGGGCCTGTGCGTCGCGATCACGTCGGTCTTCGTGGCCCCGCGGCTCACCGCGCGGTTCGGTCGGCAGCGCACCCTGTACGCGATGCTCGTGCTGCTCGCCCTCGACCTCGCGGCGATGGCCCTGCTGTCCGACCGCTTCTGGGTCCTCGTCGGCTGCACGATCGGGGGCGGGCTCTTCCTCGGCGTGATGAACACCGTGCTCACCGAGTCCGTCATGGAGGCCACCGAGCTCCCGCGTGCGGTGGCCTCGTCCACCTACTCCGGGATCCGCTTCGTCGGCGGTGCGATCGCGCCGGCGCTCGCGGGTGTCCTGTCCGCCTCGCTCAGCCCGGCCGCCCCGTACGTCGTCGGCGCCGTCGCACTCGTGGTCTCGATCGGCGTGCTGATCCTCGGGCGCCGCCACCTCGCGCACCTCGACGCCGAGCCCGAGGCCGAGACCCTGCGCGAGCAGGCCGCCGTCCTGACCGCCGCCGACAGCTGAGGCGCGCGGGGGTCTCGCCTAGCGCTCCACGAAGCCGGTGACCACCGCGGCCATGTCGTCCGCCCCGTGGCCCTTCTCCGCCGCGGCGTCGAAGCGGCCCAGCACGGCGTCGGTGAGCGCGGTCGAAGTGCTCGAGCGCCGCTCGGCCTCGCGGATCAGCCCGAAGTCCTTGCGCACCCCGTCGAGCGCGAACGACGGCGGGTAGTCCTGCGCGATCATCATCCCGCCCTTGACGTGCACGTACGGCGAGTCGCTCGCCCCGCCGTCGAGGGCGTCGAGGAACAGCGCCGGGTCGAGCCCGAGCTGCGTCGCCAGCGCGACCGACTGGCCGACGGCCGCGGTGAGGGTGCCGACGAACGAGTTGCACACGAGCTTGAGCGCCGAGCCGCGGCCGGGCTCCTCGCCGACCCAGATCGTCTTGGACCCCATCGCCTCGAACGCGGGGGCGACGCACTCCCGCAGCTCCCCGGCCCCGGCCGCGAGGAAGACCAGCGAGCCCTGCTCGGCCGGCTGCTTGGTGCCGAGCACCGGCGCGTCGACGAAGGGCGCCCCGAACCCGCTCGCGAGGTCGGCGGCCTCGCCGGTCCCGTCGAGGCCGATCGTGCTCGCTTGCACCCACACCGGCCCGTGCTCGGCCGCGGGCAGGGCCTCGCGCATCACCGCGAGCACCGCCTCGGTGTCGAAGAGCATCAGGACGACCACGTCGGCGTCGGCGACCGCCTCACCCGCCGAGGCGCACACCCGCGCGCCGTCCTCGGCCAGGGGTTCGGCCTTATCGGGCGACCGGTTCCAGGCGTTCACCTCGATGCCCGCCCGCAGCAACGAGCGGGCCATGCCCGCACCCATGACACCCGTCCCCAGCACCGCGACTCGCATGCTTGTCATCCTCCCAGGTGACAAAAACCGGGTGATGTGCGCGATCGCCCGCGCGCCGCTCAGGTTCTCCTTAGGGTGGCGGCGGCGCGGGGCCGGGTGGGCTCCGCCGACACTCGGAGGAGCTCCCCATGACCGACATCGTCCCCACCGCCGTCGACCAGGCGGCCCTGCAACGCCGCGGCTTCCTGCGGGGCGGCGCGCTGCTCGCCGCCGCCGCCGGAGGGGCGGTCGCCGCGACCGTCGCCGGCCCGGCCCCCGCCCAGGCCGCCGAGGGTGACGTCGTCACCGCCAGCTTCGGCTTCACGCCCTTGCGCTACCTGGACACCCGGACGGCCGACGGGCGGGCGCTGATCGTGGGCTCCTCGAAGTCGGCGTTCGACTCCAAGCACCGGCTGAGGAAGAACGCGTGGCTGGACGTCGCGGTCTTCCCCGCCGACGAGCCGGGCATCGACGTCATCGCCGCCTACGTCAACGTGGGCAGCCGGGCCTCGACGGCCAAGGGCACGCTGCTCGTGACCGACCCGGAGGGCGGCAAGTCGTCCGCCTGGACCATGCACTACGGCAAGGGCGCGGAGGTCAACAACTCCGCGATCGTCGCCGTGAGCGTGGACGAGAGCGGCACCTTCTGGACCGTGCGGATCTACGCCGGCTCGGTGACGCACGTCGTCCTCGACCTCACCGGCGTGTCCGCCTCGGTCACGGTCGACGCGGGCGAGGAGCGGGCCGCCGGACGCGCCACGGCCCGCGGCGCGCGCGCCCGCGTGACCCGGGCCGCGCAGTCGCTCGGTCGTTGACCGAGAAGGCGAGCCTCGCACCGGTGCGCCGCTCCCGGCGGCGTACCGGTGCCGTCCAGGGACAGCCGGGTCCGGGCCAGTCGGCCCGAACCGCCACGAGTCGCTCAGGAAATGCTTAGGGTGACTCTGCTCGAGGCGCAGTGGCCTCGACCGATCCGAGGAGCACTTGTGACCGATCCCGTCCCGTCCGCCGACGACGCGGCCCTCCAGCGCCGCCGCTTCCTGCGCGGGGGAGCCCTGCTGGCCGCCGCGGCCGGCGGAGCCGTCGCCGCGAGCGCGAGCAGCGCGCTCCCGGCGGCGGCCGCGGAGCCCGTCGAGTACGTCCGGCTCGGCGGTGAGAGCACCAGCTCCGCGACGACCGCGCTCAGCACCAGCGGAGCCGACCTGGCGGCGCTGCAGGTCTCGAACCCCCTCGGTGCTGCACTGCGGCTCGTCCCCGTCGGCGAGAACATCCCGGAGTACTACGGTCTCCCGCTCGGCAGCGTGGTCAACACCGAGTACGGGCCCTTCATCAGCGTCGCGGACGAGGACCGCGGTTCGTTCATGACCTACCTCGTCACGGGGGAGGACCTCGTCGACGTGCCGAGGTCGAGGGCGTTCACCCCGACCAGGGCCTGGGACTCCAAGAAGAAGCAGGGGACCGTCGTGGGCACCTCGGGCTCGGGTGCGCTCGACTCGAAGGGCCGCCTCGTCAAGGGTCACTGGGTCGACGTGAAGGTCGCCGACACCGATCTGGACACCTACCCGATCGCCGCGTTCGTGACCCTCGGCAGCAGCGGGTCGACGAAGGACGGGTACCTGAACGTCTGGGGGTCCGGCAACCGCCCGTCCGGCACGATCTCGCTCTCCTTCCTCAAGGGCAAGACCCTGTCCGGCGCCGCCTACTCCCAGCTCGCGCTGAACCGGGGGAAGAAGGCATTCACGGTCCGGGTGTACGCGTCCCAGACCACCTACGTCACGCTCGACGTCAGCGGCCTGACCGCACACGCCTATCCCGGCCCCGACTTCGGCGACGACAGCGCTCGTCGCGGGGTGCAGCGCGGCGAGCGGACCCGGCAGAGCAGGACGAGCGCACCGCGCTGAGAGCCGTCCGAGCGCAACCGAGGTGGATCGCGCGCCGGACCTTCCTGCGCTCCGTAGGCTGATGCCGTGCTGATCCCTCGAACCTCCGCCGGTCTGGTCGTGACGACCAGACGCGGTGGGCCGGGCCGCTGACCCACCGGCGCGGGTCCGGGGACGACGGTCACGCGGATCGCCCCGAGGACAAGACCTGCGCGAGCTGTGGGCGCCGGATCGAGTGGCGGCGCTCGATGGCCAAGAACTGGGACGACGTCCGCTACTGCAGCGAGGCCTGCCGGCGCCGCAAGATCACGTCGGTCGACCGCCGCCTCGAGGAGCTGCTGCGCGCGCTCGTCGAGCGCGCGGGGCGCGCCGGTGTCGACCCCGACGAGGCGGCGCGCTGCGTCGACCCGGAGGCGTGGAAGCAGCTGCACGAGCCGGCGCGGCGCGCCGCCCGGCGTCTGGTGGCCGCCGGGGCCGCCGAGATGGTCCAGGGCGGCCGGGTCGTGGACCCCTCGACGGCCAAGGGCGAGGTTCGCCTGCGCGGCGTCTGAGCCCTAGGTGGGGCTCTGGCGGCGGCCGGCGGAGCGCCGGGCACCGGCGACCTTGCCGAGCGTGGTAAAACGTTCAAGAGGCTCGGGCCGCAGCGTCGTCCCGGGCTCGGCGACCGGCTGCGACGAGGACGACGCGGGCCCCGGCCCTCCCGACACGCACCCGAACGAGATCCCGCCACGTCCCCCGTACGCCTCGCCGCCTCCCGCCTGGCCGCATCACGCCTCGCCACGTCGCTCCCGCTGGCGCTCGTGTGGCGCGACCGCTTCCACCGCTCCGCGCTGCTGGCGCTGTTCTTCTCCGGGATGGCGACCTCGGTGGCGATGCCGCAGCTGACGACCTTCTTCGTCACCGACCTCGGAGCCACGCTGCCGCAGGCCGGGCTCTACTACCTGACCAACGTCACCGCGCCGGTCGTCGGGTTCGCCCTCGGCCGGCTCTCCGACCGGCAGGCCGACCGGCTCACCCTCTTCCGGATCGGGGCCGTGGTCGGGGCGGCGGGCTGGCTGGCGATGGGCCTGTCGACGCAGCTGTGGATGCCGTTCGTCGTGAGCGTGCTCGCCCTCGGCGTCGCCGGCGCGGCCGGGGCCCAGGTGTACGCGGCCGTGCGCGACGAGCTCAGCCGCCGGCCCTCGCGCGGGGACGCCGAGGTCATCTCGACGGTCCGGATGGGCTTCACCCTCGGCTGGGTCGTTGGCCCGGTGCTCGGCAGCGTCGTGGGCGGCGCCTTCGGGCTGCGCGCGGTGCTCTTCGTGACCGCGGCGCTGGCCGCCCTGCAGCTGGTGCCGATGATCGGGGTCAAGGCGCCGCGCTTCGTCCGCACCCTCGCGCCCGACGAGCCGGTGGCGGCCCCGCCCAGCCGACGGGCCTCACGGCGGGCCCTGATGCCGCTGCTCGCGTTCTGCGGCCTGGCCATGGTCGCGTGCTGCGGCGACACGGTGAAGTTCGCCTACCTGCCGCTCTACATGAGCGAGCAGCTGCATCTGCCGGCCCTCACCCGCGGCCTCGTCATCGGGCTGCAGCCGGTCTGCGAGCTGCTGCTGATGCCGCTCGCCGCCGCCCTGGCGAGCCGGCACGGCGCGATGAAGGTCGTCATGGTCGGCACGGTCTGCTCCGTGCTCGCCCACCTCGCGTACGCGACGAGCACGAGCGTGACCGGCCTGGTGCTGGCCCAGGTGCTGCTCTCAGCGATGTGGGCTGCCCTGGCCGGGCTCGGCGTCACCGTTGCGCAGGACCTCTACCCGGAGGGCGTCGGGCTCGCGTCGTCGACGTTCATGAGCTCGATCGTCTTCGCCTCGACCGTCGGCGGCCTCGTCGGCAGCGTCTTCGTCACCGGCCTCGGCATCCCGCACGTCTTCGTCGTGCCCGCCGTCCTCAGCGCGCTGGCGCTGGTCGGGATGGCCGTGCTCGCGCGCCGCTCGGGTCGTCCGTCGGCGCCCGAGCCCCTCGTGGCGCAGACCGTCTCGGCGTCCTAGACGCCGCGGACCACCCGCAGCGCCTCGGCCATCCCCACCGGGCGGCAGCCGCTGGCCAGGGCGCGACGCCGCAGCGCCGGCTCGGCCCGGAACAGCGCCACCCCGCGCCGCAGCAGCACCGGCAGCGGCTTGCGGTGCTCCGAGACGTCGCGGACGAAGCGGAACAGCAGCGTCTGGACCCGCGGCCGGTCGAGGTAGAGCGCGTCCATGGCGATCCCGGCGGCCCGGCAGCCCGGCACCACCTCGGGGGCGAAGAGCCCCTCGGCGACGAACGTCGACGCCCCGCCGAGGTCGACGGTGCGCGTCCCCGTACGCCGGCTGGCGGAGATGTCGTAGACGGGCACCTCGGCCCGGCCGGTCGTGCACAGGTCGACGAGCGCGGCCACGGCCGCAACGAAGTCCCAGCTGCCGACGTCGTCCCAGTCCACCGCCGGCTCCTCGCCGGCGCCCACCGTGGTCGTCGTCCGCGGGTTCGCCGGGTCGTCCTCGTCGCGGTAGAAGTCGTCGAGGTTGACCCGCGGGCACCCCACGGCCGACACGAGCCGCGACTTGCCGCTGCCCGACGGTCCCGCGAGCAGCACGAGCCTCGCGGGAGCGGGGCTAATAGCCACCGCCGCCGGAGAGCGAGAGTGCGCCCGTCGGGTGCCACACGGTCTTGATCTCGAGGAACGCGCGGAGCCGGGCGAGACCGGGCTCGGCGGTCCAGTCCGGCTCGCCGCGGGGGACGAGGACGCGCTTGATCGTGTCCGCCGCGGTCCGCTCGAGCTCGACGCGCAGCTCGGCCGGGGCGCCGGTCAGGTCCAGCGCGTCGACGTCGCCGTGCGCGGCGAGGACCGGGGCCAGCTCGGCCACCGAGCCCGTGAGGACGTTGACGACCCCGCCGGGCACGTCGGACGTCGCCAGCACCTCGGCGAAGGCGATCGCGACGCACGCGTCAGGCTGCGCGGCGACGACGACGGAGGCGTTGCCGGTGGCCAGGACCGGCGCCAGCACCGAGACCAGGCCCAGCAGCGGCGACCCGGTGGGGGCCAGCACCCCGACGACGCCCGTGGGCTCGGGTGCGGAGTAGGAGAAGTACGGCGCCGAGACCGGGTTCGTCGAGCCGAGCACGGCGGCCAGCTTGTCGGTCCAGCCCGCGTGGTGCACCAGCCGGTCGACGCTGGCGTCGACCTCGGCCAGGGCGGCGTCGCGCGTCGCCCCGCCGGTCACCAGCAGGTCGGCGACGTCCGAGCGGCGCCCGTCCAGCATCTCGGCGATCCGGTAGACGACCTGCCCGCGGTTGTACGGCGTCGCCCTCGCCCAGGCCTTCGCCCCCTTGCGGGCGGCGACGACCGCGTCACGGACGTCCTTGCGCGAGGCCAGCGCCGCGTTGGCCCAGAAGCCGCCCTCGGCGTCGCGGACGGCGTACGTGCGTCCGGACTCCGAGCGCGGGAACGCGCCCCCGACGTAGAGCTTGTAGGTCTTGGGCACGCCGAGGCGGCTGCCGTCGCCGTTCGCCGAGCCCGTCGTCGTGCTCCTGCCGATCCTCACGAGGCGTCCTCCAGGTAGGCGGCCATCCCGGCGCGGCCGCCCTCGCGGCCGAAGCCCGACTCGCCGTAGCCGCCGAACGAGGCGGCGGGGTCGAAGCGGTTGAACGTGTTGTCCCAGACGACGCCGACCTTGAGCGCCCCGGCCATGGCCATGGCCCGCGAACCCTTCTCGGTCCAGACGCCCGCCGACAGCCCGTACGGGGTGTTGTTGGCCTTGGCGACCGCCTCGTCGGGCGTGCGGAACGTCTCCACGGTGAGCACCGGGCCGAAGATCTCCTCGCGCACCACCCGCATCGAGCCCGCGGTGCCGGTGATGATCGTCGGCGCGACGTACCAGCCGCGCTCGGGCACCGGGCACGACGAGCGCCAGACCTGCGCGCCCTCGTCCGCGCCGGAGCCGACGAGCTCGTCGATCTTGGCCTTCTGGGTGGGGGAGTTGATCGCCCCGACGTCGGTGTTCTTGTCCAGCGGGTCGCCGATGCGCAGCGTCTGCGCGCGGGCCTCCAGCTTGGCCAGCAGCTCCTCGGCGACCGGCTCCTGCACCAGGAGCCGCGAACCGGCGCAGCAGACCTGGCCGGCGTTGAAGAAGATGCCGTTGACGATCCCCTCGACGGCCTGGTCGAGCGCGGCGTCGTCGAAGACGATGTTCGCTCCCTTGCCGCCGAGCTCGAGGGTCAGGCGGCGGCCCGTGCCCGCGAGGGAGCGCTGGATCTCGCGGCCGACCGCGGTCGAGCCGGTGAAGGCGACCTTGTCGACGCCCGCGTGGTTGACCAGGGCCGAGCCGATGTCACCGGCTCCGGTGACCACGTTGACCACACCCGGCGGAAGGCCCGCGTCGGCCATGACCTCGGCCAGCACGAGCACCGAGAGCGGGGTCGTCTCGGCCGGCTTGATCACCACGGTGTTGCCGGCGGCCAGGGCCGGGGCGATCTTCCACGCGGCCATCAGCAGCGGGAAGTTCCACGGGATGACCTGGGCAGCCACGCCGAGCGGGCGCGGAGCCTGGCCGAGGCCCAGGTGCTGCAGCTTGTCGGCCCAGCCCGCGTGGTAGAAGAAGTGCTGCGCCGCCGTGGGCACGTCGAAGTCGCGCGTCTCGCGGATCGGCTTGCCGTTGTCGAGGCACTCGAGCACGGCCAGCTCTCGGGCCCGCTCGGCCAGCCCGCGGGCGATGCGGAACAGGTAGCGGCCGCGCTCGGCGCCGCTCATCGGGCCCCACACCTCGTCGTACGCACGCCGGGCCGCGGCGACCGCGGTGTCGACGTCGTCGGTGGTGCTCTGCGAGACGGTCGCGAGGGTCTCGGCCGTCCCGGGGTTGTAGGTCGCGAAGTCGTCGCCGCGGCCCTCGACGAAGGCGCCGTCGACGAAGGGGAGGTAGCGGTCCTTGACGTCGGCGATGGCGGCGCTCTCCGGGGCGGGGGCGTAGGTCCAGCCCGCGCTGAGCGGAGCCGGTTCCGTGGTCTGGGTGGTCACGTGGCTGCTTCCTGGTTCGATCTCGTGGATCAGTCGAGCGCGACGGTGTCGGGGTCGGCGTAGTGGCCGTCGAGCTGCGCGCGGCGCTGCAGGACGAGGTCGTCGAGCAGCGACGAGGCGCCGAAGCGGAACCAGTGCGGGTCGAGCCACTCGGGCCCGGCGACCTCGTTCACCGCGACGAGGTGGCGCACGGCGTCCTTGGTGGTGCGGATGCCGCCGGCCGGCTTGACCGCGACCTGCTGGCCGGTCTGGTCGCGCCAGTCGCGCACGGCCTGCAGCAGCACCTGCACGATCGGCAGCGTCGCGGCGGGGTTGACCTTGCCGGTGGAGGTCTTGAGGAAGTCGCCGCCACCGAGCAGGGCGATCCAGCACGCGCGGCGGACGTTGTCGTACGTCGCCAGCTCGCCGGTCTCGAGGATGACCTTGAGGCGCGCGCGGCCCTCGCACTCGGCCTTCACCGCGCGGATCTGCTCCAGCACCAGGCCGTACTGGCCGGCCAGGAACGCGCCGCGGTCGATGACCATGTCGATCTCGTCGGCGCCGGACTCGATCGCCAGGCGCGTGTCGGCGAGCTTGACCTCGAGGCTGGAGCGGCCCGACGGGAAGGCCGTGGCCACGCTGGCCACCTTGACCCCGCTCCCGGCCAGCGCGTCGGCTGCCGTGGCCACCCGGTCGGGGTAGACGCAGACCGCGGCGACACGCGGGCAGACGTTCCCTGAGCCTGTCGAAGGGCCCCCGGGGTCGGGCGCGAGCGCCTTGCGGGAGAGGTTGCGGACCTTGCCGGGGGTGTCGGCGCCCTCGAGCGTGGTCAGGTCCACCATCGAGATGGCCAGGTCGATCGCGGCGAGCTTGGACGCCTTCTTGATCGAGCGCGTGGCGAGCGTCGCCGAGCGCTGCTCCAGTCCCACCGGGTCGACCGCCGGCAGCCCGGAGAGGAAGCGCCGCAGCGTCGCCTCGTCGGCCGTGGCACCGGCCAGGTGGGCGGGCAGCGCGGGCGGTGTGGGCGTCGCAGTGGCGGTCGGGACCGGGTCGGAGGAGGTCGACCCCGACGCCTGCCCGGGCGGTGCGGCGTACGTCGTCATGGGGTCCACCCTATGCCGCAGGGGCCTGGGCCTCGGCCCCGCGAGGGGCGGCCCTAGGGTGCCGTCACCACGGGTGGACAAGCAGGCAGGAGACCAGGCATGGCCGCAGGGCAGGCGAGCACCAGCAGCAGCCGGCACCGCATCGACCTCGACGAGAGCGAGATGCCGACGCGCTGGTACAACGTGCTGCACGACCTCCCGACGCCGCCCCCGCCGCCGCTGCACCCGGGCACGCACGAGCCCATCGGGCCCGAGGACCTGGCGCCGCTCTTCCCCATGGACCTGATCGCGCAGGAGGTGTCGACCGACCAGTACGTCGACATCCCCGAGGAGGTCCAGGACGTCTACAGGCTGTGGCGGCCGAGCCCGCTGTTCCGCGCGCACCGGCTGGAGCGGGCGCTGGGGACCCCGGCGCGGATCTACTACAAGTACGAGGGCGTCTCGCCGGCCGGCTCGCACAAGCCGAACACCGCCGTGCCGCAGGCGTACTACAACGCCAAGGCGGGCATCAGACGCCTGACGACCGAGACCGGGGCGGGGCAGTGGGGCACCGCGCTGGCCTTCGCCTGCGCCCAGTACGGGATCGAGTGCGAGGTCTGGCAGGTCCGCGCCTCGTACGACCAGAAGCCCTACCGCCGGATGATGATCGAGACGTTCGGCGGCTCGGTGCACCCGAGCCCGTCGGAGCTCACCGCCGCCGGCCGAGCGATCCTCGCGGCCGACCCGTCGTCCACCGGTTCGCTGGGCATCGCGATCAGCGAGGCGGTCGAGGTCGCCGCGCAGGACCCGACGACGAACTACGCGCTCGGCAGCGTGCTCAACCACGTCCTCATGCACCAGACGGTGATCGGGGAGGAGGCGCTGCTGCAGCTGGCCAAGATCGGTGAGACGCCCGACCTGCTCGTGGGCTGCACGGGCGGCGGCTCCAACTTCGGCGGCCTGGCCTTCCCGTTCATGCGCGAGCGCTGGGCGGGACGGATGAGCCCGCAGGTCCTCGCCGTCGAGCCCGAGGCCTGCCCGTCGCTGACGCAGGGCACGTACGCGTACGACTTCGGCGACACCGCCGGCATGACGCCGCTGATGAAGATGCACACGCTGGGCCACGACTTCGTCCCCGACCCGATCCACTCGGGCGGCCTGCGCTACCACGGCATGAGCCCGCTGATCAGCCACCTCTACGAGACCGGCGAGCTGACCGCGGTGGCCAAGCCGCAGAGCGAGTGCTTCGCCGCCGGCGTGCTGTTCGCGCGGACGGAGGGCATCGTGCCCGCGCCCGAGCCGACGCACGCCCTCGCCGCCGCGATCGAGGAGGCCCGGCGCTGCGCCGAGACCGGCGAGGAGAAGGTCATCCTCACCGCGCTCTGCGGGCACGGGCACCTCGACCTGCCCGCGTACGACGCCTACCTGCACGGCCGGGTCACCGACCACGGCTGGTCCTCACCCGACCTCCAGGCCTCGGTCAAGGACGCGCTCAGCAGGCTCCCGCAGCTGGTCTGATCCCCGTACGCCGCGAGGCACCCCCTGCTCGTCGAGGCACCCTCTGCAGGGGGTGCCTCGCGCAGCAGGGTGCCTCGTGAGGTAGGGCCTTGGGGCGGGCCGCTCAGGCGGAGGCGACCCGCGCGACGGAACGCTCCATCGCCCCGACGGCCTCGTCGATCTCGTCGGTGGTGACGACGAGCGCCGGGCGGAAGCGGATGGACCGCTCGCCGCAGGCGAGCGCGATCACGTGCTCGCGCTCGAAGAGGTCGACGATCACCGCGTCGCGCGTGGTGCGGTCGACGAGGTCGACGGCGGCGAACAGGCCGCGGCCGCGGGCGTTGTCGACGACCTCGGAGCCCGCCTCGACGCGCCGCAGGCCGGCGAGCAGGTGCTCGCCCATCGCGCCGGCGTGGCTGAACAGGTCCTGCGACTCGATGATCTCGAGCAGCTTGCGCGAGCGGACCATGTCGACCAGGCCGCCGCCCCAGGTGGAGTTGATGCGGCCCTGGACGACGAACACGTTCTGCTCGACCTCGTCGACGCGCCCGCCGGCCATGACGCCGCCGACCTGGGCCTTCTTGGCGAAGGCGACGACGTCGGGGGTGACGCCGAGCTGCTGGTACGCCCACGCGCTGCCGGTCGTGCCGACGCCGGTCTGCACCTCGTCGAAGATCATCAGCGCGTCGTGCGCGTGCACGAGCTCCTTCATCCGGGCGAAGAACTCTCCGCGGACGTGGTTGTCGCCGCCCTCGCCCTGGACCGGCTCGGCGATGAACGCCGCGATGTCGTGCGGGTGCGCGGCGAACGCGCGCTCGGCCTGCTCCAGCGCGCGGGCCTCGGCGTCCTCGACCTCGCGCAGGTGGCGCTCGAGCGGGAAGCGGACCGCCGGCACCTCGATGCGCGGCCAGTCGAACTTCGGGAAGCGGTCGGTCTTGTTCGGCTCGGTGTTGGTGAGCGACAGGGTGTAGCCGCTGCGGCCGTGGAACGCCCTCGTGAAGTGCATGATCCTGGTGCCGAGGTCACGGCTGCGGCCGGCGGCCTCGTTCTGGCGGCTCTTCCAGTCGAAGGCGACCTTGAGCGCGTTCTCGACGGCGAGCGCGCCGCCCTCGACGAAGAACAGGTGCGGCAGCGCCGGGTCACCCAGCACGCGGGCGAACGTCGCGACGAAGTCCGCGTACGCGGTCGTGTAGACGTCCGGGTTGGCCGGCTTGTGCAGCGCGACCTGGCCGAGCTCGGCGAGGAACGACGGGTCGTCGGTCAGGCCGGGGTGGTTGAAGCCCAGCGGCGAGGACGCGAAGAACGTGTAGAGGTCGAGGTAGCGGGTGCCCGTGCGGGCGTCGACGATGCGCGAGCCGCGGCTGCGCTCCAGGTCGGCGACCAGCGCGGCCGGGTCGGTCAGGAGGTGCGACGCCAGCACCTCGTGGACCTCGTCGGGGGTCAGACGGGTGTGCTCGGCCATGGGGTCCTCCTCGGGCTGGGATGTTCGGCAGGTCAGGATCGCTGACGCGAAGATATCCTGCCAGAAGGGGACACTGTGAGAGAAACGGCGGTGGGTTCGCGATCTCGACCGAGATCGTCCACCGCCCCTCGCGGGCAGCTGCCGAGCGGGTTCCCGCTTCCCCACCCCGCGGGCACAGGGCGCGGCCTACGATCTCGATCATGGGCCTGGTCGCGAACGGACGGGCTGCCGGCCGGCGTCGACGCACCGATCCCGCCCGGCCGGTCTCGGTGACGGCGCTGGTGGTCCGCTTCAGCCTCGCGGGCGTCGTGGTGATGGTGCTGCTGGGCTCCGTCGTCGCCGTGCTCGCGCGGCAGGCCGGCACCGACCAGGCCGTCGACGCAGCCCGTCGCGTCGCCTGGGTGACCGGACGCGGGATCGCCGAACCCCGCCTCACCGACGCCGTGGTCGCCGGAGACCCGCAGGCGCTGGCCGCCCTCGACGCCGACCTGCGCCGCTACGTCCTGCAGGGCTCGCTGGTGCGGGTCAAGATCTGGCGCCCGGACGGGCGCATCCTCTACTCCGACGAGCCCCGTCTGGTCGGGCAGCGTTTCACCCTCGAGGAGGAGGAGGTCGAGGCGCTCCAGGAGCGCACGACGGACTCCGAGATCAGCGACCTGTCGGCGCCGGAGAACGTCTACGAGCGCCCCTTCGGCAAGCTGCTCGAGGTCTACGTCGGGCTGACCGCCGCCGACGGCGAGCCGCTGCTCTTCGAGGCGTACTTCCGCTACGACGCCGTGGTCGACGCCGCCGAGGCGCAGTGGCGCCGCTACGCCCCGGCGACGCTCGCCGGGCTGCTGGTCCTGCAGCTCGTGCAGATCCCCTTCGCCTGGTCGCTCGCGCGCCGCCTGCAGCGCCAGCAGCGCGACCGCCAGCGACTGCTGCAGCGTGCGGTCGACGCGTCGCACACCGAGCGCCGCCGCATCGCCGCCGACCTGCACGACGGCGTCGTGCAGGACCTGACCGGGCTGACGTACGCGCTCGACGCCGCGCGCCTCGCGCCGCCCGACCCCGCCGGGCAACTGGAGGTGGTCGGTCAGGCGGCCACCCAGCTGCGCAGCAGCGTCGCCGACCTGCGGACCCTGCTCGTCGAGATCTACCCGCCCGACCTCGCCGAGGAGGGCCTGCCGGCCGCGCTCACCGACCTCGCCGCCGGGCTCGAGCGCACCGGCCTGGCGGTCGAGGTGGACGTGGAGGCCGGGGCCGACCTGCCGCTGGCGACGTCGTCGGTGCTCTACCGCAGCGGGCAGGAGGTGCTGCGCAACGTCGTCGCGCACAGCGACGCGGGGCGCGTCGTGCTGCACCTCGACGCCGACGAGGCTTCCGCGCGGCTCGTGGTCGACGACGACGGACGGGGCTTCGACGAGGCCGACCTCGACCAGCGGTTCGCCGACGGCCACATCGGGCTGCGCTCGCTCGGCGACCTCGTCGACGACGCCGGCGGCACCCTCACGATCCGTTCGGCCCCCGGGCGGGGCACGCGCGTCGAGATCGTGGTCCCCGTCGGATGATGCTGCGGTGACTGCGACCCCGGCGCCGCCGGAGCCCCCGGCCCGGATCGACGTGCTCCTCGTCGACGACCACGCGATCGTGCGCGGCGGGCTGCGCGCCCTCCTCGCGACGACGACCGACCTGCACGTGGTGGGCGAGGCCGGCGACGCGGCGGAGGCCGTGCGCCTGGCCTCGGAGCTGCGTCCCGACGTCGTCCTGATGGACCTGTCGATGCCCGGGACCGACGGCGTCCGCGCGACCGCCGCGGTGCTGGCGGCCCACCCCGGCGCCCACGTCCTCGTGCTCACCTCGCTCGCGGACCAGCGCTGGATCCTCGACGCGCTCGAGGCCGGCGCCGAGGGCTACCTGCTCAAGCACAGCGAGCCGGAGGTGATCCTGGCCGGCGTGCGGGAGGTCGTCGCCGGCGGCTCGCCGCTCGACCCCAAGGCGGCGCGCACCCTGCTGACCAGCCGCCGCCCCTCGGCGCCGGCGTCGGCCGCCTCGACGGCCGGGTCCTCGCCCCTCAGCGACCGGGAGGAGGAGGTGCTCGCCATGGTGGCCGAGGGCCTGCCGAACAAGACCATCGGCCGTCGCCTCGGCATCAGCGAACGCACCGTCAAGGCCCACCTGACCAACGTCTTCGCCCGCCTCGGCGTCGCCGACCGCACCTCGGCCGCCCTCTGGTTCGAGCGCCGCGGGGCCCGCTCGTAGGCCGGGTGCCCGGCCCGGTCCTACGACGTTCGTCCGACTGACGGCGGCGGCGACGGCCCGCCAGGGTGGGGGAGTGCCTCCCGCCGACCACCCGACCGACGACCCCCGCGAGCCCGACCGCCGCGTGGTCTGGACCGCCGGGAGCGACGGGGCGGACGCGCGTACGCCGCACCCGCTCCGGCGCTGGCTGTCGTTCCTCGCCCTCGTGGGCGTCTGCTCGTTCGTCCTCGCGTACGCGGTCCACACCCTGCTGGGCGGCGAGCCGTCGGCGCCGGCCGGCTCGCTGTGGCTGCCCGAGCGGCTGGCCCCGGACGCCTGCTCCGGCTCCTGAGCGCCCTTCCGGCCAGGCGGACCGGCCGGACGGCCTAGCCCGATCGTCCTATGGAGCCCTGCACCTGACGATCCTCAGGATGGGTGGCGCCGACGAGGACCTCGCCGGCCCTGCCCCCCGAGCCCAGGAGCTCCCGTGTCCCTCCACCCCGTCACCCCGGACCACGCCCACGAGCGCCGCCCCGTCCGCGGCCGTGCCCGCGCCGGTCTCGTCGCCACCGCGGCGCTGCTCGCCGCTGCCGGCACCGTGCTCGCGGCGCCGACCGCCTCGGCCAAGGCCGAGCCCACCGGCGACTTCGCGGTCGCCGTGAACGGCACGACGTACAACCCCGCCGCCGGCAAGGACGTCAGGCTGCGCGGCGTGGCCACGAACGGCCGCATCGCCGTCCGTGGGGTCAACGTGCGCTTCGACCTCGACGTGTCGACCTTCGGCGTCTACGACTACACGCTCACGGGCGCGCCGTCGGCCGACCGCATGGTCGCCTCGCCGACGGTCGTCTTCGCCTCCAAGGTCCCGACGCTCACCGCGGCCCAGCGCAGCGGCGCGCGGCTCTCGCAGCTCGAGGTGAAGGACGACACCCTCACCGCGATCCTGTCGACGTCGGCGGGCAAGCTCAAGGTGCAGGCCAAGGACGCGCCGGCCGGCGGCATCTTCCAGATGGAGCCGGAGTTCGCCGGGCCGGTCACCCTCACCCACGTGCTCGGGCCGGACCTCTTCTACTTCGTCAACCCGTACACCAACAAGATCAACTTCGGCGACGGGCTCGACCCGGTCACCTCCGGCAGCGGCGCGCACCAGATGCTGCTCGGCAAGGACAGCCCGCAGGTGGCGACGAAGACCAGCCAGGACCGGACGACCACGACGTGGGTCGTGCAGCCGGGCGGGCGCCTCGGGGGCGTCCTCGGCGAGGACGCGATCGAGCTCTCGGCCGGGGCGACCAACTGCACCAGCCAGTGCCAGGCGCAGAACCAGGTCCGCGGTTCGCTGCCCGTCCCGCCGCTGCCGACCGACCCGACGCCGATCGGCGGCTGACCCCTGGGTCGGTTTGCTGAGAACGCGTCACTCGATCGACCCGGGCCGAAGGAACCACGCTCAGCCCGGGCCGGGACCGCGATCGAGTGACGGCTTTTCAGCAGACCCTGCCGGCGAGTCGGATGGCTCAGGCCAGCCCGAGCGCGTCCTTCATCTCCTGCCGCAGGCGGGTCAGCTTCTCGCTGGCCCGCCTGCGGTCGTCCTCGAGACCCTCCGTCTGCGCGAGCGGGACCCGGGCCTCGAGGTAGGCCTTGAGCTTGGGCTCGGTGCCGGAGGGCCGCACGACCACGCGGACCGTCGGCCCCTCCAGCAGCACGGCGTCGGTCGGCGGCAGGTCGTGGGAACCCGCCGACAGGTCCGAGACCTCGACGTGCTCGTCGACCAGCGTGCCCGGCGGCTGCGCCCGGAGCCGTGCCATCGCGTCGCTGATCTCGCTGAGGTCGTCGACCCGGACCGAGAGCTGGCTGGTGAGCGTGACGCCGTACGTGGTGGCGATCTCGTCGAGGCGCTGAGCGAGCGTCGTCCCCGAGGCCCGCAGGCCCGCGACCAGCGCGAGCACCCGGACCAGGGCGGTCATGCCGTCCTTGTCGTGCACCGCCTCCGGGTCGACGCAGTAGCCGATGGCCTCCTCGTAGCCGAAGGCCAGCCCGGGCACCCGTCCGATCCACTTGAAGCCGGTCAGGGTCGTCACGCTCGCCTGCCCGTACGCGGTCGCGACGTCGGCGAGCTGGGTGCTCGAGACGACGGAGCGGGCGTACGTCCCCGTCGTGCCCCGGCGCAGCGCGTCCTCGCCGAGCAGCACGCCCAGCTCGTCGCCGGTGAGCATCCGCCAGCCGGTTCCGGGGAAGGACGCGGCGACGGCGCACCGGTCGGCGTCGGGGTCGTTGGCCACGACGACGTCGGCGTCCACCTCGCGGCCCAGCGCGAGGGCCTGGTCGATCGCGCCGGGCTCCTCGGGGTTGGGGAAGGGCACGGTCGGGAAGTCGGGGTCGGGCTCGGCCTGGTCGGCCACCACCGCGGGCGCCGGGAAGCCCGCCCTCCCGACGAGGTCGAGCACCAGCGCGCCGCCGACGCCGTGCATCGGCGTGTACGCCCACCGCAGCTCGCGCGGGCCGTCGGCCGGGGCGAGCGAGGCCGCGCGGGCCGCGTACGCGTCGAGCAGCTCGGCACCCGCACGGGCGTACGCGTCGCTGTGGGGCAGGTCGGCGAGCGGTCGGGTGGCGGCCTCGTCGATGTGCGCGGCGATGACGGCGTCGGCCGGCGGCACGATCTGCGAGCCGTCGCCGAGGTAGACCTTGTAGCCGTTGTCGCGGGCCGGGTTGTGCGAGGCGGTGACGACCACGCCGGCCACGCAGCCGAGGTGAAGGATCCCGAAGGCGACGACCGGCGTGGGGACCGGCCCGTCGGTCAGGAGCACCTCGAGGCCGGCCGCGGCGAGCACCTCGGCGGTGTCGCGCGCGAACGCCTCCGAGCCGTGCCGCGCGTCGTGCCCGACCAGCACCCGCCCGTCGCTGTGGCCCTGGTCGCGGAGGTAGCGCGCCAACCCGGCCGCGGCCTGGGTGACGACGACGCGGTTCATCCGGTTGGGCCCCGGGCCGAGGGCCCCGCGCAGGCCCGCGGTGCCGAAGGCGAGGCGAACGCCGAACGCGTTCCGGAGCTCGGCGAGGGCTGGCCCGTCGCCGCCCTCGGCCGCCTCGAGCAGCCGGCGCGTCTCGGCGCGGGTGGCGTCGTCGGGGTCCTGGGCGGCCCAGTCCTCGACGGTCCGGCGGAGGTCGGGCTCGAGCGCCATCGCGGGTGTCCTAGAGCGCCGCGACGATGCCGGCGAGGAGGCTGCGCAGGCGCGGGGCCGCGGCGGCACCGGCCTCGAGGACCTCCTCGTGGTGCAACGGGGTGGGGGAGATGCCGGCGGCGAGGTTCGTCACGAGGCTCAGCCCGAGGACCTCCGCGCCGAGCTCGCGCGCGGCGATGGTCTCCAGCGCGGTGGACATGCCGACGAGGTCGGCGCCGAGGACGCCGGCCATCCGGACCTCGGCCGGGGTCTCGAAGGACGGGCCGTGGAACTGGGCGTAGACGCCCTCGGGCAGGTCCGGGTCGACGGTGCGGGCGAGGTCGCGCAGGCGCTTCGAGTACGACTCGGTCATGTCGATGAACCGCGCCCCGACGAGCGGGTTGGCCCCGGTGAGGTTGATGTGGTCGCGCATCAGGACGACGGTGCCGGCCGGGCGGTCGAGGTTCAGGCCCCCGCAGCCGTTGGTCAGCACGACGGTGCTCGCGCCCGCCTTGATCGCGGTGCGCACGCCGTGCACGACCGGCGCGACGCCGCGGCCCTCGTAGTAGTGCGTGCGCCCGGTGAGCACGGCGGCGGTCTTGCCGCCGGCGGTCCGCACGACCCGGAACTGCCCGCCGTGACCGATCACGACCGGCGTGCTGAAGCCGGGCAGCTCACCGATCGGGCAGCTGCCGATCTCCTCGCCGAGGTCCTCCGACGCCGCCGACCACCCCGAGCCGAGCGTCAGGACGACGTCGATGCGCTCGACGCCGAACCGCTCCCGGACGGCCTGGGCGGCCTCCTCGGCGAGCGCGTACGGGTCGGGTCGGGTCGGCAGAGGCATGCTCCGCACCCTAACGAGGGCCGGTCGGGCTGCCCGACCGGTGCCCCGGACCGCGGCTCAGGCGAACGCGTTGACGCCGGTGAGGTCGGCGGACAGGTCCCACAGCCAGGCCGCCTGCTGGGGGTCGACCGCGTACGGGCGCACGCCGGGCTCGTCGCCCGTCGAGACCTCGGCGACCTCGCAGTCGACGCAGTAGACCCCGCCGAGGCCCTCGAGCAGCGGGCTCGTGGCCGCCCACACCGTGGTCGCGGCGCCCTGCTCGGGGGTCTTGAAGTCGACCAGCGGGCGGCCCTGCTCGTCGACCCAGCCGAGCGCCACCTGCTCCTCGAGCGGCAGGTGGCGCTGGAGCGGGGTGAGGATGCCGCCGGGGTGCAGCGAGAAGGCCCGGACGCCCGACCCCGCGCCGAGCTCGTCGAGGCGCAGGGCGAAGAGGACGTTCGCGGTCTTGGCCTGCCCGTACGCCTCCCACTTGTCGTAGTCGCCGCGGGTGAACATCGGGTCGTCCCAGCGGATCGGGCTGCGGCGGTGGCCGGCCGAGGAGACCGAGACGACCCGACCGCCGCCGGTGCTGATCAGCGGCCAGAGGCGGTTGACCAGGGCGAAGTGCCCGAGGTGGTTCGTGGCGAGCTGGGCCTCCCAGCCCGGGCCCACGCGGGTCTCCGGGGTGGCCATGATCCCGGCGTTGTCGATCATGAGGTCGACCGGTCGTCCGGCGGCGAGGACGCCGTCCGCGAAGGCCTTGACGCTGTCGAGGTCGCCGAGGTCGAGCGTGCCGACCTCGGTCCGCTCCAGCCCGCCCAGCTCCTCGCGCGCCCGCTCGGGCCGTCTAGCCGGGACGAGCACCTCGGCGCCGGCGGCGACGAGCGCGCGGGTCGTCTCCAGGCCGATGCCGGAGTAGCCGCCGGTGACGACGGCGTACGTGCCGGCGAGGTCGGTGCCGTCGAGGACCTCGGCGGCGGTGCTGGTGGCGCCGAACGGCGAGCCGACGGGTTCCTGCGGGGTGCGGTTCCAGGTGGTCACGGACCGACGGTAGGCCGTCGGCCGTGAGGAGTCACCAGCCGCTGCGGCAGGGACGGTTCCTGAGCTCGGCGAGGTAGTCGGCCGGGGCGCCGGCGTTCTCGGCCGCGTCGGCGAGGATGCCGAGGGTGCGGGCGCTGGGCAGGCCGCCCTCGAAGTCCTCCAGGACGTAGACCCAGGCGGTCTTGATCCCGTCGAGCGTCTCCACCCGGACGCGGACCTTGGAGTAGAGCCCGGAGTCGGCGCTCTCCCACGCGTCGAGGGTCGACTCGTCGGCGTCGGTGACGTCGTAGACCGCGACGTAGACGTGCTGCTCCGACGGGTCGGCGCCGCGCGCCTCCACCACCGTCGGCAGGGCGCCGTCGAAGCCGTCGCCGCCGAAGGTCAGGCGCCAGCCGGGGATCCAGCCGGTCCAGCGCAGCGGGCTGTGCGGGCACCGCTCCGCCATCTGCGCGGAGTCGAGGTTGCTCCCGTAGGCGGCGTACAGCACGCACGCACGCTATCCGAACCGCACCAGCCAGGGCCCGCACGGCGAGCGGGCCGGACGCGTGCGGACGGGTGTGGGGCGTGCGTTGGGTCGACCCTGCGACCATGGGGGCGTGGACCAGGTGGTGATCATCGGTGGAGGACCCGGGGGCTACGAGGCCGCGCTCGTCGCGAGCCAGCTCGGCGGCGCGGTGACGCTGGTCGAGGACCAGGGCCTCGGCGGGTCGGCCGTGCTCACCGGCACCGTGCCCTCCAAGACGCTGGTCGCCACCGCCGACGTGATGACCGAGGTGCGCGAGTCCGGCGAGCTGGGCGTCCGGCTGGATGCCGCCGGCTGCGCCGACGACGACCCCGACCACGGCGTCGCCGTAGATCTCGCCGCGGTCAACGCCCGCGTGCTCGACCTCGCCACCAACCAGTCCGCCGACATCGCCGAGCGGCTGCTCAACGAGCACGTGACGATCCTCGACGGCCGAGGGCGCATGGACGGGCCCGAGCGGGTCGTCGCCACGCTGAAGGACGGCACCGAGCAGCAGCTCGACGCCGACATCGTGCTCATCGCCACGGGGTCGCGCCCGCGCGAGCTGGCGTCCGCGCCGCTCGACGGCGAGCGCATCCTCAGCTGGCGCCACCTCTACGACCTGCCCGAGCTGCCCGAGCGGCTGATCGTCGTCGGGTCGGGCGTGACCGGCGCGGAGTTCGCCAGCGCGTACGACGCCCTCGGCTCCGACGTCGTGCTCGTCTCCTCGCGCGACCGGGTGCTGCCCGGCGAGGACGCAGACGCTGCCCAGGTGCTCGAGGACGTCTTCACCCGGCGGGGCATGACCGTGATGTCGCGCTCGCGGGCCGCCTCGGTCGAGCGCGACGGCGACGGCGTCCTGGTGACGCTCACCGACGGCCGCAAGGTCTCCGGCTCGCACTGCCTGCTCGCCGTCGGCTCGATCCCCAACACCGAGGACCTCGGCCTGGAGACCACCCGGGTCGAGACCGACCGCAACGGCTCGATCGTCGTCGACCGGGTCTCGCGCACCAAGGCCCGCGGCGTGTACGCGGCCGGCGACTGCACCGGCGTGCTGCCGCTGGCCTCCGTCGCGGCGATGCAGGGCCGCATCGCCATGTGGCACGCGCTCGGCGACGCGGTGGCGCCGCTCGACCTGCTGACCGTGTCCTCGAACGTGTTCACCACCCCCGAGATCGCCACCGTCGGGGTGAGCCAGCAGCAGGTCGACGACCACGTCGTGCCGGCGCGCGAGGTCGTGCTGCGGCTGCGCGGCAACCCGCGGGCCAAGATGCAGGGCAACCGGGACGGGTTCGTCAAGCTGTTCTGCCGCAGCGTCACGGGCATCGTCATCGGCGGCGTCGTCGTGGCGCCGCGCGCGAGCGAGCTGATCTACCCGATCTCGCTGGCCATCTCCCAGCGCCTCACCGTCGACCAGCTCTCGGCCTCGTTCACGGTCTACCCGTCGCTCTCCGGCTCGATCGCCGAGGCGGCGCGCCGGCTGCACGGGACCCGCTCGATCACCTAGGGGTCCCGGTGGCGCGCGAGGACGTCGAGCACACCGAGGACGGCCGCTTCATCCTGGTCGACGGACGCCGCTGGCGCGCGACCGACCCGCTGATCCCCGACGAGCGGCGCGCCGAGCTGCAGAAGGTGCTCATGGCCTGGCGCCGCGACGTCCGGCGTACCAAGGGCACCGACGAGGAACGCACCTCGCGCGACGGCGTGCAGGCGGCCAAGGTCGCCCTCGGGGAGCGCGGCACCCCCTGGTGGGAGCAAACGGACAACGAGCGCCGGGCGCGCTGGGAGGCCGACGTCCGGGGGCCTGCGTAGCGGGTCGCTGTTCGCACCCGCAGGAACGCTCCCTGAGCCTGTCGGAGGGCCGGGCAGCGGTCGGCGTCCGGTCTCGTCGAGACCTCAGGCCCGCGGCGGACCCTCCGCGGGCGGCACCGCACCCGCCCGCTGACGCCGCAGGCCGACGAGGAGCAGGGGCAGGCCGACGACCAGCAGCACGAGGCCGAGCCAGACGGTGGCGTCGCCGGTGCCGAGCACCAGCCCGAGGACGAGCATCGCGGCCGCGATCGCGAGGAACGTCTGCCCGAGCTGCACCAGCAGGTTGCTGCGCGGCCGGCGGCGGGGCGGCTGGGGGCTCACCGGGCTCCGTCCTCCGAGCGGTCGACGACCGCGTCGAGCGCGTCGGCCAGGGCGTGGAGGTCGTCGACCTCGAGGTCGAACTCACCCTCAGGTGCGGGCTCCTCCCCGGGTCGACGGACGTAGCAGGTGCGCATCCCCGTCCGGGCGGCGGCGCGCAGGTCCCAGGGGTGCGCGGCGACCATCATGATCTCGCCGGGCTCCAGCTCGAGGGCCTCGACGGCGACCGCGTACGCCCGCGGGTCCGGCTTGTAGGCCCCGCTCGGCCGCGTCGACAGCCCGAGGTGCCAGGCCAGGCCGCCACGGCGTGAGAAGCCGGCGAGCTCGGCCGGGTCGGCGTTCGTCAGCGCGACGACGACGTGGTCGGTGCGGAGCCGGTCGAGCGCGTCGGGGGAGTCCGGCCAGGGCTCGAAGCGGTGCACGACCCCGGAGAGCTCGTCCTCGTCGGCCTGCTCGAGCGGGGCCAGGCCGGCCGCCTCGACGGCCTCGCGGACCGCCGTGCGGCGCAGCGCCCGGTGCGACGCCCACGGGCGAGCGCCGGAGCTGACCTCCTTCATCAGCGCGGTCTGGCGCTCGGCGGTCCCGGACGCGACGGCGAGGGCGGCCTCGTGGTCGTCGCCGCGCCTCTCCAGCACGGTCAGGGTCGCGCCGCGGACGCCGCCACGGTCGTCGACGACCGTGCCCATGACGTCGAAGACCAGCGCGGCGGGAACGGTGTCCATGGCGTCATGCTGCCAGCGGGCCCGCACGCTCGACCGGGGGCCGTGCCTCCGGTCCGCAGGTACTCTCGCGACGTGACGGCGGCAGCGGTGGAGGCGGTGCAGACGGGGCAGACCGACGCGGTCGCGGCCGCGGAGGCGCTCGCCGAACTGCTCGGCGGTCGCACCTGGACGGTCCTGTCGGGCGCCGGGATGAGCACCGACAGCGGCATCCCCGACTACCGCGGACCGACGTCGGTCCGCGCCACGCCGATGCTCTACGCGGAGTTCGTCCGCTCGGTCGACAACCGCCGGCGCTACTGGGCGCGGTCGTACCAGGGCTGGTCGCGGATGGGCCACGCCGAGCCGAACGCCGGCCACCGCGCCCTCGTCGACCTGGAGCCGAGCGGCCTGATCGGCGTCGTGACGCAGAACGTCGACGGCCTCCACCAGCAGGCCGGCAGCTCGCCGGTGATCCCGCTGCACGGGTCGATCGCCGACGTCGTGTGCCTGGGTTGTGGTCGCGTCACCGGTCGTCGGCAGCTGCAGGACCGGCTCGCCGTCCTCAACCCCGACGTCGGCGCCCCGCGCGTCCTCGAGCACGCCGAGCTGCGGCCGGACGGCGACGCAGTGGTCGACGAGTGGGGCGACTTCGTCCTCGCCGACTGCCTCGCCTGCGGCGGTGTGCTCAAGCCCGACGTCGTGTTCTTCGGCGAGACGGTCCCGCGCGACCGTGTCGACCAGGCGTACGCGCTGGTCGACGGCGCCGACGTCCTGGTCGTCCTGGGCTCGTCGCTGACCGTGATGTCCGGGCTGCGGTTCGTGCGCCACAACGTCAAGCACGAGCGCGACGTCGTGATCGTCAACCGCGGCACGACCCGCGGCGACGACCTCGCCACCCTCAAGCTCGACGTCGGCTGCGCCGAGACCCTGCGGGCGCTGCTCGACCTGCACAGGTCCTCAGGCGGCATGGTCCGCAACTCGCGCTGACATGACCGTCGCCGGTCGGCGCGCCGCCGTCTGGACGACGGAGCGCTGACGCCGCCGCTCGCGTGCGGCAGCCGCACATCTGCTCGACGTCAGAGCGGAGGAGGAAGACGGCGGACCAGAGCGCCGACCGCGTCGGAGCGGAGCGGAGACAGACGACGCGCTCAGTCGCCGAAGAAGTCGCCGATGCCGTCGAACATGCTGCCGATGCCGTCACCGATGGACTCGAACCCGTCGCCGATGCCCTCGCCCAGGCCGCCGAGCCCGGCGCCGATGCCACCGAACATGTTGCCGCCGCCGAAGAGCATGCTGCCGATCAGCATCCCGGAGAGCATGTCGCTGCCGCTCCAGCGGCCGTAGTAGCCCTGGGCCCAGGGCTGGTAGCCGGGGCCGCCCTCCCAGTAGGGCACGCGCTGCGCGCCGACCTGGACGGTGCGGATGTACGGGTCGGCGCCGGCCAGGACGCGCTCGGCGTCGGCGGGGCAGGCGGGCACGGAGCGGCTCGCGCCGCCCGGGGGCGCCCAGTCGACGTTCTGCGACGAGGGGCCGTGCGCGGGGTTGAAGAAGCACGGCGGCCGCTTCTGCGGGAGCTTCGTGCCGTTGACGCGGGCCTTGACGCAGGCCACGGCGTAGCGACCGTCCTCGAGGATCTCGGTGACGTGGCGGATCTCGTCGGGCTTGGTGACCGCGTCGAGGGAGCTCTTGGCGTCCTCGTACGCGTCGAGCGCGCGCTGGTAGTCCTGCTGCATCGCCTCGTCGAGCGGGTGCCCGGCGACGTCGACGTCGAGCCGCTGGAGCTCCTCGCCGAACTTGGTCACGTCCTCGTCGGCGGCTCGCCGGGACGTGGAGAGCTGGCTCTCCAGCGCCGCCTGCTCGGCCTGCTGGCGCTGCGCCACCGCGTGCCGACGGTAGAGCCCCACGCCCCCGAAGACGACTGCCAGCACGAGCAGCAGCACGAGAAACTCACCCATGGGACAAGTCTCCCCATCGGCAGCCGCAAGACCAGTACGGCGGCTCGTTCTTAGCGACTTATTGCGAGCCGGGTGTCACGCTCCGGTGAAGCGCAGGAACGCGACGTTCAGGCGTCGACGATCTCGCAGAGCACGGACCCCGACGTCACGGTCGCGCCCAGCTCGGCGGCCAGCCCGGACACGGTGCCGGCGCGGTGCGCGGTCAGCGGCTGCTCCATCTTCATCGCCTCGAGCACGACGACCAGGTCGCCCGCCTCGACGTGGTCGCCGTCGTTCACCGCGACCTTGACGATCGTGCCCTGCATCGGTGAGGTGAGCGCGTTCCCGCTGGGGGCGGTCGCCGCCCCGGCCGCCTTGCGGCGGGCCGGCTTGGTCTTGGTGGTCCCGTTGGCCACGGCTCGCCCGGCCCCGAGCCCGGCGGGCAGCACGACCTCGAGGCGACGGCCGCCGACCTCGACGACGACGCGCTCGCGCTCGGCCTCCTCGCCCGCCTCGGCCCCGGTGCCGTGCCACGGCTGGATCTGGTTGTCGAACTCGGTCTCGATCCAGCGCGTGTGCACGCCGAACCGACCGTCCGCCGCGGTGAAGGCCGGGTCGTCGAGGACGACGCGGTCGAAGGGCACCACCGTCGGCATGCCGTCGATGACGAGCTCGGCGAGCGCGCGGCGGGAGCGAGCCAGGGCCTGCTCGCGGTCGGCGCCCGTGACGATGATCTTGGCGACGAGGGAGTCGAAGCTGCCCGGCACGGTCATGCCGGCGCGGTAGCCCTCGTCGACCCGGACGCCCGGGCCGCTCGGCGGCTGCCAGGCCGTGAGGGTGCCGGGCGCGGGCAGGAAGCCGCGGCCCGGGTCCTCGGCGTTGATCCGGAACTCGATCGAGTGGCCCTTGGTCACGGGGTCGCCGTAGCCGAGCTCCTCGCCGTCGGCGACGCGGAACATCTCGCGCACGAGGTCGAGGCCGGTGACCTCCTCGGAGACCGGGTGCTCGACCTGGAGCCGGGTGTTGACCTCGAGGAAGGAGATGGTCCCGTCCTGGCCCACGAGGAACTCGCAGGTCCCGGCGCCGACGTAGCCGGCCTCGCGCAGGATCGCCTTGGACGAGGTGTAGAGCCGGTCGAGCTGCTCCTCGCTCAGGTACGGCGCTGGCGCCTCCTCGACGAGCTTCTGGTGGCGGCGCTGGAGCGAGCAGTCGCGGGTGGAGACGACCACGACGTTGCCATGGGTGTCGGCCAGGCACTGGGTCTCGACGTGGCGCGGGCGGTCGAGGTAGCGCTCGACGAAGCACTCGCCGCGGCCGAAGGCCCCGACGGCCTCGCGGACGGCCGACTCGTACAGCTCGGGGATCTCCTCGAGGGTGCGCGCGACCTTGAGGCCGCGACCGCCGCCGCCGAACGCCGCCTTGATCGCGACCGGCAGCCCGAACTCGCGGGCGAAGGCGACGACCTCGTCGGCGTCCTGCACAGGGTCGGCCGTGCCGGGGACGAGGGGGGCGCCGACCTTCTGCGCGATGTGGCGGGCCTGGACCTTGTCGCCGAGCGCGGTGATCGCGGCGGGCGGCGGACCGATCCAGGTCAGGCCGGCCTCGGCGACCGCGGTCGCGAAGTCCGCGTTCTCGGCCAGGAAGCCGTAGCCCGGGTGGACCGCGTCGGCGCCCGAGCGCGCCGCGACGTCGAGGATCTTGGCCACGTCGAGGTAGGTCTGGGCCGGGGTCGCGCCGCCGAGCGCGTACGCCTCGTCGGCCAGGGTGACGAAGAGGCCGTCGGCGTCGGGGTCGGCGTAGACGGCGACGCTGGCCAGGCCGGCGTCGGCCGCGGCCCGGATCACGCGGACCGCGATCTCGCCGCGGTTGGCCACGAGGACCTTGGTGATGCGTCCGGACCGGCTCGCCTGTGGCACGTGGCTCTTCCTCCCGCGGTGGCGCCCTCGGCTCCCGCGTCGCAGGAGTCTAGTGGTGGAGGGCGTACGCGGACGGCCCCGGCCCGCCGGGCTGTGCGACGCTGGACGCGTGGCCGAGAACGCGCTGACGGAGCCGCCCGGGGACGACAAGGACTGGACCTGGGTCCTGCTGCGACGCTGCGAGCAGTGCGGGGCCGAGGTCGGCACCGTCGCCCGCGACGCGCTCGGCGAGCGCTACTTCGTCGCCGCCGAGGAGTGGGTGCGCATCCTCGAGGAGAACCCGGCCGTCGAGCAGCGCCCCGCGCCGGACCGGTGGTCGCCGCTGGAGTACGGCGCGCACGTCCGCGACGTGCTCGCGATGACCAGCGAGCGGCTCGACCTGCTGCTCACCCAGCAGGACCCGGTCTTCGCGGACTGGGACCAGGACGAGGCGGCGCGCACCGGCCGCTACGCCGAGCAGGACCCCGAGCAGGTGGCCGACGACCTCGAGGCCGCCGCGCAGCGGCTCGTCAGCGAGATCGCCGAGATCGAGCCCGCGGCCTGGGCGCGCCGCGGCACCCGGTCGAACGGGTCGGAGTTCAGCGTCGAGACCCTGCTGCAGTACGTGCTCCACGACGTCGTCCACCACCTCTGGGACGTGACCGGCCAGGAGGACGCGGCGGGTTCGCTGCAGCTGGGCTGACCGGGGCCGCTGCCCCGGGGCGTACGGCTCAGCGGCCCGCGGCCACGCGCTCGAAGGTGGCGACGTCGAGCCGCTTCATCGTCAGCATCGCCTGCATGGCCCGGCTCACGACGCCCGGGTCGGGGTCGGCCAGCAGCTCGGTGAGGATCCGCGGCACGACCTGCCAGGAGAAGCCGTACTTGTCCTTGCACCAGCCGCAGTCGCTCTCCTGCCCGCCGTCGCCGACGAACGCGTCCCAGTAGCGGTCGACCTCGGCCTGGTCGGCGCAGTCGACCTGCAACGAGAAGGCCTCGGAGAAGGTGAACTCCGGGCCACCGTTCAGCGCGCTGAACGGGCGCCCGTCGAGCACGAACTCGACCATCAGCGGCGTGCCCTGGCGCTCCGGGTTCTCCGGTCCCCACAGCTGCACGGACGTGATCGACGAGCTCGGGAACAGCGACACCCAGTAGCGGGCCGCCTCCTCGCCCTGGGTGTCGAACCACAGGCACGGCGTGATCGCGGACATCGGTCCTCCTCGGTGACGGTTCGCTGTCACGGGGACGGACCAGGGTCGAGGGCTCCACTCATCGGTCCCCGGAGGACCACGGCGCGGTCCTGCTCAGGTCCTACGCCTGAGCAGGACCGCGCCTCGGTCAGAGCGTCGTCCGCCTCAGCGCGCCCCGACCAGCTCCTGGGCCTGCGGGTCGGCGGGCTCGTCGTCCGTGCGCGAGCCGTGGTCGTCGACCAGGTTGGCCTCGTCGAAGGGCAGCTCCCCGGCGAAGACGCGGCGCGCGCGGTCGGCGTCGAAGCTGTGGGTCCAGCGTCCGACGACCAGCGTGGCGACGGCGTTGCCGGAGAAGTTCGTGACCGCACGGGCCTCGGACATGAAGCGGTCGATGCCCACGATGAGCCCCACCCCGTCGACGAGGTCGGGACGGTGCGAGGCCAGGCCGCCGGCCAGGGTGGCCAGGCCCGCGCCGGTCACGCCGGCCGCGCCCTTCGAGGCGATCATCATGAACACGAGCAGCGAGATCTGCTCGCCCGCGCCGAGCGGGCTGCCCTGGGCGCTCGCGACGAACAGCGACGCCATGGTCAGGTAGATCGCGGTGCCGTCGAGGTTGAACGAGTAGCCCGTCGGGACCACGACGCCCACCGTGGAGCGGGACACCCCGAGGTGCTCCATCTTGGCGATCAGGCGGGGGAGCGCGGACTCCGAGGAGGACGTGGAGACGATCAGCAGGTACTCCCGGCCGAGGTAGCGCAGCAGCGAGAAGATGCTGACGCCGGTGACCGCCTTGAGCAGCAGGCCCAGCACGAGGAACACGAACAGCGCGCAGGACAGGTAGAAGGCGATCATGAGGATCGCCAGGCTCTTGAGGGCGGCGACGCCGGTGCTGCCGACCACGGCGGCGATCGCGCCGAAGGCACCGATCGGGGCCAGCCACATGATCATCGACAGGATGCGGAACACAAGCTTCTGCAGGTGGCCGATGCCACGGAGCACCGGTTCGCCCGCCTTGCCCATGCCCTGCAGCGCGAAGCCGACGAGCAGCGCGACGAGCAGCGTCTGGAGCACCGTCTCGGTGGTGAACGACGAGAACAGCGTCGTCGGGATGATGTTGAGGATGAACTCGGCGGTGCTGAGCTTCTCCTCCGGCGCCTGCGCGGCACCCGCCTGCGCCGCGGCGTCGGTGAGCCGCAGCCCCTCGCCGGGGTGGATGACGTTGCCGACGGCCAGGCCGATGGCCAGCGCGAAGGTCGACATCACGAGGAAGTACGCGAGCGCGAGCCCGCCGGCCTTGCCGACCTGCGACGCCTTGCGGACCGAACCGATGCCGAGCACGATCGTGCAGAAGATCACCGGCGCGATCATCATCTTGATCAGCGCCACGAAGCCGGTGCCGAGCGGCTTCAGCGCCTTGCCGAGGTCGGGTGCGGCGAGCCCGACGAGGATGCCCAGCGCCACGGCGACGATCACCGCGATGTAGAGCCAGTGGGTGCGGTCGCGCTTCTTGGCCGGGGCCTGGGGCTCGCCGGCGGTCTGCAGCGCGTCACGGGTGTCGGACGGCGGGCGCGAGGACGGGCCCGAGGGTGCGCTCATGGGGGTGCTCCTGGTCAGCTCTGACGGGGTGCGCCGGGTGGCGTCGCGTCATCCTGGGGCCGGTCGCCGAGGACCCGCACGCTTGCGTTCGTTGAGTTCACGAGCGCCGACCGCCGCGCCGCACCGCCCTCGGGCGCCGTCGCCCCGGCACAATGCCGCTCGTGGTCGTGCCATGAGCCTGCGAGGACGCGTGGCGGCGCAGAGCGTCGCCGTGCAGCTCCTGCTGCTGCAGGTGGTCGTCGTCGCGGCGGTCGTGCTCGTCGGCGGGGCCCTGGCGCTGGCCGACGCGCGAGGCGACCAGCGGCGCGAGGCGGAGACGGCCACCCTGCTGGTGGCCCACACGGTGGCCACGACGCCCGAGGTGGTCGACGCGGTGGCCGCGCCCGACCCGACCGCCGTCCTCCAGCCGTACGCGCTCGCCGTGCAGCAGCAGACCGGGACCGACTTCGTGGTGATCATGACCACGGACGGCCGCCGCTGGACCCATCCCGACCCGACGCAGATCGGGCTCACCTTCCGCGGCACGATCGCGGGTGCCCAGCAGGGGCGCGACGTCACCGAGGAGTACGTCGGCACACTCGGCCCCTCGGTGCGCTCGGTCGTCCCCGTGCGCTCCGGCGGGCGGGTGGTCGCCCTCGTCGGCGTCGGCATCACCACCGACCGCCTGAGCCGGTCCTTCTGGCCCAACCTCGTGCCCATCGGGCTGGCCGCACTCGCCGTGCTCGCGGTGGGCACGGCCGGCGCCGGGCTCGTCAGCCGCCGGGTCCGTCGCCAGACCGGCGGGCTCCCGGAGCGGGACCTGAGCCGGATGCTCGACTACCACGACGCGGTCCTGCACTCCGTGCGCGAGGGGATCGTGCTGGTCGGGCTGGACCACCGCGTCCGGCTGGTCAACGACGAGGCCCGGCGGCTGCTGGGCGCGGACCCGCCGGTGGGGGAGCCCGTGGGCCCGGAGCTGCCCCAGGCCCTCGCAGCGACGATGGCGTCGCCGCGCGACGTGCGCGACGAGTGGCACCTGGTCGGCGACCGCATCCTCGTGGTCAACCACACGACCGCACGCTGGCGCGGTCGTGCGCTCGGGACCGTCACGACGCTGCGCGACCGCACCGAGCTGCAGGCCGCCACGCGCGAGCTCGACTCCGTACGCAGCCTCGCCGACGCCCTGCACGCCCAGGTGCACGAGTCGGGCAACCGGATGCACACGGTCGTCTCGCTGATGGAGCTCGGCCGCACCGACGAGGCGATCGGCTTCGCCACCGGCGAGCTGGACCGCGGCGGGCGCCTCGACGCCCAGATCCTCGAGCACGTGGGCGACCCGGTCGTGGCCGCGCTGCTGCTCGGGCTCACGGCCAAGGCGAGCGAGCGCGGGGTGACGCTCCGGCTCGCGCCCGCCTCCAGCGTCGGCGCGCACGAGCTCGACGACCACGACCTGCTGACGCTGGTCGGCAACCTCGTCGACAACGCGGTCGACGCCGCCGCGACCCGCGGGCCGGAGGGTCGTACGCCGGAGGTCACGGTGGACCTGACGACGGCGGGCCGGGCCCTGCGGCTGGTCGTCGAGGACAGCGGTCCGGGTGTCGCCCCGGCCGACCGCGAGCGGATCGTGCGGCGCGGGTGGTCGACCAAGTCGACCGACTCCGTGGCCGGGCGCGGGCTCGGCCTGGCGCTCGTGCTCCAGACGGTGCGCCGCCTCGGCGGGACGCTCGACATCGACGCGAGCGCGCTGGGCGGGGCGCGGTTCACGGTGAGCGTCGGAGGTGGGCGGTGACCTACCGCGCCGTCGTCGTCGAGGACGAGGAGACCGCCGGGGCCGCCCACGCCGCGTACCTGACCCGTCTCGGGTTCGACGTGGTCGGGATCGCCCGCTCGGGGCGCGACGCCGTACGCCTGCTGGCTCAGCACCCTGACGTCGACCTCGTCCTGCTCGACTTCAGGCTGCCCGACACCCACGGGCTCCAGCTGCTCGCCCACCTCCGGGTCGCCGGCGTCGACGCGGACGTGATCGCCGTGACCTCCGTCCGCGAGGTCGAGGCGGTGCGCCAGGCGGTCGCGCAGGGCGTGGTCGCGTACCTGATCAAGCCCTTCAGCTTCGCCGCGTTCAAGGCCAGGATCGAGCAGTACGTCGCCTACCGCGACCAGCTCGACGCCCAGCCGGCGTCGGTCGCGCAGTCCGACGTCGACGCGGTGCTACGGACGCTCCGCCCGCACCGCAGCGCGGAGTCGCTGCCCAAGGGCCTGACCGCGGAGACGGTGGCCCTGGTCGTGCGCGCGGTGCAGGACGCCGGGCCGCTCTCGGCCGGGGAGGCGGCCGAACGGGTCGGCACCTCGCGCGTCACGGCCCGCCGCTACCTCGAGCACCTCGTCGACACCGGCGTGGTGGAGCGGCGCACGCGGCACGGCGGGTCGGGCCGTCCCGAGATCGAGTACGGCTGGCGCTGAGCTTCGCCGAGGTGATGAGGTGGTCGCCGTGACCGACGCGCCCCCGCTGCTGGAGAGCACCCGCCGTGCCCTGGACCACCGCCTCGCCCGCGCGCAGGCCGAGGGACGGGCGCCGAGCTTCGTCGCCGGGCTGGTGCGCGACGGTGAGCTCGTCTGGACGGGCTCCAGCGGCACGGTCGACGGGGCGGCCCCGACGCCGGACACGCAGTACCGGATCGGCTCGATCACCAAGACGTTCGTCGCGGTCCTGGTCCTGCGGCTGCGCGACGAGGGCCGGCTCGACCTCGGCGACCGGGTCGAGACGCACCTGCCCGGGACGTCGGTCGGCGACCGCACCGTGCTGCAGCTGCTCAGCCACACCGCGGGCATCGCGTCGGAGACCCCGTCCCCCTGGTGGGAGCGCACCGACGGGGCGGTGCGCCCCGCGCTCGCCGACGTGCTCGGCCCCGAGCCGGGGCGGCTCCTGGCGGGGCGGCACTTCCACTACTCCAACGCGGGCTTCGCCGTCCTCGGGGCGCTCGTCGAGCGGCTGCGCGGCCGGCCCTTCGGCGAGGTGCTCGCCGCGGAGGTCCTCGAACCCCTCGGCCTGCGCCGGACGACCCTGATGCCGGTCGCGCCGCACGCGCAGGGGTTCGCCGTGCACCCGTGGGCGGACCTGCTGCTGCCCGAGCCCGCCCACGACGCCGGCCTGATGGCCCCGGCCGGGCAGCTCTGGTCGACCGTGGCCGACCTGTCGCGGTTCGCTGCCTTCCTGCTCGACGGCGACGACCGCGTGCTGTCCCTCGACTCGCTCCGCGAGATGCGCGAGCCGGTGGCGCGGACCGACCCGGAGGCGGGCGGCTACGGGCTCGGGCTCCAGGCGTCGGGCGGCAAGCACGGCCTGGTGGGCCACGGCGGTTCGATGCCCGGCTTCCTCGCCGGGCTCGACCTCGCGCCGGACGCGGGGCTCGCCCTCGTCGCGTTCGCCAACGCGACGTCCGGGCCCGACGTCGGCGCGCTCGTCGAGGACCTGTTCGAGGCGGTCGTCAGCGCCGAGCCGCGCTTCCCCGAGGCATGGGCGCCGCTGCCCGAGGCGGAACCGGCCCTGGTCGCGCTGACCGGTCCCTGGTACTGGGGTGCAGCACCGTTCGCGATCAAGCTGCACGCCGACCGCTACCTCGAGCTCGTCACCCTCGGCAACCGCGGGCGAGAGTCGCGGTTCCGTCCGCAGGCCGACGGCACCTGGACCGGTCGCGACGGCTACTACCGCGGCGAGACCCTGACCGTCGTCCGCGACGCGGACGGGGCGGTGACGCACCTCGACCTCGCGTCGTTCGTCCTCACCCGCGAGCCGTACGCCCCCGCCGACGTCGTCCCCGGCGGGGTCGGGCCGACGGGTTGGGGCACCAGTCCGGAGGTCTGATGGACGGTTTTCTGCTGCTCATGGCCTCGTCAGGGGGCGGAGGGGCCCGATACCGGCGACGAACCGCAGAAAACCGTCTCCGCGACTCAGTCGTCGGCGGGCAGCTGCGGCTGGGTGGTCGAGGCGAGGACACGTCGGGCGCGACGCCCGAGGTCGCTGAGGTCGACACGGCCGGCGTCGGCGGCCGCGGCGAGGCGGGCGGCCAGGTCGAGCGCCTCGTCGAGGACGGGGACGTCGGCCGCCGCCTCCTCGCCCATGTCGCGCAGGATCGTCACCTCGGTCCGCGACGCCACGATCGGCTCGGGGACGCCCTCGATCCACACCCGCGTACGCCGGCCCTCACCACGCTGGTCACCGACCAGGCGTTCCAGCGCGAAGACCTTGTCCGAGCGCACGTACTTCCCGAACCCCAAGGCGATCATGCGCGGCTCCGGCATGCCGATCATGATGCGCCATCCCGGCACCCACGTCACCCACGCCAGCCGGGATGCTCCGGATCCCGTGCCTTCGCCTGGACGAGCGGAGCGTGACGACACGCTTTTCGTCGTCACGCGCGGGGAGGAAGGCGAAGGGTCAGAGCGGGATCCGCGTCCGAGCGGAGCGAGGACAGGAGGTAGAGCTACGGGTGTCGGAACGTCACCGTGCAGCCGCCGTCGACCGGGACGATCGCGCCGGTCATGAACGACGACTCGTCGCTCGCGAGGAACACGGCCACGTTCGCGACCTCCTCGGCGCTCGCCTGGCGGCCGATGGGCTGCAGCGCGGCGGCCGCGTCGCGGCGGGCGTTGGCCGCGGCCGCACCCTCCGGGCCGAGGCTCGCGCGGTAGCCGCCCATGTCGGTGTCGATGTAGCCGGGCAGGATCGCGTTCACCCGCACGCCCAGGGGTGAGTAGTCGACCGCCAGCTGGCGCGTCAGGTTCACCACGCCGCCCTTGGTGGCGCAGTAGGCCGGTGCCCACGGGGCGCCGACGATGCCGTACGTCGAGGCGATGTTGATCACCCGGCCGCGACCCGAGGCGAGCAGGTGCGGCATCGCCGCTCGGACGCAGAGGAACGGGCCGGTCAGGTTCACCGCGACGCAGCGCAGCCAGGTCTCCACGTCGAGCTCGTGCGCCGGTCCGGAACCGCCCGAGATGCCCGCGTCGTTCACGAGCACGTCGAGCGAGCCGTACGCCTCGACCGCCGCGGCGACCGCGGCGTCGACCTGGTCGGGCTCCGCGACGTCGCAGCCCACCGCGATCGCCTGCCCACCCGCGGCCTCGATCTCGCCGACGGTCCGGGCGCCGTCCTGCACGTCCGCGACCACGACGCGCGCGCCCTCGGCGGCCATGCCGCGGGCGATCGCCGCACCGATGCCGCCGGCCGCGCCGGTGACCAGCGCGACCCGTCCCTCCAGGCGCGCGCTCATTCCACGATCGCCCGGGTCAGGAGGACGGCGGTGATGAACGTCCGGAACAGCCGGATCGGGTCGTCGTCGCTCATGGTCACGGTGCGGGCGTCGACCCGCGTGACGCCGTTGATCCAGGTGGCCATCTCGGCCATGTCCCCGGTGAGGAAGAGGACCTCGAGCGTCGCGGGCAGGGTGATCTGGGGCAGCAGCTCCTTCTTGTCCCGTGAACCCACCCCCTCGACCGCCCGCCGGGCCGCGTCCTCGATGAGGGCCTTGGCCTCCTCCGGGTGCAGCGACTCGGCGGCGAACCGGCTCACCGAGTGCTTCACCACCGCGGGCACGATCCCGGGGCTGATCCGCGCGGCTTCCTCGGCCGTGGTGTCGTCGCCGGTGACCAGGACGACGGGTACGCCGTGGCCGAGCGCGACGAGCATGTTGATGCCCGACTCGCCGACCTCGATGCCGTTCAGCCGGACGCGGGCGATCGCGCGCGGGTTGTAGGTGTGCGACAGCGTCGAGGCCTCGCTGGCCATCGAGCCGTGGTAGCTGACGAAGAACACGGCGTCGAACGACGGGTCGAGCCCCTGCATCATGTACAGCGGCTTGTGCCGCCCGGACAGGTAGCGGGCGCGGCCGTGCAGGGCGTCGGGGCGCAGGTTCTGCATCGTGGAGTGCGAGTCGTTGACCAGCACCTCGGACGCGCCGCCGGCCATGGCACCGTCGATCGCGGCGTTCACCTCGTCCTGCAGCAGCCCCCGGTAGTACTGGTACTCCGGCTGGGGCGCCAGGCACTGGCTCCAGTCGACGACGCCGGCGGTGCCCTCCATGTCGGAGGACAGGAAGACCTTCACAGCACGCTCCTTCGGCAGATCTCGGGTTCGTCGTGGTCGGGCGTCATCAGCGCGTACGTGGCGCTCGCAGAGCCCGCGGCCCCGCCGTGACGACCGTCCGGGGTCAGGGCCAGCACGCGCAGCTCGGAGCGGAACGTGTCGGGCAGGGTCGCGGCGTCGGCCAGCGCCTCGCGGCACGCCTGCTCGACGTCCTCGCCGCGGCGCAGCGCCTCGACGACCGTCCGGGCGGTGCCCGAGCGCATGCTCAGCTCGCCACGGCCGGTGCAGGCCGCGCCGCCGCCGCGGAGGTCGGCCCAGGTGCCCGACCCGGGCAGCGGGGTGTCGCCCAGTCGGCCCGGGTACTTCCAGGGGTAACCGCTCGTCGAGACGCCGACGACGAGCTCGCCCGAGGCGTCGAGCGCGAGCACGTTGATCGTGCCCCACGGCCCGTCGTGCGGGGCGAAGCGGCGGACCAGGTCGAGCGCGGCCTGCCGGTACGCCCGGTCGCCCGCGCTGCCCTCCTCGCGCTCGCCCTCGACGTTGGCGCCGGAGTTCGCCTCCGAGAGGGCCTCGGCGAACATCCGCCGGGACTCCTCGGTGGTGAGGTCTGCGGTCGCGAACCCGCACTCCGCGGCGAAGTTCGCCGCCCCCTCGCCCACGAGCAGGCAGTGCTGCGGGAGCCGCTCCATCACGGCGCGGGCGACGGAGATCGGGTTCGGGTAACCCTGCAGGGCGCCGACCGCGCCGAAGGCCCGGCTCGAGCCGACCATGACCGACGCGTCGAGCTCGACGACGCCGCGCGCATTGGGCAGCCCGGCGGTGCCGACGTAGTGGTCGGCCAGGTTGTCCTCGCAGGCCCGCAGCGCGGCCTCGACCGCGTCGAGGGCCGAGCCGCCGGAGCGGAGGACGGCGGCGGCCGCGGGCAGGCCGATCTCGCTGCGCTCGGAGCCGATGACGGAGGGGGTGACGCTCACCGGAGGTCCCTCCCGGCGGTGGCGGGTGCGGGGGCGGGCGTGCCGCCGATGCGGGGGACCGACGCGAGCAGGAGCCGCGTGTAGTCGTGCTGGGGGTGCTCGAACACCTCGGGCGTGTCTCCTTCTTCGACCACGACGCCGTCGTGCATGACGGCGATCCGGTCGCTGATCTGGCGGACGACCGCCATGTTGTGGGAGACGAAGAGCATCGAGAGCCCCAGCGTCTCCTTGAGGTCCAGCAGCAGGTTGATGATCGTGGCCTGCACCGACACGTCGAGTGCGGACACCGGCTCGTCGGCGATCAGCACCTGCGGCTCGAGGGCCAGCGCCCGGGCGATGCCGATGCGCTGGCGCTGCCCGCCCGAGAACGAGCGGGGCAGCTGGTCGACCGCGCGCGTCGGCAGGCCCACGAGGTCGATCAGCTCGCCGACCCGCGTCCGCACCTGGGCCCGCGGCACCAGGCGGTGGTAGGTCAGGATCTCGCTCAGCGTCTGCCCGACGGTCATCCGCGGGTTCAGCGAGCTGTACGGGTCCTGGAACACCATCTGCACCAGGCGGCGCTGCGCACGGTCGGGCGCCCCGTGCAGGGGCTGCCCGGCGTAGCGGACGACGCCGCTCGTCGGCGTGTAGAGCCCGGCGGCGCAGCGGCTGAGCGTCGACTTGCCGCAGCCGGACTCGCCGACCAGCCCGAGCGTCTCGCCGCGGTGCAGCACGAGGTCGACCCCGTCGACCGCCTTGACGACCTTCGGCGGTCGGCCCCGCAACCGTCCCCACGCGCTCCCGCGCCCGCGGAAGTGCTGGACCAGGCCCTCGACCGCGAGGACCTCCTCGCCGCCCCCTGCTCCTGTCTCCACGCTCCCTGAGCCTGTCGAAGGGCTCGCGCTCATCCGTGCACCCCCTCGACCGCTGCCTCGCCGACCTGCCCCGGCCACTCCTGCGGCTCGTGCGCCCGCCAGCAGGCGCTGGTGTGCCCGGCGGAGAGCGGCATCAGCGGCGGTCGCTCCGTACGGCAGCGGTCCACGACCGCGGGGCAGCGCGGGGCGAACGCGCACCCCCCGATCGGCTGCAGCAGGTCCGGCGGTGCGCCGGGGATCGTCAGCAGCCGGTGCACGGGGGCGTCCGGGTCGGGGACCGAGCGCAGCAGCGCCGCCGTGTACGGGTGCCGCGGGGCCGACAGCAGCACCTCGGTCGCGCCCTCCTCGACGACCCGCCCGCCGTACATGACGTCGAGCTCGGAGCAGGTGCTGCTGACGACCGCGAGGTCGTGCGTCACCAGCACCAGCCCGACGCCGTCGTCGCGACGGAGCCGGCCGAGCACGTCGAGCACCTGCTTCTGGATCGTCACGTCGAGCGCCGTGGTGGGCTCGTCCGCCAGGATCAGGCCCGGCTCCGCCGACAGCGCGATGGCGATGCAGACGCGCTGCCGCATGCCGCCCGACAGCTCGTGGGGGAAGGCGCGGTAGCGCTGCTCGGGGTCGCGGATCCCGACCTGCGCGAGCAGGTCGAGCGCCCGGGCCCGGGCCTCGGTCCGGCTCATGCCGAGCCGCTGGCGCGGCACCTCGGCGACCTGGTCGCCGATGCGCATCGTCGGGTTCAGCGCGGTGAGCGCGTCCTGGAAGATCATCGCCATCGTCGAGGAGATGTGCTCGCGGCGCTGCGCCGGGCGCATCCCGGTCACGTCCGTGCCCGCCACGACGACGCTGCCGCCGGTGATCACCGCCGGCGACGGCAGCAGGTCCATCGCCGCGCGCAGGGTCAGGCTCTTGCCCGACCCGGACTCGCCGACCAGCCCGAGGGCCTGCCCGGCGTACGCGGTCAGCGACACCCCACGCACGGCGTGCAGCCGGCCCGAGGGGAGCGGGATCTCGACGTCGACGTCGTGCAGCTCGAGCACCGGGGTGCCCACCGCCGGGGCGCTGCGCGGCTCGCGCACGGGTCCGTCCACGAGGGTGCTCACCGTCGTCCGCTCCGCTGCACGACGCCGTCGGCGACGAGCGCGAGGGCGAGGCCGGTGACGACCACGGCGAGACCGGGCACCGCGGTCAGGTACCACTTGGTGAACACGAAGTTCTGACCCTCCGAGATCATCGAGCCCCAGTCGGGGGTGGGCGGCGGGACGCCGAGGCCGAGGTAGCCGAGCGTGACGATGGCCAGGATCGAGAGCACCACGTCGCTCATGGCGAAGACGAACGCCTGCAGCAGCACGTTCGGTAGCAGGTGCCGCAGCAGGATCCGCCAGGTCGGCAGCCCGCTGGCCCGGGCGGCGAGCGCGTACTCCTGCTCGCGTGCGACCAGCACCTCGCCGCGCACGATGCGGGCGTACGCGACCCAGCCGACGAGCGTGATCGCGATGTAGATGCTCGCCGTGCCCTGCCCGAGCGCGAAGACCAGGGCGATGATCAGCACGAAGGACGGGAACGCGACGACCATGTCGACGACGCGCATCAGCACCAGGTCGAACCACCCGCCGAACCAGCCCGCCAGCAGCCCGAGCGTCGTCCCGATGATGAACGGGAACAGCACGGCGAGTGCCCCCACCCGCAGGTCGACGCGGGCGGCGTACAGGAGCCGGGTGAAGACGTCGCGCCCGAGCTGGTCGGTGCCGAGCAGGTGCCCGTTGCCGGGCGGCTGCAGGGACGCGGTCAGGTCCTGCTTGATCGGGTCCCACGGGCTCAGCACCGGCGCGAGCACGCCGGCCAGGATGATCACGACCAGCAGCGAGAGCCCGATGACCAGCGTCGGGTTGAGCCGCAGCACGCCGTCGCCGGTGCGGTTGCGGAGCCAGGGCAGCCGGGACGGCTGGGTCGGACCGAGCGGCTGGAGCGGCTGGGTGGGCTCGCCGGGACCCACGGGGCCTGCGGTGAGTGGGGCGGCGCTCATGCGAGCTCGATCCGCGGGTCGAGGGCGGCGTGGGCGAGGTCGGTCAGCAGGTTGACCGCGACGACCATCAGCGCGAAGACGAGCGTCACACCCTGCACCACGGGGAAGTCCCGGTTGAAGATCGCGTCGAGCATCATCGTGCCCATCCCCGGTAGCGCGAAGACGCGCTCGACGACCAGCGTGCTGCCCACGAGGTAGGCGATGTTGACGCCGAGCACGGTGATCGAGGAGACCGCGGCGTTGCGCAGCGTGTGCGCGGTGATCACGCGGCGGTGGGACAGCCCCTTGGCGCGCGCGGTCACGACGTAGTCGCTGTCGAGCACGCCGATCATGGACGTCCGCAGGCTGCGGATGAGGATCGGCGTCAGGGCCAGCGCGATGGTCAGCCCGGGCAGCACGATCGAGCTGAGGTGCTGCACCGGGGTCTTGCCGAAGCCCGACACCGGGAAGGCGTGCACCTTGAGCGCCAGCAGCAGCACGAGCATGATCCCGACCCAGAAGGTCGGCATGCCCAGCCCGACGAGCGGCACGGCCCGCACCACCTGGTCGGCGATCCGGTCGCGGTGCGTCGCGGCGAGGACGGCCAGCGGAACGCTGATCAGCAGCGCCAGCACCGTCGCCGCGACGAGCAGCCACAGCGTCGCCGGGAGCCGGTCGGCCAGCAGCGAGCTGACGTCGGTGTCGTACAGGATCGAGCGCCCGAGGTCGCCGTGGAGCAGCCGGCCCAGGAACGACAGGTACTGCTCCCAGATCGGGCGGTCCAGCCCGAACTTCACGTGCAGCGCGGCGACGGCCTCGTCCGTGGCCCGCACGCCGAGCAGCGTGCGGGCCGGGTCGCCCGGCACCAGGTGGATCAGGAAGAACACGATCACCGAGATGCCGAGCAGGACCGGGACGGTCGAGAGCAGCCGACGGCCGACGTACGCGACGTGCCTCACGAGCCGAGCGTCACGTCTTCGAGGTGGTAGTTCCCGGTCGGGTAGACCTGGAAGCCGCTCACCTTGGTGCTGTAGGCGTAGCTGAAGGGGGAGTAGTAGAGGAAGCCCATGAAGGCGTCCTCGGCGGCCTGCTTCTGGATCGCGGAGTAGAGCTCCTGGCGCCCGGCCGTGTCGAAGGTCTGCTGCGCCTTCTTCGTGTCGGCGATGACGGTCGGGTTGTCATAGCTGGTGTAGAAGGAGTGGCTGCCGGCGTCGGGGTCGACCGCGAAGGTGACGAGCTCGTCGGGGTCGGCGATGTCCATCGTCCAGTAGGAGTGGCTGATCTGGTACTTCTGCTCCTGCTGCAGGTCGTGCGCCGCGCTCGGGTCGACGTTCTGGATCTTCATGTCGATGCCCAGCTCCTTGAGCGAGGACTGCAGGACCTGGGCGAGCGCCTGGTCGGTGCTGTCGCCGGAGGAGGCGAGGAAGGTCGTCGAGAAGCCGTTCGGCACCGAGGACTGGGCCATCTCCTCCTTGGCCTTGGCCATGTCGTACGTGATGCCCGGCGTCGCCGCGTCGTAGAAGGGGACGTTCGGCATGAGGAACGAGTTCGCGGGCGTCCCGTTGCCGAAGAGCAGCGTCTTGACCAGGGCCTCGCGGTCGATGGCGTAGGAGATCGCCCGGCGCACGTGCACGTCGTCGTACGGCTTCTCGTTCTGGTTCATCATGATGTAGTCGGTCTTGGTGCTGGGGAAGAGGTCGACCTTGACGTTCGGCTGGCCCTTGAGCTGCTCGAGCGTCGAGAACGGCGGGTTCTCGTTGATCTGCGCCTGGCCGCCCTGGATCTGCACGTTGCGCGAGTTGTCGTCGGGGACGACCTTCCAGGTCACGCTGTCCAGAGCCGGCTTGCCCGCGTCCCAGTAGGTGGGGTTCTTCTTCAGCTGGATCTCGGTGCCCTTGTTCCAGTGGTCCCAGACGAACGGGCCGGTCCCGATCGGGGCCTTGTAGAAGTCGTCGTGGCTCTTGCCGGCGTAGTCCTTCGGCAGGACCGCGTTGTTGAAGTTCGCGAGATCGGCCAGCAGCGGGGACCACGGGTACTTGGTCTTGATCACCACGGTCGCGTCGTCGGGCGCCTCGACCGACTTGATCGCCACGTCGAGGAACTCCCAGCCGCCCTTGGTCGCGCGGGCCTTGTCCAGGCTGAACTTCACGTCCGCCGAGGTCATCGGCTGGCCGTTGCTGAACTTCACGCCCTGCTTGAGCTTGAAGGTCCAGGTCAGCTTGTCGTCGCTGAGCGTGTGGCTCTCGGCCAGCAGCGGCTTGACGTCCTTGCCGTCGGGCGTGACCTCGTAGAGCGACTCGAACATCTGCTGGAAGACCCAGATCGAGGAGTTGGAGAACACCATCGTGTTGTCCATCGAGACGCTGTCCTGGGGCCGGACGATCACGAGGTCGCCCCCGGCGGCGCCGGAGGTCGAGGTCGACGGGGTGGAGCCGTTGTCGGCACAGGCCGCGGCTCCGCCGAGGCAGAGCACGGCGGTGACGAGGGCGGCGAGGGGCTTGCGCACGAGGTCCTCCGAGGGTGGGGCGGATGGTCGTCAGGCGGGGTGTCGAGCGGGGTGGTGAGCGGTCGAGCAGCAGGCGAAGGCTGAACGAGTACTGAGATATCAGCAGTAAGTCACGTGGATGTTAAGGCTTCGTGTCGGCTTGCGGTACCCCCCGCCGCCCCGCATGCTTCAGCCGTGCGCACGGTCGTGGTCGGGGCGGGAGCGGTGGGTGGCGTGGTCGCGGCCCACCTCGTACGAGGTGGTCACGACGTCCTGCTGTGCGACGCCGACCCCGACCAGGTGGCCGCGCTCGATGCGGCCGGCCTCACGATCGCGCGCCAGCCGCAGGACGTCACCGGGCAGGACGTCGTCGTGCCGGTCACGGCGGTGCTCCCGACCGCGCTGCCCGAGCGGGTCGACCGCGTGCTGCTGGCCGTGAAGTCCCACCACACGCGGGCGGCGCTCGAGCCGCTGCGCCACCGGCTGGCGCCCGACGGCTACGTCGTCACCCTGCAGAACGGCATGACCGGCGCGGTGGTCGACGACGTGCTCGGGCCCGGCCGGCGGGTCAGCGCCTTCGTCAACTTCGGGGCCGACGTCGTCGAGCCGGGCGTGGTCGCGCAGGGCAACGTCGCGACCGTCCGGGTCGGCGAGCCGGGCGGCGGGATCAGCGATCGGGTGCGTGAGGTGGCCGCGCTGCTCCCGTACGCCGAGGCGACCGACAACATCGACGGCTACCTGTGGAGCAAGGAGGCGTACGGGGCGATGCTCTTCGCCACCGCCGTCTCCGACCTGACCATCGCCGAGGCGCTGGGCGCGGCCGCGTACCGGCCGCTGTTCCTGGCGCTGGCCCGCGAGGTCGTCGAGCGGGCACCCGTGCGGCTCGAGACGTTCGACGGCTTCGACCCCGGCGACCTGGAGGGTTCGCTGGAGCGGCTCGTCGCCTTCAACGCCGCGAGCGGCAAGGCGCGGACCGGGGTCTGGCGCGACCTCGCCGTCCGGCACCGCAAGACCGAGGTCGACGACCTCGACGCCGTCGGCGGGCCGCTGGTCCACCAGGTCGCGGCGCTGGTCCGCTCCATCGAGGCGGGGGAGCGGCGGTGCGAGACCGCGAACCTCGACCTGCTCGCCGCGTACGAGCGCCTGGAGAGGGTCGGCCGACCGCTGGCCGCGGTGGTCGAGGCTCTGCCCGCCCCGCGTCGGGCGCCCGACGGGCCGCTGCTCGGCGTGCAGGTCGCGGTCAAGGACATGATCGACGTCGCCGGGGTGGTCCGGGGCAACGGCAACCCGCGCTCCATGGCGGAGGGCGCGCCGGCGGAGCAGGACGCACCCGTCGTGGCCCGGTTGCGGGCGGCCGGCGCCGACGTCTTCGCCACCGCCGCGCTGCTCGAGTACGCCGCGGGCGCGCAGCACCCCGGGCTCGCGGAGGCCCGGAACCCGGCGGACCCGACGAGGACCGCGGGCGGGTCCAGCGGGGGTTCGGCGGCCCTGGTCGCCGCCGGCGTCTGCGCCGCCGCGCTCGGCACCGACACCGGCGGCTCGATCCGCATCCCCGCCTCCTACTGCGGCTGCGTCGGGATCAAGCCGACCCACGGCCTCGTGCCCGTCGACGGCGTCACGCCGCTGTCGCCCTCCCTCGACCACGTCGGGGTGCTCGCGGTCGACGTGCCGACGGCCGCGCGGGTCCTCGGCGCGGTCGCCGACCTGGGTCCGCTGCCCGCACTCCTAGCCGCGACGGCGCTGCGGGTCGGGGTGCTGGTCGCCGAGCTCGCCGACCCGGCGGTCGAGCCGGGCACCCGGGCGGCGGTGCAGGCGGCGCTCGACCGGCTCGTCGCGGCCGGGGCGCAGGTCAGGGAGGTCGACGTCGCCCCGCTGCGGGCGCTCCACGCGACCTTCGAGCCGGTCCTGCTCCACGAGGCGTGGCGCGAGCACGAGGCCCTGGCCGCCGACCCGGACTGGTTCGGTCCCGACACCGACCGGCTGCTGCGCCTCGGCCGTGACGTGACGCCCGAGCAGCACGCCGCGGCGCTGGCCCGACGGGCCGAGCTGCTGCCCGCGGCCGATCGCATGCTCGACGGGGTCGACGTGCTGCTCGGCCCCGCCGTCGCCTTCACCGCGCCGGGCACGACGCCGGTGATCGACTCCGAGGCGGGCGCGGTCGAGGGCCTGTTCTCGATGGGCGCGAACCTCACCGGCTGGCCCGCGCTCGTGCTGCCCTGCGGCCACGACGACGGCCTGCCCGTCGGGGTGGAGCTGATGGGTCGCCGCGGTGGCGACGCCGCGCTGCTCGCGGCGGCGGCGACCGTCGAACGGGTGCTCGGAGAGGTGGACGCATGACGGGACTGGCAGGCCGGACCGCGGTGGTGACGGGGGCCGCGCACGGGATCGGGGCGGCGATCGTGGCCGCCCTCCAGGCCGACGGGGCGACCGTGCACGGCCTCGACCTCGAGGCCGAGGGCGAGCTGCGCGTCGACGTCAGCGACGCGGCCGCGGTCGGGGCGTTCGTCGACCGGGTCGGACCGGTCGACGTGCTCGTGAACAACGCCGGCGGCGTCCGCGGCCAGACCGGCCGCCCGCTCGAGGAGGTCACCGACGACGACTGGCGGTCGGTGGTCGACGCGAACCTGACGAGCACGTTCGTCTGCACCCGCGCCGTCGTGCCCGGCATGAAGTCGCGCGGCTGGGGCCGGATCGTCAACATCTCCTCGGGCGCCGGCCGGAGCGTGAGCCTGACCGGCATCCAGGCCTACGCGAGCGCCAAGGCAGGCCAGATCGGCCTGACGCGGCAGACCGCGCACGAGCTGGGGCAGTTCGGGATCACGGTGAACTGCATCGCGCCCGGCTTCGTCCTCTCCAACCCGAGCACGCAGCGCCAGTGGGAGTCGTACGGGCCCGAGGGCCAGGCCGCGCTCGTCGCGGGCATCGCGACGCGCCGGCTGGGGCAGCCCGAGGACATCGCCAACGCCGTGCGGTTCTTCACCGCCGAGGCGTCGTCGTGGGTGACCGGGCAGACCATCGCCGTCGACGGCGGGCACGGGATCTTCTGATGATCGAGGGAGTCGCACGATGAGGGTGAGCATCAACGGGGCGGAGCTCGAGGTCGAGGTCCTCGGCGACGACGGCAGCGAGGCGGCGCAGGCCAAGCCGCTGCTCGTCGCGCACCACGGCGGCGGCGGGATCGGGTCAATGGCCGAGCCGCGCTCGACGTTCGGTCCGCTGGCCGACCGCTTCCGCGTGCTCGTCTTCGACGCCCGCGGGTGCGGGCGCAGCGAAGCCGTCCCGCCGTACAGCCACGCCCAGTGGGTCGCCGACGTCGACGCGCTGCGGGCGTGGGCCGGGGCCGAGCGCTGCGTGGTCGCGGGCGGTTCGTACGGCGGGTTCATCGCGCTGGAGTACGCCCTCGCGCACCCGGACCGGACGCAGGCCGTCGTGCTCCGCGACACCTCCCCGGACTCGTCCAACCTTGCGCTCGCGTACGAGAACGCGCGGCAGCAGAACCGCGTGGAGATCGACTGGGAGCACTTCGACCGCTACTGGCAGGGCCGCGTCCGCAGCGACGACGAGCTCAAGGCGCTGTGGGCCGAGCTGATCCCGCTGTACGACCACGACCCGGACCCGGCCCGCGCGGCCGCCTCGGTGGAGGCCGGGATCTACCGCCACGAGTCCCACAACTGGTGCTTCCAGCACAACATGCCGGCCTACGACCTCAAGCCGCGGCTGGGTGAGGTTCGCTGCCCGGTGCTCGTCACCGTCGGCCGCTACGACTGGGTCACCCCGGTGTCGATGTCGGAGACCATCGCCTCCCTCGTGCCCGACGGACGGCTCGTGGTCTTCGAGGAGTCTGGCCACTCGCCCCAGGTCGAGGAGCGCGACGCCTTCCTCGCCACCGTCCGCGGCTTCCTCGACGAGGCCGTCCCCGCCTGAGCCGGGCGGCAGGTCGCTCCGGCACGGTCAGTGCCGGAACGCGTCCTGGATCGTCCCGCGCGAGACGGCGAGGTGGTCGCGCATGGCCTGCTCGGCCGCGTCGGAGTCGCCCGCGGCGACGGCGTCGATCAGCTCGGCGTGGGAGAGCATGGCCGCCCCGCGCGGCTCGTGGGTCGTCCAGTAGGAGCGCCAGAAGCGCAGGCTGTGCTGCAGCAGCCGCTCGACGGCCTCGACGAGCAGGTCGTTGCACGTCATCTCCACCAGGTGGGCGTGGATGGCGTGGTCGGCGTGCAGGTGCTGCTCGATGGCGTCGCTGGCCCGGACCTCGTCGGCCGAGTCCGCCAGCGCGCGCAGCCGCTCGAGCTGGGCCGGGGTCGCCCGGCGCGCAGCGAGGTGCGCGACGCCGCACTCGATCGCCTCGCGCGCCTCGAACATCGCCAGCACCTCCGCGAGCCCGAGCGGGGTGACGAAGGTGCCGCGGCGGGGCACCACGGAGACGAAGCGGTCGACGGCCAGCCGGGCGAGGGCCTCCCGGACCGGCATCCGGCCGAAGCCCGTGCTGGCCGCGAGCTGTTGCTCGTTGAGCACGGCGCCGGGCGGCAGGCGGAGGTCGACGACCATGTCCCGCAGCTGGAGGTAGGCCAGGTCGCTGGCTCTCGGTTCCGGGGCCGTGAGCAGCAGCGAACCCGGATCCGGTGCGTGCCCCATGCCGTCCGTCCTCCCCCTCGCCGGTCGCGGCCGACCAGGTCGGCAGCGGCTCGTGCGCGGGGTCCCGTGCCGGGCGGTCGGTCTGTACGCGGCTCAGCATAAGGTCGCCCCGCGCAGCTCACCCCAGCCCAGCCCCGCCCCGTCATCCCTGCCGGTGCTGGCCGAGCGTGCCGATCGCGAGGGGATCGGGCTCCCGACGCTGCCGGTCACGTCGCAGGGCCGGCCCGGCGAGCAGCGCCGCACCGATGGCGACGACGTGCCCGACGGCCGGCACGTCGAGCCGGGTCAGCCCGCCGAAGAGGTGGGGCGCCAGGGCAGCGAACCCCAGCCCCGACGCGACCCGGCCACCGGTGGCACCCAGCACGAGCCCGAGGACCAGGGCCGGGGCGACGACGTACGAGGGTCCGACGTCGATCATGGAGCGCGCGGTCCCCGGCGCGTCACCGAGGCGGATCTGCAGCGCCAGGACGGACTGGCTCACGAGCGTGCCGAGCACGTGGGTCGAGGCGAGCAGGCCGGCGAGGCGGAGGCCGCCCAGCGCCTGCCCCGCGGCGCCGAGCCCGATCAGCGCCAGCGCGGCGAGGGCGAGCACGTCGCTCTCCGCGACGAACGCCGAACCCGCGAGCGCCTGCACCGGGTGGTCGGCGAGGTTGTCCAGGTCCGTGCTGAGGTAGGCCAGCCACGCGTCGCGCACCGGCGCCGGGCGCGAGGCGACCGCCGTGGCGACGACCCCGAACAGCGACGCGTACGCCAGCGCGACCCGCACAGTCCTAGTCCGGCCCCGCCGCGCGACGCGGGCTAGAGCGGCAGCTTCCGGAACAGCGGGCGGGGCACGTGGCGCAGCCCCGACATGACGAAGCGCATGGGCACGGGCACCCAGATCAGCTCCCGCCTGGCGGCGACGGCGTCGACGGTCGCGTCGGCGACCTCCTCGGGCGTCGCGGCCAGCGGGGCCTCGTCGAGACCGTCGGTCATCTTCGACTTCACGAAGCCGGGGCGGACGACGAGCACGCGGACGCCGGTGCCGCGCAGTGCCTCGCCGAGACCGAGGTAGAAGCCGTCGAAACCGGCCTTGGTGGAGCCGTAGACGAAGTTGGAGCGGCGTACGCGCTCGCCGGCCACGCTCGAGAGCGCCACGATGACGCCGTGGGCCTGGGCCTTCAGGCGCTCGGCCAGCAGCACGCCGAGGTGCACGGGGGCGGCGTAGTTGACCTCGGCCAGCTCGAGCGCGTGCTCGGCGTCCTGCCAGGCCTGCTCGGCGTCACCCAGCAGCCCGAAGGCCACGACCGCCACGTCGATGTCGCCCTCGGCGAAGGCCGCCTCGATCGTCGCTGCGTGCGACGCGTGGTCGCGGGCGTCGAGGTCGACCTCGGCCACGCGGCAGCCCAGCCCGGTCAGCTCGGCCGCGGCTGCCGTACGCCGCTCGCCCGGACGCGCTGCGAGCACGACGCGCAGGCCGCCGCGCCGGGCGTACTTCCGCGCGATCGCCAGGGCGATGTCGGAGGTCCCTCCCAGCAGGAGCAGCGAGGAGGGGTTGCCGGTCGCGTTGATCAAGGAGCTGCTTTCGTCGGAGGGTGAGCGTCGAGGGGGAGCCACCTAGATCTCCAGGCGGCGGGCGAGGTCGGAGCTGAAGAGGTGCTGCGGGTCCACCGCGTTGCGCACGGACAGGAAGTCGTCCAGGCGCGGGTACATCTGGCGGAACCGCTGCGCGGTGAGCCGGGAGTCCTTGGCCAGGTAGACGCGGCCGCCGGCGCCGACGACCTCCTCGTCGAGCGCGTCGCAGAGCCGGTCGAGGCCGGGCTCGATGGGCAGGTCGACGGTGAGCGTCCAGCCCGGCATCGGGAAGGACAGCGGCGACAGGTTGCCCGGGCCGAAGCGCTTGAGCACGTTGAGGCAGGACAGATGGCCCGACGTCACGATCATCTCGAAGCACCGCTTGAACGTCTCGGGCTGGTCGAACGGCACGGCGAACTGGTACTGCAGGAAGCCGTTCGGGCCGTAGAGCCGGTTCCACTCGGCCACGATGTCGAGCGGGTGGAAGAACTGCGTGATGTTCTGCAGCTCGCCCACGCGGTGCTGCGGCGCCTTGCGGTACCAGAACTCGCTGAAGGCCTTGGCCGTCAGCTTGTTGACCATGCGGTTGGGGAAGACCTCGGGGATGGTGCCGAAGGAGGGTGCGGCGAACTTGAGCGGGTCGCGGCGCTGCTTGGGCTCGAGCTGCGACAGCCTGGCCTTGTCGCCGCGGGTCAGCACCGCCCGGCCCATGTGCTTGCCGCGGGTGACGGCGTCGAACCACGCGACGGAGTAGTTGTAGTCCTCGTCGCCCTCGCTCATCCGCGCCATCAGGTCGTCGATGTCGCTGCAGCGGTCGGTGTCGACGGTGAAGTACGCCGTCTCGACGCGCTGGAGCTCCACGACGGCGGCGACGATCGCGCCGGTCAGGCCCATGCCGCCGATGGTGGTCCAGAAGAGCCGCCCGTCGTCGTCCAGACCCTCCCAGCTGCCGCCCGTGGGGCGGGTGAGCGTCCGCACGCTGCCGTCGGGCGTGAGGAGGTCGAGCGAGCGGACGTGGTTGCCGAAGCTGCCCTGGGTGTGGTGGTTCTTGCCGTGCACGTCGGCGGCGATGGCGCCGCCGATCGTCACCTGGCGCGTGCCCGGCAGCACCGGGACCCACAGCCCGAAGGGCAGCAGCGCCTTCATCAGCGTGTCGATGCTCACCCCGGCCTGGACGGTGACCGTGGCCGGCTCCGCGGCGACGTCGACGGCGAGGATCTTGTCGAGGTGCGTGAGGTCGAGCGTCGCGCCGCCGGAGTTCTGCGCGGCGTCGCCGTAGCTGCGCCCCAGGCCCCGCGGGGTCACGCCGCGCCCGGCGCTGCTCCGCAGGGCGGACACCGCGTCCGCCACGGACTCGATGCCGTGCAGGTGCGACATCGCGCCGGCCGCGCGGCCCCAGCCGTGGATCTCCACGAGCCGCTGCGGGATGGGCGGCTGCTGCTCGATCTCGGAGGGCCGGATGTGCGGCAGGTCGAGGTCGTTGCCCAGGGGGGCGGCGGGGAAGGCGTTCATCGGGAGAACACTCCGATCGAGATGATCACGAGCCACAGCAGGCCGACGCCCTGGAGCACGCGGTCGTGCAGGACGACCTCCTCCGGCTCCCCGGCGTGGCCGGCGTCGACCTCGAGGGCGTACTGCAGGAGCCCCAGCGTGAAGGGGGCGATGGAGATGGCGGTCCAGGGGATGGTGAAGGCCCCGGCGCCGCCGTTGGTGAAGGCCCACAGGCTGTAGGAGATGAGGACCATCGCCGCCGCGAGCATCCACGCGAAGCGCAGGTAGGACTCCGAGTAGCGCTCCAGCGAGCGGCGGGTGCCCGCCTCGCTGCCGAGCGACTTGATCTCGGAGTAGCGCTTGCCGGCGACCATGAAGAAGGAGCCGAAGGCGGCTACCAGCAGGAACCACTGGCTGAGCGGGATGTCGCTCGCCACGCCGCCGGCGATCGCACGGAGCAGGAAGCCCGAGGCGACCATCGCCAGGTCGACGACCGGCAGGTGCTTGAGGAAGGCGGAGTAGAGCAGCTGCAGCCCGACGTAGATGACGAGCGTGACGCCGAGCTGCGGCGAGGTGAGGAAGCCGACGGTGAGCCCGATCGCCCCGGTGATCACGGCCAGCACGATCGCGGCCTGAGGGCGGAGCTCGCCGGCCGCGATGGGCCGGAACCGCTTGCGGGGGTGGAGCCGGTCCTCCTCGACGTCGCGGACGTCGTTGACCAGGTAGACCGTGGCGCTCATCAGGCAGAAGGCGACGAAGGCCAGCGCCGAGCCGAGCAGGACGTCGCGCTCGAAGAGCCGGCCGGCGGCCAGGGGCGCGGTGAAGACGAGGACGTTCTTGACCCACTGCCGCGGGCGCATCGCGCGGACCGCGGCGGGCAGGCGGCTGCGGCGCGGCTCCTCGAGCAGGTGCTCCTCGGGGATCGCCGGCACCGCCGGGGTCGCCGCGGGCGCGGACGGGTCGAGGGGTGCCGACCCGGTCGAGGCGGGCCGTGGCGAGGTGTCGGTCATCAGACCTCCGATGGTATCGGCGCGGACCGACAAGACCGGCCACCCGGCGCGGGGGCCTGTCGGGCGGCCGAGGACCCGTACGCCAGCGGCTACTCTCGCCCGGTGCTCACGCCCCCGGCCGTCCGTCGGGCCCTCCGTCGGAGCCTGGGCGCCGCGCTGGTCGTGGTGACGCTCGCCGCCTGCGGGGCGGCGCCCCGGCCGGACGTCCCCGTCCCGCCGACGCCGTCGGCGACCGCGCCGGTGCAGGTTCCGTCGGACGGGGTCAGCCTGGCCGGGCTCGGCTTCACCTACGGCCCGGTCGACCGCGTGTTCGCCCCCTTCGGCGCCCAGGTCGCCTCGCGGGTCGACCAGCCGGACAACGTCACCCTCGTGATGACCGCGCCGTCGGCGGCCGACCTGCTCGCCTTCTACCGGCGTACGGCGGTCGCCAACGGCTTCGCCGTCATCGCGGACGACCCGGCGACGACGACGCTGACCTTCTCCGGCTTCGGCTGGACGGGCACCTTCACCGGGGACGAGCGCGCCTCGGCCCTGCTGCTGCGCCCGGCCGCCTGAGCCGGCGGCCGCTCAGAGGTCGTCGACCAGCCAGCGGCCGTCCTGCTTGACCATCGAGATCTTCGCGGTGTCGTCGGGGCTCGTCTGCACCGTCTTCCAGCTGCCCCCGCGCCGTACCTCGATGCGGTTCTCGTACTTCACGGTCGCGGTGGCGCTCTCGGCCTTCAGCCCGGTGACCTTCGGGGCGCCCAGGAACTTCGTCTTCGTGCGGGCGTCGCCGCCGAAGCGGGTCTTGAACGTCTTCGTCGCCGCCTCCAGGTCGGCCTTCTCGAAGGAGCTGAGTGCCTTCTTCGTCATCAGCGGCTCCAGCCTGTCCCGGTAGTCGGCGTAGCTCTGGTCGGAGGAGAAGCCGAAGGCCGCCGTGACGAAGTCCTTCGCGGTCTCGACGACCTGGTCCTTCTCGGCCGCCGGGTCGCTCGTGGGGGTGGCGGAGGGCGCGCTCGACGACGCCGCGCTGCTGCTGGGTGCGGCCGCCGTGCTCGCGGGGGCGGACGAGCCCTCGGGCGCGGCCGACCCGCTGCCGGCGCCGCAGCCGGCGAGCAGGGGCAGCGCCAGGGCGGCTGCCACCAGTGACGTCGAGATCCGGGTCCTCATCGTTCGCCTCCATGATCATACCGGCGCCGCCTTCCGGGTCGGAAGATCGACAGCGCCGGGGAGGAACGTTGCCGGACCGAGCGTCGAGCCGCAGGCGAACGGGGAGTTGTCCACAGCCTCTCCGGAACTTCTTCGCCGGTGTCCACCACGTGAGAGGTCGCGCGGAGGAGGAATGGCGTCCACGGACGAGGAGTTGTCATTCGTGCACGACCTGACGGAGAGGATGTGGACATGACCACCAGCACCACCGAGAAGAAGCGCACCTACAAGCCGGCCTTCAAGGCCGACGAGAAGCTGGCCGCGAACCTGCAGAAGGTCGCGGTCGACCTGATCAACCTGCACGTCGTGGGCAAGCAGGCCCACTGGAACGTCGTGGGCAAGAACTTCCGCGACCTGCACCTCCAGCTCGACGAGCTGGTCGAGGCCGCGCGCGAGTTCTCCGACGACATCGCCGAGCGGATGCGCTCGATCTACGTCACGCCGGACGGCCGCGCCTCCACGATCGCGGCGACGTCGACGATCGCCGAGTTCCCGGCGGGCGAGGTCGACACCGCCGAGACGGTCGACCTGATCGTGGCCGCGATCTACGCGACGGCCGGCACCATGCGCGAGGTGCACGACGAGGTGGACGAGGCCGACCCGACCACGGCCGACCTCCTGCACGGCTTCCTCGAGCGCCTCGAGCAGCTCGCCTGGATGATCGAGGCCGAGAACCGCGTGGCCAACAAGACCGCGCCGACGCCCGTCCAGGAGTGACGCGGGGTCGTACGCGACCTCGCCCGGCCTGAGCAGGCCGACCAGCCGGAGCCCGGCGACCCCACGGGGTCGCCGGGCTCTGCTGCGGACGAAGTACCTCCGGGATCCGCCGGCGACGGCTGGCAGCATGCCGCGCATGACTCTGCACGAGGCGCGGTACGAGGAGCGCCTGCGGGCCGACGCCCCGCTGCTCGACGCCTACCTGCGCACGCTCGAGGCCGACGGCGCGCCCTTCACGATCCCCGGTCACAAGCGGAACCCGTCGATGGGTCGCGTCGTCGCCGGCGACGTCCCCCTGTACGGCGGGCTCGACTCGGTCTCGCTCGCGGGCGGCACCCTGCTCGAGGCCGAGCGGCGCGCGGCGGTGCTCTGGGGCGCGGACGTCGCCCGCTTCTCGGTCGGCGGGTCCACGCACGGCAACCAGGCCCTCGCGCTCGCCGTCGGCCGGCCCGGCGACGCGGTCGTGGTGCCGCGGACCCTGCACCGCTCGCTGCTGCTCGGGCTGGTGCTGGCGGGGCTCGACCCCGTCTGGCTGCCCACCCGCGTCGACACCGCGACGGGGCTGCCGCTGGGGTGCCGCGCGGCGGACGTCGAGCGGTGCCTGCGTGAGCGCCCCGACGTCGTCGCGGTCTTCGTCGGCGACCCGACCTACGTCGGGACGGTCGGAGAGCTGGAGCGCACCGCCGCGGTCGTGCACGCGCACGGCGTGCCCCTCCTGGTCGACGCGGCGTGGGGCGCGCACTTCGGCTTCCACCCGGCGCTGCCGCCGCACGCCCTCCGGGCCGGCGCCGACGCGCTCGTGACCAGCGCGCACAAGATGCTCACCGGCTACTCGCAGGCCGCGCTCGTCCTGGCCCGCACCGGGCGGATCGACCCCGAGCGGCTCGCCCTCGGCTTCGAGGCCGGCAACACCACCAGCCCGGCCGGCGCGGTCCTGGCCAGCACCGATGCAGCCCGGGCGCTGCTCGAGCTCGACGGCCCCGCGCTGCTCGGCGCCGTGGTCGGGCTCGTCGCCGCGGCGCGCGCCCGGCTCGGGGAGGTCGACGGGCTGGCGGTGCTGGGCTCGGTCGAACCCACCAAGCTCGTCCTCGGTCTCGCGGGCACCGGCGCCGACGGGGTGGCCGTCGGCCGCGACCTGCGCGAGGCCGGCGTCGAGGTCGAGATGGCCGAGCGCGACTGGCTGGTCCCGATCGTCAGCCTCGCCGACACCCCGGCCACGGTCGACCGGCTGGTCACCGCGCTCGTCGAGGCCGTCGGTCGCCGCGCGGGTGCTCCCCGCGAGACCGCCGTGGCCGCCAGCTGGTCGGTCCGTCCGGACATCGTCCTCTCACCGCGCGAGGCCTTCTTCGCCGCCGCGACGACGGTGACCGCGCGCGAGGCGGTCGGCCGGGTCTGCGCCGAGCTCGTCGCGCCCTACCCGCCCGGCGTCCCGGTCCTGGCCCCGGGGGAGCGCGTCACCGCCGAGGCGGTCGAGAGCCTCCAGCGCGCCGCGGCCGCCGGCACGCGCATCGCGTACGCGGCCGACCCGACCATCGCCACCCTCCGGGTGGTCGCCTAGCTCGCCCGCTCCCGGATCGCCCGCTCCTGACCGCCGAGCGGTAGGTTGCGGCGCCCCGCCAGCGTCAGAACGCGCGGCAAGCTACCTCTCGGCGGGTTGGCGGAGCACCGGGACCCGCACCTCGCTCTTCGGCTCGGGCAGCGAGCCCAGCACCTCGTCGCACCAGGCGACGAGACCGGCGACGTCGATCCCGTACGGCGGCGCGTCGGCGTAGAGCGCGACCCGCCGGCGGGCGCGCTGCAGGAGCGTGGTCGCGCCTCGGGGGTTGCCGCGCAAGAGGTGGGTGAGCCCGACGGCGAGCTGGGCGAGGCCCTGCCAGAGCTCGCGCTCGTCCTCCGGCGCGGCCTTCCAGCTGGCCTCGAGCACCTCGTGGGCGTGGAACGGCATGCCCGCGTCGAGCAGCCGCTGGGCCTCGGCGAGCGCCGGGTCGGGGGCGAGGACGAGGTCCTCCGGCACGCGCTCGACGCCGACCGCGCCGCGGGGGAGCGGGCGGCCGAGGGCGTCGCGTGGCCGGGCGTTCTGGGCGCGGCCGCGCGCGTCGCGCTCCCGCTCGAGGCGCGCGGGCTCCTCCGTGCTCACCGGTCCGCGGCCCAGCGCCGCAGCCGCGCGACCGCGTCGGGCTCGCCGTCCAGCTCGACCCGGGCCACGCTCGTGCGCCCGCTGGTCCACAGTGCGAGCTCGACGGGCTCGCCGGTGACGGTGACCGTCGGACGCTTCCGCGAGTGCCGCACCTGACCGCCGGGCCGTGCGAGGTCGACGCCGACGGGCGCGCTGCGCAGCGAGAGGGCGAACGGGCCGAGCTGGCGCCACACCGCGTCCTGCTGCGCCTCGGGCAGCGGCCGCGGGCCGGCGGCGTCCGGGCCGGCCCGGCGGACGTCCTCGTGGTGGATGACGTACTCGAGCAGGTTCGTCTGCTCGGCCGCCCAGCTGAAGGGCGACCAGCGCGGCGCGCCCGCGGCGAAGCGGTCGACCAGCGCCGCGTACCCCTGCGGGCTCCGGGCACGGCCGGTCAGCCGGGTGAGGCCGGGCTCGTCGCCCGGTCCGCGACGCGACACCACGTCGCCGAGCGCGGCCACGAGGTCGTGCTCGCGCTGCACGAGGTGGGCGACGAGACGGCGTACGTCCCAGCCCTCGTCGAGCGTGGGGGCGTCGGGGTCGGCCGCCCGCAGCGTCGCGACGAGCGCGTCCCGCTCGGTGCTCACCCAGCGCGTACGGGACCCTGCGGCGTCGTCGACCATCGGGCCAGCATAGGAAGAGGGATCCACCATCGACCGCGCCCCGAGCCGTCACCAGATCGTCACGCAGAAGCAGCACGCCCGACGAGCCGCTTTGCCACGATGCTGCCGTGATCACGGTGGCGGCGTGCCAGGTACCGGTCGACATCGACGACCCGGAGAAGACGCGACGGATCGTCGCGGAGTCGGTGGGGAGGCGGCACGCCTCGGCGCCCGTCTCGTCGTCCTGCCCGAGCTGGTGCTGTGCGGGTCGCTGTTCGTCGACGCCGCCGAGTCGAGCGCCCGCGCGGAGCCGCTCGACGGGGAGTCGGTGCGCTTCCTGGCCGACCTGTCGCGGGCGTACGGGCTCGTCCTCGTGGCCGGCTTCTGCGAGGTCTCCGGGCTGGCGAAGCCGTACAACAGCGCGGTCGTCATCGACGGCGGCGAGCTGCTGGCCGTCTACCGCAAGACCCACCTGTGGGACTTCGAGCGCGAGCTCTTCACCCCGGGCCCGGTCCTGCCGCCCGTGGTGCCGACGTCGGTCGGGGTCGTCGCGCCGCTGATCTGCTACGACCTGGCCTTCCCCGAGGTCCTGCGCAGCGTCGCGCTGCGCGGCGCCCAGCTGGTGGCCTCGCCCGCCAACTGGCCGGACTCGACCAGCCCGGCCACGCGGCCGCCCGAGGTGTCCAAGGCGATGGCGTCGGCGGCCACCAACCGGCTCGTCGTCGTGGTGGCCGACCGCGTCGGGCCCGAGCGCGGCTGCCGCTGGGTCGGGGGCAGCGTCGTGGTCGACCACGAGGGCTACCGCGTGGCGGGGCCCGACTTCGGGATCGAGACCGTCCTGGTGGCCGACGTCGACCTCGAGGCCACCCTCGACAAGCGCCTCGGCGGGCGTAACCACGTCTTCGACGACCGCCGCCTGGACCTCTACGCGTCCTGCTGAGCCGTGGCCCGGGGGCCTCGTCTCGCTCGTGTCACGATCAGTCGACAGGTCGGTGCCCCTGGTTGCCAAGACGCGGCTGAACTCTCTAAGTTATACGTATGCACCTGACCCCGTCCGACGCGCGTCGCATCTCCGGTTCCTACTCCGTCGTCCGCCAGCCCGACCGCCCGGACGTGGCCGCGCAGTCCGATCCCAAGGTGATCGAGACCGTGTCGGCGATGCTGTCGGAGATCGAGCGCGACGGCCTGCCCGCCGTCCGCCGCTACGCCGAGCGCCTGGACGGCTGGACCGGCGGCGAGGACTTCGAGGTGCCCGAGTCGTCCTGGGGCGCGCTGACCGACACGCTGCCGCAGGACCTGCGCGACGCGCTCGACGCGGGCGCCGAGCGCACCCGCCGCTTCGCCGAGATGCAGCGCGCGCGCCTCACCGACTTCGAGGACGAGGTGATCCCCGGCGTCGTCTGCGGCCAGCGCTACGTGCCCATCGGCAGCGTCGGGGCCTACCTGCCCGCCGGCCGCTTCCCGCTGCTCGCCAGCCCGTTCATGACCGTCGGCGTGGCCCGGGCGGCCGGCGTGCCGAACGTCGTCAGCTGCACGCCGCCGTCGCTGCACGGCCAGGTGCACCCGGCCGTCCTCTACTCCGCCCGCGCGTCGGGCGCCCACCGGGTCTTCGCGCTCGGCGGCGTCCAGGCCCTCGCCGCGATGGCCTTCGGCCTGCTCGACGGGGTGCCGGCGGACATGATCGTCGGCGCGGGCAACGCGTTCGTGGCCGAGGCCAAGCGCCAGCTCTACGGTCAGGCGGGCATCGACGTCCTCGCCGGCCCGTCGGAGGTCGCGGTCATCGCCGACGAGAGCGCCACCGCCGAGATGGTCGCCGCCGACCTGCTGGCCCAGGCCGAGCACGGCCCGACGTCGCCGGCCTGCCTGGTCACCACGTCCGCCGAGCTCGGGGCCGCGGTCGAGGTGGAGATCGAGCGGCAGCTGGAGGGCCTCGCCACCCGGGACATCGCCGGTGCGGCCTGGCGCGACTGGGGCTCGATCTACGTCGCCGACTCGCCCAAGACGGCGGTCGAGATCATGGACGTGCTCGCCCCCGAGCACCTCGAGATCCTCGCCGAGGACACCGACTTCTACCTCGAGAACATGCGCAACTACGGCTCGCTCTTCCTCGGCCCCTGGTCGACCGTCGCGTACGCCGACAAGGGCATGTCGGGCACCAACCACGTGCTGCCCACCGGGCGTGGCGCGCGGTACACGGCAGGGTTGTCCGTGGCACGCTTCCTCAAGCAGCTGACCTACCAGAAGGCCACGCGGGCCTCCACGGAGGCGCAGGCGGGCCCGGTCGTGACGATCGCGGACTTCGAGGGCATGCCGGGCCACCGCGACAGCGCGCAGCTCCGGCTGGACCTCATCGCCCGCGGCTAGGGCGCGGTCGACGCGCACCGTCCGGCGCACCGAGCGCTGGACGTGCGCACGAGGGACAACTGAATACGTATGGCATAGCTCGTGCTCGACCCGCTTGCGTCCGAAGTCACCGAAGATCGAGAAGAAGGTCCCATGCGTCTCCACAGTCCCATCCGTCGCACCACCCGATTGCTCGCCGTCGGCATGGTCGCCGCCTCGTTGGCCCTGACCGCCTGCGGCGCCGGTTCCCGCACCGGTGCGGCGACCGCCACCAAGGTCGCCTGCGACTTCACCAACCCGGCCCAGCCGACCACGGTGAACGTGCTCGCCTACAACTCCTCGGCCGTCGACCCCTTCAGCAACACGATGGTCGCCAGCTGCACCCACGACAACGTCACGGTCAAGCACGACCCGATCGACTTCTCCGGTCAGGTGGAGAAGACGACCGCGACGCTGGCCGGCGACTCCGGCACCTACGACATCGTCGAGACCTACACCTACGCGATCCCCGACCTGGCCTCGCGCGGCAAGCTCGCCCCGCTCGACGACCTGCTCGCCAAGTACAAGGACAAGTACGAGCTGGGTGAGCTCGACCCGAACACGCTGAAGTCGATGACCTACGACGGCAAGCTCTACGGCCTGCCGATGCAGTCCCAGCTGCTGGTCATGGCCTACCGCAAGGACCTCTTCGACAAGAACGGACTGACGCCGCCGACCACGTTCGAGGAGATGCGCAGCGACGCCAAGAAGCTGCAGGACGCGGAGGGCATGGACTACCCGATCGCCCTGCCGCTGCTCTCCACCGCCGACCTCGACACGGCGTTCGCCGCGGCGCTGGGCTCGCAGGACAGCGCCTTCTTCGTCAACCCCGACACCAAGAAGCCGAACTTCGACCAGGACCCGACGGCGAAGGCGCTCGAGCAGCTCAAGTCGCTGCAGCCGTACATGGACCCGCAGGTCACGACCTTCGACCAGCCCAAGGTCCAGCAGCAGCTCTACAACGGCAAGGCGGCCATGGCCGTCATGTTCTCGGGCCGCATGAACGACCTGACGCAGGAGAAGAACACGAAGCTCTTCAACGACTTCGCCTTCGCCGCGCCGCCGGCGGTCTTCGAGGGCGGCAAGGCCTACAGCACGGTCTCCACCGACGGCTGGTCGATCCCGTTCAACACCAAGGTCGACAAGGACCTGCTCTTCGAGATCATGGGTGCCTCGGTGAGCAAGGACGCGTCGCAGGCCTCCGTGCCGGCCGCGTTCCCGGCCCGGACGACGGTCGACCAGAGCTCGTCGCCGTACGCCGCGGCGGCGAAGGAGTCGCTGGCCAAGGGCCCGACGAAGGAGATCCAGCCCTACGTCCCGGCCGTCAGCACGGCCATCCGTCCCATCCTCGCCAACTACATGGCGGGCAAGGTCAGCGTCGAGGAGGCTCAGCAGCAGATGCAGTCCGCGGCTGAGAAGGTCATGGCGGACTACAAGTAGCCGCACGTGACGGGTGGGGTCCGCAGGTCGGGCCCCACCCGTCACGGCCGTGGGCCGCCCGGCCCGCCACACCGCACGCGACGAGGGGAAGCGCCATGAAGAGACGGCAGTTCTGGGCGATGGTCGCGCCCAGCGTCGTGGTGATGTTCGGGTTCATGCTGCTGCCGCTCTACCAGACGGTGCGCTGGAGCTTCGAGAGCGTCGACTACGGCGCGGCCGGCACCTGGATCGGCCTCGAGAACTACCGCACCGCGCTCGCCGACCCCCGCCTCGGTCGGGCCGTGATCTTCACCATCGGGCTCACGGTGGTCGCCGCCGCGGTCTGCGTCGTCGCCGGCTACGTCCTGGCCGCGCTGGTCAACAAGCTCGGCCGCCGCACCCGGCCCCTGGTGCTCGGCGTCCTGCTGATCTCCTACGTCTCGCCCCACATCGTCGGCGCCACCGCCTTCTCCTGGCTCTTCGACTCCAACTTCGGCGGGGTCGTCGACTACGTCCTGAACGGCCTCACCGGCGGTGCCTTCGGCCAGCCGCTGTGGTTCGTCTCGACCTGGCCCAACCGGCTGGTCATCCTGCTGAACGTGGTGTGGTTCATGCTGCCGTTCGCGATGCTGATGATCCTCGCGGGGCTGCAGGGCGTCTCGGAGGAGACGCTGGAGGCGGCCGAGATCGACGGCGCCTCGCCGCTGCAGCGCCACCTGCACGTGATCATCCCCAGCATCCGCGGCGTCCTCGGCTTCGTGGTGCTGATCCTGACCATGGACGTGCTGCGGACCTTCGACTCGCTCATCCCGCTCGCCCCGCAGTCGCTGACGAACGGCAACGAGTCGCTCATGTTCTTCATCTACCGGGTCGCCTTCAGCGAGGCCACGCGGAACCTCGGGCTCGGCAGCGCCATCAGCGTGCTGACGATCGTCCTCATCCTCATCCTGCTGGCCCCGTCCATCCGCAACCTGGTGAAGGAGTCCCGGGCGTGACCGTCGACCTTCCCGCCACCGGCACGCGCACGGTGCCCACCCCCAGCCGCGCCGCGGCCGACGTCACCCGCCGGAGCGACCGCTCGCGGCGCCGTCGGCGCCGGTCCGGCCCGATCGTCGCGGTCGCGCTCACGGTCGTCTGCCTGCTGATGATCGCCCCGTTCGCCTGGGCGGCCTTCTCGAGCGTCAAGCCGACCGACGTGGCCTTCGCCAACCCCCCGGTGTTCAGCTTCGCGCCGACCTTCCAGCCGTACGTCGACCTGTGGCAGACCACGGACTTCTACCTCTACCTGATCAACACGATCCTCGTCGCGGTGATCAGCACGATCGTGGCGCTGCTGATCGGGTTGCCGTGCGCGTACGCGCTGTCGCGCTACGGCGGCGTCTCCTCGCTGGTGCTGCTCATCCTGGCGCTCGTCTTCCGTGCCCTGCCGCGCTTCGCCGTGGTCCTGCCGATGTACGACATCTCGCGCTCCCTCGGCATCTACGACACGACCTACGCCCTCGCCGGCGCGCTGATCGTGATCAACCAGCCCTTCACGATCTGGTTGCTGCGCAACTTCTTCACCGAGATCCCGCTCGAGCTCGACGAGGCCGCGATGGTCGACGGCTGCACCCGCTTCGGCGTGCTGCGCCGGATCATGATCCCGCTGATGGGGCCCGGCATCCTGACCGCCGGGATCTTCGTCTTCCTCTTCGCCTTCCAGGAGTACCTGACCGCGGCGGTGCTGACCGACACGACGTCCAAGACGGTCCCGGTGTTCATCGCCACCCAGCTCGGGCAGAACCTGCCGCTGCTCCAGCAGGCCTCCGCGGCCACCGTGCTGCTGACGCTCCCGGTCATCGGGATCGCGCTGATCGCGCAGAAGTACCTCGTCGCCGGGCTCGCGTCCGGCGCCGTCAAGGGGTGAGCGCCGGCTCCTCGGAGCCGCTCGTCCTCCTGCCGGGCTCGGGCTGCACGGCGGCGCTCTGGTCGCGGCTCACCCTGGACGGCGAGGTCCTGACGCCGGTGCTGCGGGAGCCGACGCTCGACGGCGAGGTCGACCGGCTGCTCGCGGCGCTGCCCGAGCGCTTCGCGCTGGCCGGGCTCTCGCTCGGCGCGATCGTGGCCATGGCCCTCGTCCGTCGCGCCCCCGAGCGCGTCAGCCGGCTCTGCCTGATGTCGACCAACCCGTACGCCCCGACGCCGGCGCAGCACGAGGCGTGGGCCGCGCAGCGTGCGGTGCTCGCCGACGTCGGGGCCGTCGGGTTGCAGGAGTCGCTCCTCCCGCTGCTGCGCTCACCCGGACGCACCGACCTCGACGCGGAGATCGTGGGCATGGCCGAGGAGCTCGGCCCGGAGACGTACGCGGCCCAGTGCCGCCTGCAGGACACCCGGGTCGACGAGCGGCCGGGGCTGGTGCAGGTTCGCTGCCCGACCCTCGTCGTCGCCGCCCGCGACGACCGCCTCTGCCCGCTCGAGCGCCACGAGGAGATCTCGCGCCTCGTCCCGGGCGCCGAGCTCGTCGTCCTCGACGACTGCGCCCACCTGTCCCCGCTCGAGCAGCCGGAGGCGGTGTCCGGCCTCCTGCGCCGCTGGCTCGCGGGCGCGGCCGGCGAGAACGCTCCCTGAGCCTGTCGAAGGGCCTCGAAGAAGTTGGCGTTCTTTCTCCGCGTCGAGTGAGGAAGCCAACCCGTTCCGGGCCCTTCGACAAGCTCAGGGAGCGTCCTTTGAGCGGTGTTCTTCCCGGTCCAGCTCACAGCGGACGGAACAGGTCCGCCTGGAACTTGTACGCGTCGCCGCGGTAGCGGGTGGCGCCGACGAGGACCGGGCGGCCGGTGTCGCTGTAGCCGACCTCCTCGCCGACCAGGACGGGCCAGCCGACGGGCACGTTGAGCTGGCCGGCGAGCTCGGCGTCGGCGACCTCGGCGCGCACCGAGTAGGTGGAGCGGTGGATCCGGACGTCGCAGAGCGACTCGAGCTGCTCGTAGAGCGAGGTGTCCTCCAGGTCGGCGTCCAGGAGCGGCGCAGCGAGGTCGAGGGGGAGCACGGTCTCGTCGAGGCAGATCGGGGTGCGCTCCATGCCACGGAGGCGCACGAGCTCGAGGACCTCCGAGCCGGGCGGCACGCGGAGCTGGTCGGCCTCGGCGAGCTTGGCTGCCCGCACCCGGCAGACCAGGACGTGCGCGGTCGGCCGCAGCCCGCGCGCTCGCGCCATCTCGCTGAACGTCTGCAGGACGCTCGGCGGCTCACCCACGACCTCCGGCGCGACGAACCACCCGCTGCCGACGACGCTCTCGAGCAGGTGCTCGTCGGCGAGCCGGTTGAGCGCGTTGCGCAGCGTCTCCCGGGAGACGCCGTAGCGGGTGGCCAGCGTCCGCTCGGCGGGCAGCCGGTCGCCGGGGGCGTACACGCCGCGGTGCAGCGCGTCGGCGAGCTGCCGGTACGTCTGCTCGGAGGCGATGGAGACCCGCATCCGGTCACCATAACGATCGGAGGCAGACCGCTGCTACCTCTTGTCCTCGATTGGTCTAATCGGTATGTTCATCGCCACGTTGGTCTTCTCGGACCGCGGCCTGCTGGTTCCAACGAGGGAGTCATCCGTGTCAACACTGAAGGTCCGGCTGGCGGCGGCCCTCGCCCTGCCGCTCACCCTGGTCGCGGCGGCGTGCGCGCCCAAGGCCGCGAACACGGCCGGCGGCAACGCCCAGCCCTCGGCGGTGTCCTCCGACGTGGCCTCCGCCGGCCCGGTCACGCTCAAGTTCCTCGACTTCGAGGAGGGCGCCGACGCGACCTACATCAAGAAGGCGATCGCCGGCTTCGAGCAGCAGTACCCGAACGTCAAGATCGAGCGCACCGAGCAGAGCTTCGACCAGGTCATGTCGACCCTGAACCTGCGCCTGGCCGACCCCGACGGCCCCGACGTCGCCACGATCAACAACGGCTGGCAGTCGATGGGCACGCTGTCCAAGGCGGGCCTGATCCTCAACCTCGACAAGTACGCCGAGCTCTACGGCTGGCGCGACCAGATGTCGCAGACGATGCAGCGCCAGCTCGAGTTCTCCACCGACGGCAAGAAGATGGGGGAGGGCTCGCTCTACGGCACCCCCGGCGCCCGCCTGACCACCGTCGGGCTCTACTACAACAAGAAGCTGCTCGACGAGGCCGGCGTCGCCGTGCCCACCACCTTCGCCGACTTCGAGTCCGCCCTCGCCGCGGTCAAGGCCAAGGGCGAGACGCCGATCGCCCTGGGCACGCAGGAGAAGACGTACGCGACCAACCCGCTCTTCGCGGTGCAGGCGCTGCTCGGCAAGCCGCAGGCGATCAACGACTTCGTGTACGGCGCCGGCGGCACGACCCTCGAGCAGACCGGCCTCGGCACGGCCGCGGCCAAGCTGCAGGAGTGGGAGAAGGCCGGCTACCTCAACTCCGGTTACAACGGGCTGGACTTCGACGGCGGCAAGAAGGTCTTCACCGACGGCAAGGCCGCCTTCCACTTCGACTACTCGGGCGCGCTGGTGGGCACCGGCGCCGACGACACCGAGTTCGGACGGATTCAGCTGCCGAGCACCGACGGCGGGACGCAGACCAGCGTCGGTGCCGCGTCGGCCGTCTTCGGCATCTCGGCCAAGACCCCGCACCCCGACGCCGCGGCCGCGTTCCTGAACTACCTCGGCAGCCAGCAGATGAACGACCTGTCGGTGCAGAGCGGCTACCTCCCGATCCGTCCCTCGACGGAGGCGGTCAAGCCGGGCACCGTGTTCGCCGACGAGGTCGCCGGAGCGGCGGCCGTGACCAAGGACGACGGCTTCCTGCCCTTCTTCGACTGGGCCAGCCCGGAGATGCTCGACGTCATCGGCGGCCAGGTGCAGCTGATCCTCGCCGGCCGCTCGACCCCGGAGACCCTGGTCACCGACGGTCAGAAGAGCTACGACGAAGCCGCGGCGAAGCGCGGGTGAGCACCGGCACCGCGGGACTCACGACGCCGCCCCGGGCCGGCCGGGGCGGCGGCCTGACCGGCACGCGGCCGGACGTAGCGGCTGTCCGCCGGCGCAGCCCGCGCCGTCGGCTGCGGTGGGTGGGGCTGCTCTACCTGGCCCCGGCGCTGGCGATGTACACCTGGATCGTCCTGGTCCCGCTGGTGCAGTCGGCCAACTACTCCCTCTACTCCTGGGACGGCGTCTCGACGCCGACCTGGGTCGGGCTCGCCAACTACGCCGACTTCGTCACCGACCCGGACCTGCGGGCCGCCCTCGGCCACGTCGGCGTCCTGATCTGCTTCTTCGCGCTGCTGCCCATCGTGCTCGGGCTGCTGACCGCGTCGATCATCTCGCGGCGCAACCTGCGGGGGGCGGCGGTCTTCCGGTCGCTGCTCTTCGTGCCGCAGGTCGTCACCACGGTGGTCACCGCGGTCGTGTGGAAGTACCTCTACACCCCCGACGGCCCGATCAACTCGCTGCTGCGGGCGCTCGGCCTCGGCGCGCTGGCGCAGAACTGGCTCGGCGACGTCACGTGGGCGCTGCCGGCGCTCGGCGTCATCGGGACGTGGGTCACCTTCGGCTTCTGCATGATCCTCTTCGTCTCCGGGGCGCAGTCGATCCCGCAGGAGCTGTACGAGGCCGCGCGCGTCGACGGCGCCTCACCGCTCCGGGAGTTCTTCGCGGTGACGCTGCCGGGGCTGCGCCCCCAGCTCGCGGTCGCCCTGACGCTGACGATCACCGCGGCGCTGCGCACCTTCGACCTCGTCTACGTCGCCACGCAGGGCGGTCCGGGCTCGTCGACGACCACGCCGGCGCTGCTGCTCTACCGCAAGGCCTTCCAGAACCCCGACGTCGGCTCCGCCGCGGCCATCGCCGTGGTGCTCGCCATCGCCTGCCTGCTCGTCGCCGTGCTCATCCAGCGCGTCACGGAGCGTGAGTCGTGAGGGCCCGGTCGCAGGTCTCCACCAGCGCGTACGCCCCACGTACGCGCCCGACCGGGCCCTCGCTCGTCCACGCCGGGAGCCGCTCGTGACGCGGCGCTCGGAGACGGTGATCAACTACACGATCCTGCTCTTCTTCACCGTGCTGGTGCTGCTGCCGATCCTCTGGACCGTGCTCGCCGCGCTCAGCCCGAACCTCGACGGCACGCCCTCGACGACGCTGCAGTGGTCGAACTTCGCCTCGGCCTGGACCCGCGGCGACCTCGGCCACGCGCTGGTCTCGAGCCTGGTGATCACCGCTGGCGCGGTCCTGGTGCAGGTGCTGCTCGCGCTCGGCTCGGGCTACGCCTTCGGCGTGCTCGACGTCGTCGGCTCCCGGGTGCTCTTCCCGCTCGTGCTGCTCGGGCTGATGCTCTCGACCGAGGCGCTGATCATCCCGCTGTACTTCCAGTTCCGCGAGCTCGGGCTGATCAACTCCTGGCTCGGGCTGATCGCGATCCACGTGGGGATGGGCGTGCCGTTCGGCGCCTTTTGGATGCGCGCGACGTTCCGGGCCGTGCCGGCCTCGCTCGTGGAGTCCGCCCGGCTCGACGGCGCCGGGTCCTGGCGGGTGCTCTGGCGGATCCTCGTGCCGGTCTCCCGGCCCGCGATCCTCACGCTCGTGCTGCTCAACGCGATGTGGACCTGGAACGACTACTTCGTCGCGCTGATCATGATCTCCGACCCGGGCAAGCAGCCGGTCACGCTCGCCCTCGGTGCCTTCCAGGGCCGCTTCACCACCGAGTTCAACGCCATGGCCGCGGCGGCGATCATCATCTGCCTGCCCGTGCTGATCCTGTACGCGTTCTTCCAGCGCCAGTTCATCCACGGCGTCCTCACCGGGGCGCTGAAGGAGTGAGCACCCGCTCGCCGCGCCCAGACCACCCGAGCCCGTCCACGGGCTCCGCCCGCACCACTTCCCCGAGGAGCTCCCGTGCCCATCGAGCCTGACGTCTTCGCCACCCCCGACGCGCTCGGCCGCCACGCCGCGCGGCTGGTCGCCGACGGCCTGAGGTCCGCCCGCAGCGCCGGGCGGCCGTACGTCCTCGGCTGCCCCGGCGGTCGCAGCGCCGCCCCCGCGTACGCCGCGCTCGCCCACCTGGTCCGCGCCGAGGAGATCGACCTCGAGCACCTGGTCGTGGTGATGATGGACGACTACCTCGTCCCCGACGAGCACGGCGTCCTCGTGCACGAGCGGGCCCACGCGCCGCACTCCTGCATCCGCTTCGGCCGCGAGGAGATCGTGCGTCCCCTCGACGAGGCGGCCCGGCCCGGGCACGGCGTGCGCGCCGAGCACCTGTGGTTCCCCGACCCGGCCGACCCGGCGGCGTACGACGGCCGGATCCGCGACCTCGGCGGCGTCGACCTCTTCCTGCTCGCGTCCGGGGCGAGCGACGGCCACATCGCCTTCAACCCGGCCGGGGCCGAGCGGTCGAGCCGTACGCGGGTCGTCGAGCTGCCCGACAGCACCCGGCGCGACAACCTCGGCACGTTCCCGTCCTTCGGCGGCGACCTGGCCCGCGTCCCGCACCACGGCGTCACCGTCGGCATCGACACCATCGCCGACCTGTCCGCCTCGGTCGTCATGCTCGCCCATGGCTCGGAGAAGGGCGTCGCGGCCGGGCACCTGCTCGCCGCCGACGCGTACGACCCCGCGTGGCCGGCGACGATCTTCAGCGAGTGCCGCCGCCCGCACCTCTTCCTCGACGAGGCCGCCGTCGCGGCCGCTCCCGTCGCCGCGCGCTAGACCTCCGCACCCCGCACCCACCCGACCCAGACCCAGCAAAGGAACCCACGCATGGCCTCCATCAAGCTCGCCTACCTCGGCGGCGGCTCGTCGCGTGCCGCCGGCACCATGGCCTCGTTCATCCACCACGGCGCGGAGTTCGAGGGCTCGGAGGTGGTGCTCATCGACCAGCGCCCCGACGAGCTCGAGGTCGTGCGGACGCTGGCGGAGAAGATGGCCCGGAACGAGGGCGTCGACCTGAAGGTCACCGCCACCACCGACCAGCGCGCCGGGCTCGAGGGCGTCGACGCGGTGCTCACGAGCTTTCGCCCCGGCGACTTCGCGATGCGGCTGCAGGACGAGCTCATCCCCATGCGGCACGGGGTCATCGGGCAGGAGACCCAGGGCCCGGGCGGCTTCATGATGTCGCTGCGCTCGATCCAGGTCTTCCAGGGCCTCATCGCCGACCTCGACGCGGTGGCGCCAGGGGCCCGGATCTTCAACTACACCAACCCCGTCAACATCGTCAGCCAGGCCGTCGAGGACCACACCGACACCCCGATCTGGTCGATGTGCGAGGGGCCGATGACCTTCTGGCAGCCGATCCTGGAGACCGCCGGGCTCGACCCGGCGCGAGCCGAGGTGATCATGGCCGGGGTCAACCACAACTGCTGGTCGACGACCCACACCTACGACGGCGAGGACCTGATGCCCCTGCTGGAGCAGGGCTGGGAGAAGGTCCGTGACGACCTGACCGTGCCGGTCTGGGAGCGGCGGATGCTGCACCTCGCCGTGGCCATGCAGTCGATCCCGGCCGACTACTTCAAGTACTACTACTTCGGCGAGGAGTTCTTCCGCGAGCAGCAGGCGAACCGCCTCACCCGCGCGGGCGTCATCCTGTCCCACGTGGACGACTACTGGGCGCACTACCGCGAGCAGGCGGCGAGCGACCGGCCGCGCCTGGACCCGGAGCGCTCGCGCGGCGGCATCCACGAGCTGGAGCTCGCCATCGACGTGATGAGCGCCTTCTACAACGACGCGCCCGCCCGGCTCCCGGTCAACCTGCGCAACACCGGCGGTGCGCTCCCCGGCTTCGACGAGGACACGGTCGTCGAGATGTGGTGCGACGTCGACGGCAGCGGCGTGCACCCGATCGAGCAGCGCCCGCTCCCGCACGCGGTCCGCGGGATCACCCAGCAGCTCGCCGAGTACCAGCGCCTCGCCGCCATCGCAGCCTGGGACGGGAGCCGCGCCGACGCCGTACGCGCGCTGGCCGCCCACCCCTTCGTCCCGACGCTCGCCGTGGCCGAGGAGCTCTACGACGACCTCGCGCACGCCAACGCCGCCTACCTGCCCGACCGCCTGCTGCGGTGAGCGCGTACTTCCTCGGGCTCGACGCCGGCAACTCCAAGACCGTCGCGCTCGTCGCCGACGAGGCCGGGCGGGTCCTGGGACGCGGGCGTGGCGCAGCGGGGGACATCTACTCCGCGCCGGACGCCGAGGGCGAGGTCACCCGTGCGGTGCACGGCGCCCTCGGCGAGGCCGGGCTGGACGCCGGACAGGTGGACCACGCCGCCTTCCGGCTGGCCGGGGTCGACTGGCCGGAGGACGAGGAGCACTGGGACGCCGTCCTGGCCCACCGCCTCGGCGGGCTGCGGAGCGTCAGCGTCAAGAACGACGGCTACTCGCTGCTGCGCTGCGGGCGGCCCGACGGCGTCGGGGTCGCGGTCAACGCGGGCACCGGTCCCGCGGTCGCCGCGCGCGGGTCTGACGGCTCGGAGTTCTGCGGCTGCTGGTGGATCGCCCGACCCCTCGGCGGACGGGCGCTCGGGGAGTTCGCCCTGCGCGCGGTGGTGGAGGCGGAGCTCGGCACCGGACGCCCGACGCTGCTGACCGCCGAGCTGCTGCGGCTCTACGGCTACCAGGACGTGGAGGCGCTGCTGCACGCTGTCACGCGGCGCCACCCGGTGCGGCCCGTGCCGGACGAGAAGGTCGCCGCCCGCTCCGTGCTCCGCGCGGCGGGGGAGGGCGACGCCGTCGCCGGCCAGATCGTCGACGAGCAGGCCGGGCACTTCGCCCGGCTCGCCGCGGTGGCGGCCCGGCGGACGGGTCAGGCCGGGCCCACGGCGCAGGCGGGGGAGCGGGCGACGACCTGCGTGCTCGGCGGTTCCATCCTGACCTCCGAGCACCCCGCCTTCCGCGGCGCCCTCGTCGAGGCGCTGGAGGCCGAGCTCGGGAGCGTCGAGGTGGTCACGAGCGGCGCGTCACCCGTGTCCGGCGCCCTGCTCGACGCGCTCGCCGAGGGCGGCGCCGAGCTGACCGGGGAGCTGCAGCGCACGGTCCTGCAGGTGCTGCACCCGGAGGAGTTCCTGCTGACCTGAAGGTGCGTGGCCGCGCGCCCCGGCTCAGGAGGACTGCGCCTCGGCGGCGGCGGTCTCCTCCACGACCCGGGTCAGCGCGTCACGCAGGGAGCGGAGCTCGCCGCTGCTCATGCCGACCCGCTCGAGGATCGCGGGCTGCACCGCCGCGGCCCGCACCCGGAGCGCGTCACCGGCCGGGGTCAGGCCGACCAGGGTCCCGGCGTCGTCCGCGTCCTCGCGCCGCTTCACCAGACCGTCCGCCTCGAGGTGCTCGAGGAGCGGTGACAGCGTGGACTCCTCCTGCGTGAGCAGACGGGACAGCTGCGACACCGGCAGCGCGTCGTCGGACTCCCACAGCGCCACCATCACCAGGTACTGCCCGTGGGTCAGCCCGAGCGGTTCGAGCAGGGGCCGGTAGAGCGACACGACCGTGCGTGCCGCCACCGTCAGGGTCAGGCACAGCTGCCGTTCGAGGCGGAGGCTGTCACTGCTGCTCGTGCTCGTCATGGGCCTCCCCTTCGAGGTCTGCTCAGACCGCCAGGACGATTTTCGTCGATGCCGAAAGTACCGCTCCTGCCGACGGATCAAAAATTGTTCGCGGATGGAAAAAGAGCTACCCTCGGGCCTCTTCCAGGGTGCACCGGCCGTCGAGGCGGAGAACCCGTCCTCAGGGGGCCCAGAGATGCGCGGACGTCCGACAGGCTGTGGCTCGCGGCCCCGCCGACTACCCGAGCACCGTGCCGCCGGCTCGGCCTCCGACCGCCTCCCGTGCCCTGGACCACGATGACCAGCACGCTGGTGCCCGCCCGCGCCCGGCAGAGCTATCGCCACGAGGCGTACGTGTGGAGCGGCCGCGACGAGTACGTCGCCGGGCTGGCACCCTTCGTCCTCGAGGGCCTGGACGGCGGCGAGGAGGTCAACGTCGGCGCTACACCCGAGCACGCCCGCTGGCTGCGCCTGGCGCTCGGCGCGCGGTCGACCGAGGTCCGCTTCGTCGACATGACCCGCCTGGCACGCAACCCCGCCCGGATCATCCCGTCGCTCCTCGCTCTCCTCGCGGAGTGCTGCGGCCCTGGACGCCCGGCGCGCGCGATCGGTGAGCCCCTCTGGCCCGGACGCGGCGCGGACGAGGTCGTCGAGGCCGAGCTCCACGAGGCCCTGCTCAACCTCGTCGTCGACCCCGACCTGCCCTTCTGGCTGGTCTGCCCCTACGACGCGGACCAGCTGCCGGGCTCCGTCCTCGACGCGGCCGGCAGCAGCCACCCGGTGATCGCCACGCCCACCTCGTACGCGGGCAGCGCCACCTACCGCGGCCACGACCAGGCGCACGCGCTCTTCGGCACCGACCTGCCCGAGCTCGACGTGCCCGAGACCGACGTCTGGGTCGCGGGCACGACGCTCGACCTCGCCGCCGAGCAGGTCACGCTGCGCGCCGCGGCGGGCGACCTGACGTCGGACCGGGTCGTCGCGCTGAGCGGCGTCGTGCGCGAGCTCGTCGTCGACAGCGTGCGCCGCGGCGCCGACCACGCCCGCGTGCGAGTGTGGGACGAGCCGGGCCGCCTGGTCGCCGAGGTCTTCGACCGCACGCTCGTCAAGGACCTGCTGGTGGGCCGCCGCCCGCCGTCGCACGGCTGGACCGACCCGGTCTGGACGGCCAACCAGGTCTGCGACCTGGTGCAGGTCCGCTCGAACCCGCGCGGGACCAGCGTCCGGCTGCACCTCGACAAGTAGGGCGTCCCCGGCCGGGGTCGCTCCTCAGGGGCGAGCGGTCTGCAGGTCCGCGAGGTGGCCCATGATCGTCGCCGTGAGGTTGTAGACGACGAGCTGTGCTCCGTCGGCGAACGACGCCTCCGCGGCCGCGCGGCCGTTGACGATGTCCATCCGCAGCCGCCCCTGGGCAGCCAGCTCGTCGTGCACGCGGCTGACCTGCGCGGCGTGCGGCGGGTCCTCCGGCGTGCTCGAGGCGGCGAGGTCGGCGACCCCGACCATGATCCCGTCGAGCCGCTCGGTCCCGACCACCTCGGTCACGGCGCGCACGCCCTCGGGCGACTCGATCATCCCGAAGACGAGCGTCTCGGCCAGCGCCCGCTGCTTGTGCTCGTCGGGACTGACCAGGCCGAAGCGGCCCGAGCGCCCGTACGTCGCGAACCCCCGGTGCCCGTACGGCGGGTAGTAGGCCGAGTCGACCAGCGCGGCCGCCTGGTCGGGGGTGTCGACGTGCGGGGCGACGACGCCCTGGGCGCCCGCGTCGAGCGCGCGGAGCACGAGGGCGGGTTCGTCGGAACCCACCCGCACCAGCACCGGCACCCCGTGCACGGCGGCGAAGGCGATGTGGCGTCGCAGCTCGACCACGTCGGCCGGTCCGTGCTCGCCGTCGAGGAGCAGGAAGTCGAAGCCGGCCACCGCGGCCATCTCGACGAGCTCCTCGCCGGGCGCGCGGAGCAGGGCACCGAGCACGCGCTCGCCGGCGTCGAGCCGGGCCTTGAGGCTGGGCACGCCGGTCACGCGACCATCCCGCCGGACAGGTCGACGTCGGCCCCGGTCATGCCCGGCATGGCCAGCATCGCCACGACCGCGGCGCCGACCTCGTCCTCGGTGATCATGCGCTGCAGCGCCGCGCGCGAGACGTACGCGGTCTCGGCCTCGGCGTACGAGGTACCCGTGCGCTCGGCCTCGAGGCGGAAGTTCCGGTCCATGCGCTCGCCCTGCACCGGGCCGGGGGAGAGGCTGTTGACGTTCACGCCCGAGGGTCCCACCTCGAAGGCGAGCGTCGAGGTGAGCCCGATGACGGCCAGCTTGGACGCCGTGTACGGCGTGCGGCGCGCGAGCGGGCGCTTGCCCGAGACCGACGCGAGGTTGATCACGTCGCCCGAGCCCCGCGCGGTCATGGCCGGCAGGAACGCGCGGCACATGAGGAAGACGCCGCGCACGTTGACGTCGAAGACCTCGTCCCACTCCTCGACGCCGATCTCGACCAGCGGCGCGACCGGCCCGGCGATCCCGGCGTTGTTCACCAGGACCGACACCTCGGTGCCCTCGAGCGCCTCCGCGAGCTGGTCGACCGACACCGGGTCGGCGACGTCGCAGACCCGCCACGACACCCGCTCGCCGAGCTCGTCGGACAGCTGCGCGAGCGGTTCGGGCCGCCGTCCGACGACGACGACCGACGCCCCGGCCCCGTGCAGCGCCCGCGCGATCGCGGCCCCGAGCCCGGTCCCGCCCCCGGTGACGAGCGCAGTGCGCCCCTCGAGCGCGCTCACGAGGAGGCTCCCCGTCGAAGGCCCAGAAACGCTCCCTGAGCTTGTCGAAGGGCCTCGAAGAGGTCGGCGTCCTCCGACCTCGGAACAGAGCGCCTCACGCCTGCCCAGCACCCGCCAGCGGGCTCACGAACCGTGCCTTCGCCTCGTCGATCCACGGGTACGAGTCTCCGAGGTGCTGGGCCGCACGGACGTCACCGGAGCGGGCATGCCCCTCGAACAGCTCGACCCGGGCCGCGCGGCCGCAGACCCGGCCGAGCTCGCCGCTCGTCTCGGGGTTGCGCACCTCCTGGTAGGTGACGGTGCGCAGGTACTTCCCGACCCAGAGCCCGCCGGTGTAGCGCGCGGCGCCGAGCGTGGGCAGCACGTGGTTGGTGCCGATGACCTTGTCGCCGTAGGAGACGCAGGTGTTCTCGCCGAGGAAGAGCGCGCCGTAGTGGTGCATCTTCTCCAGCGCGAGGCGCGGCTCGGCGGTGAGGACCTGGACGTGCTCGGAGGCGAACTCGTCAGCCACCACGTACGCCTCGTCGAGGTCGTCGACCACGATCACCTGGCCGTAGTCGCGCCACGCCGGACCGGCGTAGTCGGCGGTCGGCATGCCGGGCAGGATCGCGTCGACGTGGGCGATCGCCTCGCGAGCGACGCGCTCGCTCGGCGTGATGAGGATCGCGGGGGACTCCGGGCCGTGCTCGGCCTGCGACAGCAGGTCGACCGCGACGGTGAAGGGGTCGGCCTCGTCGTCGGCCACGATGAGGATCTCGGTCGGCCCGGCGAACAGGTCGATGCCCACCTCGCCGAACAGCTGCCGCTTGGCCTCGGCGACGTACGCGTTGCCCGGGCCGGCGATCAGGTCGACGCGGCCCATCGTCTCGGTGCCGATGGCCATCGCGGCCACGGCCTGGACGCCGCCGAGGATCCAGATCTCGTCCGCGCCGGCCAGGTGCATCGCGGCCACGGTTGCCGCGAGGATCTCGCCGCGGATCGGCGGGGTGCAGGCGACGACGCGCGGCACGCCCGCGACCTTGGCGGTCACGATCGTCATGTGCGCCGAGGCGGTCAGCGGGTACTTGCCGCCGGGCACGTACGCGCCCACGGCCTGGATCGGCAGGTGCTTCTGGCCGAGGAAGACGCCCGGGAGCGTCTCGACCTCGACGTCGGCCATCGACGCGAGCTGCACCTTGGCGAAGCCGCGGACCTGCTCCTGGACGAAGACGATGTCGGCGATGACCTGCTCGTCGAGGGTGCCGATGATCTCCTGCACCCGCTCAGGGCTCAGCCGGAACGACTCGGGCGTCCAGCGGTCGAACTGCTCGGAGTACGTCCGGACGGCCTCGTCCCCACGGGTGCGGATGTCGGCGACGATCTGCTCGACGCGGACCCGCACGTCGTCCTGGGCGGTGTCGGCGAAGGACTTCGACCGACCGGACTTCAGCGTCGTACGCACACTTCTCCTCGGGGATTTCCGGCGGTGCCGCCGAGCTCGGCGACATACGTATGCGAAGAGTTAACCCGGATCTCCCGGCCCGGTCAAGGCGTGCCCGTTAGGCTCACCTCCTAACGCTCCCCGAGCTCGTCGAAGGGCGCGTCTGCCGAGAGGAACCAGGGTTGGTCACCAGCCACGACGTCGCCCGGCTGGCCGGGGTCAGCCAGCCGACGGTGTCGCGCGCGCTCAGGGACAGCCCCAAAGTCTCGGTGCTCACCCGCCAGCGGGTCCGCGAGGCGGCGACCGCCCTCGGCTACGTCCCCAGCGACACCGGCCGCGCGCTCTCGGTCGGGCGCACGCACCGTGTCGGGCTGCTCGTCACCGACCTGGCCAACCAGTTCTACACGCACACGATCGCGCCGATGCACCACGCGCTGGAGTCGCTCGGCTACCAGCTCGTGCTCCTCACCGAGGAGGGCGACTCCGACCGCGTCGCCGACCGGCTGCTCTCCACCTCGCTCGACGGCGCCCTGCTCGCCACCACCGCGACCGACTCGCTGCTGCCCGTGCGCCTGCGCGACCGCGGCCTGCCCTTCGTCTACTTCAACCGCCGCGCCACGACGATCGAGGCCGACTCGGTCGAGGTCGAGGCGCGCAGCGGCATGCGCGAGCTGACCGAGCGCATCCTCGACCTCGGTCACACGCGCGTCGGCGCCGTGCTCGGTCCGGTGAACGCCAGCACCGCGTCCAACCGCGAGCTCGTGCTCCGCGAGCGGCTCGCGCTGCGCGGGCTGGAGCTCCCCGACGAGCTCGCCCACCGCGGCGACTTCGACTTCGAGACCGGCTTCAGCGGCGCCCGTCGGCTCCTGGAGCTCGACGAACCGCCTACGGTCATCGTCTGCGCCAACGACGTCGTCGCGTACGGCGCCTTCAACGCCGCCCGCTCGCTCGGGCGCGACGTGCCCGGGGAGGTGTCGATCGTGGGTTTCGACGACCTGCCCGAGACGCGCTGGCCCCTGCTGCAGATCACCACCGTCGCCTTCGACCTCGAGGCGATGGCCCGCCGCGGCGCCCAGCTCCTCGTCGACCGCATGCGCGCCGGCGCCGACGAGCCCTACCGCCACGAGTGGTTCCCCAGCCACCTCGTCGAGCGCGCGACCCTGGGTCCGGTCCCCGTCCGCTGAGACGGACCACGATCCCTGAGCCTGTCGAAGGGCCGAGAACGCTCCCCGGGCCTGTCGAAGGGCCTCGAAGAGATCGGCGTCCTCTTCCTCCACGCCGCAGACGAACCATCATTTCGCCAACCCCACGCATGCCGGATGCGTCACATTCCTGAACACCGGCCCAACATCGCTCGACGCATCCTGATGCATACGCATACACTCCTGCGAAGACAACCGCACCAGGAGGCGATCTTCATGCCGCTCGACCCGATCGCGTACAAGCCGTACGCAGATCCGGACGACTTCATCCGCGAGGTGACCGACCTGATCTGGGTCGACCGCGCGATCGGCCACATCTACGAGAACTACGAGCCGGACGCGATCGTCCACGGCTCGTACGGCACCTCGGTCGGGGTCGAGGAGGTGGTGCAGGGCAGCCTCATGCGGATCTCGGCGACGCCCGACCGCGTCGGGCAGGCCGAGGACGTGGTGTGGGAGGCGCGCGGCGAGGACGCGTTCCTCAGCTCCCACCTGGTGCTCTCCGTCGACCAGAGCACCGACTTCATCAGCCGAACCATCGCCAACTGCCTCTACCGCCGCGGCCGCATGGTCGAGGAGTGGGTGGTGCGCGACTCGCTGGCCATCTGCCAGCAGCTCGGGCAGGACCCCGACGAGGTGGCCCGCGTGAAGCCGTTCATCGGCTACTCCGGCAGCATGACCGAGCCGGCGCCGCAGAACGTCCTGGCCGTCGGGGACTCCGGCGAGCGTCCGGACGAGTACCGCGCCGAGGCCCAGATGGTCCTGGAGTTCATCGACCGGGTCTGGAACCGCCGCGACCTCAACGCCGTCGAGCACTACTGGATCCGCGACCTCGTGCTCCACACGATCGGCTACCGCACGTTCACGCGTCCCGAGGGCTACCGCCGGGCGCTGCTGAAGATGCTCCAGCCGTTCCCGGGCGGGCGCTTCGAGGTGCGGGACGTCCAGACGCACTACGCCGTCCGCTACGCCGGCCTCCGCGTCGCCGTCACCTGGGTCTACAAGGGCGACTACAACGGTGCCGACGACTTCGGCCCGCTCACCGGCACGCCGGTCGAGATCCTCGGTGTCTCGCAGTTCCTCGTGCAGGACGGCCGGCTTGTCCGCGAGGTGCGCGTCTACGACGAGATCGCCGTGCGAAGCCAGATCCACAACCGGCGGGGTGACAGCACCTACGCCAGCACGAACATCTACTGACCCACGCCCAGCACCGCGCGAAAGGAACCACCCATGACCGACGTGGTCGTCCCCTCCACCGAGGTGGCCCGACGGACCATCCGGCGCACCGACTGGGTCGCCGAGAACGCCGCCTTCATCGACTGCCGCACCCCGGGCTCGGACCGCAAGTCCAACTACGCCTTCATCGGCCCGGGCGTCTCGCAGAACAGCAAGCAGTTCATCAACCTCTCCGAGCCGCACGGCTACAACGTCGGCGCCGCCGGCATGCCCAACGGCGTCAACAACAACCTGCACCTGCACTTCACCGCCGAGGTCTTCATCAACTTCAGCGGTGAGTTCCGGATCCGGTGGGGCGTCGACGGCAAGGCGGGGGAGTACGTCTCCGGCGACGGCGACATCATCTCGGTGCCTTCGTGGATCTTCCGCGGATTCACGAACGAGGGGCCGGACGAGGGCCTCCTGCTCACCGTGCTCGGCCAGGACGTCACCGGCGGCATCATCTGGGGTCCGTCCGTGCTCAAGGAGGCCGAGTCGTACGGCCTGCACCTCACCGCCGACAACCGCCTGATCGACACCGTCGCCGGCGACGAGCTGCCGCCGGACGTCCCGCTGATCAAGCCGATGAAGCAGGAGTACATCGACGAGCTGACGCCGTACTCCGTCGAGGAGATGCGCGGCCGCGTCACCGCGCCGTCCGACCGGAAGTACTCCTCCCGCGGGCTCCTGTGCCAGTCGCTGCCGGGTGGCAACGGGTCCCTCGCGTTGGTGATCGGCTACGGCATGAGCGAGGACCGCCGCCAGGTCCCGCGCCTGCACGAGCCGCACTCCTTCAACATGGCATGGCTCAAGGCCACCCCGGGCGAAGGCATGCTGCGCCACCGCCACAACGCGTCGTCGACGCTGCTCGTGAAGTCGGGCACCTGGCGCGTGACGCTCAACGAGGGGGAGGCCGAGGAGTCGGTGGATCTGGGTCCGCAGGACATGCTGTCCGTCCTGCCCGGCTCGTGGCGCCGCATCGAGCTCCTCGAGGCCGGCGACGACGCCGCGGAGGACGGGACCGGCGAGCTGCTGGTTGTCAACGCCGGCGACGGCCGCGTCCGCCTCGAGTGGGCACCCGAAGTCGTCGAGGCCGCCTTCGACGCCGGCTGGATGCTCGACCCGAACGGCTACCTCGCCCCCGTCGCCGTCCTCGTTACCGCCACCGAGGACGACTGAAGGTTCGTCGCGCCTGAGCCCGCCCGGACGCGGGCTCGGGCGCGACGCTCGCTGTTGATCGAGGACTGAGAGGCTGGCCCCGTGCCCACCACCCGCGTCGCCGTCTGCCAGTACGCAATCGACATCGACGACCCTGCCGGCACGCTCGAGCGGCTCCGCGCCTCGGTCGCGGAAGCGGCTGACTCGCAGCCCCAGGTGATCGTGTTCCCAGAGCTCTGCACGAGCGGCTACGTCTTCCACGACATCGCGGAGGCACAGTCGCGGTCGGAGCCCGTCGACGGCCCGACCGTTCAGCTCTTCCGCGAGCTCTCGCTCAAGCACCACGCGATCGTCGTCGGCGGCTTCTGCGAACGCTCCGACGGCGAGCGCCCCTTCAACTCCGCCGCCGTCGTCGAGGACGGCGAGGTCCTCGTCGTCTACCGCAAGACCCACCTCTGGGACACCGAGAAGCTGATCTTCGCCGCCGGCGACGAGCCTGCGCCTGTGGTCGACACCAGCGTCGGCAAGATCGCCGTGATGATCTGCTACGACGCCGAGTTTCCCGAGATGGTCGGTAGCGTCGCCCGTCGCGGCGCCCAGCTCGTGATCGCCCCCTCCAACTGGCCGGCGAAGCACATCCCGCCGGGGGAGCGCTCCTCCGAGGTGATCAAGGCCCAGGCCTTCGCCGCGGTCAACCACGTCTTCACCCTCGTCTGCGACCGCGTCGGCCCCGAGCGCGGCGTCGACTGGATCGGCGCCAGTGTCGTCTGCGATGTGGAGGGCTACCCGGTCGCGGGTCCCGCGGAGGGCAAGGCGGTCGTCCTGGTCGCCAACCTCGACCTTGACGGTGCACTGGTCAAGAACGTTAGCGCCAACAACGACGCCTTCAGCGATCGCCGCCCCAATCTGTACTGACGTCTCCGGCTTGGGGAGCCAGTACTCGAATTGCAAGGATGCAGTACGAACTTCTTGAGATAACGGCTGCCACGAGCAGGACTAATCGTATGAGAGCGGTCCGTGAGGGACGCCGGGCCGTAAATTCACTCGAGAAGGCTTTCGGCACGCGATACTTGGTGCCCTGGGGACCCCGGGAGTCAGGCGACCTCGAGGTCTTCATCCTCCTTCGCATCGGGGACGTCATCGTCCGGAATCTCTTCCTCGTACTCGGCGGCAATCAGTGTCACGTCTACAGCGCTTTGCTCACGCACAACGGGCTTACCCATTGCTGTCTCGATCAGACCAATTAAGAACTCCTTGCGATGCGCGAGGTGTGCCTCGAAGTCGTCGTTCCGCAGCGCATGGGTGTCAATTCCGTGCGTAGAGATGACGGCGTCCACCTCATCGGCGTTCAACTGGGCTCGGGACTCGACGCGTGGCAAGTAATCGGACGGGGCCACGCCGCCGATGGCCCGGTTGGTTGCCGCAGCAAGTGGAGTCTTGTTGATGATGTTGTCCCACTGCGTGCGGTCAAGGCCCCGGTCCTTACTCCGTTTCTCGGGAAAGATGTGGTGAATATCGGTCTGCAGGGCCTTGTACTGAACGCGACTAAAGGTGACGTCCTTGATCCAGTCCTTCGCGCTGGTCCCGATGATGAGCGCGTAAATCCCCTTGTAAGCGGCGGACTGGCGCGTCTTCAGCGTATATAGGCGCCGCTCCTGAAAGAGCGCCTCGCTGACTGTGCCCGGTGCTCCTTCGGCAACGCCGCTAACCCAGGAGGGCAGCCGCTCAACATCGCGGGCAAAGCGTGTCTCCGTGGTGCTTCCATATAGCTCTCCGAGAATGCCGCACCAGTACCACTGCTTCAAGCGCTCCTTCACGCCATGGCTGTCGGCGACATCGCCAAGCACAACCTTTGTAACGGCGAGCGGAACAAGCTGAGTTGAATACGGCATGAATCGCGGCTCGAAAATGTGAACGTCGGCGACAAATATCGCGGTCCACTCGAACGCCTTCACGAGCAGGTCACGCCACTCCAGGTAGTCGTGTAGCTGCAACTTCAAGATGTCGTCGCGTTTCGCCGAGATTGCTGGCTTGCGTTCCGCCGTGCTGTCCCGGTTCCGCTTCCACGTCATCAAAAGGGTGGCTGCCTGGAGGAAGTCAGTGCTCCGCAGACTCGTGAGCACCGGTTCAGCCTTGAACTCCTCCTGAATCGCTTTCCAATCGTCATTGAGCCGGAAGTCGTCCCCGTGCTGCTCGAAGTAAACCTTGTCTCCCGCGAAGGTCGCCGTAAGCAGCTCAAAGACATCGAGCGGAACGCCTCCTGTATTAACCTTCTCGAACACTGTGGCTACTGCCGACTTGCTGGTGTCACTTCCAAGCTGAATTGCTGGAATCTGGTAAGTGGCGGTGGGTTTGAGAATCATCTCCATGAATCGCTTGGCCAAGTCTTGGTTGCCGATTCCGTAGAGCCATCCATTCTGGTCATAACCAGCAAAGAGCAGGCGCAGGGGAAACCACATTTGCTGCTGCTCGAGCGTAGGAGTACTCAGATCGCGGACGATCTCGCGGTCGAAGTTTGTCTTGATCCTTCCGTCGCCGGGCACCGACTTGACTGCCTCGTCGACGAACTCTTCGCCTTGAATCGCCAGTGCCATGTCGATGTAGTAGCGACGGTCTAAAAGACGCTTCTTGTCATCCTTGGTGTTGAACGACTCCGTCTCCAGTAAGGGCCTGAGTCAGCGACGTCAACCGCTGCTGGCCGTCCAGCAGCAGGAGTTTAGGCTCCGTGCTCGAGGCTACGCTCGTGCCACTCACAGGCTTCGGCTTGAAGCGCACTTGATCGCTACCGGTCTCCAACAGCATAAGGGCTCCCATGGGGTGGCCACGGAGAACGGTCACAAGCAGTGACCGGATGCGCTCGTCCTCCCACTTATACTCGCGCTGAAAGTCGGGGAGTTGTAGCCGCCCGCTGGTCGTCCAGCTCAGGTAGTCCGAGAGCGGTGACTTCGGCGTCTCAAAGCTCATTAGGAATCCTTCAATCAGGTGAAGTTGATGAGGCGAACGGCGACCGGCCTGCCTTGGCAGGCAGGTCGAGTTCGGAAAGCCTTGGTTAAGAGTCAGCGGGGTCCGAGGCGTCGCCTTCCGACTTCGCCACCACCGTCGCGGCACCTCGCTTACGCTGAAACAGAGTGCCGAAGGCCCCGGCGACTCCGGTGGCTGCGCCCTTAATCGCCGCTCCGGCCTGTTCAGCTGCTGCCGCCGCGCGAGGCTGGTCGGGGATGCCGTCACCGTCGAGGTCCACGGCCCTGAAGACTTCGGTGGCCTGATCGACGGTCTGATCCCCGAAGCGCTTTACTGCAACAGCGCCTTCGCTCGTGCCCACGCGAACCTTCTCCAGCGCTTCGCCGGCGGCCTGACCCCAGTGCTTGGCGTCCGCAGCCTCTAGGCCTTCCTCAAGCCCGAGCCGACCGCGGAGGCTGTGCACTTCGGCTGCGACTCGGTGGCTCGACCGGACGGCCGCAGGGGAATCGAACGGGTTGAGGAGTACCTTCGCATTCGCCTTGCGCACAGTCTCGTCCATCTGGCTGAGCAGGGCGGCCGTACTGCGGCCGATGCGGTCGAGACGATTTGCGCGGGCCTTCAGCAGACCTGCGTGGTGGCTTTCGAGTTCCTCCGGAGCAGCGTCCAGAACCCGGTCGATTTCCAACACCGAGATGCCGTCGTGAAGCTGGAAAGTTCGGGCTAGCACGGCCAACCATTCGCGCACCTTGGGCTCAGCATCACGGGTGGCCTTGGCGATCTCGCCGACATCGGCCTTCTTCTGGAGCCTCTCGGCAATCGCGTCGAGCTCCCGCAGCGCGTACGCCTGCGTTCGCGCGAGGGTTTGCGATGTGGCTTGAACCTTGGACCACGTGATGTCGGAAACGCGACCGACTTCGTCGCGTACAATCAACGCGTCCTCAATGATGAGGTCGACGCCAATCATGTCCGCTAGCACGGCATCCTTCTGGCCGCGGAGGATGTCATCGACCTTCTTGTTGATGAGCTCCAGGTACTCGACGATCTCGTCCATCTGCTGCTGCATGGCGTACTGGGACATAATCGCTCCGACGCCAGCGATGTTCGCGGGGTTCATGAGCGCTGTGCCGGGCTTCGTGACGATCTGCAATATGTGCTTCGTGCCCTTGTTGCCCATGGCAATCGCGCGCGAGGTTCCTTCGGCAGGCCCCTTCATCATCCTGGCATGCCTGAAGACTTTCGCGGACTCTTCAGTCAGTTTGACCCAGCGCCCCGCGTTCTCGGCCGCGACCGATGCGGCCTCGGCGATGCCTCCAGTAACTTTGGCCGCGGATCGGACGCGATGCAGGTCGAAAGACTTCGAGGGGACGTTGGCGAGGCCGGAGGAGAGGAAAAATCGCTCGACATCGGCCGCGTTGCCGATGACGGCGAGACCCTTGCCGTCGCTGATCAGCTCGATCTCAGTGCTCATGATTGCTCCTACCCCCCGCTGGACTGTCGTTCACCCTGAGGGCGCCTCAAAGAACGGTACTTGCTGGCTCGGACATACGTGGGGCAACGACCTCGTGGCCGGGGAAGCGACGGCGACGCTGGTCCGACCGCACGGTTGTCGAGCCGCGCCGGGGGCAAGCTCGGTCGTCCGGCGACGGAATCAGGGCGGTGCGCGGTTCTTCCCAGTTGCGGGTGTACTGCAGGCCGGAGGTTCCGCTCACGAGGAGTGCTCGCGTGACGTGGTTGGTGAGGTTGCGGTAGCCGATGACGGTGACACAACGGTGTTTCTTGGGCGGCTGTTGATCGCCTTAGTGGGCCCGTGCGAGGTGCCGGGCCGGTCGAAGTTGGCCAGGGTTCGGCCCGGCGTGACGACGCCGCACAGCGCGGCCGGGACGGCCTGGCCAAGGTTGCTAACGACGGCCTGCAGCTCGGCGGGTCCGACGACTCGGTCCGGGGTGGGGCGGCAGGCGCCGATGACGCGGGCGGCAGATCGCGCAGGTCGCCTCGACCTCGATTTGGGCGTTCGAGGTGAACGGACTGTCGAAATGTGCGCCGCTGCTTCACGCTGGTGCAGGCCGGTTCCGGTGGGCAGGACCCGGCGGGCCTGGTAAGGCGGATCATGGGCCGCGGCCCGCGGCCCGCGGCCGCGGTGCAGTGCAGCCGTTGTTGGACCCGGCGCCGGCGCTGGTCGACGGCGCCACCGGCTAGGCGAACTACGTGACGAGGACCATCACCGCGATCGAGTCGGGGTAGCCGTTCGCTGGTGGCCGTCTAGAAGCTGGTGAACCCGTGCATAACGATGACCTCCACTCGGTCGCGACAGGCTTAGCTTGGCACGGCGAGCCAAGCGGCGAGGGCCCGCTCGAGCGGCCCTCGACCATTCGAGCAGCCGGGACAGTGCCGGCACGGACGGCGTTCGAATGGACGATCAAAGCGACGTACGAGTCGCGGCAGTGGGTGGGGCGCCACAAGTGCTCGTCGACGCCGCGGGTGGTGACGGCGTCGAACCGGGGCGGTCGGCGATCAGTACCTGCCGGCCCTCATCAAGGACGGCCCGGTTCGAGCTCGCCCACGACGTGCCCAGCGCCTGGCCGGCGCACCTCTCGTTGAGGTGGAAGCAGGTGCCCGCCTGCAGCGCCCGACCTGACAGCTTCGCCTTTCGACTCCGCCGCCGCAGTCTTGTATTGGCGCCACACGTGCCCGCAGCCGGTACAGGTATCGGGGCGGACCGTGATTAGCCGCATGGTCGGGCGCAGCCCAGCCGCTCGTGTGCACTGCCAAGGCACCGAGTCAGGCGGCACCCGCCCTCGCAACTGCATGAGCGACACCGCGGGTCGCTCCCGGTCAGCCGACAGGCCCGCACCGCCCGCTCCGGCTGCTGCCCGGCCACCTCCAAGCCAGCTCGTCTGGCCGACAGAACCTGACCAGATCAGGGCAGACGAAGGTCACGTCGAGCACGTCGAGCACGTCGAGCACGTCGAGCACGTCGAGCACGTCGAGGTCACCCAGATGGCAAATGTGCGAGTTTTCAGGCTTGCGCAACCTCGACGCCTACCTGCGACGACGCGTTGCGCCGCAGCGCCGCTGGCGCTGCACCTCAGCTGCGGAGATCACGTAGGTAATCTTCGGCAGCATGCCACTAGGATCCCGACCCTGAACCTGGCGGCATGCACTTCGAATCGGTGGCCTGCTTTTCCCACCTCAAGTACGAGAAGCTGACTTCGCGTTGTGCGAGCTGCCGCCTATCCCATGACGAGCTGCATCAGCTCGGTGTAGTCGGTGACGACGTCGTACTGGACGTCCGTGTCGAGCTTCCCATTGAGGGACGCGAAGAATTTGCGGGCGCATTCGATCTTGGCGTTTTCGACGCCCTTGATTTGAAGGCTTGACATCGAACCCTTGGTTTCGGCGACGAAGTAGACGTGCTTGATCTTCGTCGTGTCGTCGCGGAAGGCGATCGCCCAGTCGGGGTTGTAATTACCTACTGGGGTGGGGATGAAGAACCCGCGTGGCAGCTTCGAGTAGACGACGACCTCGTCGCTGACGTCGAGCTTCTCGACGAACGATCGCTCTACCTTTGAGTCGGTGACGACGTACTCGTAGACGCTCTTCTTGAGCTTGTCGCCTGCCTTCGACAGGTCCTGCGCGGTTTGGTTCTCGGTGAAGATCGAGGAGTCGTACCGGTTGTCGAGCGAGTCATAGGTGAGGTGCTCGACGATGACCGTCGCCTTCTGCTCCTTGATGAGGCGGGCGGCTTCGGTGATGAACTGCTCGGGGTTCTGCTTGAACTTCGCGAACGTGCTCGGGTTGATGCTCGTGAGGATCGTGGCGCAGGTTCGGCGAGTGAGCTGTGCCTTCTCGGCGATCTCACCGAGCAGGTCGTACTTGACGGTGGAAGCCGCCGATACCGCCGAGTGCTCGACCTTGGTCTCCGAGACCTTGAACCCCGTGCCAGCTTCAAGCTGCTCGACTTCGAGGCCGACGACCTGCTTTCCTGTCTCAACAAGGTACTGCATAACGGTGACAGTGAGGGCCTTGTCGAGCGCGCGGACGCAGTTCGCGATCAGCTCGGCTGAATCGAACTCGACTCGGTAGATGGCCTTATGGTTGATGCGGCCCCACAGCTCCTGGAACTCACGCTTCTTGAAGTTGGCCTCGTTGAACGGGATCTTCTTCGGCTTGCGGCCGTCGGCCGGCCTGGGGACGTCAAGGTAGAGCGCGTCCACGAGCGGCCAAGCGAAGTCGATGATCGGCTTGAGTGCCTCCGACGTCGGCGCGGCGAGGGTGCCGTCGGCGCGGGCGTCCTTGTACACCTGGGTGACGAAGCCGTCGTCGTCTACGTAGTTGTGGCGGATGAGGTGGTTGTACAGCGCCTGCGCGAGCGCCGTCTCCACCATGCTCGTCGAGCCGTCGGCAAGTTTGATCTGCTTGCCGGTGAAGTAGTCCGGGCTCGCCTTGCGCGGGCGGGCCGACAGCGATTCGATTACCTCCTTCTGGAGCGCGGTGACGAAGTCGGTGTAGGACTCGTCGGTGACGACGGTCAGTTCGTTGATGTCGTGCACGGTGACGGGGTTGTCCATCCGCTCCCCGTGCTGGTCGACCGACAAGCGAAGGCCGCGGCCGATCTCCTGCCGCCTCGTGGTGGTGTTGTCGCTCTTCTTGAGCATGCCCATCACGAACACGTTCGGATTGTCCCAGCCCTCGCGTAGCGCCGAGTGCGACCAAATAAATCTCACGGGCTCCTCGAAGGAGAGGAGCCGCTCCTTGTCCCTGAGGATCAGGTCGTAGGCGTCCACGTCGTCCGACTGGCCTGCGAAGTCACCCCGAGCGGCGATCTTGCCGTCGATCGCTCGCCCGGTCTTCTTGTCGATCGAGAAGTAGCCCTCGTGCGTCGACCGCACCAGGATCGCTTGGACGTGCTCGCGGTAGCGTTCTGTGGCCTCGTCGAGGTCGAGCTGGCTGAGGTAGTCGGTGAGCACCGCCTCGTACTCCTCCTCGAACACGCGGGCATACTCGCCGAGGGTGTCGTCTCGGTCGAAGTCGCGGTACTTGGCGACCTCGTCGATGAAGAACAGCGACAGCGTCTTGATGTCCTGCGCAAACAGCTCGCGTTCCTTGTCGAGGTGGGCGCGGATGACCTCGCGGATCTGCATGCGACGCTTCTGGTCCTCGGCCACGTCTTGAGTGACCTCGCCGGCTCCAATGATGTCGCCGTTGCTCAGTTCGACGACGTCGCGGTTCGCGTCGACGTCACGGATGAACAGGCCCTTGTACGCCTCGATGCCGCCGGAGACGGTGTGCAGGTTCATGCCCTGGCTCAGCCGCTTGACCTGCCGCCTGATGCCCTGCGCGGTCTGTACCTCCAGCTCGACGCGCGCCTTCGGGAAGTTCGCGCCCTTGCCGACCTCCAGCCCGTCCACGTACAGGTAGGCGGTGCTGCCAGCCAGGTGCTTCACGGTGATGCCACGCACCGCGATCTTCTTGACGAGCTTCTGGTTGTACGCGTCGACCGCGTCGAGGCGGTGCACCTTGGTGCGCTCGATCTTGTGGGTGGCCGAGTACCGCAGCGCGTACAGAGCGTTGAACAGTCCGAGCGCCTCGAGCGACTTCGACGGCTTCTTCGCGTCACCCTCGATCTTCTGTGGCTCGTCGATGATCAAGATCGGGCGGTTTGCGGCGATCACGTCGATAGGCTTGCGAGACTGGAAGTCGTCGAGCACCTCGTAGATGCGGCGGGCGTCCTTGCCGGTGGCGTTGAAGGCCTGGATATTGATGATCATCACCTGCACGCCCGCATCGGATGAGAACCGCTCCAACTCGTGTAAGCGCGCAGAGTTGTAGACGAAGGTACGTGGCTTGGTGCCGTACATCTGCTGGAAGTGCTCGGAGGTGATGTCGAACGACTTCTTCACGCCCTCGCGAATAGCGATCGATGGCACGACCACGATGTACTTCGACCACCCGTAGCGCTTGTGTAACTCCATGATGGTCTTGATGTAGACGTAGGTCTTACCCGTGCCGGTCTCCATCTCGATGTCGAGATTGATTGGGGCGACAGACTTCTTGACAGGGTCCTTGAGACTCTTCGACAACTCCAGACCTCGCGCCCGCTGCACCTGGTGCACGTTCGTCGTGAGCTGCGGCGGCGTCAGCGCGATCTCCGCGTTACGCAGGCCCGCGTCCTCCATCATGGTCTGCGCCGCCTCCTTGCCGGGGTCGATGCGGTACTTCACCCCGTCGGCGAACGGCTGCCCGATGAACACGTCGACGACGGCATCGACGGCCTCGGTCTGGTACTGCTGGACCTTGAACTGAAGCTTCATCGGCTCAGATAGCCTTTACGTCGGTCTCGGGCGACACCTCGCGGAAGATCTGCTCGGCATTGATGCGCGCCGCATCGGTGGCGAAGCCCGCGTCGAGGAACACAGCGCGCAGCGGGTGGCGGGTAGCGATCTCCCTCACCACGGCGTCCGTCACCTTCTCGGCAAAGCACGCAATCAAAGCGCCATCGGCGACCGAAAGCACCCGTCGGGCAGCAACGTCCTCAACCGCGATCGGCTCGCCGAGGTCGAGCCCCCAGTCGAGCAGCACTTGGAAGAGCAGGTCCTCGTCGGTGCGGTCGGGCTTTACGCTGCCGACAGCCTCGGATAGTGCAGCCTGCACTAGGTCGTCCGCGGTCGTGAGCGTGTCAGCCATGTTGGTCGTCGCCACGCGTAGCGATCGGAAGCCGACGTCAAGATCAGCACCCTCCAGGCCCGTCTCCCGCTGCACCTGTGCACCGGCGCGGCGCAGGCGCTCACGAGCGACGTCGGCGATCGTGTCGTAGTCCGGGTGTCTGACCGCCTCATCAAGCTGGACGAGGATGTATCGGCGATGTCCGCCATCTGCCGCATTGAGACTCATAACGGCGTGGCCAGTCGAACCAGAGCCCGCGAAGAAGTCGAGGACAACGGCGTCCTTCTCCGCACCGGTGACGAGACGGAGCCAACGCGCAAGTACACGCCGATCCTTGGGATTCTCGAAGGCGATCTCGCCCATGAGATTGCGCATGTCGGTGCTCGCGGCCTTGCGGTCCTGCTCGAATACCGAGATCGCGACCTGCTCGCTCGTCTCGTCAAGGAAGGAGATTCCACGAGGTATCGCCGTTTCGTCCGAGCCGAACCAGATTTGGCCAGCCGCCATCCTGCGATCCATCTCGTCCTTTTGAAAGCGCCAGCCAGTCTTAGGCAGCGATACCGGTTCTCGCGTCGTCGGATGCAGAACCTCGTACGTGGGTCCGCCTCGGCCAGGCCACGTGATGTTGCCGTAGGTGTTCATCGGTCGTCCGGTTTCGGACTGGAGCTGGTCGTACCGCGCCACCGAGTCGGTGATCTCGCCGGCGGTCTTCTTGCTCTTAAGCCAGGCCTTCCACTGGAGCGAAGCCTCCGCTTCGCTCTGACGGGTCGACCATATGGAGGCGGCTTTCGTCAACGCCGCATCGAGCCCAACCTTGGGCTCGCGCCACCGCACACCGAGTTCGCTGAGGTGCATCTCGTTCCTCGCGTAGATCAGCATGTAATCGGCCCCGTTGGAAACGTAGCGGGAATCGTTCTTACGGCCGCCCTGCCAGACGACATCTGAGATGAAGTTCTCGGGGCCGAAGACCTGATCGAGGAGTAGGCGGAGGTTAGCGTGCTCGTCGTCTCCGATCGAAGCTACGATGATGCCGTCGTCGGTCAGCAGGCCACGCGCCAGCTTCAGCCGTGGGTACATCATGCTGAGCCAGTCGGAGTGGAAGCGCCCGTTCGCCTCGGTATTCGCGACGAGGCGGTCCCCAGTCTCCGACTTCTGGCCCGAGCGAGTGAGGTAGTCGGCGCTCGATTCAGCGAAGTCATCCTCGTAGACGAAGTCGTTGCCAGTGTTGTATGGCGGGTCGATGTAGATGACCTTGATCTTGCCGAGGAAGGACTCCTGAAGAAGTTTTAGTGCGTCGAGGTTGTCGCCCTCGATGAAGAGGTTCTTGGTGGTATCGAAGTCGACGGACTCCTCGCGCATCGGGCGCAGCGTCTTGGCGATTGGCGCATTGGCGGCGAAGGCCGCGGCGCGCTTTCCGGGCCAGTCAAGTTGGTAGCGCTCCTGGGGGCCCTCGACGACGTGATCAGAGAGCTCCTGGCGGAGGGCATCGAAGTCGACCGCCCGGGCCGGGTTCCCGTCGGCGTCGAGGGTCTCAGTAACGACAGTGGGGAACAGTTCGGCGATCTGCTCGATGTTGCGCTGAGTCAGGTCCGGTGAGTGCATCTTGAGCTTGTCCACGGTCATTCCTTGTTGTTCGGTACGGGGTCGGTCAGCTCGGTGAGCACGGCGGCGCGTTCCTTGATCTGCCTGCGGATCTCGATCTTGCGATTCAGCTGGGGTTCGGCGCGCAGCTTCTTTTCCAGCGCGGCGACCTCGCGAATGAGCTTGCGAGCACGTCCCATCCTGTCGAGGGCGTCCGACAGTTCCTCGGCCGGCCTGATGGGGTGCGGGAGCAGGCGTCCCAGAAGTTGGCTGTACAGGCCGTCCATGTTGAGGGCGGCGGGCAGCGGGTCACGCGATTGGTCAGAGTCGATCCAGCCAGTGCGGAAGTAGTCAGTGCCCTTGGCCTTGCCGTCGGCACGCTTGTAGGCCGCAGCCATCACCTGCTCCATCCACAGACCGTCCTCGCGCCGCAGCTCGAAGATGATCTGGCTCGGGATCGCCTTGTCGATGGATGCGAGCACGGAGTTGTCGAGGCTCGAGCCCTTCAAGTCGAGGACGAAGACTTGGATCTCGGTGACGGTCTCGCTGGGCGCCAGACGTAACGACTCCTCGCCGAGCTTGTAGGCCCAGCGAACACGCTGGACCTCGTCGACGAACCGTTGCCTGAGAGCCGTGCCGGCGCTGGCCTCGGTGTACAGGCGCTCCTTCGGAATGACCCGGTCCACCTTCGCCGCCTCGGGCCACTGAATCAGGTTGGTTCCGACATGCTCAACCACCGAGGTCACCGCCCTCGGGCTCGACAATGACGAGGAAGGCGATCAGCTCGAAGTCGTCCAGTCCTTCGAAGCTCTGCTGTAGCGCGGTGGTCTTTGGTCCTGAGAAGAGGCTGTCGATGTCGCGCTGCTGGGTGACGTCGATGAGGGAGTTGATGGCCCCGCTGAGCAGGTTGGAGTAGACGCCCATCTCGGCGCCTTCGCTCGTCAGCTGGTTGAAGACGCGATACGCGGCAGGGATCGGTTCATGCGCACCTTGGCAGCTCGCCCGGATCAGATCGAGGAGCTGCTTGACCTCGGTGTGGTCGGTGACCACATTACCGTCGTTGTCGAGATAGATCAGATAGTGCGGGTGCAGGCGATTGTGGCGGTTGATCTTCGTCTGCTCGTCGACACTGCGCAGCGCGAAGATCACACCGGGACGAAGGCCGAGTTCGGCATCGGCGGCAACGGCCGCGTGGAGGCCCTTGGGCGAGGAGGCGAGATCGCCGTACTGCTCCATGTACTTGAGCAGGTCCATGCGGAAGTCGTTGAGCCCGAGATCGGTGATCGAGACGCCCGTGCGGACGTCCTCAAGCTCGACGACCTCGTCCTGAAGGCGGCGGAGTTGCTCCTTGCGGAACTTGGTGTCGTTGGATTCTTGAGTGAGGAGGTTGTCGTCGGCGGTGGCTGCGAGGTCGGCGATCACCATACGGTTCTCGACCCGCTCCTTGAGGTGGATGTACTCGTCGAGGCTGATATCAGGCCAGAAGTTGACCATCTGGATCACGGAGTTCTTCGACCCGATGCGGTCGACGCGCCCGAAGCGCTGGATGATCCGCACCGGGTTCCAATGGATGTCGTAGTTGACGACGTAGTCGCAGTCCTGGAGGTTCTGACCTTCTGAGATGCAGTCCGTGCCGATCAACAGGTCGATCTCGCCGCGCTCGTCCGGGAAGACGACCGCCTTGTCCTTCGAGCCGGGAGAGAAGAACGTCAAGAGCTTTTGGAAGTCAAAGCCGTCGCCCAGGGTCGTCTTCGGGTGAGTCGCGCCGGTGACCAGACCGAGTTCGAGTGATCTTTCGGCGTGGACGGTCTGCTCCAGGTTGGCGTACAGGTAGCGGGCGGTGTCGGCGAACGCCGAGAAGAGCAGCACCTTCTTGTTGCCGCCGTTGAGTGGGTGCTCGATCTTGTCACTGATGATGCGTCGGACTCGCTGGAGCTTGCGGTCGTGTTCCGGAGTGATGAGGTCCATTGCTTCGGCGAGCTCGCGGATCGTCTCGCGGTCGTGCCACAGGTCGTTGCGCCAGGACGTGGTGTCCATGTCGTCAAGGTCAATCTGGTACTTCCTTCCGACCGACGGAGCGGTCGGGACCTCAAAGTCGTCGTCCTCGGCCTGTATATCACCGAACTCCGCGCCGATGTCGGCGATCCTGCCGCCCTTGTCATCCAGGTCACGGAGCGCGTGGTCGACTGCGGCTTCGACTTTGCGCAAGGTGATGCGGAACGCCTCGACAGAGCTCTCCAAACGCTTGAGCAGGTTGACTGTCATCAGGGTCTTAAGGCCCTGCTCGCGGCCGGTCATACCGAGGTTGCCCCGGGAAGTTCCGCCCTGGACGGCGTACATGTCGACGTACTTCTGCATCTTGCTGGGGAAGACGTATGACAGCGGGGTGTAGACCGCGAGGTTGAGTTCCTGGAGCTGCTCGAAGATCTCGTTGAACCTTGGCGCATGCGGGAGGTCGGTGAGTGGCTCACGAATCGACTTCGGCGGGAGGCGGCTCGGGAAAGCCCCGACTTCGGCCGTGTCGTAGAACGACTGGATGTGCTTGCGGGAGCGGGCGATGGTGACAGCGTCGAGGAGCTCGAAGAAGTCGAAGTCCAGCATCCGTAGGACAGCTCCGGTCGTGCGCTCCTCGGCGGGGAGCTCGGACCACCTCTTGAAGGCAACCTGGGCTTCGCGGAAGACCTGCTCGATCGACTTGTCGATGTCGAGCTTTGCCGAGAGCTGCTCAGATTCGCCTTCGTAAGCAAGCTGGAGTTGATTCTTGAGGTCGTTGAAGCGGTTGTTCACAGGGGTGGCCGACAGCATGAGGACTTTAGTCTTCACCCCGCTTCGAATCACCTTGCGCATGAGCCGCTGGTAGCGGCTCTCCTTCTCTTCGGCGTAGTCGGCGTTGCGGAAGTTGTGAGATTCGTCGATGACGATGAGGTCGAAATTGCCCCAACTCACCTTGCTCAGGTCGAGCCGGCCGGAGTAGCCCCTGTCCCGGGACAGATCGGTGTGGGCGAGGACGTGGTAACTAAACCGGTCGTTGGAGAACGGGTTGGTGACGTAAGGACTATTGTAGGTGGTCCAGTTGTCTTCGAGCTTTTTCGGCGCGAGGACCAGGACCGACTTGTTGCGGCTCTCGTAGTACTTGATGACTGCGAGCGCTGTGAAGGTCTTCCCGAGGCCGACGCTATCAGCGAGGATGCAGCCGTTGTAGGTTTCCAGCTTGTTGATGATGCCCACCGCGGCGTCGCGCTGGAAGTTGTACAGCCGCTTCCAGATATCCGAATCACGCCAGCCGGTGAGGTCGTCGGGAAGCACGTCCTCGCTGATGTCCTCGAGAAACTCCGAGAACAGGTTGTAGAGGATCAGGAAGTAGATCCGCTCGGGGCTGTTCTCGGCGTACACGCTCGCGATGTGCTCATGGACGAGTCGGGTGACGTCCTCGACCTGCCGAGGGCTCGACCAGATCTGGTCGAAGGTCTGGAGGTAGGCCGAGGCGAGGGGGGCCTCGTCGATCTTATTGACGAGGTTCGAGACCGCATCACCGCGCTCGTAGCCGAGATCGGCGGACGTGAAGCCGTGGAGGGGCATGTAGGCGGCACGGTCGTCGATGACCGCAAACTGTTGCATCGGCGCGCCGGTCTTGTTGGACTTGAACGTGACCTTGCGCTTGATCCAGTCGGCGCACTCCCGAGCAATTGAGCGCTGGGTCAGCTTGTTGCGCAGCCGGATCTCGAATTCTGTGCCGTAGAGGCTGGACTCTCGCTGGGCCTGCGGGATGTAGAACTCTCGGCGTTCCTTCTTGACCTTGTCGGTCGCTTGGCCGGCCACGAACGTCGGCGCGGTGAAGATGAACTCCAGCTCCTTGACGCCCTCCAGCTCCTTGCGGAGCGCCTCGAAGGCGTAGATCGAGAAGGTCGAGGCCGCGATGCGGAGCTTGGAGCCGCGAGTGAGCGAGATCTTGATGTCGTCGCCGAGCAACCGGTTGAGGTTGTCGATGATTTCCATCAGTCAGCCCCCTTCTTGGAGAGTTCCGACGTCTGGCTAGCGCCGTTGTTGCGCACCCGCTCGTCGAGCTCGGTGACCTTCAGCCTCCACAGGGATCCGAGCCGATGGGCGGGCGTGCGCTTCGTCGCAAGGCAGGTGTAGCTGCTGTGCTTGGTCAAGCGGAGACGCTCGGCGATCACGTCAGCAGCCACCAAGTGCTCGGTCACCGTCCGAACCCTAATCTCGACTGGGGCGTTTTCTGCGGGGTCCTGCCGTGTTGCTCCGTGTACCCAGGCCGCCAGGACTGGGCCGGCGGTCATCGAGGGGTCGGACCAGACCCAATACCTGGAGCGACGTGATCGAGGAGACCAACACGGACCCGCGCACATCCATCAGTCCCGGGCGGGTGCCTGTACCAAAGTCATATGACAGGCTTCACCGAACGACAAGCCACAGCAGGCTCGGGGCAAGCCAGGGGGCGGGTGTGCGAGTAGAGACGTGTGCCTACGGCGCAGACGCGCTCGACGTGCTGCGGAAGGCTGTGGCGCAGGCCAAGGCGGACGATCCGATGCGGCGGGTCACGATCCTCGTGCCGTCGAACCTCGCCGGTGTCGTGGCCAGGAGATCACTCGCGAGCGGTCTGAGGGCTGGCCACCCGGGCGTCGCAGCGCTCGAGATCAGCACCCTCGACCGGCTTGCCGAACGCTGGGCTGCGCCTCGCATGGACCAGCGGCGGCCCATCGCACCGTCTGCGCTGGCGGGCGCCTGGCGTACCGCGCTGCGTGATAAGCCGAGTCTGTTCGCCGACGTCGCCGAGCACCCCGCCACGGTTCAGGCGCTGGTTCAGGCTTACCGCTCGCTGCGTCACGTATCGACGGCCACCCTCGACCACCTGGCGGCCACCGGTGGGCTGACCCAGGAAGTCGTCCGCCTGCAGCAGGAGGTTGCCGGCCGCCTGGAGGACGGCTGGTACGACGAGGTCGACCTGCTCACCGCCGCCACCGGTGTCGTCCCGAGCCTGGATCTCGGCGCCGTGGTGCTCTATCTCCCGCAGGACTTCACCCCGGCACGGCGGGCATTCGTCGATGCTCTCGCTACCCAGGCGGATCTCACTGTTGTCGCAGGACGCACCGGTCATTCGCGCGCTGACCAGGCTGTCCTCTGGTCAGAGGCAGGCGTGGGCGAGGTAGAGGAGCCGCCGACCGCCACCACCGTGATCAACGCGTCCGACGCCGACGACGAGATCAAGATGGTCGTGCGGCAGGTTGTCGAGCGGCTGAAGGCGACGCCTGCGCACCGTGTCGCCGTTCTGTACCCGGCTCAGAAGCCGTACGCCCGACTGCTGCACGAGCACCTGAAGGTTGCGGGGATCACCGTCAACGGGCCCGGCCCTCGGAGCGTCCGTGACCGGGCACTGTCACGGGTGGCGCTGGGCCTGCTGGGTCTGGCTGAGGGCGACGTGCCGCGTGCAGATCTGTTCCACGCGCTCGCTGGCACGCCCGTCAAGGACTTCGAGGGTAATCGGATCCCGCTGTCGCGATGGGAGCGAACCTCGCGGAGCGCTGGCGTCGTCCGTGGGGAGGACTGGACGCTGCGGCTCGATCGACTGATCGAGATCGAAGCCGCCGAGATCGCTAGCCAGGAGAGTTCCGCCGACCTGGACGAGGCGCGGATCGAGTACAGCCGGCGCGCCATCACGGCGGCGACGGGCCTGGCTGCCTTCGCGGCCGAGCTCCGCGGACGGCTGGCCCGGGCGAGCCGGATGACGTCTTGGGCAGAGCTGGCCGGATGGGCGACGGAACTGTTCGAGACGTTGCTGGTCGGCTTCACCGACGCCGACCGCCTACCCGTTGAGGAGCAGTACGCCGCAGCGGTCCTGCGCTCGACGCTTAGCGCCGTGGCTGGTCTGGATGCCGTGGACCCGGACGCTTCGCTGACCGGGTTCCGCGAGGCTCTCGACGTCGCGCTGACCGCTGCACTGCCGCGGATCGGGCGGTTCGGTGACGGGGTCTACGTCGGACCGCTCGCCACGGCCGTCGGGCTCGACCTCGACACGGTCTTCGTTGTCGGGCTGAGCGAAGACCTGTGTCCTGGTCGGCTGCACGAGGACGCGCTGCTGCCCGACTACGTCCGGGAACTCACGGGCGGAGAGCTGCCGACGTCGCGCGACCAGGTCGACCAGCTGCACCGCCAGGTGCTCGCCGCCTTCGCCTCCGCGCCCGAGGTTGTCGCGTCGTTCCCGCGCGGAGATCTGCGGCGCTCGGCCGTCCGCCTGCCGAGCCGCTTCCTGCTGCCGACGCTGCGGCGGTTGGCGAACGACCCCGCCCTGCCGGCGACCGAGTGGGAGCGAGCGGACTACGGCGAGGCGATGGTGACCTCCGGTTCGTTTGCTGGCGAGTTGCTGACGACAGCGGCCCTGAGCAACGAGCAGGAGTGGCGTACCCGGCAGGCGGCCTCAGGTGCTGGCCTGGACGATGGCGTCATCGAAGCGGCGCGAGCGTTGCTTGATGCCCGAGCCAGCCATGTGTTTACTCGGTTCGACGGCAATCTCTCTGGGGCCGAAGGACTGCCGAACTACGCCCTAGGGGAACTGGCCGTCTCGCCCACGGCCCTGGAGTCGTACGCCGACTGCCCGCACGCCTTCTTCGTCCGACGGCTGCTGCGGGTCGAACCGATCGAGCAGCCGGAGGACATCGTGATCATCTCTCCGGCTCAGATCGGCACGTTCATGCACGAGATGATCGATCGGCTGGTCCGTGAGGGCGGGATCGAGCTGCCCGGTCACGGCGAGCCGTGGACGCCGGCCCACTACGCCCGGCTCGAGGAGCTGGCGAGCAGCGCGGCGGAGGATCTGGAGCGGCAGGGCGTGACGGGTCATCCGCGGCTGTGGCAGGGGGAGCGGCAGCGGATCCTTGCCGACCTCGGCGCGATGCTGAAGACGGACGCCGCTTGGCGCTCCGAGCAGAAGGTACGCATCCGCGCGAGCGAGCTGAGCTTTGGGTTCGGGGACCAGCCGGCGGCGCAGGTCATCGTTCCCGGCGGGACCGTGGCCATGCGCGGCAGTGCCGACCTCGTCGACGACCGGTCCGACGGGAGCCTGGTCGTGATCGACATCAAGACCGGAGGTCCCTCCCGTTTTCTCGAGATCAACAAAGACCCCTTTGTCGGCGGTACCAAGCTGCAGCTGCCGGTCTACGCGCTCGCGGCGCGGGCCCGGTTGGGCGGACCGACCACCCCGGTCAGCGCCCACTACTGGTTCGTCCGCAAGGACCGCGGCCGCCGGATCGCCGTGGACCTCACGCCCGAGACCGAGCAGGCGTACGGCGAGGTCGTCGGCACCCTGGTCGCTGGCGTCGCGGCCGGTCTGTTCCCGCCTCGAGCGCCCGAGCAGCCCGACTTCGCCTGGGTGCAGTGCCCCTACTGCAACCCTGACGGGATGGGCTACGGCGAGCTGCGGGAGGACTGGCACCGCAAGCGCGGAGCGTCCGAACTACGGGAGCTGCTGGCGTTGGTCGAGCCTGCGTCCGACCAGGTGCCTTCGTGACCGCGCCTCTGGCGGACGCCAGCGCCCGGCAGCGTGTGTGCACCGAGACCGGGTCGACCCTGTTCGTCAACGCTGGTGCGGGTTCGGGCAAGACGTCGGCGCTGGTCGACCGGGTGCTCCGGCTCGTGCTGCATGACCACGTCCCGCTGCGCCACGTCGCGGCGGTGACCTTCACCGACAAGGCGGGCGCCGAGCTGCGGGACCGGCTCCGGGTGGCGTTCGAGCGAGCCGTGATGCAGGGCGACGGCACGGAGGAAGCAGCACGCGAGGCGCTCGACGACCTCGACCCGGCGCCGATCGGAACATTGCACGCGTTCGCACAGCGGCTGCTCTCCGAGCACCCCATCGAGGCCCGGCTCCCTCCTCAGATCGAGGTGCTGGACGAGATCGGGTCGGCCGTCGCGTTCGAGGACCGCTGGTCGGGGATCCGCGGCGAGCTGCTGGACGACGAGACGATGGCGCAACCGCTGCTGCTGGGGATGGCCGTCGGCGTCACCCTTGACCAGCTGCGCTCGCTGGCGCTCCTGCTGGGCAACGACTGGGACCTGCTCGAGGAACGCATTCTGCGCGCACCCGTAGAGGAGGTCGCGGCACCCGACCTGACGGACTTTCGCCGCAAGGCCGAGGTCGTTCTCGACCTGCGAGAGCAGTGCCGAAACGACAGCGACAAGCTGCTGCCGAAGTTGGGCGACCTCGCTGCTCAGCTGGCACAAATTGAGGCGGCGCCGGATGCCGAGACCGCGTTGATGGTGCTGCGGGAGACGAGCGAACTCAAGCCGACCCTAGGGCAGGCAAAGAACTGGTCCGTTCCGGTCGCTGGTGTGCGTGCTGAGCTAGGCGAGGTTGTGAGCGAGGCGACGCTAATCCTGAGTCGGGTCCGAGACGCTTGCTTGCGCAGGCTGGCCGAGTGGCTTGCGGTCCGAGTCCTAGCGGCCGCCGAAACGCGACGGGCCGAGAGCCGCCTGGAGTTCCACGACCTGCTCGTGCTGGCCCGGGACCTTCTCCGCTCCAGCCCGGCGGCGCGCCGTGGGCTGCACCAGCGCTACCAGCGGCTGCTTCTAGACGAGTTCCAGGACACCGACCCCATCCAGATCGAGCTGGCCGTACGTATCGCCGCTGGCGAGACGGCGGACGCGGAGGACTGGCACGACATCCCCGTGCCGCCCGGTCGCCTGTTCGTGGTCGGCGATCCCAAGCAGTCGATCTACCGCTTCCGGCGGGCCTCCATCGCCACCTACCTCGATGCCGCGCAGCACCTCGGCGAGGAGGTCAGCCTGACCACGAACTTCCGCAGCGTCGCGCCGGTGCTCGACTGGGTGAACACGGTGTTTGGCAACCTGATCCAGGCGGTCGACGGCGGTCAGCCGCCGTACGCCGCCCTGGACCAGCACCGTCAGCAGTGGGAGCGTGGGCCGGGCGTCACCGTGCTCGGTCGAGACGTGCACCTGGACCTTCCCTCGCGCGGTGGGGCCGACGAGCTCCGCGCCCGCGAGGCGGCGGACGTGGCGGCGGTCGTGCAGCATGCGCTGGTCGACGGCTGGCAGGTGACGGATCCGGTGACCAAGGAGCTGCGCGCAGCGCGGCCCGATGACATCGCAGTCCTGGTGCCGGCGCGTACATCGTTGCCGTTCCTGGAGGACGCGTTCACCGCCGGAGGGGTCGAGTACCGGGCGGAATCGAGTTCGCTGGTCTACCAGGCCGACGAGGTACGCAGCCTCTTGGCGTGCGCCCGCGCAGTCGCGGATCCCACGGACCAGCTGGCGCTCGTCCAGGTGCTGCGATCGTCGCTGTTCGGTTGCGGCGACGACGACCTGTGGCGCTGGAAGCATGCGGGGGGTGCGCTGAACCTGTACGCCGAGCTCGAGGACGAGGCGCTGTCGGCCGGGCCGGTGGGGACAGCGTTCCGCTACCTCAAGCGGCTGTCGTTCGACGCCCGGGCGATGCTGCCCAGCGAGCTGCTGGCGACCGTGGTCGCCGACCGCCGGATGTGGGAGGTGGCGGCCGGTCGCTCCCGGTCGCGAGACGCATGGCGCCGGCTCCGGTTCATCGTCGACCAGGCGCGGGCGTGGTCGGAAGTCGCGGCCGGTGGCGGCCTCCGGGAGTACGTCGCGTGGGCGTCCCACCAAGGTCAGGAGACACGCCGCGTCGCCGAGGCCGTGCTGCCGGAGAAGGACGCGGATGCCGTACGGATCATGACGATCCACGCGGCCAAGGGGCTCGAGTTCCCGATCGTGGTGCTGTCGGGGATGACGGCGCAGCAAAACCGGAGGCGCGGCGTGCAGCTGCTGTGGCCGCCCGAGGGCGGCTACGCGGTCAAGCTGTCCAAGGACGTGCAGGCCGGGGACTTCGACGCTGCTGCGCCGGTCGACGAGCAGATGGACCGGCTGGAGAAGCGACGGCTGCTCTACGTGGCCGCTACCCGCGCCCGAGACCACCTCGTGGTGTCGCTGCACCGGAAGGAGAAGGGCCCTGAGACGGCTGCTTCGCTTCTCGCGGAGGCCGGTGCCGGTACGGCGGCCCGGGCGGTCCCCTTCGAGCCGCCGGCAGCGGCGTCGCCGATGCCGAATCGGCCCGTGGCTACGGTCAGCCCGCCGCCAGAGTTCGACGAGTGGTGGCGAGGCGTGCTGTTGGCGCGCCGGTCCAGCGAGCGGCCGTCCGCCCAGAGCGCGTCCGGGCTGGAGGGCACCGAACCCGAGGTCGTCCTGGCTGCCTCGCCGCCTCCGGCGGGGTCGGCCAAGGGTGCTCGTGACCTGGAGCTGCCACCCTGGACCAAAGGTCGCTACGGGTCGGCCGTCGGACGGGCGGTCCACGCTGTGCTCCAGGTGGTGGCGCTCGACTCCTCCGACTCGGACATCGGTGTCGACCGAGCCGTCGCCGCTCAGTGCGTGGCGGAGGGTCTCCTCGGGCAGGAGCCGCTGGTCCGCGGTCTCGTGGGCTCAGCCCTGGCCTCGCCGCTGGTGCAACGGGCTGCGGCCCGGGAGCACTGGCGCGAGCAGTACGTGGGAACGCTGCAGGACGACGGAACTGTCCTTGAGGGCTACATCGACCTGGTCTTCCGCGATGACGACGCCACCCTGGTCGTCGTCGACTACAAGACCGACGCCATCCCCGCTGGCGCTCTCGCGTCCCGGGTGACCTATTACCGGCCGCAGATGGAGGCCTACGTCCAGTGCCTGACCGCGGCGACAGGGGCGACGGTGCGCGCCGAGCTGCTGTTCCTGCACCCCTCCGTCTCGGCAACTGCTGTTCCCGTCTGACGTGACAGCCCACGAGCCCACCTGGACGTACGGCGGGCTCTACGATGCGAGTTCGCGCGAGCCCTACCCCCGAGGACGCATGCCGTACAACACGATCGTCCGCAACGAGCCTTACGACGTCACGCCAGCGATGGAGGCGGCTCGGCTGAGTGCCCTCCGCGCCGTGCAGAAGCTGCTCGAGCCGGAACGAGGGCTGAGCGTCGCCCACCAGCGCGAGCTCTTGAGCGTCAGCCTCTGGAAGTGGACCGAGGCGGCCGGGGTGGCGCCTCACCCGAAGTTCAACGTCCGTTACGCGACGCCAGCGGCGCTCGACCAGGCAACTCCTGCGAAGGTCAACCACGAGCACGTCTGGCCGCGGAAGTGGATCATCGACCGGCTGCTCGAGTCCGGGAAGGTGTGGGCGGAGGACGACCTTCGCCGGTTCCTCGAGGAGCGCGGGGTCGCGTGCATCGTCACCGTCGAGGAGCACGCGAAGCTCGGTGTCCTCGGAGCTGGCGCGGAGGGCTGGGCGCGCTAGGCCAGCGCCGGGCTGCGCGTGCGCGACCTTGCCGGCGACGGATTCCTCGATCTGGACCAGCCGAACGCCTCGGTCGCCGTGACCGAGCCGGCGCTCACGGCGGTTGAGAAGTCAGTTGTGCTCGAGCCGGGGGAGGAGCTGGCGGCAGCCTCCTCGGAGGAGCCGGGCCTGTCCGTTGGTCAGGCGTTCGACAGGTTCAGCGGCACCTGTGCGCCGCTGCTCAAGCGCCTCCTGGAGACGGCTGACCTCGCCGGTGGCGTCGGCCTCGTGGGAAGCACCAAGCGCATGGACGCTTCGGTCGGTGCCTACGTCCGGGTGCATGACGCCACGCTTCCCGAGCAGACTCGCGCCGTCGCGTTCGTGCATTGGTCCGGGAAGGTGTCGCTGGGGCTGTCCTTCGACGAGCTGCCGGACGAGCTCACGCGTCGGTCAGAGGTTCACGCCCAGTCCCACAAGACGTACGGCGTCTCGTGCAAGGTCAGCGACGAAGCCTCGCTAGCGACTGCCGAGGAGCTGGTCGCCCTGGCGTTCGAGAAGGTGCGGGCAGACTTCGGCCCGGTCGACGAGGACGTGGACGAATCGTGAGCACGACGTTGGGACACGTCTTCGTCATCCAGAGCACGATCGGCAAGGTCGTCGCCGACGCGGCCATCGTTTCCACGGACAGCGTGTTCAAGGTCGAGAACCACTGGCGAGCCGCCCTCAGTGCTGGCGATTCGGATCGTCTCAAAGACCACCAGCCCGACGCCTGGGCGGATCGGGGCTGGGGACGAAGCAGCAAGGCGTCGTCCAACGTGTGGTTCGTCGACGTCACCGCAGCCAGAACCGGTGGCGGGGACGCCTTCGGGCGTCTGCGGCGAGCGCTGGACGACATCGCCTCGACGGGCTTGACGAGCACGATCCCCGGTCGCCCGCTACCCCTTGTCGTCCTCCCCGTCATTGGGACCAAGGGCGGTGGGTTCGACCGTCAGCGAGGTGGCCAGGTCAAGCGGCTGCTCGACACCTGTCGGACCTTCGTGGCCGATCACGCGATCGACATCGCTATCGTGACGCAGAACGACGCCACCTTGGCCGCCCTGCAGTACCGGCGGCTCGAGCAGCAACAGGACTTCTTCGGCGAGGTCGACCTGAAGCGCCCGGCGTCGATCGGGAAGCAGGCTCGCGAAGGGTCGCTGGCGCTGTTCATCGGCGCCGGGACCAGCATGCCGGCGGGAGCGCCGTCGTGGGACGGTCTTCTACAGGCACTGCTGCAGAAGACCAGCTTCGGTGCGGATGTACGGGCGGGGTTCGCTGACCTTTCAGCTCTCGATCAAGCTCAGCTGTTGCACACGAATCTCGGCGACGACATGGGTGCAGAGATCAAGGAGCGGGTCGAGAAGCTGGTCCCGGCCCTTGCTCATGCGCTGCTCGCGAACCTGCGGTGCGAGCAGGCCGTGACGACGAACTACGACCACCTCTACGAGCAGGCGATCGCTGCGACCGGCGCGCAGGCAGCGACGATCCTTCCGACCCAGGTCCCTCCGTCAGAGGGGCGCTGGTTGCTCAAGCTCCACGGCGACATTACAGACCCGAAGAGCATCGTGCTGACGCGGGCGCAGTTCGTCGACTTCGCCTCGGCGTCCGGTCCGGCCGGTGCAGTCGTGCAAGCGATCCTTCTGACCAAGCATCTGCTTATCGTCGGCGCGTCGATGAACGACGACAACGTGCTCCGCCTCATCTACGAGGTCGCCGCCTATCGGGAGCGGGTGTTCAACCGGCCCGACAAGCCGGAGGCTGCCGGCGGAGCCGCGCAGACCGGCTCCCACAGGTTCGGCACGATCCTTTCTCTGACTGACGACGCCGCCCGGGCGGCGCTTCACGCCCCGTACTTCGACTGGGCGGTCATGCCCGGCGACGGGATCGAGGGGCGCGCTCGTCAGCTGGAGGTATTCCTCGACGCCGTGGCGATGTTCGCCTCCACCGACCGCTCCTGGCTGCTGGACGACCGCTTCAGTGACCTGCTCGAGCCCGAGGATCACGAGCTCGTTCACGACGCGCGAGCTCGCGGCGAAGATCCGTCGTGAGTCGGGCAGTCGCGACGCCTGGCTTGCGCTCCTCGCTGCGCTGGAAGCCTTCGGCGAAAGGGTGGATTCCGAGCGTCCGCAGCGCCGGACCGACGGCGCGCCCGCAAGCGCTTCAGCAGACATACCGAGCGGTGACGGGGAGATCCTCCGACGTTGAGCAGGAGGGCGGAACGCGCTGCGCGCGACGACATCCGCGGTTCTGGCACCAGGCAGGGCGGTACCGGGCATGATCACGCTGTGGCCGACGCCAACCTGACCGAGCTCGTTCTTCGCCGGGTCCGAGACAAGCTGGGCGACCCGGACAACTGGAGGAGCCCGACGGGTTACCCCGACTCGCTCGCGCTCTGCATCATCGACTCGATCCAGTCCCTCGGCGTCCGCTACTCGACGGTGGAGCTCGTGGTCCGGCGCTACCGCGCTGCGCGCCCCGGGGCGGCGGACACCGATGGACCTAAGGAGCTGTTGAGCACCTTTGACGACGCCGGCGACGTCGACGACTGGGCACGAGACATCGGCACCAGGAACCGCACCTCGACCAAGCCTGGCGCGCCGCTCAAGGCGGCGGCCATCAAGACGGCGGCGTCGTTCCTCGATGAGGCAGGAGTCTCGAGTCCGGCTCAGCTACGAGCGCTCGATCCGGAGCAGCTTGCCGAGATCAAGACCGGTTGGCTCCGACTGCCAGCACAGCGGTCGGGGATCTCGTGGCGCTACTTCCTGATGCTGGCTGGGGTTCCCGGGGTCAAGGCGGACCGGATGATCTGCCGGTTCGTTCAGGACGCGACGGGCAAGCCCAAGCCACTGATCGCGCCCGCCGCGGCTGCTCGGGCCATCGAGGGCGCTGCTCTGCGCCTTGGTGTGTCGGCGACCACGCTCGACCATGCGATTTGGCGCTGGCAGTCAGGTCGTGCCTGAGTCCGTATGCCCGGAGGCTAAGTTGTACTCTCTGGCGCTGCACTAGTTCGATGGAGTCAACGCGATGAGGCGTGACTTCACCTTCAAGCCATCCTTTCCCTTGGGAAGGAATCCGTCAGGTCGACACACATCCGTGCTCGAGTGGCGCTCAGAAAGGTCGCGGCTGTCCTGGCGTCCGAACGCCGTTGCACTACGCCTGCAGAAGCGGGTGCGGCATACCTCTGCCTATGCCGACGGATAGTTGTTGGCTCGAGTATCGGCAGCAAGGTCAACGGTATATTCGATTCCAGCTGCGTCCGTGATGACGATCGCGTCTTCGACGTGCCTCACGCTCTCGAAGGTGTCTTGTAGATCGATTCTTTCAACAACTCGGCCTTCTCGCAGTTTGCGGACAGATGTTTCGCAGATGACGAGGAGTTCCGAAGACGCGAGCGGTAGCGCCCACTCGACGTCCTCGTCCAGTCCAATACTTGCTGATAATCCTGTGGGGCCGAATTCGTGAACATTTCGTGCTGACCAGAGCAACATGGCCGTTTCCGTAACCGCGATGGACAGCGGCCGCCATCCCGGCTCGACGAAAGCCCACTCATGTCTGTCGTCGAGGGTCACGACGACAGTTAACTCACGTGGGACCTTAGCCAGCAACTGCCGAAGGACCCAGAAGTGACCCACCGCCACAAGCGGCACCGAGACGTCCAGGCTCATTTGGCAGGGGATGCGGTGATGAGGCGGACGGTACCGTCGGGATCGGCGCCCCACGCCGTATTCATGTTCCAGGACTCGCCTGTCGGTCCGGTCATCGGACCGGTCACAACAAACTTCTCGCCTGTCTGGTCGAATCCTGGGAGTGGTTCACCGCCCATCCGTACGCCTGGTGTCGCATTTCCGAAGTTGGACGTCAGATGCTCTCTCAGTGCTGGCTCGAGCGTATTGTCCGTGTGACCCATTGATTCATCGAAGATGCCTGCCTTGCTCTGATTCTTCAAGAGATACCCGAGCTTCCCTTCTGGAATCGTCACCCTTGTCGTGTCTAGCACGTCTCCAGAACTGTTGACAATGAATCGAGGCTTTGGTGCGGGAGTAGGAACATCGACGATCGGACCGGTAGGCTCAGCCGGGATGTCACCAAGTGCGCGGCCGGGGTTGGGGCCAAGGCCGTGACCAGCCGATCTAGCGAGTGAGCCGATCCCGTGCGCGGCAGCTCCGCCGGCGCCGCCAGTTAGTTCCCCGATCGCCGCACCGGTAGCAGTCGACCTGACCAGCCCGCTCGCGGTGTGTGGCCCTGGCCCGACGAGATAAGTGCCACCTCCGTTGACGGCACCGTCGGCCGCACCGCTCGCCGCCCCGACGGCTACGGTCGCCCAGATTCCCTCTCCAGCTACCTTGGCCACAGCGCCACCAACACCGAAGCCGACCGCACCGGCTGCGCCGGAGACCGCCACCTCGCTCCAGTTCACCTCGCCGGTTGTGGCCTTCTGGATGATGGTGTTGGCGCCTGCGGATACAAGCATCACGCCAAGGGGGCCGCCAACCCCGGTGGCCATCAGGGCTGCGCCACCGAGAACCATCGCACCCCCGGCGATGTACTCCCAGTTGGACTTTGTCCAACTGTTGACGGCGTTCCAAGCGCCGCCGATCCCGTTGCTGCTTCGATATTTAGCGAGCTCAGAATCCGTCACTGGCGACAAGCCAGCCGGATCCGTTGCATGCAGCGGATTGTTGCCCGCGTAGGAATAGGGATTTCCAGCCCACCCAGTTCCAACGACCGAGTCGAACGGGTCTACTGAGAGAAAGCCGCGAACAGCGGGGTCGTAGACGCGGGCACCCATCCACTCGAGGCCGTCGATGGCAAGACCGCCGGACGGGCCGATGGCGACGGACGGTCCTAGCGCTGCCGCGCCGCTCGTGGCCCAGGGGTCGGTCTCGGTGGAGCGGGCGGTGCGCCAGCCGGGCGCGGTCCAGCCGGTACCGACCCCGGTGACCGGGCCGGCCGAGAGGATCGGGGTGTCGCCGGCGAGGACGGGGGCGCCGGCGTACGCGGCGGTGTCCCAGAAGAACTCGGTGCCGTCGACGGACGCGAGCTCGCCGAGGGCGTCGGCGTGCACGGTCGTCTTCCGGACCCGGTCGCGGTCGTGGTGGACGACGCCGGCGAGGTAGCCGGAGGGGTTCCACACGAACTCGCGGGCTTGGCCTCGGTTGTCGCGCTCGCCCGTTCGGCGGCCGGCGCCGTCGTAGGTGTAGCGGACCTCGCGGCCCCCCGCGTCGTTCGACGTCAGGAGCTGGCCCGCAGCGTCGTAGACGTGCAGGAGCGCGGCCTGGTCGGTCGACTCGGCGACCATGCGGCCAGCCGCGTCGTAGCGCCAACGGTTGGTCGACGAGATCGTCGAGGTGCCGCTGGTCGTGCGGATCCGGGCCTCGACGAGCTGGTGGGCGCCGTCGTAGGCGTAGTCGGTCGCGGTGGTGACGGAGCCGTCGCCCTTCACTACCCGGGTGATGCGGCCGTCGTCGTCGCGGTCGATCGTGGTGCGGGTCGAGCCCTCGCTGTCGGTGATCGTGTGGCCGACGACGAAGCCGTCACGGTGCTCCCACGACTGGATCATCCCGCCGGCGAGGGCGGAGATGAGGCGGCCGGCGGCGTCGTGGTCGAAGGCGGCGCGGCCGAGGACGCTCGAGTCGATCGACGTGAGGTGGCCGGCGCGGTCGTAGCCGTAGGACGTGGTGGTGCCGTCAGGGGTGACCATCGAGGTGCGGCGGCCGTCGGCGTCGTAGGTCCACTCGACGGAGCGGCCGTCGCGGGTGCGGCGGACGAGCTGGCCGCGGCGGTTCCACTCGAGCTCGTGCTCGACGACGACGCCGTCCTCGCGGGTGGAGTCGACAGTGCGGACGGTCCGGCGGCGCAGGTCGCGGGTGAGGGCGGTGACCGTGCGGCCGTCGACGGCCATGGTCGCAGGGCGGCCGGAGGCGTCGAAGGTCCAGGTCGTGCGGCGGCCGTCCGGCGACTCCTGCCAGACCTGGCGTCCGGCGGCGTCGTAGCCGGCTCGCGTGGTGCGGCCGATGGGGTCGGTCTCGGCGACGCAGCGGTTCATCGCGTCGAACTCGCGCACCGTCACCCCGCCCAGCGGGTCGGTGATCCGCGTGGTGCGGCCGTTGGCGTCGTAGTCGTAGGTCGTAACGCCGCCGTTGCCGTCGATCGCGGCGACGAGCTGGCCGGCGGCGTCGTAGCGGAACCGGCGGGTGCCGCCCAGCGAGTCCTGCCACTCGACGACCTGACCGGCGAGGTCGTAGGTCCAGCGCGAGGTGCCGACGCCGGGAGCGTGGTGCTCGACGATGCGGCCGCAGACGTCGTACGTCGACCGCGCGACCTCGCCTGTGGGCAGGGTCTGGGTGACGGGGCGGCTGTCGACGTCGTAGCCGATGGTGGTGACGGCGCCGTTGGGGTCGGTGACGCTGACGAGCCGGCCGCAGTGGTCGTAGGCGTAGCGGGTGGTCGCGCCCAGCGGGGAGACGACCTCGAGCGGACGGCCTGCGGCGTCGCGGCGGATGAGTGTGAGGCCGCCGTCGGCGTCAAGGGCCTCGACCGGGCGGCCGCAGCGGTCGTAGGTGTAGACGGCGGAGGAGCCGTCGGCCTGGCCAATCGAGGTGAGGCGGCCGAGCGGGTCGAAGCCGGTGTGGGTCGAGACGTCGCCGTCGCGGACCTCGACCTCGTTGCGCGCGGCGTCGAGGTCGACGCCCACGCGGACGCCGGTGGCGTCGACCGAGGCGACCGGGTTCCCGGCGCGGTCGAACTCCTGGCGCCACACACCGCCGGTCGGGTCGGTGGTGGCGACGAGCCGGGAGAGGGCGTCGTGCGCGAACTCCCAGCGGGCGCCATCCGGCAGCTCGACGGCGGCGAGGTTGCCGAGGTCGTCGAGCCGGCGGGTGACGGCACGACCGAGCGGGTCGATCGTCGCCGCCTCCTCGCCGTGCGGGCCGTACTCGAGCGAGGTGCGGGAGCCGAGCGGGTCGACGGTGGACGCCAGGCGGCCGCCGGCCGTGTACTCGTAGCGCCAGGTGCCGCCGTCAGGGTTGACCCGCTCGGCGAGCAGGCCGGAGGAGGGGTCGTAGATGTAGGTCGTGAGCTGGCCGGAGGGCGTGATCGCGGCGGTGACGCGGCCGAGGTCGTCGCGCTCGAGGCGGGCGGTGTGGCCGTCAGCGTTGGTGGTGCCGACGAGGTCGCCGTGCAGGTCGTAGGTGAGACGGACGACGACGTCGGTGGGGTCGACGATCTCGGTGAGGAGGCCGTCGGTCCAGGTGAGGCAGGTGAGCCTGCCCTCGGGGTCCACGATCGTCGAGGGGTTCCGGAGGTCGCCGTCGTAGGTGTACGCGGTGACCGCGCCCTGCTCGGTGACCACGGTGGTGACGCGGTCGAGGTCGTCGTAGCCGAAGGTCAGGTCAGCGCCGGACGGGGTGACGCTGCGGACACGGCGGCCGCGGGCGTCGCACTCGTGGACGGTGGTGGAGCCGTCGCGCTCGGTGAGGACGACCGGGTTGCTCCAGCGGTCGTAGGAGGTGGACTGGCGCTGCTCGTCGGCGTCGACGACACCGATCAGACGGCCCTTCTCGTCGTGGAGCCACGTGTTGGAGCGGGTGCCGTCCTCGTCGGAGACGACGGTGGTACGCCCGGGCAGGTAGACGTAGCGCGTGGTGCGGCCGAAGGGAGAGCGCTGCGTGGTGACGCGGCCCCGGTCGTCGTAGAGGTTGTCGACCTCGACGACACCGTCAGCGTCGACCACGGCGGCGATGCGACCGTCGGCGCCCCAGCGGTAGGTGCGGGTGCCGGTCGGACCAGCGGCCGACAGCAGGTGAACGTCGGCGTCGTAGGCGTATGTGACCGTTCGGCCGTCGGCGGAGCGGGCCGAGACGACCCGCTCGTCAGTCCAGTCGAGGTCGATCCACTGCCCGCGGGCGTGCGAGAGCCGGAGCAGCCGACCGGCCTCGTCGCGGACGAGGGTGACGAAGGCGCGGGCCTCGGCCGGGCCGGTGCCGAAGGAGCGCAGGGTGCCGCCGGAGGACAGGCGCCACCAGGAGCCGTCGTTGCCGGTGACGACCAGCTCGCCGGAGTTGGCGTCGCGGGAGAGCCAGAGGCTCTCGCCGGCCGCGCGGTCCCAACCGTCGCCGAGACGGGGGAAGTGGATCTGCCGACCGTCGGGCAGCGTGAAGCGCGCGAGGTCGTCGGCGAGCGTCAGGCCGGCCTCGCAGATCGACGACCAGCCGACGCCGAAGGCGTGGATCTCGGCGTCGAAGGAGTTGTACGTGCGCCCGAGCGTGAGCATCGAGGCGGCGCCGGGGAAGGTCAGGTCGGCCTCGACCTCGAGGAAGTTGCCGGTGGCGGTGTTGACCGGGTCGTCGGCGTAGCCCGACGTCGGAGGAGCGCCGTAGGCCTGAGGCGGCTGGATCGTGAGGTCGTTCCGCGTGATGTTGACGTGGTGCGCTTGCAGGGCAGCGGCCACGGCGCTGTTCGACAACGTCGACACCTCGCCGTTGGCGCCGGCGGCCTTGAAGGCGTTGGCGACGACGGTCGCCCACTCGACGTCCATCGCGTTGGCGGCCAGCCACTGACGGAAGCCGTTGATCGGTCCGTTCGCGTCGAGGCTGCCCCACTTGCACCTCATGCAGAAGGTGTCGTAGGCGTTGCTCACCCGGCCGGGCACCGGCTCCAGCTGACCGTTCAGGTCGCTCGAGCCGGAGGCGAAGGCGTGCAGGTTCTTCGGCATCGCCGAGGAGGTTCCGCCGCCGCTGCCCCCTTGACCGGAACCACCGGCAGGGGCCATGGGGTCGCGGGGACGGTTCGGCGGCGCAGGGACTGACAGCGGACCTGGCTCGACGGGGTCGCCGAACGGCGGGTCGTCCCCTGAGTTGAAGAGGTCGTCCCAGACCTTCTGCGCGCCGCTGCGGTTGTCGTGCTCCTCCTGCCACGCCTTGGCCTTGTCGCGGCGCTCCTGCTCCGCGCGCGCCTGGTCGGCGAGCTGCTGAGCCTTGTCCGCCATGTCCCGGAGGGACATCGACAACTCGGTCGCATCCGCAGCGGCGGTCAGGGCATTGCCGGCGAACAGCTGCGAGAAGAGGCCCTTGAACTCCTTGGACCCCGTGCTGACCAGCGACCAGCGCTGGCCGACCTGAGCGTCGATGGACGAAGCCGCGGTGCGGCAGGCCGTGATCAGCGACTCGGCAGCGCCGAAGTCGAAGGGGACGGGAGCGGCATTGGCGCCCAGGGCCATCAGGTTCTCCAGTGGTCACGGCTGCGCTGTCCCGCGGGCAGATTTACTACCCGCGGGACCAGCGTGGTCAGGTTCGTGCAGGTGGTGCGGTGGTGCTCGACCCTCAAGGCTCGAAGAGCGTCCGTCGGGGTCCGGGCGGCCTAGCTGCCGCCGCCGGCGGTCATGATGTTGCTGGAGATCTGCTGGAGCTGGCCGCGGAGCTCCTCGAGCTCGGTCTTGGCCTTGTCGAGCGCCGACTTGGTCTCCGGCCAGGTGGAGCTGCGGAAGCGCTCGGCGAGGGGACCGTCCCAGTTGTTGGGGTCGGACAGGGCCTGGCCCTGGGTGTTGAGGTTGTTGATCTCGTTGGTGAGGCCGCCGTTGATGATCGACTGCATCTGCGTGATGGCCGACTTGGCCTGCTCGCTGGAGAGAACGCGTCCCGACATGGCGGACTCACTTCCTGGTCGGCTGACCGACCGCGTTGGCGTTGGGAACGGGCCCCGGACAGGTGCTCGTATAGCCCGTCGAATGTGATCCTGGCATGACGAGGGGGGCACTTGGCCACCCTCAGCGGAACCTCGACAACACTTCAGGCGGACGGACAACACCTGTCCTCCGTGCGGGGGACATGGGGCGAGGCTTGAGGCGGTCCGTTGTCAGCGGTCGTCTGGCTTGCGTGCGATCTCGGGCAGGTGCACAGCCCAGACAGGCCATTCACGCTGGTCCCAGATCTCCGCCTGCTCGTCGTCGGTGTACACCCGAGCGAACGCCTTGCTGAGGATCCGGCGCGCGTGCGACAACCGCCGCGTGGCGCCACCGGTCGAGAAGTACTCGTGGACCCACTCGTGCCCGGGGTCCTCGCCTGCGGCCTCCCGGCTGCCGATGCGGTCGAGTGAACCGACGACGTCGTCGAGGATGACGAGCAGCTGGTCGGCCTCGTTGGCGGTGAGCGTGATCTCGCGGTCCTGAACGAGGCTCCTCGAGCCCGCCACAGCACCGAAAGCTCGACCAGCACGCGCGGGCTCCGCGCTCCTGCCCTCGATCACCTCCAGGAACGCCTGATTCGGGTGCGCCCCCGGCAGCACCTCCTGAACCTTCACCAGGCACTCCGCCGCCGGTTGCCCGCTGACCCGGGCGCCGTACAAGGCGGCGACCGTCGGCGTACGGCTCTGGGCCTGGACGCAGTGGAGGAGGACCGTACGGCCCTCGGCGCGTAGGGCGGCGACCGCGTCGACGGCGTCGGCGAGGACGAGGTCGAGGTTCGGGTTCTGCGCCGGGTCGGCGCTGTCGACGAGCCAGACCTCGACGTGGTCCTCGGGTGCGACGCGGGCGACCGGCACCTGCGCCGCGCCGAGACGGCAGAGCGAGACGACGGCGTCGACCTCGGGCGGCGGGTCGTCGAAGGCGCCGACGCCGGCGAGCCAGACGTGCTCGTCCTGCGGGTGGCGGGCGAGGGCGCTGCTCTCGTAGATCGAGTAGTCGACGACGGCGGCGCTGGGCCAGCCGGCGCCGTCGGGCCGTCCGCCGCGGGCGGTCAGGACGGCGAGGCGGACGAGGTCGCGGCCGCGGAGCCCGGGCCAGCCGTGCAGGACCCGCCGCCACGCCGAGGGCACGGCCGAGGCGCCCCAGCGGGCGCCGAGCAGCGAACCCGCGATCGCCGCCACGGTGTCGGTGTCGTGCCCGCCCCGGACCGCGGCCTCGAGGGCGAGCCGGAGGTGGTCGCCGGGCTGCCCACCGGTGGGGACGACGGTGCGGGCGATCGCGGACCACGCGCCCTGCAGGGCTTCCACGACCCAGCCGTTGCGCGTGAAGGCCGAGGGCGGCAGCTCCTCGGCGAGGTCGAGGCGGTAGGTCCAGACGGCCCGGCGGTCGGCGGGCAGGGCGTCGACCGCGAGCCGCAGCCCGTCGAACGTCCCCTCGAGCACCGCGTGCCGGATTGCCAGGCACCACAGCGCACAGGCCTCGCCGGCCTCCGGGTCCGCGTGCGTGATCGCGCTCAGCGCGTGCGCCGCCTCGACGAGGGCGTCGGGGTCGTCCAGGCGGGCGAGGGCGACGGGGGCGGTTCGCATCAGCGAACCGTTCCCCGCCGTCCGTCCAGTCCGCCGGTGGAGGTCGGCCGTCGCCTTGCGCACGCGTTCAGCCAGGCCCGGAGTGCCGCCGGTGACGGCGCCGAGCACCTGCCCCGTCTGGATGCCGACGTCCTTGGCGTTCCGCGACCAGCCGAGCCAGCGCGCGGCGATGCGGTCCTGGGCCTCGGCGCTGCGGAGATCCAGGCCTTCCGCGGAGACCTCGGCGATGGCCACGGCCATCGAGGTGTCGTCGGTCCACTCGCCGGGCGCCCAGCCGAACGAGCCGCCGCCCTGCATCCGGACCTCGACGTCGTCGTCGAGCGGCGGGCCGAACTCGTAGCCCGCACCCAGGGCGTCGCCCGCGGCGAGGGCGAGCAGGACGCCGGCGGCGCGGTCGTACTGGGCGGTGGTCAGCTTCAGGGTCATGGTCGTTCTCCTCGGGTCGTGCCGGCAGGTCGAGTTGGGGTGCGGGCCGGGGCTCAGGGAGCCGCCCGGCGCAGGATCGGGGGGTGGAGCAGGGTCGCGCCACCGTGCTCGTACGTCGCGGCCGGTCTGCCGCGTCCGCTCGAGCGCTGCTCGGCGGTGCGGCGGACGAAGCCCTCCGAGCCGAGCACCTTGCGGTGGAAGTTCCCCGGGTCGAGGGACCGGCCCCACACGACCTCGTAGACGTGCCGGAGCTCGGCGACGGTGAAGGTCGGCCCCACGAAGGTCGTGGCCAGGGCGGTGTACTCGAGCTTGCTCCGGGCCCGGTCGACGCCCGCCTCGAGGATCGCGTGGTGGTCGAAGGCGAGAGGCTCGTCGAGCGCCGCCGAGACGGGTTCCCAGCGTGCGGCCGCCGCGTCGGTCCCCGCGACCGGGACGGGCAGCGCGGGCAGGGCGGCCAGGTAGGCGACGGACACGACGCGGCCCCGGGAGTCGCGATAGGGCGCACCGAAGGTGGCGACCTGCTCGAGGTGGGCGGGCTCGACGTCGACGCCGGTCTCTTCGCGCAGCTCGCGGCGGGCGGCGTCGGGCAGGTCCTCCTCCTGGCGCACGAACCCGCCGGGCAGCGCGAGTGAGCCCCGTTGCTCCCTGGCACCGCGCTCGACGAGCAGGACCTGCAGCGCGTCGTCGCGAACGGTCAGCAGCACCACGTCGACGGTGACGTAGACGGGTGGGTACTCCGACTCGTACGTCATCGCCGTCAGCCCTCGGGGGCGATGGGTGGGAGGGGGACGCTGCCGCCGTGCAGTGCCGTGAGCACCGGGCCGAGCCGGTCGGCGACCTTGAGCACCCGCTTGACCGCCCGACGGAGCGTGTCGGTGCCGACGGTGTCGGCGAGGACGAGCTGGTCCACCACCACGGCGCCGGTGTCGGTGAGGAAGACCCGCACCGCGCGGTCGGCCAGCATCGCCGCGTTGAGCTCCTTGTAGACCGCCACCTTCGCCGGGACGCCGGTCGCGGCGTAGGCGAAGATCCGCGCGCCCCAGGGCTGGTGCGTCTGGACCCGTACCCATCCGGGGCTCGTGACGCCCCGGACGGGGAGGTCGCCGTCGCTGTCGGGCTCATGGACGCCGAGGACCGACATCGTGGAGCTGACGTAGTTGCTGAACCATTCCGCCTGGGTGCTGAGCGTCGCCGTCATGTCGGCCTCCTGAGGTCCTCGTCCGTGATGACTTCAGGCTAACTTGTCGTTCTGACAAAAAGTGGGTTTGCGGAGGGAGGGGTTGGTTCGGCAAGTTCCGGGGGCGTGTGTCGGCGGCTCTTCGACAAGCTCAGGGATCGTGGCCTGGTTCGTCGACAGGTTTAGGGGGCGTGCGTGGATGGCCCTTCGACAAGCTCAGGGGTCGTGTCTTGGTTCGCCGCGGACAGTGGAAGCAGCCCTTCGACAGGCTCAGGACTCGTGGCTGGACTCACGATCGCGGGTGGCCCTTCGACAGGGCTCAGGGATCGTGGCTGGGTGGCCCTTCGACAAGCTCAGGGATCGTGGCCTGGTCGCTGCGACTGGCGGCAGTAACTGCCTGGGCCAATGCCGTCGGTCAGAAGCCCTGCTCGGGATCGATGACCCCGAGGAGCTCCTCGCCGGCGGCGAAGCGGCGCACGTTCTCGCGTAAGCGCTCGGCCAGAGCGGCGTCGTGGGCCTCCTGCGGGTTGGCCACGTGCGGGGTGATGAGCGCGTTCGGGAGGGTCCAGAGCGGGTGGCCGTCGGGGAGCGGCTCAGGGTCGGTGACGTCGAGCGCGGCGCCGCCGATGCGCTCCTCGCGCAGCGCCTCCACGAGGGCGTCGGTGTCGACGAGGCCGCCGCGGCCGACGTTGACCAGCCAGGCGTCGTCGCGCATGGGGTCGAGCTCGGCGGCGCCGATCATGCCGCGGGTCTGCGGCGTGAGGGCGGCAAGGAGCACGACGAAGTCGGCCTCGGGCAGGACCTCCCGGTAGGCGTCGCGACCCACGGTCCGCTCGACGCCCTCGACCGGGCCCGAGTCGGTGACGGCCAGCACCCGGCAGCCGAGGGGCTCGAGCATCGGCAGCAGGCAGCGCCCGATGCCGCCGAACCCCACCAGCGCGACGGTGCTGCCCGCGACGACCCGGCCGGGCTGCCGGTCCCACGTCTGCGCCCGGGCCGCGGCCTGGAGCCGGCGGGCGCCGGCGAGGAGGAGGGCGAGGGCGTGCTCGGCGACCTGCGGGCCGTACGCGCCGGCTGCGCTGGTCCAGACGGGTTCGTCCGTGATGAGTCCTGCCGCGGTCCAGCGCTCGATGCCGGCGTGCGGGAGCTGCACCCACCGGGTCCGGTCGGTGACCAGGGCGGCGCTCTCGTCCGGGTCGTCCGCGTCGGAGTGGAAGACGATCGCGTCGGCCTCGTCGGCGCCGACGACCCGTCCACCCCCGGCGCGGACCGCGTCCTCCAGCCGCTGGTCGGGGTCGGGTCCGACGTGGACGCCGGGGTTCGGCCGGGCGGGGGCGGTGGGCGCGCTCATCCCGCCACGCTAGGCGGAGGTGACCCGGCGCGTGTGGGGCGGTTCAGCCCGCTGTCTCCAGGCGTACGGGCGATGCTCGTCATGAGAACCAGCGTTCAGCCCGCTGAACGCGCAGTTCACGGGGACGACGAGAGGTGGTCAGGTGTCAGGCGACGAGGAGGTCGACGTGTCAGCACAGGTCCAGCCCGAGGAGGCCGGCCGCACCGACGGCCGTCGGGGAGGTGCGGCCTACGGCTCGGGGGAGCAGGCGCCCTCCCCGGCGGCGTACCGCGCGGGCCTCGTCCTCGAGCTGCTCGCCCGCCGCTCCGAGCCGGTGCCGCTCACCACGCTGGCCGCCGAGCTCGGGGCGGCCAAGTCCTCGACCCTCAACGTGCTCGTCAGCCTGGAGGGCGCGGGGATGGTCCGGCGTACGGCGGCGGGCTGGGTGCTCGGCTACAAGGTCGTCGAGCTCGGCCGTGCGGCTCTCGCCTCGACCGGTGTCGTGGACGAGTTCCACCGGGCAGTCGCGGCGTCGCGCGAGCTGCAGGGCGAGACCGTCGTGCTGGCCGTGCTCGACGCCACCGACGTGGTCTACGTGGCCCGGCACGACGGGCACCAGCCGGCGCGGTTCGTCAACGAGATCGGCACCCGCAACCCGGCGACGGTCACCGCCCTCGGTCGCGCGATGCTGGCCGAGCTGGACGACGACGAGCTGGAGCGGCGGCTGGCGGCGCTCGACCGCCTCCCGGTGCGCACCCCGCGGTCCCTGCGCACCGTCGCCCAGCTGCGCGCCGACCTCGCGGCGGTCCAGGAGCGCGGCTACTCCGTCGACGACGAGCAGGGCGTGCCCGGCATCCGGTGCTTCGGCGTCGGCGTGGGGGCGCCGGGACCGCCGACCGCGGTCAGCGCGAGCTTCGTCGCCGACCGGCTCACCCCCGAGCTCGAGACCTCGCTCGTCGCCGGGCTCACCCGGCTCGCCGCCCGGCTCAGGCGTGCCGAGCCCCGCTGAGCCTGCACCGCGCTCCGCCTCACCCATCGACCACTCCGCCTCGAGGAGACGCATGTCCACCACGAAAGCCGATCGCGGCACGACCGGGACCGTCGAGCTCTCCGCAATCGAGAGCGACACCGTCAGCCGCGTCTCCCGCCGGCTGATGCCGCTGATCATCGTGCTGTTCCTGGTCGCCTACCTCGACCGGTCCAACATCTCGGTCGCGTCGTTGACCATGAACGCCGACATCGGCCTCACCGCGACCGCGTACGGGCTCGGGGCCGGGCTGTTCTACGTCACCTACATCCTCGTCGAGGTCCCGAGCAACGTCGCGCTGGAGCGCTTCGGCGCCCGCGTCTGGATCGCCCGGATCATGATCACCTGGGGGATCGTCGCGGGGTGCATGGCCCTCGTCGTCGGCTTCAAGTCCTTCGCCCTCGTCCGGCTGCTGCTCGGCGCGGCTGAGGCGGGCTTCACGCCGGGGATCATCTTCTACCTCTCGCTGTGGTTCCCCGCCCGGCACCGCGCGCGGGCGACCGCGCAGTTCTACGTCGGGTCCGCGCTGGCCACGACGATCGGCGCCCCGATCAGCGGGGCCTTCCTCAAGCTCGACGGGGTGGGCGGGATCGCCGGCTGGAAGTGGCTCTTCGTCCTCGAGGCGGTCCCGGCCGTGGTGCTCGCGTTCGTCGTGCTCAAGCGCTTCACCGACTCCCCGAAGGACGCCGCCTGGCTCCCCGAGGAGAACCGCACCTGGCTGGTCAAGGCGCTGGCGACCGAGCGCCGGGCGCTGGAGTCGCAGCGGACCTTCACCGTGCGGCAGGCGCTGACCAACCCCGGCATCCTGCTGCTGGCGCTCTTCCTCTTCCTCTACTCGTTCAACAGCATCGGGCTGACGCTGTGGATGCCCCAGGTGATCAAGGGGACCTTCGGCAGCCCGGGCAACTTCACGACGGCGCTGCTCACCGCGGTCCCGTACGCGCTCGCGGTCGTCTTCATGCTCCTCGTCGGCCGGAGCGTCGCCAAGCGCGGCCGCACCCACCTGCACATGGCGGTCCCGATGGCGGCCTCGGGCATCCTGCTCGCGCTGAGCGTGGCGGCGGGGCCGACGTTCGCCGGCTTCGCGCTGCTGGCGCTGTCGACCGGCGTGGCCTGGTCGGCGATCCCCGCGCTGTGGCAGAGCGCGACGTCGTTCACCACGGGCGTCGCCGCGGCCGCCGGGGTCGCCTTGATCAACGCGCTGGCCAACGTGGCGGGGCTGACCGTGACTCCGCTGATCGGTCGGGTCAAGGACGCCACCGGCGGCTTCTCCGCCTCGCTGCTGATCATCGCCGCTGCGATGCTCGCGGCCGCGGTCGTGGCGCTGCTGTCGCGCCGGGCGACCTCGCCCGGTTCGCTGGCCGAGCAGGTGCAGCGCGAGGCGCGCACGGACCTGCCGCAGCAGTCCCGGTGACCGTGCTCGTCCAGGGGCGGTTCTAGGGTCGGCCTGGTGAGCGAACCTCTCCAGGAGTCCACCCGCCGCGACCTGCGGCGCCTCGTCGTCGAGCGCCAGCGGGACGGGCGCGTGCCCGGTGTGTTCGCGGGCGTCGTCCGCGGTGGCGGGCTGACCTGGTCGACCGGCGTGGGCGCCCGGCACCTCGACGAGCCGGACGTCGCGCCCGGGCCGGACGACCAGTTCCTCATCGCGTCGAACACGAAGACCTTCACCGCGGTGCTGATCATGCGGCTGCGGGACGAGGGCCACCTGTCGCTCGACGACCCGCTGGGCCGCTTCTTCCCGGAGTCGGTGCACGGCGCCATCACGATCCGGCAGGCCCTGGCCCACGCCTCCGGGATGCAGCGCGAACCCGTCGGCGACGTCTGGGAGACCCTGCAGAACCCGGACGTCGAGACGCTCGTGCGCGAGTTCGAGGAGGCCGAGCGGGTGCACCCGCCGCACCGGCTCTGGCACTACTCCAACCTCGTCTACTCGATGCTCGGCGAGGTGGTGGCCCGCGTCGACGGCCGGCCGTGGGCGGAGTCGCTGCGCGCCCGGATCCTCGACCCGCTGGGGATGCGGCGTACGACGGTGGGTTTCGACGGCGCGCACGCGCAGGGCTACTACGTCTCCCCCTACACCGACGTGCCGGTCCCCGAGCCCGTCCTCGACCTGCGGGGGATGGTGCCGTGCGGCGGCCTGGCCAGCACGGGCGAGGACCTAGCGCGCTGGTCGGCGTTCGTCGCCGACCCGACCGAGGAGGTGCTGGCGCCGGACACGCTCGAGGAGATGTGCGTCCCGCAGATCATGATCGACGCCGACGGCTGGACGTCGGCGATGGGCCTCGGCTTCTTCCTGCAGCGCGTCAACGGGCGGACGTACGTCGGGCACACCGGCGGGATGCCCGGCCACGTGACGGCGCTGTTCACCGACCGGGAGGCGAGGACCGGCGGGGTGGTGCTGACCAGCAGCAGCACGCCGCCCGACATCGCTGGCTGGGCGATCGCGCTCGCCGACCACGTCACCGAGCACGACCCGGTCGAGCTCGAGCCGTGGCGCCCGGGCACGTCCGTGCCGCCGGAGCTCGTGCCGCTGCTCGGCCGCTGGTACACCGAGGGCTCGCCGTTCGACTTCTCGGTCCGTGAGGGCCGGCTCGAGGCGCGCTCGCCGCAGGCGCCGAAGGACAAGCCGCCGTCGGTGTTCGAGCCGGTCGGCGAGGACCTCTACCGCACGGTCTCCGGCCGCGAGGCCGGCGAGCTGCTGCGGGTCGGCCGCGACGCGACGGGCGCGGTGCGCAAGCTCAACTGGGCGACCTACCTCGCCACCCGCCAACCGCTCGCCTTCGGTCAGCAGGCCTGAGGCCGGAACCCGGTGCCGGCCCCGGACCGCGGCCGCGTACGCCGTGCGGCAGTCCTCGGCGTCGCCGTGCTGCTCACCGTCGTCGCGTACGGACTGGCGCTGGCGGTCACCGGCTTCCTGGCCTGCGGCGTCTCGGGGTGCGGCGGGGGAGGGTTCGGTCCGGCCTTCTCGCCGGGGGAGGCGCAGGTCGGGCTCCTCGTGAGCGGGCTGGTGCTCGTGCCGGTCGTCGTGTGGCTGCTCCGGCGGCACGGCCGGCTGGTCCGGCTGGGCGCGGGCGTCGGGACCGTGGTCCTCGGCGCCCTCCTCGCGATGGCGCTCCTCGACCTGGGCCCGGACGGCTGCCCCTCCCGGCAGGAGCGGGCGACCGCCGGGCCGGAGGCGTTCGAGCCCGGCTCGGCGACGTGCAGCGGGGACCGCAACGCGGTCCGCTGAGACCTACCGCTGCCGGAACGCCTTCGCCTGCGCGGTCGCGTACCGCCGGTCCGCCCGGTCGATGCTCGTCCGGCTGTCGAGGTCGACTCCCGCTCGCCGCGCGGCCCGCTCGACCGTGGGGCTCGTGAGGTCCGGGCGCCGGAACGTCTCGGGCCGGATCGCGCGGTCCCCGGCGGCATACCGGCGCTGCTGGCTCGCGAGCCGCTCGGCCGAGATGGTCGCGCTCGTCACGCGGAGCGCCGAGGCCGACGAGGTCCCGCCGAGGCGGGCGCCGACCAGGGGTGCGTAGCCGGACGCGTGACCGGTGCGGTTCGGGTGGTAGGACTCCGAGGTCGGGCTGGACAGGCCGTTGAGCCACTCGGCGTCGTCGCAGACGGCGTGCCCGGCGAAGGCCGGCGCCGGGTTGGCGAACGTGAAGCCCGCCCGGCTCGCCGCCGTGGACAGCACCGCGTCGAGCTGGTCGGCGGTGGCGTTGAGCCGGGTCTCCTCGGTGGGCGAGAACCAGGTGAAGGCGTTGCAGTCCTCGCCGTTGAAGAGGCGCGGGTAGCCCGCGACGACGACGCGGGCGTGCGGCGCCTTGGCCCTGATCTGGCCGAAGAGGGTGCTCAGCCGGCCGGGCACCTGGTTGGCGACGATGCCCTGCGCGCGGACGACGGCGCCGTTGCAGCTGCTGGCCCAGGCGGGCAGCGCGCAGGTCGTGAGCACGTCGGTGAAGCCGGCGTCGTTGCCGCCGACGGTGACGCTGACGTACGCGGTCGAGGTGCTCAGCGCGCTCAGCTGGAGGCTGGAGACGTCGGCGATCGTCGCGCCGGAGCAGGCCCGGAGGTTGAGCGCGTAGCCCCGGCTGCCGGCGACGAGTGCGGGGTAGCCGTAGACCGAGCGCTGGCAACTGGTGCCGTCGCTGACGTAGCTGCGGGTCCCGACGCCTGAGGCGTACGAGTCGCCGAGCGCGACGTAGCCGGGACTTGCCGCGTGGGCGGGGGTGGCGGCGAGGCTGAGGAGGACTGCGGCGGACGCGGCGCCCGCGACCGCTCGAAGGGGAGTGCGCACGGGGGATGCCTCCTCGGGCCGGCCCTCGTCGGCCGACCGGCGGAACGTACCCCGTCCGCCGCGGGCTCGGCTAGAGCCGCGCCACCGTCACGGGACCAGCGCGAGCTTGCCGCCGGGGTGACCAGTCCGCAGCAGGGCGAGGGCCTCGCGGGCCTGGTCGAGCGGGAACGTCCGCGCGACCGGGACGACGAGCTCGCCGCGTCCGGCCATGGCGACCAGGTCGCCCCGGACCCGGTCGCGGTACTCCGCGCTCGCGGGCATGGCCCCGCCGATCGCCCGGATCCCGGCCTGCTGCACCCGCGCGAACGCGGCGATGGTGACGATCCGGGACCGGTCGTCGACGAGCTGCAGCGAGACGTCGACGGCCTCGTCGGTGCCCACGCAGTCGAGGGCGGCGGCGACCCCGTCCGGCGCCGCCTCCCGGACGCGGTCGGCGAGCCCCGAGCCGTAGACGACCGGGATCCCGCCGAACTGCGCGACCACGTCCTGGTTGGCCCGGCTCGCAGTGCCGACCACCCGCACCCCGAGTGCGCGGGCCTGCTGCAGGACGCTCACGCCGACCGCGCCCGAGGCGCCGTGGACGAGGACCGTGTCGCCCTCGCGCACCCCGGTCACGTGCAGCATCTCGGCGGCGGTGCAGCCGGCGAGGAGGAGGTTCGCGGCCTCGCGGAAGCTGAGCGCGTCGGGCTTGGCGAAGACGTCCTTCGCGGGCACGGTCACCGCGGTCGCGTAGCCGCCGCCGATCCGGAAGGCGAGGACGGCGTCGCCGACCGAGGCCGGGCCGGAGCCGATCTCGGTGTCCTCGCCGACCGCGGTCAGGACGCCGGCGACCTCGAACCCGATCGGGTGGGGCAGCGCGTCCGGGTTCGTGCCCTGCAGGATGCGCTTGTAGTCGGCCGGGTTCACGCCGGCGGCGCGGACCTCGATCGTCACCTCGCCCGGTCCGGGTGCGGGAGGCTCGTGCTCCTGCAGCTCGAGCCCGTTCAGGTCGCCGTATCGGGTCGCCACCCATCGCTCCGCCATGAGGTTCATTGAACGCCCGGTCGCGGGCTCCGCGTCCAACGCCTCAGTCATCCTCGAGCTCCAGCGCGTCGTGCAGGGCGTCGAGGTGCCCGAGGGTCTTGACCACGGTCAGGAAAGTGCCCAGCCCGACCCCCGGGTCGCCGCCCTCGACGCGGCGCACCGTCGCGCGGCTGAGGTTGGAGCGCTCGGCGAGCTGGTCGACGCTCAGGTCCTGCTGCTCGCGCAGCGCGGCGAGCTGCGCGCCGAGCTGGGCGGCAGCACGACCCGTACGGACGGGTCGGGGTCGGGACGCCACGGCACGACCCTACGGGCCCGTCACCAGGGGACGGTCTGCCCGAAGCGGTCGAGGAAGTGCAGCCCGCCGCGCCCGGCCACGCTCACCAGCGTGCCCACGACGTCGGGCACGGCCTCCTCGATGGTCAGAGGAGCGCCCGGGCCGCCGAGGTCGGTCTGGATGTGGCCCGGGTTGAGCAGCAGGAACGTGCGCGGGTCGTCGGCGTGCCGGGCGACGTGGGAGCGCATCAGCTGGTTGAGCGCGGACTTGCTCGCCCGGTAGACGTCGTGGCCGCCGTTGCTGTTGAGCGCGATGCTGCCCTGGCTCGACGACATCACCGCGACGGTCCCGGACTCCGCGACGAGGTCGCCGAGCACCCCGACGGCGACCATCGGTCCCCAGGCGTTGGTGAGCATGACCTCGGTGAAGGACTCCGGCGTCACGTCGGACCCGGGGACGTCGCCCTGGGTGATCGCGCCGTTGACGAGCACGAGGTCGAGCGGGCGGCCGTCCAGCCGGCGCCGGAGCGCGACCAGGCTGCCGCGGTCGGTCAGGTCCGCCGTCTCGACCTCGACGCGACCGGCGCTGCGGTCGGCGAGGTCGTGCAGGGCCGTCCGTCCCGGGCGGCGGACGGTTCCCACCACGTCCCAGCCCCGGTGCACGAGCTCCTCGACGACGGCGAGGCCGATGGTGCGGCTGGCCCCGAGGACGAGCGCGGTGGGGCGGTGGTCGGTCATGCCATCTCCTCGATCATCGGGCGGAGCACCTCGGTGGCCCACTGTCGCAGCGTCGTGGGTGTCGTGTTCTTCGGCGTGCGGGTGACGGCGGTGTCCAGGCCGCGCTCCTTGGCCAGGTCCATGTCGACCAGGGCCTGCGCGACCGCGGGGGACATGCCGTAGCGCTGGTAGGTCTGCACGTCGGCGGCGCGGTCGCCGCGCTCGTAACGGACCGGCCGGGCGAGGACCTCGCTCAGGACGGCGGCGACGTCGTCGGCCGACAGGTCCTCCGGGCCGAGGAGGTCGACGGTGTCCTGGCCGTTCCAGGTGTCGTCGAGCAGCAGGCGGGCCGCGGCGTCGCCGATGTCGCGTGTGGCGACCATCGGCGCCTCGAGGTCGGCCGGCTGGGTGCCGGTGAGGACGCCGGCGGCGAGCGAGCGCGCCTGGCGCTCGAGGTTGTCGATGAACGTCGGGTTCGCCAGCACGCGGACGTGCGCGCCGGTGCTGCGGAAGAGGTCGTCCATGGCGAGCGACGCCGAGACGTGCCCGGCGTAGAGGCCGGTGCCCCGTCCGAGCGCGGACACCGTGACCACCCGCGGCACCCCGTGCCGCACGACCGCCTCGGCGCCGGGGATGCTCGCGGTCACGTAGGTGTCGTAGATGCTGGGTGCCGTCGGGTCGGCCGGCATCAGCCAGAACAGGGCGTCGGCGCCGGCCAGCGCCTGGTCGACGACAGCGGCGTCGCGGTGGGAGCCCTCGACGACCTCGACGCGCTCACGCACCTCGGCGGGAAGCTTGGCGGGGTCGCGGACGACGACGCGGACCTGTGGGCCGACACCGGCGTCGTGGTCGAGGAGCTGGGCGAGGACACGGCCACCGATGTGGCCGGTGGCGGAGGAGAGGACGATCATGGGTCACTCCTGGTCGAGGTACTAAGTAAACTCGACTGTACCGTTTACTGCAGGGAGTGTCGATGGCTCGCCGTGGCGACGTGCTCCACGAGCACATCCTCGACGTGGCCAAGCAGGTCTTCCTCGAGCTCGGCTACGAGCGCGCGTCGATGGACGTCGTCGCGACCCGCGCCGCGACGTCGAAGCGCTCGCTCTACGCGCACTTCCCGACCAAGGAGGCGCTGTTCGGCGCCTGCATCGAGCGGCTGCACACGCTCTTCGAGGGGCGGCTCTCCGTCCCGTCGCACTACGCCGACGAACCGTTCGAGGCCGTCGTGCGCTACTGCGCGCGCTTCCGCCAGCTGCTCGCGTACGCGCCGATCGTCCGGATCTGCCGGATGGGCGTCACCGAGGCCGAGCGCCTGCCCGACGCCTCGGCCGCGCTCTACGCGTCGTACGTGGGCGTCGCCGTGAGCGCGCTGGCCGCGCACCTCGTCCAGCGCTGCGAGGTCCCGGAGGAGGAGGTGACGACCCGGGCCGAACGGCTGGTGGGTGCGACGGTCTTCGGCTTCTGGAGCCGCGCGCTCTTCGGTCTGGAGGTGCTGCGCGACGACATGCCCGACGCCGCCGCGCTCGCCGCGGACGTCGACCTCGACGTCGTGCGCACGGTGGTGCGCGCCGAGCTCGGCTGAACCGCGACCCGCGGCGTCAGCGGGGGAGGTCGTACGTGACGCCGGTGAGCTCCTCGCTCACGTCCCACAGGCGGCGGCCGACGACGGCGTCGCGCGCCCGGGCGTTCATGCCGACGCGGACCGGGTTGCCGCGGCTCTCGGTCGGGCTGTCGGGGCCGAAGTAGTCGCCCGGCACCACGTCGGGCATCGTCGCGGCGTAGAGGCTGGGCCACGCGCCGGCGGCGGCCGGCTGGCCGATCAGCGAGCTCGCGCGCTTGGCGAACGTCGCGAGCGGTCCGCTGCGTCCGGCGAAGCCGGTGAAGAGCTCGGTGTCCGAGCCCCCGGGGTGCGCCGCGGCGGCCGCCACCGTCGAACCCGCCCGGTTGAGCCGGCGGACCAGCTCGCGGATGAAGAGCAGGTTGGCCAGCTTGCTCTGCCCGTACGCGAGCCAGCGCTGGTAGCGCCCCTCGGACTGCAGGTCGTCGAAGTCGATGCGCCCCATCCGGTGGCCGAGGCTCGACACCGAGACGACGCGGGCCGCGTCCGCACTGCGCAGGGCGGGCAGCAGGAGGCCGGTGAGCGCGAAGTGGCCGAGGTGGTTGGTCCCGAGCTGGCTCTCGAAGCCGTCGGCGGTCCGGGAGTAGGGCGTGGCCATGATCCCGGCGTTGTTGACCAGGATGTCCAGCGGGCCCTGCCAGCTCTCGGCGAAGCGGCGCACCGAGGACAGGTCGGAGAGGTCGAGGATCGCCAGGTCCGCGGTGCCGGCACCGTCGCCGAGCTGGGCCCGGACCTTCTCGACGGCGGCGCGACCGCGCTCCTCGTTGCGGCAGGCCAGCGTCGTGTACGCGCCGTGGCGGGCGAGCTCGAGGGCCGTGTGGAGGCCGAGCCCGCTGTTGGCGCCGGTGACCACGGCGCGCAGCCCGATCAGGTCGGGGATGTCGTCCGCGGTCCAGCCGTTCGAGGTGCTCACACGTCGAGCGTAGTGAGCCCCGCCTCAGGAGCCGGTGGGCGTGAGCGAACCGTGGAGGAGCGGCTTGCGGCCCGCCCAGGCGACGAGGCCGGCGAGGACCAGCAGCAGGAGCGGGAGCCAGGGCGACGCACCGAGGACGGTGAGGTTCGTCGCGGTCGCGCCGACCATGAGCAGCGCGAGGCCGACGGCGGCGAGCGGGCTCGTCCGCGGCACCAGGACCCCGACCGCGCCCAGGACCTCGAGCGCGCCGACGGCGTACCGGAGCCACTGCCCGGCGCCGATGTCGGCGAACATCGTCACCATGGCGGGTTCGCCGACGAGCTTGCTCACTCCGGCGCCCAGGAAGACCAGCGCCAGCAGCGCGCGGCCCAGCCAGGTGAGCACGGTGACGACGCGGCGGCGGGGTCGCGGTTCGCTGGGCATGGCGCCTCCTTGTTCGGCTGAGGAGGGAGACCGCTGCGGGGGCCTGAACTCATTGCCCTTCGACAGGCTCAGGGATCGTGGTCGGGGGCCGAGGTCAGGAGGCGTCGGGCGCGCCGGCCCGGGCGTTGTAGACCGTCGCACCGGTGCTGGCGACGTGGTCGGCGTACGCCTGCCAGGTGGCGACGGCCTCGCGGCGCAGAACGTCGGTCGTCACGTCGATGCCGCGGGCGCGGAACTGGTCGCGCCAGTCGAGGACCATGGGGCCCTCGTCGAAGCCGGTGAGCTGCTCGAGCTCGGTCCCGTCCCCGGCGACGACGAGGGAGCGGACGCCCGACCACAGCGTGGCGCCGTAGCACTGGACGCAGGGGCGCCAGTTGACGACGAGCTCGTGCGCGGGCAGGCCCTCGGCCCCGAGGTCCCACGACCCGAGGCGCGCCTGGGCCAGGCCCAGCGCGGTGACCTCGGCGTGGCCCGACGAGATGCCGCAGCCGAGGACGACGTTGACGCCGACGGAGACGACCCGGCCGGAGTCGCGCTCGACGACGACCGCGGCGAAGGGTCCGCCGCCGCCCTCGAGGAAGTTCCGTCCGGCGAGGCGGTGCACCAGCCGCATCCGGTCCTCGAGGTTCGGGAGCACCTCGGGGACGTCGGCGACCTCGTCGGCCACCCAGGCCGGCAGCTCGATGCGGTACCCGGTCGTCAGCGTCTGCGCGTCCACGGGCGTCACGCTACGGATGCCGTGCAACGCTCGCGTTTCGCCGGAGGGCGTGGGTCAGCCGCGGTCGTCCAGGTCGAAGGCGCGCACGGACTCGCGCCCGAGCATGATCGAGATCGTGCCCTCCTCGATCCGGGTGAGCTGGTGCCAGCCCTCGTCGTCGACGAGGTAGACGTGCGGGCTGAGCGGGCCGGCGGAGGAGGAGTGCGCGGCCTGGGTGACCTTGGCGATCTCGGCGATCGCCGGCAGCGTCTCGGCCCCCTCGACGACGCGGAGGACCAGGCGCTTGCGGTCTGGGACGGCGACGAGCACGCCGCGGCCCTGGTCGGACTCGCCGTTCAGGGCGAGCACCTCGGGGAGCACGGCCGCGAGGCTGGCGGTGTAGACCGAGTCGCCCTCGAGAACGTCGAAGCGGGGCATCGGGCTGTCCTCGCCCATGGCGTACCGGTCGATGTGCTCGGTCTCGAGCTGGCGGCGCAGGTTGCCGAGCCCGATGACCCACCAGCGGGCGAGTCCGCCGCGGCTCTCGTAGAAGGACTGCGCCACCGTCGCGACCCGCTCCGGGTAGTCGATGCACAGCACCAGGACCAGCCCGGGCGCGACCTCGCGGACGTCGGGGAAGATCTCGCGGAGCTCGGGGGCGTCCTGCGCGAGCCGGACGATGACCGAGCGGCGCAGGTGCTCGTCGCTCATCTCGTCCTCGCCGGCGGGCTCGAGCATGAGGTCGAGGTGGTGCCCGACCAACCGGGACCAGGCCCCGGCGTCCTCCGGCGCCACGGTCTTGGCCAGGTTGTGCAGGCCGAGCTGGTGGTCGGCGGTCACGACGTGGTCGGCGAACACCTCGCCCTCGAGCCCGCGTCGGCCGAGGTCGTCGCGGACGAGCTGGCGCAGGCGCGCGGCCTGCTCGACGTCCAGCGGCACCAGCGCGTCGTCGGCTGGGACCGGCTCGCGGGGCTCCCGCTTCTTCCTCCAGCGACCGAAGAGAGGCACCGCTCCACACTACGAGCCGTGCGGAAGGGGTGCCTCTCGTCGTGGTCGGTCGGTGCCGGGTCAGCGGCCCCCGGTGAGCAGGACGTCCTTGGCGATCCGGGCGAGGGTGACGGCGCCGACGGCACGGAAGGGGTGCAGCGGGTCCGGGTCGGAGGAGCCGGTGGGCCCGCCGAGCTCGGTGTGGCCGAGGGCGCTGAGCACGACGTACGCGTCCTCGCGGCTCCAGCCATGGTCTTGCGTCATGACCTCGTACAGCGACTCGTACGCCATGACGATCGAGTCCTGCACGGGGTCGCCGAGGCCGACGCAGACCCACTCGTCGCCGGTGTCGACCTGCGGCCCGCGGATCGTGCGGCCCTTGACCAGGTCGACCGACAGGGTCGCGGTGCCGGCGATCTCGATGGCCACGAACGTCGACTCCGCCCGCGCCATCACCGCGTGGAGGTCGCCGACGCTGAGCAGCGCGCCCGGGACCTGCACCGGCAGGTAGACCGTGCTGCCGACCTTCGCGTCGGTCAGGTCCATGTTGCCGCCGGTCGGGTAGGTCGGCATGACCGTCGACCCGTCGACGTCGGCGGGCGCGACGCCCAGGCAGCCGATCATCGGCGCCGCGGCGCAGTCGAGCGTGTCGGTCAGCTGCACCCGGCCGTCACGCACGGGGACGCGGCGGACGAAGAACTCCGGGCCCATGACCTCGGACAGAGCGCCGGCGCCCGGGATGGAGACCGACCAGCCCTGCTCGGCGACGTCGATCGCGTGGATGGTCACGGCGAGCACGTCGCCCGGCTCGGCGCCCTCGATGAACACCGGCCCGGTGACCGGGTTGATGGTGGCGGTGACCTTGGCGAGGTCGCCGAACTGCTCCATCTGGGCGTACGCGGCGTCGTCGGTCTCGAAGGTGATGCGGTCGCCCTGGCCGGGGGCGACCCGCAGCACCGGCTCGCGGGTGGGGCTGAAGGCGGCGACGCCGTGCTCGCGCCCGAGGAAGTGCTCGCTCATGCGCGGTCGGCCTCCAGGCTCGACCCGGACTCGGCGGTCGTGAAGGGGTCGGCGGCGTGCTCCTCGAGCACACCAGTGCCCTTGCGCGTGTAGTAGAGGAGCACGAGCGCCCCGACGCCGAGCCAGATGACGCCGCCGATCTTGGCGGAGGCGTCGGCGTTGTAGAGCACGAAGCCGATGATCAGGAAGCCGAGGATCGGCGAGACCCAGTGCAGGAAGACGTTCTTGCTGCGCCGCTTGACGGCGTAGTAGCCGATCACCGACACGTGCAGCAGCAGGAAGCTGGTCAGGGCTCCGAAGTTGACCAGCGTCGAGATCACGTCGATCTGGCCGACGAAGACGAGGCCGAGCACCAGGGTGAGGCCGGCGACCAGCAGGATCGCGCGCTGCGGCGCCTTGCTCTTGGGGTCGATGTGGGCCAGGAAGCGCGGCAGGCGGCCGTCGCGGCTCATCGAGAAGAGCAGGCGGGACGTGGCGCTCTGGGCGGCGACCGCGTTGGCGATGCCGACGGCGAGCGCGTTCATGGCCAGGAAGGCGACCATCCAGCCGCTGCCGCTGATCTGGCCGACGAGGCCGAAGAAGGCGTTGTTGGCCTCGTCCTCGCCGAACTCGGTGCGGCCCGGGACGAGCATCGCGGCGAGCCAGGTCTGGGTGACGAAGAAGATCGCGACCAGGACCAGGCCGCTGATCATGGCGATGCCGGCGGAGCGGCGACCGCCCTTGGCCTCCTCGCTCAGCGTGGCGATGCCGTCGAAGCCGAGGAAGCTCAGCACCGCGATCGACAGCGCCGCGGCGGCGAGCTGCGGGGTGAAGAGGTCGGCGTTGAAGAGCGGTGCGGTCGTGAACGCGGCGCCGTCGGTGCCACGGCTGATCGCCACGACCGCCATGATCACGAAGATCACCACGAAGACCAGCTCGGCGGCGAGGAAGAGCCGGTTGACGATCGCGGTGAAGGAGATGCCGACGTAGTTGACCGCGGTGTTGATCACGAGGAAGACGATGATCCACAGCGGCTTGGGCACGCCTGGGAAGATGCCCGACATCGACTCGGCGGCGAAGACGTAGAGCAGCGTCGGCACCAGCAGGTAGTCGAGCAGGATCGTCCAGCCGGCGAAGAAGCCGAGCACCGGGTGCAGCGCGCGCCCGACGTAGGAGTAGACCGAGCCGGCGATGGGGAAGGCCTTGCTCATCTGGGCGTACGACAGCGCGGTGAAGATCATCGCGACCAGCCCGATGATGTAGACCAGCGGGACCATGCCCTTGGCCTCGTTGAAGACGACGCCGAAGATCGCCCAGGGGGCGATCGGCACCATGAACACCAGGCCGTAGACGATCAGGTCGGTGGTGGAGAGCGTCCGGTTCAGCTCCTGCTTGTAGCCGAACTCGGCGAGCTCGGACGCGGGCGCGTCGGGCTGCTTGGGCATAGGGGTCCTTCGAGGCGTGGGGTGGGGCCCTTCGACAGGCTCAGGGCGCGTGGGTGGGGCTCAGGGGTGCTGCGGGGGAGCTGTCGTGTTCAGTCGTGCTCGCGGAGGAAGGCCCCGACGACCTCGGTGAAGGCCTCGGGCTCCTCGACGTGGGGCATGTGGCTGGAGGAGGGGAAGACGTGGCTGCGCACGTCGGGGATGCGCTCGACGAAGGGCTGCCACACGATCGGCTTGGCCTCGTCGTACGCGCCGGCGACGACCAGCGTCGGGACCCGGATGTCCTGCACGCGGTCGACGACCGACCACTCCTTGAGGGAGCCGATCACGTGGAACTCGCTCGGCCCGTTCATCGCGTGGTAGACGGTCGGGTCGTCGTCGATCTGGGCGAAGCTCGCGGTGACCTCGGGCGGGTTGGGCACCACGCGGCAGACGTGGCGGTCGTAGAAGACCTCCTCGGCGGCCTTGTACTCGGCCGAGTCGGTCGTGCCGGCCTCCTCGTGGGCGAGGAGGGTCGCCTGCACGTCGGCGGGGAGCTCGTCGCGCAGCTCGTTGGCGGCCTGCAGCCACAGCGGCATCGACGCCGGGCTGTCGCAGATCGACAGCGAGAGGATGCCGCTGTCGTCGGCGAGCACGACCTCCGGCCCGAGCATGCCGCCCCAGGACTGGCCGAGCAGGTGGAAGCGGTCGGCGATGCCGAGGTGCTCGACGACCGCGCGCAGCTCGGCGACGAAGAGCTCGACGGTCCAGAAGGAGGGGTCGGCGTCGGGCAGGTGGGTGCTGCGCCCGCAGCCGAGCTGGTCGTAGTGGACGACCGCGCGACCGTCGTCGGCGAGGGCGGTCATCGCCAGCGTGTAGTTGTGCGCGGCGCCGGGTCCGCCGTGCAGCACGACCAGCGGCGCGCGCTCCGACTGCGGGTCGATCGTGCCGGTCACGCGGTACCAGGTCTCGTGGCCGCGGAAGGGCACGGTCCCGGTCGTCACGCCGTCCTCCGGCGCCTCCACAGGCGTCGCTCCTACACTGCTCACGTCCGGCTCCCCTGAGAGTTCGATGATCGGCGACGGCAGTCAAACACGGTAAAGGTGTGGTCTCAATACCTTTGGACGACGCGTCTCGTGACGGTCTTGTGACGGCTGCCGGCGCCCTGAGGCCCGCGAGCGTGACGGAGGACGTCGCCTGCCGCCTGGTGACCGCGATCGCGGTCGGGACCTTCTCGCCCGGCGAGCGGCTGCCGTCGGAGCGCGAGCTGGCCACCCGGCTCGAGGTCAGCCGGGTCACCGTGCGGCAGGCGCTGCAGCGTGTGGGCGAGCTGGGCCTCGTCGTCGCCAAGCGCGGGCGCCACGGCGGGACCTTCGTCACCACGCAGGCGTGGGAGGACGTCGCGCCGGAGGAGGCCCGCCGCACGCTCGAGACCGAGCTGCCCCGGCTGCGCGACCTCTTCGACTACCGCTGCCTGGTCGAGGGCCTGATCGCGCGCACCGCGGCGGAGCGTCGTACGCCGCAGCAGCGGACCGAGCTGACCGAGGCGCTGGCCGCCTTCGCCACCACCGGCACGACCATGGAGCTGGCCCGGGCCTGGGACCGCCGCCTGCACGGGCTGATCTGCGCGGCCGCGGGCAACCCGCACCTGACCGCGCTGAGCGCGCACCTCACCGCCGCGGCGACCCTGGGCTTCGGCGCGGAGCCGTACGAGCCCGAGTTCTTCGCCCAGGCCCTGCACGAGCACGGCGAGCTGGTCGCCGCCGTCGTCGAGGGCGACGCCGAGCGGGCGCAGCGGATCGCGCAGGGCCACTTCGCGCTCACCTACCGCACGATGGAACGTTCGCTGGAGCGCGCAGCGCGGCGCTGATCCTCCTCGACACAGGGCTCTTGTGTTCGTCAGGTACCTGACGAATAATCGTGAGGTACCTGACGAACGAGCAGAGGAGGGCACCATGCCCGCAGAACGCGTCGCCCTGGTCACCGGGGCCAACCAGGGAGTCGGCTTCCAGGTCGCCAAGGAGCTCGCCGCGGCCGGGGTGAGGGTCTACGTCGGCTCCCGCGACCTGGGCCGGGGCGAGGCCGCGGCGGCCGAGATCGGGGAGGGCGCGACCGCCCTCCAGATCGACGTGACCGACCTCGCGTCCATCGCCGCGGCGGCGGGGCGCATCCGTGACGAGCACGGCCGGCTCGACCTGCTCGTGAGCAACGCCGGGATCTCCAACACGCGTGGTGGCACCGAGACCCCGGAGGAGATCGCGGCCACGTCGAGGGCGAGCGTCGCCTCGCTCGACGAGGTCCGCGCCATCTGGGACGTCAACGTCTTCGGCGTGCTCGCCGTCTACCAGGCGATGCTGCCGCTGCTGCGCGAGTCCTCCGACGCCCGGATCGTCAACGTCTCGAGCGGTGTCGGTTCGCTGGGGTCGACGGCGGACCCGTCGTTCCCCTACCGCGCGATGTACGGGCCGGGCTACGCGGCGTCGAAGACCGCGGAGAACGCGATGACCATGGCCATGATGGTCGAGCTCGAGGGCACCGGGATCAAGATCAACCTGGTCTCGCCGGGCTTCACGAGCACCGCGCTGAACAACTACGCCGGCACGGACTCGCTCGAGGACGGGTCGCGCGAGGTCGTCCGGGTGGCCCTGCTCGGGCCGGACGGACCCACGGGCACCTTTACGCGCTGGAAGGGCGAGACCATCCCGTGGTAGCCATGGCGGGTGGCTGACGCACCGTGGCCGACCGACGGCACGCCTGGCGAGACGCATGGCTGACGAGCACGACCAGCACGACTCGGTCGGGGCCTGGGCGAAGAGGTATCACCTCACGTCCCGGGCCCTGGTCGAGGCGGTGCTGCGCGAGCACGACCTGGGCCCGACCCAGTGGTACGTGCTGCACCGCCTCGTGAACGTCGGACCCACCCTGCAGCGCGACCTGAGCCGGCTGCTCCGCGTGGAGCGGGCGACGCTGAGCGGCGTGGTGGCCACGCTGGTGCGCAAGGGCCTGGTCGACCAGCACGCCGACGCCGCCGACCAGCGGCAGCGGCGGCTGAGCGTCACCGACGCCGGCCGAGACCTGTGGTCACAGCTGCCCGACCCGGTGGCGCTGGCCCTGGACGTCTCGTTCGCCGGCGCCGACGAGGCCGACCTCGCGGTGGCCCGCCGGGTGCTCCAGGAGGGCACCGGTCGGCTCGAGGCGTACCTGGCCGCACGGGGCGCGGACGCGGGCGCCGTGGACTAGCAGGGCGCCGGCCGGCGGGCCCGGGCCGGCGACGGGTCAGGACGCCTCGGCGACGCCGCCGTCGGCGGACAGGCGCCGCAGGAGGTCGCCGAGTCCGTGGGCGGCGCGGCCCGGCATCCTCGCCGAGGTCACGACGACCGGCGACAGGGAGCCGACGACCAGACCGCCCGCGGCGCTCACGCGCCCGGCCAGGTGGCGCTCCTCCCCGTGGCCCACCGAGGGGAAGCCTCCCGCCACCTCGAAGGCGGCGGCCGAGACGGCGAGGTTCGCGGCCCACACGTGCTCGTGCCCCTCGGCGGTGAGCCCGGCCCGCAGGATCTCGTCGTACGCCGCCGCCGCGCCCGGGTCGGGGCGCCAGTCGTCGAGCGCGACGAAGCCGGCGACGAGGTCGGCACCGGTGCGCCCCGCCACGTCGAGCAGACCGGTCACCCAGTCGGTCCCGACGACCGTGTCGGCGTCGGTCGAGAGCAACCACGTGCGCTCGGACCCGAACGGGGGAGCGGTGCGCAGGGCGGCCCGGACCAGCGCGGTGCGGACCTCACCGACGGTCGCCGAGGTCTCGTCGTCGAGGACCAGGTGCTCCAGGCCGCTCGCCTCGAGCAGGTGGCGGGCGCGCTCGGCCGTCGCGTCCCGGCACCGGTGCGCCGCGACGGCGACGCGGACCCGCGCGACGCGGCCGGCGTCGACGGCGACCCGCAGCGCGGCCACCACCGAGGTCAGGCAGCGCTCGATCGCCTCCTCCTCGTCGCGGGCCGGGACGGCCACGAGGACGTCGGGCGTCTCGGGCACGAGGGCCGGGTCGGTCACGCGGCTGGGCCCTCGGCGGGCAGCACCAGCAGCTGCTGGTCGTGGTGCGCGAGCATCTCGGGCGGGACGACGGCGCCCCAGCCCTCGGCGAGCGGGGCGGTCTGGCTCTCGAAGCAGTCGACGGCGTCGCGCCAGGCCCGGTCGTCGGCCTCCTCGGCACGGACGCGCACCAGCCGGCCGCCGAGGTCGGTAGCGGGGTCGCCCCAGTAGGTGAGCCATACCCCGAAGTGCCAGACGGGCACCCCGGCGCGAGCCCCGGCCGCGGCGACCGCACGACCCACGGCCTGGTGGTCGGGGTGCGGGTCCAGGGGGTGGGGCGCCAGCAGGACGAGCCGGCCGGCCGGGCCGCCCTGCGCCAGGGTCGCGGCCAGCGTCGTGGCCACGGCGGTGTCCAGCGAGTGCTGCACGTCCTCCAGCCCGCTGTCGGGGAGCCCGTACGTCTCGCCGGGCTCGACGTCGAGGACGGCCAGCGCGGCCGCCCACTCGGCCAGCCGGCGCGCGACCAGCCCGGGCGGCCGGGCTCCGACGTGGTCCACGCAGGCCTCGCCCGCCGTGGCGAGGACGGCTGCCGCGCGCGCTCCGGAGCGGCGCCACGCCGCGAGCAGGCGCCCGGCCCCGATCGTCTCGTCGTCCGGGTGCGCCGAGAAGATCAGCAGCTCCGCTCCCTCCCCGACGAGGTCGCGCAAGGCGGCGACGTCCACCTGCGGGCTCGCGGCGGCGCGGCGTCGCCAGACGTCGACGTGGTGCCCCGACCCGGTCACCACCGTCGCATCGGGACCGGACGGCGCGGCCGGATCGCGCGGAGGGGCGAGGCGCTCGTCCCGGCGCCGCCTCATGCCTCGACCGTGCCGAGGTCGGCCAGCGCGCCGTCGAGGTTGTGCTGGAGCGTGTAGAGCTCGAGGTCGGGGACCGCGTGGGCGACGTCGTCGTCGAGGGCGAGGCCGGTCGGTCCGGTGAGCAGGCGGGCCGACGCCAGGACGCGGTGCACGGCCTGGACCACGACGGTCCGGACCTCCAGGGCCACGGCCGTGGTGTCGGTCGTGGGGTCGTCGAGGAGCCGGGCGCCGGCCCGGACCGCGCCCGCGGCGACGGCCAGGTCGGCTCGCAGACCCCCGAACCGCACCTGCTGGGCCGGGTTCGGGCGCGGGTGGAAGGCCCGCAGGACGTCGACGACCCGGGCGGCCCCGCCGGCCCAGCAGGCGGCCACCCCCGCGCCGCCGGCCCAGAAGCCGGGCCGGGACAGGTAGAAGTCGACCGGTCCACGCTGGGCGGACGCGGGCACGACGAGGCGCTCGACGCGGACCTCGGAGGTGTGGGTGGGCGCCATGGCCGCCGTACGCCAAAAGCTCGTGTCGTGGTCGAGCCCGGTCACGTCGAGGTCGAGCAGCACGTGGTGGTCCTCGTCGAGCCAGACGGGGACCAGGGCCCGGTCGAGCACGCCGCCGCCGGAGGTGAACCGGAGCGTGCCCGAGACCTCGAGCCCGCCGTCGGCGGCCTCGGTCGCCGCGAGCCCGGTCCAGGCCGAGCGGGAGGCCCACACGCCGTACAGGGCGCCGGGCTCGGGCCGCGAACCCGCCTGGTCGAGGATGCGGACCGCGTCGACGTGAGACTCAGCCAGCTTGGCCAGCGCCACGTCGGTGCGGCCGAGCGCGAGCAGCTCCTCGACCAGCGCCGCCCAGGTCAGCCGCGCCCAGGGCCTCCGCCCGACGAGCCCGGCGAGCACGGCCCGCTGGTCGGCGCCCGGGTGGTGGCGGTCGTACGCCTCGGGCAGCGGGAGGGCCGGCGGGAGCGGTTCCAGAGTCGTCAGCGGCCCGGTCACGCACGCCATCATGGCGTGCGTGCCGGGCCGTCGGCGGGGGGTCGCTCCGGGCGGTTCGCTCAGGCGGTGGTGGTGTCCGTCTTCTCGATCGACTGGATCTCGACCTCGGCGGTGGCCTGGATCAGCGCCAGCAGCTCCGGGTCGAGACCCGGGGAGAACTCCTCGCGCCGCTCCGGCGCGATGGTGATCGGCATCCCGCCCTCGGGGATCGTCTGCGTGCTCAGCTCGGTCCCGTCGTTGCTCGGCGACGCGCCGCGGTAGAGCTTGGCGGCCTGGTTCGCGTCGTCGATGTCGAAGGTGTACTGGACGCTCTGCAGGCCCTGGTCGACGAGCTTCTTGACCTCGGGGAACTGCTCGGCGTTCGTCTTCGGGATCGGCAGGGTCTTGCCCCAGTCGACGCCCAGCGACTCGAGCGCCTTGGCGTAGGCGTTCTCGTGGGCCTGGTCGCGCACGATCAGGTACGCGATCGTCGAGCGGGCCGTCTTGTTGTCGGTCATCTGGTAGATGCGGCACTTCTGCAGCCGGCCGGTGCTCTCGAGCATGAGGTTGTAGAGCAGGTCGAGGATCAGGTTGCCGGAGTTGTAGACGTACGAGCCGCTCCACGGGTTGCCCGCCGAGTCCTTGGGCAGCGCACCCTGCGCGCCGACCAGGAAGTGGTGGATGTTGCCCGTGTCCTTAGCGATGCTCAGCGGCGTCGCCCCCTTCTTGCCGGGCTCGTCGACCGGGTCGGTGGGCTTGCCGTGGTAGCCGGGCGCCCCGTCGAGGAGGCGGGCGATGGTCGTGCCGATCAGCTCGACGTGGCTGATCTCCTCGGTCCCGACGGCCTGGATGAGGTCCTTGTACGGCTTCGACGCCGGGTCGCCCCGGAAGTTCATCGACTGGAAGAGGTACTGCATCATCGTGCGCATCTCGCCGAACTGACCGCCCAGGCCCTCCTGCAGGGCGTTGGCGGCGGCGGGGTCCGGCTCGTCGACGGCGATCTCGTTGATCAGCTGCTGGCGGTGCAGGTACATGGCTGCTCCTTCGTGCTGAGCACAGGTGTGCTCGAGGAGCGGCTGGGTCGCTGCTGAACCGCTGCTGCGACCGTAACCCCGCGCGTGCCCGCGTGTCGGGGCGCCGGTGGGCGGTCTCCTCGGCCGGGTCAGCGGCCGCCAGCCGGCCCCTGCCCGCGGCGGCTGAAGGGCGCCTGCACGGTGGAGCCGACCTGGCTGTCCGTCGCGCCGTCGGAGGACGCGCCGTCGCCGGAGGGTTCGAGGAGCCGGGCGGCCAGGTCGCGCAGCTTGACGTTGGTGTTCTGCGACTCCCGCCGCAGCGCGTCGAAGGCGACCTCCGCGCCGAGCCCCGTCCGCCCCATCAGCACGCCCGTCGCGAGGTCGATGGTGCGGCGGCGGTCCATCGCCTCGATGCGGTCCTCGAGCTCGTGGGAGGTGCTCACGAGCGCGCTGGCCAGCCCGAGCCCGCCCGACATGGCCAGGGCGACGTCGCGGGCGATCTCGCGCTGCTCGACGGTCAGCCCGTCCACCTTAGCGGCGTAGACCTTGAGCACGCCGAGCACCCGGTCGTCGGTGTCCAGGACGGGGACCGAGACGCACGAGTGGGCGCCGAGGCCGGCCGCGGCCGGGCCGTAGTCGCCCCAGCGGTCGTCGTGGGCCAGGTCCGGGACGTACTGCCCGCCCTCGCCCCGCAGCGCCTGCAGGCAGGGGCCGACGCCGATCGAGTACTGGACGACGTCGATCTCGGCCGCCTTCGCCGTGCTCGCCCCGGTGGTGACCGGTTCCCCGCCCTCGACCGAGGTCGTGAGGGCGACGCCCACCACGTCACCGAGCCGCTCGTGCGCCCGCTCGGCCACGTCGGTCAGGTAGTCCTCCACGAGGACCAGCACCTCGGAGGAGGGGACTCCCCACTGCTCACCTGCGCCTGTCTTCCCTGCCACGCGCACAGTCATACCTCACACGTGCCCGAGAACGGGAACGGTCCCGGATGAGATCCCGGACGCACCGCGTCAGGCGCCGCCGCGGGTGAGCGTGTCGAGCAGGAAGCCGTCGTCGTCGTGGTGGATCCGGTGCACCCAGCCGCGCTCGGCGAGGCGCGAGACGACCTCGAGCTGGCCGGCGGGCCCGCTCAGCCAGGCGTCGTCGGGAGAGCCGTCCCAGTGCACGGCGACGAGCTCGCAGGTCCGCGCCGCAAGGGCGTCGACGAGCTCGAGGGTGGCGGCGCGGGTGGCGTCGTCGAGGTAGTAGAAGACCTCGCTGAGCACGACCAGGTCGGGCCGGAGGTCGTCGGCGGGCGGTTCCGGGAGCGCTCGGTGCTCCACGGTCACCGCCAGGCCGGCGCACCGCTCCGCGGCGATCCGGGCGGCCTCGGCGGAGCCGTCGCTGGCCACGACCCGCCCGCAGCGGGCCGCGAGGTCGGCGGTCAGGTGGCCGGTCCCGCAGGCCGGGTCCCAGGCGGTCGTGTAGCGGTCGCGGCGCAGGCACGCGAGCACGACGGCCCGCTTGCGCCGCTCGTACGCGCTGGTGCCGACCTCCCACGGGTCGGGGTTCGCCCGGTAGACCGCGTCGAAGTCCGGTGGTCCCGCTCGCATCGTCCGTCCGCTCCCGTCAGCGCGCCGCGGCGCGGTGGCCCTTGGCGAGCCGTTCGTACGCCTCGGCGTTGGCCACGACGTGGGCCTGCTCGGCGTCGGTGAGGCTCCGGCGTACGCGGCCCGGCACCCCCGCGACCAGGGAGCGCGGCGGCACGACGGTCCCCTCGAGCACGACCGCGCCGGCCGCGACGAGCGACCCGCGGCCGATGATCGCGCCGTTGAGCACGGTGGCGTTCATGCCGATCAGGCAGTCGTCCTCGACCGTGCAGCCGTGCACCACCGCGGCGTGGCCGACGCTCACCCCGCGCCCGATCAGCGCCGGGAAGCCCTCGTCGGTGTGCACGACGACGTTGTCCTGGAGGTTGGTGCCGCGGCCCACGACGATCTCGGCCATGTCCCCGCGCACCACCGCGCCGTAGAAGACGCTCGACCGGGCGTGGAGCCGCACCTGCCCCACGACGGTGGCGTTGGGGGCGAGCCAGGTGGTGGCGTCGAGCACCGGCTCGTGGTCGGCGTACGGGAGCACGAGCGGCACGGTGTTCACCCTAGTGGCACCGGTGTGTCGACCCCCTGTTGGTTCGACGTCAGCGGCCCTTCACCCGTCGGTGGCCGGCGTCCTGGCGCACGGTCCAACCGCGGCGGTCGAGGTGCTCGAGCAGCGGGATCGCGACGCGGCGGGTGGTGGCGAGGGCGAGGCGGGCCTCGCTGGTGGTGAAGGGCTGGGGCAGCGCGGCGAGCACCCGCATCGCCCGGGCCGGCCCGTCGGGGAGCAGCACCATGTCCGGGGCCAGCCGGACCACGCGCCCGACGCGCTCCGCCGCGGCCAGCTCGGCGACGCCGAGGCCCCAGGCCTCGAGCTCGGGCCGCTCGGGCGCCGCGAAGGGCGCGGCGGCCAGGTGCGCCTCGAGCCGGGCCATCCCGGCCTCGGCCGGGCCGAGGTCGCGGTCGGCGCCCGGACGTCCGACCCGGCCCTCGGCGTACGCGAGCCCGGCCGCCTCGGCGAGCGGGGCCAGCAGGGACCGGTCGGGCAGGCCGAGGTGGCGCCGGGCCGCGTCGGCGGTGAGGCGCGGGTCGAGCGGGGTGCGGGCGGCCTGCGCGTCGACGGCCGTGGCGAGGTCGGCGGCCCAGCGCTCCCAGGTCGGCGGGTCGACGAGCCAGTCGCCGACGGTGCGGACCCGGCTCGGGTCGGTCGTCGGCACGCCCTCGGTCGCGAGGTCGGCGGCGCGGACGGCACCGGCCCGGCGGACCCGGTCGGCCAGCACGGCGGCGTGGTCGTCGGCGTGCGCGAGGTCGCGGGCCCGGGCGGCGGCCGCGCCCCGGCGCGAGAGCGCCGGCGGGGCGGTGTCGAGGACGACGGCTCCGGCGGCGACGGCGTGCCGTCCGGGGTCGCGCAGCACGAGCCGGTCGCCGGGCTCGACGGCCAGCGGGTGGTGGAGGGTCAGGCGGACCATCTCGCCGTCCAGCGGGCGGAGCCGGACGGGGACCGCGGCGGTGCCGAGGTGGGCGACGAGCTCGGCGGGCAGGTCGGTGGCGCCGGCGTCGGGGTCGTGCGGGCGGACGCGGACGTCGAGCAGGTCCGTGGTCGACCAGGCGCCCGGGCTCAGCAGCGCGTCGCCGCGGCCGACCTGGTCGACGTCGACACCGCGCAGGTTCACGGCGACGCGGGCCACGGCGGGCACCGCGGTGGCATCCGAGCCGAGGCTCTGCAGGCCACGCACGCTGACCGTCCGGCCACCCAGCGCAAGGGTGTCGCCGACGCGCAGGGTGCCGCCGCCGAGGGTGCCGGTGACGACGGTGCCCGCCCCGCGGATGGTGAAGGCACGGTCGACCCAGAGCCGTACGCGGCCGTCGGTGCGGGGCGTGGGCAGGGTGGCGACGAGGTCGAGCAGGGCCTGGCGCAGGCGGGGGAGGCCGGCGCCGGTCGCGCCCGAGACGGCGACCGCGGGCACGTCGCCGAGGCTGGAGCGGGCGATCCGCGCCCGGGCCTCGGCGGTCGCGGCCGCGGGATCGGCGAGGTCGCTGCGGGTGACGACGAGCAGGCCGGTCGTGAGGCCGAGCGCGTCGACCGCCGCCAGGTGCTCCTCGGACTGGCGCCGCCAGCCCTCGTCGGCCGCCACGACGAACATCACCGCGGGCGCAGGGCCGAGCCCGGCGAGCATCGAGGCGATGAACCGTTCGTGCCCGGGCACGTCGACGAAGGCCAGATCGGTTGACGCCGCGCCCTCGCTGACGCGCGTCCAGGCGTAGCCGAGGTCGATGGTCATGCCGCGCCGCTTCTCCTCGGCGAAGCGGTCGGGCTCCATGCCCGTCAGGGCGCGGACCAGGGTCGACTTGCCGTGGTCGACGTGGCCGGCGGTGGCGACGACGTGCACGAGCTCAGCCCCGCGCGGGGTCGAGGTGGACGGCCCGGACGGCGTCGGCGACGTAGGCGTCGTCGGCCGGGTCCACGCAGCGCAGGTCGACCAGGCAGCGGCCGCGCTCGACGCGGGCGACGACGGCGGGCTCGCCGGTGCGGAGGGCGGCGGCGTACGCGGTGGGCAGCGCGACGGCCCAGCCGGGGAGCTCGAGCCCGGGCGCTCCGCCGCCGCCGACGGCACCGGCGCTGGGCACGACCTCGGCGTCGACCGCGCCGGCGAGGTCGGCGGCGAGCGCGTCGCAGCGGTCGCGGAGCGCGCCGGGGTCGGCGTGCAGGCCCGACCAGGTCGGCGTCCGCGGTCCGCGCAGCGTGGCCTCGAGGGCGGCGAGGGTGAGCTTGTCGACGCGCAGCGCGCGGGCGAGCGGGTGGCGGCGCAGGCGCTCGACGACCGCCGTACGCCCGAGGAGCAGGCCGGCCTGCGGTCCGCCGAGGAGCTTGTCGCCGCTGCCGGTCACCAGGTCGGCCCCGGCGCGCAGCGCGGTGTCGGCGTCGGGCTCGTCGGGGAGCAGCGGGTCGGGGACCAGGAGGCCGCTGCCGAGGTCGGCGACGACGGGGACGCCGAGGCCCGCCAGGGCGGCCACGTCGACCGAGGACGTGAAGCCGTCGACGCGGAAGTTGCTGGGGTGCACCTTGAGGATGCAGCCGGTCTCCGGGCCGACCGCGTCGGCGTAGTCGGCGAGGTGCGTGCGGTTCGTCGTGCCGACCTCGCGCAGCCGCGCGCCGGTGGACTCGATGAGGTCGGTCAGGCGGAAGCCGTCGCCGATCTCCACGAGCTCCCCGCGGCTGATCACGACCTCGCGGCCGGCCGCCAGCGCGGTGGTGGCGAGGACGAGCGCCGCGGCGCCGTTGTTGACCACGTGCACCGCCTCGGCGGCCGGGACGGCGTCGGTGAGGGCGGCGAGCGTCCCGCGGCCGCGGCGGGCCCGAGTCCCGTCGGCGAGGTCGAACTCGACGTCGGTGTACCCCGCCGCGGCGACCAGCGCCTCGACGGCGGCGGGGGACAGGGGTGCGCGGCCGAGGTTGGTGTGCAGGACCACGCCGGTCGCGTTGACGACGGTTCGGGTGCTGGAGGCGGCGGCGGGGAGGGCCTCGACGGCCGCGTCGGCGACGGCCTCGGGTGCGAGCTCGCCCGCCCGGGCCCGCTGCTGCGCGGCGACGACGGCGGCCTTGACCAGGTCGGCGCCGAGCCGGTCGGCGGCGGCCCGCAGCCGGGGGTCCGCGAGCAACCGGTCGGTGCGCGGGACCAGGCGCCGGGGGTCTGCCGTGGTGCTCACGGCCCCGATCCTAGGAAGGCGTGACCAACGAGGCCGGTGGCTCGACCTCGGCCCGGGGCGCCGGGGCCACGAGCTCGACGCGCTGACGGGGCAGCCCGCCGGCCTCGGCGTGGTCGCGCGCCCAGGCGACCAGGCCCTCGCGGACCCGGCAGCGCAGGTCGAAGAGCGTCGAGGCGTCGGTGGCGCTGACCAGCACGCGCACGCGGACGAAGCCGCCGGTCGCGTCGGTGACGGCCAGCGAGCTGCTGCGGCCGTCCCACAGCGCGGTGGTCGCCAGGATCTCGTCGAGCCGCGTCCGCAGGCCGTCCACGTCGACGCGCCAGTCGAGGTCGAGCTCGACCGCCCCGACGAGCTCGGAGGTGCGCCGGGTCCAGTTCTCGTACGGCTCCTTGGTGAAGTAGCCCGAGGGCAGCACCAGGCGCCGGTCGTCCCACAGGTGCACGACGACGTAGCTGAGGGTCAGCTCCTCGATCCGGCCCCACTGCTGGTCGACGACCACGACGTCGTCGATGCGGATGGCGTCGGAGAAGGCGAGCTGGATCCCGGCGAAGACGTTGGCCAGCGTCGACTGCGCCGCGACGGCGCCGACGACGCTCAGGAGGCCGGCCGACGCCAGCAGGCTGGCGCCCACCGCACGGACGCCGGGAAAGCTCAGCAGCGCCGCCCCCAGGGCGATGAGGACGACGAGCGCGACGGTGAGCCGCCGGATGACGAGGACCTGCGTCCGCAGCCGTCGCGCGTTGCGGTTGTCCGAGACGTCGGTGCGGTAGCGCTGCAGCCCGAGGTCCTCGAAGTAGAGCAGCAGCGCCCCGACGAACCACGCCACGGCGCCGATCGAGGCGAGGCGCAGGACGAGCTCGACGCCCTCCCAGATGTTCGGCGGGACCTGCTGCGGGCGCGAGGTGCGGACCACGACCGCGATCACGAGGACGACGGCCAGGAGCCGGAAGGCGGTCGCGGTCGAGCGCGACAGGAAGCCGACGAGCGGCCAGCGGCGGGCGAGGAGGGTCGCGACGACGTGGACGACCACGACGCCCACGAGGGTGACGAGCAGGGCGAGGAGCAGGGTCAGGGCGAAGTCGGTGAACGTGACGGCCATGGCCCACAGGGTCCTCGCCCCGGCGCGGCCACGGAAGGGCGAGCCCGGGTGCGGGTCGAACCACAGTCGAGGCAGGGCTGGTGGCGGAGGCGGACGGGAATCGAACCCGCCAAGCCGAGCTGCTCGGCTTCACCGGTTTTGAAGACCGGGAGGGCCACCAGGCACCTGTACGCCTCCACGGCCGAGCGTAGCCGTCGCCGGACCTTGCCCGGCGCGAGCGGGCGGGGCGACACTGACCCCACCGACCACGAGGAGGCGGCATGGGCGTGGTCGTCCGGCGTCGGGCGCTGCTGGTCGTGGGGGTCCTGCTCGTCCTGGGCTGCCTCGTGCCCCTCCTGCGGGCGAACGCCGCGGCCCGGGAGCGGGCCTGGTCGGAGCGGTGCACGCAGCGGGGCGGCGCGGTCTGGAGCGAACCCGCCGACACCACGAACCCGCTCGTGGTCCACACCGGTCACCCCCTCCTCAGCTGCGTGAGCGCCGACGGGGTGGTGGTGTCGGTCCGCGACTGACTACGCCCGAGCCGCCGAGCGACGCCGGGACCGCGTACGCCGCCTGGCTACGTTGGGTGGGTGAGCACGACCGCGCAGACGACGACCGAGCCCGTACGGCTGACCCAGTACGCCCACGGCGGCGGCTGCGCCTGCAAGATCCCGCCGGGCGAGCTGGAGGCAGTGGTCGCCGGCCTCACCCCGTGGTCGGACGCCAACCTGCTCGTCGGCCTCGAGACCGGCGACGACGCCGCCGTCGTGCGGATCGAGGGCGACCGCGCGATCGTCGCCACGACCGACTTCTTCACCCCGGTGGTCGACGACGCGTACGACTTCGGCCGCATCGCCGCCGCGAACGCGCTGTCCGACGTCTACGCGATGGGGGCCACGCCGCTCGTCGCGCTGAACCTGGTCGGCTGGCCGCGCGACGTGCTGCCGCTCGAGCTGCTCGCCGAGGTCCTGCGCGGCGGGCTCGACGTCGCCCGCGAGGCCCAGGTGCACGTCGCGGGCGGGCAGAGCATCGACGACCCCGAGCCCAAGTACGGCATGGCCGTCACCGGGACCGCCGACCCGGCGAAGCTGCTGCGCAACGACGCCGCCGAGCCGGGCCTGCCGGTGAGCCTGACCAAGCCGCTGGGCGTCGGGGTGCTGAACAACCGGCACAAGGCGACCGGCGAGGTGTTCCGGCAGGCGATCGACTCGATGGTCCGGCTCAACGCCGACGCCTCGCGGGCGGCCCTGGCCGCCGGGGTGCGGGCGGCGACCGACGTGACCGGCTTCGGGCTGCTGGGCCACGGCTTCAAGATGGCCCGCGCCTCCGGCGTGACGATGGTCGTCGACCACACGAAGGTCCCCTACCTCGACGGAGCGCGCGAGGCGCTGCGCGACGGCTACGTCAGCGGCGGGACGCGACGCAACCTCGACTGGGTGCGGCCGCACCTGTCGGCCGACGGGGTCGACGAGGACGAGCTGCTGCTCCTCGCCGACGCGCAGACCAGCGGCGGCCTGCTCGTCGTCGGCGAGGTCCCCGGGGCTCCGGTGGTCGGGGAGACCGTGGCCGCGGGCGAGCATGGGATCGTGGTCCGGTGATCAGGAACGTCGTCCTCGGCCGCATCGACCCGAACGCCACCGAGGAGGTCCGCTTCGGTCTCGACGCCGGGCTCCTCGGCCTCGCCGGCATGCGGCCCGCGGGCCTCGTCGGCCCGATGCGCATCGGCTTCGACGCCGGCCTGCGCGAGGGCGGCTGGAGCTTCGCCATCACCAACGACTGGGTGGACGCGGCCGCGTACCAGGCCTACGACACCGACCGCGAGCACGGTGAGTTCCGGGCGCTGATCGGCGCCGCGTGCTCGGAGCTCGCGCGGGTGCAGTTCGAGACGCCCGACGTCCCGCCGGACGACCACGACCCCGCCCTGCCCACCGACCCCGAGCCGCTCGGTCTCTGAGCCCCTCGACCCGTCCGTGCAGACCTTCCTCCCGTACCCCTCCTTCGAGGAGTCGGCCCGCGTCCTCGACCTCAAGCGCCTCGGCAAGCAGCGCGTCGAGGTCATCCAGATCGTCCGGGCGCTCACGGTCCCCGGCTACGCCTGGAAGAGCCACCCCGCGGTCCTCATGTGGCAGGGCTACGAGGAGGCGCTCGGGCGCTACGGGCTGGTGATGTGCGACGCGTGGACCGAGCGCGGCTTCGACGACACCTGCGCCGGCACGATCGTCGACGACCTGGCGGCGTACGGGGTCACCGAGATCCGGACCGAGGAGGCGCTGCGCGAGGCGGGTTCGTTGCCGCCGTGGACCGACGACGACGCGGTCCTGGAGAGCCACCGCTCGGCGCTGGTCCGCAAGGACCCGGAGCGCTACGGACCGCTGTTCCCTGACGCGCCCGCCGACCTGCCGTACGTCTGGCCGGTCCGCTCGCCCGCGGTCGTCGAGGCCGAGCAGCGCAAGGCCGAGAACGCGGTCAGGCGCGAGCAGCGCCGCCGCGAGAAGCTCGCGCTCGAGATCGTGAAGAAGCAGCGCGCCCGCAGCGCCGCCGCCAAGCGCGGCGCGAAGACCAAGGCCGCGAACCGCAAGGCCGCGGAGCAGCAGGGCGGGTTCTGAGCCTCAGGTCGGCAGGCTCAACCGGAACCTCGCCCCGCGCTCGGACGGGAGGAGGCTCAGCGAACCGCCGTGCGTCTCGGCGATGCCGCGGGCGATGGACAGGCCCAGACCCGAACCCCCACCCGTGCGCGAGGCGTCGAGGCGTACGAGGCGCTCGAACACCCGCTCCGCGTCGGCGGCGGAGATGCCCGGACCGTCGTCGGCGACGTCGACCGAGGCGCCCTCCGGCGTCCGCGCGAGGGTAAGGGTGACGTGCCCCTGGTGCCGGGTGGCGTTCAGGGCGTTGTCGACGAGGTTCGTCAGGACCTGGGTGAGCCGGTCGGGGTCGGCGGTGACGGTGCCCGCGTCGCCGACGACCTCGAGCCGGGCGTCGGGGTTCGCGAGCCGGGCGACCTCGACCACCCCGGACGCCACCCGACGCAGCTCGACGGGCGCGCGGTGCAGCTCGAGGCCCGAGTCGATCCGGGCCATGGTCAGCAGGTCGTCGGCCAGGCGGCTGGCCCGCCGCGCCTCCCGGATGACCGTGACGCTCAGCTCCTCGCGCTGCTGCCGGTCCTCACCACCGCGCAGGAGCCGTTCGGCGGCGGCCTGGACGCCGGCGAGCGGCGTCCGCAGCTCGTGGGCGGCGTCGGAGAGGAAGGCCCGCAGCCGCTGCTCGGCCCGCCGCGACTGCCGCTCGGCGCCCTCGACCTCGTCGAGCATCGCGTCGAAGGCCGACGCGGCCTGCCCGAGCTCGGTCTCGGGCCGGTCGGGCCGCAGGCGCGCGCCGCGGTCGCCGGCGGTGATCGCCCGGGCGGTCGCCGTGACCTGGTCGAGCGGGCGGAGGGCGCGGTTGACCACGGGACGCAGGGCCAGGGCGGCGAGGACCAGGAGCACCAGCCCGCCGACCGCGAGCGTGGTCCGGACCTGCTCCAGCGTGCGGGCGACGTCGCCGGAGTCGGCGAGCAGGACGAGCGTGCTGCCGTCAGCCAGCTGCTCGGTGACCGACAGGATCTGGCCCTGCTCGGTGACGGGGCCCTTCGGCCCGTTCGCGGGCGCCGGAGGTGGGGGACCGGGCGCCGCCGTCGCGCTGCCGCTCGGCGCGAGGGGCCCCTTGCCCAGTTGCTGCCCGGAGCTCGTCGTCAGCCGCACCGAGACCCCGTCGCCCTCCAGCCGGTCGACCAGGGTGGAGTCGTCGACCTGCCCGACCAGGAGGGTCGCGTAGCTCGCCCGGTCCTGCAGCCGCTGGCGCAGCTCGCCCTCCAGCCGGGCGTTGAGGGCGACGTCCGTCGTCACCGCGAGCACCACGAGCATCGCGGCGAGGAAGACCAGCACGGTGCCCGTGACGCGGTTGCGCAGTGACCGTGTACGCAGCCCCGCGCCCGGGGCCGGGGGAGCGGCGGGGCTCACCGGGGTGCCCGCAGGACGTAGCCGAGGCCGCGCGCGGTGTGGATGAGCCGCGGCCCGTGCGCCTCGATCTTGCGGCGCAGGGCGCTGATGTGGACCTGCACGAGGTTGTCGGCGTAGTCGTCGTAGCCCCACACCTGCGTGAGGATCTGCAGGGTCGACATGACGCGGTCGCGGTTCTCGGCCAGGAACACCAGCAGCCGCAGCTCGGTCGCGGTCAGGTCGATCTCGACCCCGCCGCGGGTCACCCGCGCGGCTCCGGGGTCGACGAGCAGGTCGTCGACCTGGATGGTCTCCACGGTGACGCCGGCGCGGCGCAGCACGGCGCGCGTCCGGGCCAGGAGCTCGGAGGTGGCGAACGGCTTGACGACGTAGTCGTCGGCGCCGGCGTCGAAGCCCTTGAGCCGGTCCTCCACCTCGTCGCGCGCGGTCACCATGATCACCGAGGCGGCCGTGCGGGAGCGGATGACGCGGCTCAGCGCGGGACCGTCGCGGCCGGGCAGCATCCAGTCCAGGACGACCAGGTCGGGCCGGAAGCGGTCCAGCTCGCCCTCGAGCTCGCGGCCGTCGGGCAGCCCGCGCACCTCGTAGCCGGCGTCGGCGAGCGAACCGACGAGCGAGTGGAGGATGGTCTCGTCGTCCTCGACGACGAGCACGCGGGCCCCGGCTTTCGATGTCACGCAGGACAGTCTGGCGTCCTGGTGCTGAAGAACGCCTCAAGAACCCCGGCCCCGGGTCCTGGCTTGAGCCGCGCTTCAGGTTGCGCTCGCACTGTCGTCCACAGGTCACCGCCGAGGGGCGGGACAGCCCAGGACAAGGAGTGCACCATGAACCACGACGACCGTCACGACGCGAACGGCTTCGAGCCGCTCGACTCGCACGGCACGCAGGACAGCCCGTTCGTCCGCAAGAACCGCGGACGGAAGTGGGCGATCGGGGCGGCGCTGGCCGCCGTCCTCGCGACCGGCATCGCGGTCCCGGCCCTCGCGGCCGGCGGCTCGCCGAGCGCCGGCGGTCCCGGCACCTCGCAGGTGCAGCCCGCCGACGTGACCCCGAGCGACGCCCCGAGCGGTGCGCCGACGCCGGGTGACGCGCCCAGCGGTGCCCCGATCCCAGGCGACGCGCCCAGCGGGGCTCCCGCCGCCCCGCCCGCCCCCGGCCAGGCGCCCGCCGCCCCGGCTCCCGGTGCCGGCCCCGCCGGTGGTCCGGCCGCCGGTCCCGCGGGCGGCCCGGCCGGCGGTCCCGGTGCCTGCGCGCCGGCTCCCGGTGGTGCACCGAGCGGTGCGCCGACGCCGGGCGACGCCCCGAGCGGGGCGCCCACGCCGGGCGACCAGGCCAGCGGTGCCCCGGCCACGCCGCCGGCGCCGCCCGCCCCGCCCGCCGGAGGCCAGGCGCCGCAGCCCCCAGCCCCGGGTGCGGACGCACCGAAGCCCCCGACGCCGGGTCAGGCCCCCAAGGCCGGCAAGGACGGGGCCAAGGCTCCCGCCGCGGGCCAGGACGCGCCCACCCCGCCCCCGGCCCCCTCGGCCGCGCCGAGCCAGGGCCAGGTCGGCGGCAGCTGAGCCAGCACGCACGAGCGGCAGGTCCCCGTGGGGACCTGCCGCTCGGCGGGTGGTGCGGTGTTGGTGGGGTCGAGCGCGTCAGCGCCCGGTGGCACCCGCCTCGGCGCCCAGCGAACCCTCGGTCGCGGTCTTCCGGGTCCGGGGGATGCGGGTGATGAGGGGCAGGACGACACCGACGAGCGCGATGATCCCGATCACGGTGTACGCCGTCGTGTAGGCCTTGTCCGGACCGATGAGCGAGGCGGTGATCAGCGGTCCGACGACGCCGCCGAGGCTCCACGCGATCAGCATCAGGCCGTAGATCGCCCCGGCGAACTTCACGCCGAAGAAGTCGCCGGCCGTGGCCGGCATCGTGCCGAAGCTGCCGCCGTAGCAGAGGTAGATGAGAGCGGCGAGGACGAAGAAGAGCACCGCGTTGCCGACGTGGGGCAGCACCAGCAGGCAGACGCCCTCGATCGCGAGGATCGCGACGAACGTCGTCATCCGGCCGATGCGCTCGCTGATGGCGGCCCAGAAGATCCGGCCACCGCCGTTGAACAAGCCGAGGAACCCGACGGCGCTCGCGGCGCCGATCGCGGAGTAGCCGGCGATGTCGGTGAAGCTGGCCGCGGCCTGCGAGATGAGGGAGATGCCGGCCAGCACCGCGAGCGTGAGGATCGCCGTGAGGGCGTACCACTGCCAGGTCCTCATCGCCTCGCCCGGCGCGTAGTCCCGGCCGCTGTCGACGACGCGCCCGGTCGTCTTGGGCACGAAGCCCGGGACCGTGTAGCCCTCCGGCGGGTTCTTGAACTGCGACGCCCCGACCAGGCAGAGCACGAGGTAGGCGATGCCGAGGGGGAGGAAGGCCGCGGTGGGCTGGCCGGAGCTGCCCGCGATCAGCCGCTGCGCGACGGGGGCGGTGAGGACCGCGCCGAAGCCGAAGCCGCCGACCGCCAGGCCGGTGATGAGGCCCCGGCGGTCGGGGAACCACTTCTGCAGCATCGCGATCGGCACGATGTAGGCCAGGCCGAGCCCGAAGCCGCCGATGACGCCGTAGCCGAGCACCAGCAGCCAGAGCTGGTCACCGCCCCGGGCGAAGGAGGCGAGGATCACGCCGATGCTGTAGAGCACGCCTCCGACCAGGGCGACGAGCCGCGGGCCGCGCCGGTCCTGGATGCGGCCGCCGATGTAGGTGCCGAAGAAGATCACGCCGATCGTGACCTCGAAGGGGATGCTCGCCTGGACCTTGGTCAGCTTCCACGCGTCCGCGCCCTGCAGGGCCTTCGCGAAGACGCTCCACGCGTAGACGGCACCGATGGCCAGCTGCAGCAGCAGCGCGGCGACGACGAGCCGTACGCGTCCCCGGGTCGGGTTGTCGCCGGCCGTCGCCGTCGGTGTGCTTGCCGTGCTCATGCAGTCGTCTCCTGGGAGGTCGTGGGTCCGGTGGTCGTCCGGGCGGAGTCCGCCGACGGTCCGGGACGTTGGCTGGTGGGCGGCACCGCGGGCTCGCGGCCGGCCGCCTGGGCCGCCCGCTTGGCGTCGAGACGCTCGCGCTGCGGGATGACGGTGTAGCGCGGGTCCCGGGCCGACTCCTGACCCGCCTCGAACACCCCGAAACGGGTGCACACGGAGCCGGCGACGAGGGCGAGGCCGCTGACCACCGCGCCGGCGCGCGAGCGCCGGCCCAGCAGCAGGGCACCGGCCGCACCGGCCGCGGTGAGGATCTTACTCGCGCGCATCAGCCGGCCGGGCGTCCCGAGGTGCAGCGCCTCCGCCGACAGCCCCATCGAGCCCTCCATGCGGTGCTCGACGACGAGCTCGACGGTGGCGCCGATGACGGCGAGCGCGCGGGCCGGGCCGGACTCCGCCAGCGGGGCCAGGGCCATGCCCAGGCCGCCCGAGGCCGCGGCGGCCGAGCCGACGAAGACGAAGGGCAGCTCGCGGTGCGCGTCGTGCCAGGCCGGGGTGGAGGTGTCGGTGAGCAGCACGGCCGTGTACGAGGCGACCGCCGGGGCGAAGGCGGCGGCGACCAGCCCGGCCGGACGAGCCGAGACGTCGACGAGGTCGCTCACGACGCCAAAGCGCCAGGGCAGGAGCTTCAGGACCTCGGTCCCCGCCGCGAGGATGGCGAACGGCCCGTACGCGGACAGGATCCACGTGCCGACCGACATCGGCGACGTCGGCTTGAAGACCCGCAGCATGTTGTAGAACCGCTCGGGCCGGCCGAGGTCGTGCACGAGGGCCAGCAGGCTGGTGGTGATCCCGGCGGCCGCGACGATGCGCGAGTTGCGTCGCAGGTGCGGGCGCCCGCTCAGGTCGGCGCCCGCGGCGAGCAGCGTGGAGCCGCCCGCCAGGCCCCCGGCGAACAGGTAGAAGGGGATGTCGGCCTCCCACGGGGTGGCCTTGACGACCTGGCGCCCGTAGTAGGAGGTGAAGGTCGCGTCGGGGACCATCATCTCCTCGGCGCGGCCCTTGCGGCGTCGTCCGCCGCCCTTCTTGCCGTCGCGACGGCCTCGCCCACCACCACCGGTACGCCGGGCCGTCGCGCTCGCGCTGCCCTGGCCCTCGGTGCCGGGCACGGCGCGGATCGCCGCGTCGGCCAGCCGGTCGCCGTCGCTTCGCTCCGGGTTGGCGGCCTTGCTGCCGCCCTCCTGCTGGCCGAGCTGGTAGTCGACGTCCCGGTCGTCGGACCGGGCGCCGTCGGCGTCCGGGCTCACTTGCGGCCCGCCACGAACGCGGTGGCCGCCGCGGCCACGAGCCCGAGCGCCGCGAAGCCGGCGTTCTTCCACATCCGCGGCAGGTCGGCCGTGGTGACGATCGGGTCCGGCGGGAAGCCGTACACCTCGGGCTCGTCGAGCAGCAGGAAGAACGCGCCCGCTCCGCCGACGCCGCCCTCGGGGTCCTCGGCGTAGAGCTGGGCGCCCATGACGCCCGCCGCCTGGAGCGTCTCGACCCGCTTCTGCGCGCGCTCGCGGAGCTCGTCGACGTCGCCGAACTGGATCGACTGCGTCGGGCACGCCTGCGCGCACGCCGGAGTCAGGCCCTCGCCCAGCCGGTCGTAGCAGAGGGTGCACTTCTGGGCGACGCCGTGGTTGGAGTTGGCGATGTCGTCCTTGGGCTTGTTCTTGTCGCCGATGCGGCGGTCGATCACGCCGAAGGGGCAGCCCGCCACGCAGTAGCCGCAGCCGTTGCAGACGTCGTCCTGCACGACGACCGTGCCGAACTCGGTGCGGAACAGCGCGCCGGTGGGGCAGACGTCCAGGCAGCCCGCGTTGGTGCAGTGCTTGCAGACGTTCGAGGCCATCAGCCAGCGGAAGTCGGTCCGCTCGCCGGCCTCGGGCGACGCGCTCGGCAGGTCGAAGGCCGGCATGCCCAGGTCGACGAGCGGCTTGTCCGGCGCCTTGGCGGGTTTGAGCGAGCCGAACAGGTCGAGCGCGCTGTGGTCGGTGCCCGCGCTGCCGTCGAAGTCGGCGCTCAGCTCGCCGAGCACGACGTCGGCGCCGACGGAGGTCTCGGGAACGCCGATCGTGACGCCGGTCGTCTGCCCGCCGAGCGGCTTGCGCTGCTCGATGAACGCGACGTGGCGCCACGTGCTCGCGCCCAGGGCACCGGTGTTGTCGTAGGAGCTCCCGAGCAGCTCGTAGATGCCGTCCTGCGGCACCCCGTTCCACTCCTTGCACGCCACCTCGCAGGCCTTGCAGCCGATGCAGATCGAGGTGTCGGTGAAGAAGCCCTTGCGCGACTCCGGCTGCTCCCAGCCGGCCCGGTGCGCGGGACCCTGGGGCGTCGCCGACGTGAACGCCTGGTCCGAGCCCCGGTGCGGGTCCGTGCCCCGGGTGGTGCCGATGTAGTCGTCCACGTCAGTCCCGTTCCTGCTTGTTCATCGCGTGCTTCTGGCCCCCGCCGTCGGCCCCGTCCCCGTCGGTGGCCCCGTCGGAGTCCTGACCGAGGTCGGCGTCCGTCAGGCGACGGTGCTGCCCGTTCGCGTCCTCCGGCGGGGTGCGGTGCTCGTTGCCCGTGGCCGTGGTGACCCCGGCCCGGGCCCGGTGCGCCGCGACGTACTCCAGCAGGGCCGGGCCGCGCGGGCGCCGTCCGGGCTGGATGTCGCAGGAGGCGACCTTGGTCTCCTGGATGTGCACGTTCGCGTCGAGCGTCACCCCGAAGAGGTCGTTCGCGGAGTCACCGGCCACGAGCGCCTCGGACCCGACGCCCCAGTGGTAGGGCAGTCCGATCTGGTGCACCGTCCGGCCGGCGATCCGCAGCGGGGCGACCCGCTCCGTCACCAGCACACGCGCCTCGATCGCGGTGCGGGCGCTGATGATCGTCGCCCACCCCAGGTTCTCCAGGCCCCGCTCGCGGGCCAGCTCCGGGCTGATCTCGCAGAAGAACTCCGGCTGGAGCTCCGACAGGTACGGCTGGAAGCGGCTCATCCCGCCGGCGGTGTGGTGCTCGGTGAGCCGGTACGTCGTGAAGACGTACGGGTAGAGCTCCACGCCCGGCTCGTCGCCCGACGGGTTCTGCAGGTTGTCCTCGCGCGGGAAGACCTCGCGCGTGGGGTTGGCCTGCTGGCGGTACATCGGGTTGCTGACCGGGGACTCCTGCGGCTCGTAGTGCGTCGGCATCGGGCCGTCGAGCAGCCCGGCCGGCGCGTAGAGCCAGCCCTTCCCGTCCGCCTGCATGATGAACGGGTCGTCACCGGCGAGGCCGTCGGGACCGGCGGCGCCCTCCGGCGGGCGGTAGGACGGGGCCTTGCCGACCTCGAAGTCCGGGACGTCGTGCCCGGTCCACTTCTGGGCCTCCTCGTCCCACCACACGTACGCCTTGCGCTCGCTCCACGGCTTGCCGTCGGGGTCGGCGGCGGCGCGGTTGTAGAGCGTGCGGCGATTCATCGGCCAGGCCCAGCCCCACTCGGGGGCGACCCACGACTGCTCGCGGCCCGGCTTGCGCCGCATCGCCTGGTTGACCCCGTCGGCGTACACGCCGGTGTAGATCCAGCAGCCGCCCGAGGTGGAGCCGTCCGGCTTCATCTCGTTGAAGGTGTTGAGCGGCTGCCCGGCCTTCTCCCCGGTGAGGTGGAAGCCGTTGATCTCGGCCAGCACCGCGGCCGCGGAGATCTCCCCGTCCTCGTCGAGCGGGTAGTCCCAGGTCAGGTCCAGCAGCGGACGGTCGCGCGGGTCGGTCGAGCCCGCCAGTCGCTGGCGGATCTTCTGCCCGAGCAGGTAGAAGAACTCGAGCTCGCTCTGCGCGTCGCCGGGCGGGTCGACCGCCTTGTGGTGCCACTGCAGCATCCGCTGCGTCTGGGTGAAGGTCCCGCCCTTCTCCACGTGCGAGGCCGCCGGGAAGAAGAACACCTCGGTGTCGATCTCGTCGGTCTTCAGCTCGCCGGTCTCGATCTCGGGACCGTCGGACCAGAAGGTCGCCGACTCGATGAGGTTGAGGTCGCGGACCACCAGCCACTTGAGGTGGGACAGGCCCATCCGCTGCATCTTGCCGTGGGCCGAGCCGACGGCCGGGTTCTGCCCGAGCAGGAAGTAGCCGTCGATCTCGTCGCGCAGCATCGACATCACGGTCGCGTACGTGCCGTGGTCGCCCGTGAGGCGCGGCAGGTACTGGAAGGCGAAGTCGTTCTCCTCGGTCGCCGCGTCGCCCCACCAGGCCTTGAGCAGGCTGGTGGTGTAGCTCTTCGCGTTGACCCAGAAGCCCTTCTGGTGCGGGCTGGCGATCTCGGCCACGTACTCGTCGAGCGAGTCGTGCGGCCCGACCTTGGGCATCGGCAGGTAGCCCGGCAGCAGGTTGAACAGGGTCGGGATGTCGGTCGAGCCCTGGATGCTGGCGTGCCCGCGCAGCGCGAGGATGCCGCCACCGGGACGCCCCATGTTGCCCAGCAGCAGCTGGATGATCGCCGACGTCCTGATCATCTGCACGCCCACGGTGTGGTGCGTCCAGCCGACGGAGTAGACCCAGGCGGTCGTGCGCTCGCGGCCGCTGTTCGCGGTCACGGCCTCGCACACCTCGAGCAGCTGCTCGGGGGAGATTCCGCAGGTCTCCTGCACCATCTCGGGGGTGTAGCGGGCGAAGTGGCGCTTGAGCACCTGGAACACCGTGCGCGGGTGCTGCAGGGTCTCGTCGCGGCGGACCTCGCTGTGGTCCAGCGCCGCACCGTGGCCGCCGAGCTCGTGGCCCGCCCCGCGATCGCTCTCGGACTCCTCGGACTCCTCGCCCCCGTTGGCGCCGTCCCCCTGCTTGGCGCCCTCGGGCTCCGACGCAGGACCACCGCCGGCGGAGTGCTCGCCGACGCCCTCGTAGGACCAGCTCGCCGTCTCGTACGTGCCCGTCTCCGGGTCGTAGCCGGAGAAGACGCCGTCGAGGTCGTCGACGTCGCGGAAGTCCTCGCTGACTAGGGTCGCCGCGTTGGTGTAGGCGGCGACGTAGTCGTGGAAGTACTTCCCCGTGCTGAGGATGTAGTTGATGATCGCGCCGAGGAAGACGATGTCGCTGCCGGCGCGGATCGGGACGTGCGTATCCGCCACGGCCGACGTGCGCGTGAAGCGCGGGTCGATGTGGATGACCTTGGCGCCGCGCGCCTTGGCCTCCATCACCCACTGGAACCCGACCGGATGGCACTCGGCCATGTTCGAGCCCTCGATGATGATGCAGTCAGACTGCTGCAGGTCCTGCAGAAAGCTCGTGGCGCCGCCACGGCCGAACGAGGCTCCCAGACTGGGAACCGTGGCGCTGTGTCAAATACGCGCCTGGTTCTCGATCTGGATGGCGCCCATCGCGGTGAAGAGCTTCTTGATCAGGTAGTTCTCTTCGTTGTCGAGGGTGGCGCCGCCCAGCGCGGCGATGCCCATCGTCCGGCGCAGCGGACGACCCTCCTCGTCGGTGTGCTGCCAGCGCTTGCGGCGCGACTCGACCATGCGGTCGGCGATCATGTCGGTCGCCTCTTCGACGCCGATCCGCTCCCACTGGCGGCTGCGCGGACGGCGGTAGAGCATCGTCGTCGCCCGGCCGGGGGAGTTGACGAGCTGCTCGCTCGCCGAGCCCTTGGGGCACAGCCGGCCCCGGGAGACGGGGGAGTCCGGGTCGCCCTCGATCTGGGTGACGCGGCCGTCCTTCACGAACACCCGCTGGCCGCAGCCCACGGCGCAGTACGGGCACACGCTCTGCACGACCTTGTCGGCCGTCGCGGTGCGCGGGGTGATCGCCCGCGTCTTCGGCGACTGCACCGCGTTGCCGCGGCCCAGCAGGTCGCCCCCCGTGAGCTGCCGCAGCACCGGCCACTCCAGGAACGTCTTCTTGATGTCCATGATCGCCTCCTGCGGCGACCTTAACCCGGCCCGGGACCCGGCACACGGGGGCCGGGTCCGGGCCGGGTCCCGGTGAGCCGTACGGGGAGCACCGTGATGGCCACCCCGGCCGGGTCCGTCTGCGTCGCGACGAGGACGTAGCTGCCGGGTTCAGAGGCCCGGACGTGCAGGTCGTGGGTCTGCTCGACCTCCTCGGGGAGCTCGAGCGACCAGGCGTACGCCGGCTCGCCCGACGCTCCGGCCCGAGCGGCGCCGAGCGGCAGGGCGACGGGCTCGCCGACGAGCCCACGGACCTCCACCTCGTGGCGGGGTTCCTGGGTCATCGGGCTGGCTCCTCCTGGTCTCCCCGTGGTTGCTCCCGACCAGGGTCGCCGCCGGAGACCGGCTTGGCAACGATCCGGCCACGAAGCCGCGCGGCCGCGGCGCGGGGCTCCGCCGGCCGCCACCATGGGGCGACCCACGAGGAGGACCCCGTGTCGCACGACCACCCGTCGCCCTGGTCGCCGTCCGGGCACCAGCAGGGCTGGCCGCCGGCCCCGCAGCCGGTCCCGCAGCCGACGTACGCCCCCCAGCCGCCGCCGCAGCCGCTCGTAGCGCCCGCCGCGGCGCCGCCGATCGAGGTGCGCCTGACCGGCCGGCCGGGGCAGGGCCGGGGACTCGCGATCACCGGGGTGGTCCTCGGCGGGCTCGGGCTGCTCGCCGGCGGGGTGGCGCTCGTGGCCGCGCTCGCCCTCGGTTTCCTCGGCGGTCCCGGGCCCGGCACCTACGGTCTCCGTGGGACCGTGTCGCCGAACGGCGGCGCACTGACCGGGACCGTCCTCGCCGACGAGGTCAGCCGCACGATCACCGACGACGGCGGCGAGCCCGACGACGTGACCTGCCCGGCGACCGTGAAGGTCGCCCAGGACGTGACCGCGGTCTGCCACGGGACCGACTACGGCGACGACGTGACCTTCGTCGTCTTCTTCGAGGACGACCGCGGCGCCTTCACGCTGCTGGAGGTCTGAGCTCTCAGGCGCCGCCGACCGTGGCGATCCCGTTCTGGTAGGCCCAGACCACGGCCTGCAGCCGGGAGCGGACGCCGAGCTTGGGCAGCATCCGGGCCAGGTGCGACTTGACCGTCGAGACCTCGACGACGAGCGCGGCGGCGATCTCCTCGTTGGACATGCCCTGCGCCAGGAGCAGCAGGATGTCGTGCTCGCGCGGGGTCAGCAGGTCGGACGCGCGCCCGGCGGTGACCGGCTGCAGGCGGCGCCGCCCGACCAGCTCGGCGACGATCCGACGGGTCAGCGTCGAGTCGAGGGTCCCGTGGCCGGCGGCGACCTGGCGCACCGCCTCGGCGATCGCCGTCGGGTCGGCGTCCTTGAGCAGGAAGCCGGAGGCCCCCGCCTCCAGCGCCCCGAAGACGTAGTCGTCGAGGTCGAAGGTCGTCAGGACGAGCACCGGGATGACGGGGTCGGCGCCGGGACCGCAGAGCGCACGGGTGACCTCGATGCCGTCCATCCCGGGCATCCGGATGTCGAGGCAGGCGACGTCGGGTGCGAGCTCGCGGGCCAGTGTGAGGGCCTCGAGGCCGTCGGCGGCGGTCGCGACGACCTCGAGGTCGGGCTCCGCGTCGAGCAGGGCCGACAGCCCCGCCCGGACGAGGGCCTGGTCGTCGGCCACGAGCACGCGGGTCACCGCGCCACCTCCTCCTGCTGCGGGCGCAGTCCGGCCGCTCCCGCGTCCTTGGGGACCACGACCTGCACCCGCCAGCCGCCCTCGGGCGTCGGGCCGTACGCGAGCGTCGCGCCCACGAGGTCCGCCCGCTCGCGCATCCCGACCAGCCCGAACCCGCGGCGGCCGCCCGTCCCGGCCTGCGACGGGCCGTTGGTGACCGTCACCGTGACCGCCTCCCGCGGGCGGTCGTCCACCTCGACGGTCACCGCGGCGCCGGGGGCGTGACGGTTGGCGTTGGCCAGCGACTCCTGCACGATCCGGTACGCGGCCAGCTGCGCGATGGGGCCGAGCCGGTCGCCGAGCCGCGCCCGGTCGGCGACCAGGACGCGCAGGTCGACCGGGGTGCCCGCGGCGCGGGTCGTGGCCACCAGCTCTCCCAGCCCGTCGAGGGAGTGCACCCCGCGGGTGGCGTCGGTGTCGGTGCGCAGCAGGCCGACCAGACGGCGCAGGTCCTCCAGGACCGCCGTGCTCTGCCCGCGCACGAGGCGTACGGACTCCTTGGCCCGGGCCGGGTCGGTGTCGATCTGCCGCTCGATCGCCGCCGCCATCACCGCGATGCCCGACAGGTGGTGCGCGGCGATGTCGTGCAGCTCGCGGGCCATCGCCGTCCGCTCGTCGGCGACCGCGGCGCGGACCAGCGCCTCCTGCTCGCCCTCCGCAGCCCGGACGGACTGCTTCCGCGCCTCACGGGCCTCGCGGCGCGAGACGACCAGCGTCCCCACGAGCAGCGGCAGGCCCACCGCTCCGACCGTCTGCAGCAGGCCGGTGGTGATGCCCGCACCCACCCCGGAGGTGCCGGCGGCGTACGCGTCGACCGCCTCGCCGACGACCACGAGCAGCGCGGTCGCCAGCAGCGGTGCGACCAGCGCGCGCAGCGGCCGGGCGAGGACGGCGAGGAACGACGCGACGGCGACGGCGCCGCTGGTCAGGCTGAAGAGCTCGCCCGTCCCGGCCGTCGCGAGCGGGAGGGCGAGGCCGGCGACGAGCACCGGCGTGGCGCGGGGGAGCCGACGGTCCCCGAGCAGCGCCACCGCCTGCGCGACCACGGTGGCTAGGCAGGCCCACCAGGCCGACGAGCCCGGTCCGGGCAGCGTCGTTGGCGCCGACTCGTCGAGCGTCTCGAGGCCGGGGAGCCCGGCGAGCACGCCGACCAGCACGAGCCCGGTGCCCAGGGCGACCCGCCAGGGGGCGCCACCACGGGAGGCGCACGCCCGCCCGGGCACGGGCCCGGACGGACGTTCGACTGCGGTCACGGTCGGCACCCTAGGACAGCTCGGCGGGGCGGGAGGCGCTGCTCGACCGGTAGCCCAGCCGACCCCGGGTGGCGACCAGGATCACGACCGCGGCGACCGTCGCGACCACCGCCTGGGCCTGCAGGGTGCGGGCCGGGTCGAGGGTCGGGAACATGTCGCTCCACACGACGGAGGAGAAGTTGTTCACCCCGACGTGCAGCAGCATGGTCAGCGGCAGGCTCTCGCCCGTGCGGTTGAAGAACCAGGACACGACCACGTTGAAGGCGATGCAGAAGACGGTGAAGACGAGCGGCTCGGTCCAGCGGACGCCCGGCCAGCCGCCCCAGTCGGCGGTGAGGAAGAGCGGCATGTGCCACAGCGCCCACAGCGGGCCGAGCAGCATCGTGGCGCGCAGGGGACCGAAGCGGGTCTGCAGGCGGGGCAGGGCGAAGTCGCGCCAGCCCGGCTCCTCGGCCAGCCCGGTCGTCACCATCTGCAGCAGCAGCCCGGGGACGTAGAGCGCGAGCACCGTGAGCGACGGGGCGACGACCCGGCCGCCGGAGAAGACCGTGCCGGCGACGACGAAGGCCGCGGGCACCGCGAGCAGGGCCACGGCGTACCAGGTCCAGCGGACCCGCCAGCGCCACAGCCGGGCCCCCCAGCGGCGCAGCCCGGCCCGGCCGTCGGCCACGGCGGTGACGATCAGGGCGGACGTGATCGGTCCGAGGTAGGCGCCCGGCAGGACACCGGTCAGCTGGGTGGAGCCGAGGACGCGCGGGAAGCTGAACCCCCACACGCCGAGCCCGTCGGCGGAGAGCACCAGCGGCGTCCAGGCCGCCCAGCTCAGGAGGTTCGCGAGGAGGAAGAAGCTGAGCAGCGGGTGGCGCTGGACCAGCGCCGCGAGGCCGGTGCGGAGCGGGCGGGGAGGTGGTGCGACCTCGGTGGGTCGGACGGTCGTCGTGGTCATGCCTCGAACCTAGAAATCCGGCGCCTCCCGCACAGGAGCCGAACGACGGCACCCGGCGGGTGCCATCGAAAGGTGCAAGCGACGCGGGTCCGGCGGGCAGCACGCCGCCGGTGGTGGGTGCGGCCGAGGCAGGATCGAGTGGTGGGCACCTCCTCAGACGTCGACGCCCGGAGCGGGGAGCGGCTGTCCCGCGCGTCGGCCTTCCTGGCCGTCGGGATCGCCGTGGCCGTCGCCGCGACCGGGCTGGCCTGGGCCAAGTGGCTCCCGTACGCCGACCGCGCCGGGACCGTGGCGGCGTCGGGCGCGTGGAAGGGCTCGTCGCTCCTGGCGCTCGGGGCGGGGGAGAACGCTTTCGCCCGGGCCTGGGACTTCACGCTCGCCTACAGCTGCGCGGTCTGGAAGGCGCTGGTCGTGGCCCTCGTGGTCGCCGCCGCGGTCGACGTCCTCGTGCCCAAGCGCTGGCTCGTCGCGCTGCTCGGTCGCAGGACCCCGCTGGGCGGTTCCCTTGCCGGTGGGGTCGCGTCGCTGCCGGGGATGATGTGCACCTGCTGCACCGCCCCGATCGCGGTGACGATGCGCCGCGCGGGGGTCCCGCTGCCCGCCGCGCTCGCCTTCTGGCTGGGCAACCCCGTGCTCAACCCGGCGGTGCTGGTCTTCCTCGCCCTGCTCGCCCCCGCCTCCTGGGTCGCGGTCCGGGTCGTCGTCGGGGTGCTGCTCGTGGTCGGCTTCTCCGCGCTCGTCGGGGTGTGGGCCGCACGGCGCCGTGGTGGTGACCGCGCGGACGTGCCCGCGGCCCGGGAGGCGGTCGAGCGCGCGCAGCGGCAGGCCGACGAACCGCTCGTGTGGCGCGAGGTGCCGCGCCGCTTCCTCTCCCGGCTCGCGCGGCTGGCCGTGGTGCTCGTGCCCGAGTACCTCGTGGTCGTGTTCCTGATCGGGCTCGTCGGCCCGCCGCTGTCCGGCGTGTTCGGGCAGGCGGGTGCCGTCGCGGTCCTGCTCGCCGCGCTGGTCGGGACGCTGGTCGTCCTGCCCACCGGTGGGGAGATCCCGATCCTGCTCGGTCTGGCCGCGGCCGGCGCGAGCGCGGGCATGCTCGGCGCCCTGCTGCTCGTCCTGCCCGCGGTCAGCCTGCCGTCCGCGGTGATGGTCGGGCGCGCGCTGGGCTGGCGCGCGACCGCGGCGACGGCGGGCGCGACCGTCGTCGCCGGGCTCCTCGCCGGCGGCCTGCTGACCGCGCTCGCCTGAGGTCGCGCAGTCGATCCCCTCGCGCTCGAGGTCGCTCCCGAGGAATATCGCCGATCGCCGTAACGACGCGGGGTCGGCACGCGATGGAGGGGTCGAGAGTCAGCGGCTACCTGAACCCCCGAGCAGGCATCCGCTGACTCTCGTCATGTCCACGGCGGCCGCGCCGGCATCAGCCGACGACGGACCTGACCGCGCCGACCAGCGACGCCCAGCGCGGGTCGCCGGACGGCCCGATGTCGCGCATCAGGCTGCAGACGTAGCCGAAGCCGACCCCGAGCTCGGGGTCGGCCAGGCCGAGCCGGGCGCCCGCGCCGGTGTGGCCGTACGAGGCCGGGGTGAAGCCGGGCATGCTCGGCGACGACAGCTGGTAGCCCAGCCCGAAGCGGATGTCCGGGCCGGCCGTGCCGCTCTCGATCAGCGTCTCCACGTCGTCGGTCCGCGGGGCCGTCACCCGTGCGCGCGTCGCGTCGTCGTACAGGCGCACCCCGTCGACCGGGGCGAGCGTCGCCGCGTACATCGTGGCCAGCGCGCGGGCGTCGGTGATCGCGCCGGCGGCCGGCCGCTCGGCGGCGTGGTCGGCGCGCACCGCCGCCGCGTCGTCCGGGTCGGGCGCCATCGGCGGGTTCTCGCGGAGGGCACGGGCCCGCAGGTCGGCGTACGTCCCGGGCTCCGGGGGCGGTCCCTGGTCGGGCTCCATGGGGCTCGTGGCCTCCCAGCGGCCCGGCACGACGCGGTCGTCGAGCTCCGCCGGCAGGCCCATCCAGACCTCGACGCCGAGCGGCTCGGCGATGCGGGCGCGCACGTGCTGGCTGATCGTGCGGCCCGTCGCCCCGGTCACGACCGCGTCGAGCAGCGTGCCGTAGGTGACCGGGTGGTAGGCCATCGCGGTCCCAGGCGTCCACCACGGCGTCCCCGACGCGAGCAGGTCGGTGACCGCGGGACCACGGTGCAGGTCGAGCCCGTGCAGCCCGCTGCCCAGCGGCGGGTAGGGCCGGCCCGCCGTGTGGGAGGCCACCATGCCGACGGTCGTGGCCTCCTTGCCGGCGACGCCGTACTCCGGCCAGTAGGTCGACACGAGCGCGTCGGGGTCGATCGCACCCTCCTGGACGAGCATCGCCAGCACGGTCGCCGTCACACCCTTGCTGCACGACGCGACGGCCATCAGCGCGTCCGGCGCCATCGGTCGGTCGCGCACCCTGTCGGTGCCGGCGACCAGGTCGACGACGAGGCGGCCACCGTGGTGCACGGCGACCCCGGCGCCGTCCTCACCCGGGTCGGCGAAGTTGGCCCGGAAGGCGTCGGCCACCGTGCCCCACCCCTCGGCGACGCCGCCGTGCACGTCCAGATCCGCCCGCGTCGCGCTCATGAGCAGGACGCTAGCGCGGCGGTCCGGACAGCCCCTCGGGCGGCGCTCCGCGCGGGTAGGGTCGCGTGTCGTGCCGACCAGTCCAGCAGCCAGCGCCCCCGACCGTGTCGCGGTGGAGCTGCGGCAGGTCGAGGTCGACGTCTCCGACCCGCTGGCGGCCTTCGTCGCGCTGCGCGGCCTGGTGGGAGAGGAGCAGGTCTTCCTGCTCGAGTCCCTGGCCGGGCCGGTCGCCGACACCCGCGCCTCGCTCGCCGGGGTGACCGGGCTGCTCGAGGTCCAGGTCCACCGCTCGCGGGTGACGTTCCGCGGGGTGCCGGCGCTGGTCGAGACCGCGACCGCGGCGCTCCGGGCCGGCGGCGTGACCGACGGCGACGGCCTCCTCACCAGCGACGCGGGGTTGTTCGACCTGCCGCGCGTGCTCGACGCGGCGTTCGACGTGGAGCGCAGCCCGGACCGCTTCGGCTTCGGACTGCTCGTGTTCCACGGCTACGACGCGGTGCGCTACATCGAGCGCCTGCCGCGGCTCATCGACGACCCCGCCGAACCCGCACCCGACGCCGTCTTCGCGCTGGTCCGCGCACTCGTCGAGATCGACCTGACCGAGCAGACCGGGCGCCTCACCCTGGCCACCAGCCCCGGCTGGCCCGAGCTCGACCTCGACGCCGTGGTCGCGGCCCTCGAGGTGCTGCCCGGGTCGCTGCCGGAGGCGAGCGTGCCCGCACCGACCTCCGTCTCCGACGACACCACCCGCGAGGAGTTCGTCGCCCACGCCGAGCAGGCGCTCGAGCACATCCGCCTCGGCGACATCTACCAGGTGCAGGTGGGCCACGCGATCACCGTGCGCACGGAGGCCGACGAGCTGACCGTCTACCGCCGCATGCGCGAGCGCAACCCGAGCCCGTACATGAGCCTGCTGCCGATCGCGGGCCGCGTCGTGGTCGGGGCCAGCCCCGAGCTGTTCCTGCGGCTCGAGGGCCGCACGGCGACCATGCGCCCGATCGCCGGCACCGCGCGTCGCAGCGGTGACGCCGCCCGCGACGAGCTCGCCGTCGAGCGGCTGCTGTCGGACCCCAAGGAGCGCGCCGAGCACGTCATGCTCGTCGACCTCTGCCGCAACGACATGGGCCGCGTCTCGGTGCCCGGCTCGGTGTCGGTCGACGACTTCATGGTCATCGAGGCCTACAGCCACCTCTTCCACATCGTCTCCAGCGTCAGCTCGCAGGTGCGCGCGGAGCACGACGTCTACGACCTGATCCGGGCCAGCTTCCCGGCCGGCACGATGACGGGAGCGCCCAAGGTCCGGGCGATGGAGATCATCGAGGAGCTGGAGACGAGCCGGCGCGGCCTCTACGCCGGATCATTCGGCTTGATCGGCTTCGGCGGCTGGACCATCCTGGGGCTGGCCATCCGGATGACCGTGCGCACGGGCTCCGGTGCCAACGGCGCGTACGTGCTGCGCGCCTCGGCCGGGGTGGTCGCCGACTCCACGCCGGACGGCGAGTGGGCGGAGACGCTGACCAAGATGGGCGCCGCCTACTGGGCGGTCGCCGGAGAGGAGCTCGTGCCGTGAAGGTCGTCCTCATCGACGCGTTCGACAGCTTCGTCTACATCATCGAGCAGTACCTCGCCGAGCTCGGCGCCGAGCCGGTCGTGATCCGCTCCGACCCCGGCAACAGCGACCGCGTCCGCGACCTCGCGCCCGACGTGCTGGTCCTCGGCCCCGGCCCCGGCCACCCGCTGGACTCCGGCCACGTCGAGCTGGTGCGCGAGTTCGCCGGCGAGGTGCCGCTGCTCGGGGTCTGCCTCGGCCACCAGGCGATCGGGGCCGCGTACGGCGCCACCGTCAGCCCGGCGGCGCACATCATGCACGGCAAGACGAGCACGCTCGACCACGATGGGCGCGGCATGTTCCGCGGCGCCGACCGCGACCAGGTCGTCACGCGCTACCACTCCCTGGTGGTGGAGGACTCGACGCTGCCGAACCAGCTCGAGGTGAGCGCCCGCAGCCGCGACGACGGCTACATCATGGGGCTGCGGCACCGCGAGCTCCCGGTCGAGTCGGTGCAGTTCCACCCCGAGTCGATCACCACGCAGTCGGGCATCGGGCTGTTCCGCTCGTTCCTGGAGACGTACGTGGGCGAGCGGACCGGCGAGGAGCCGCTGCACCCGCGCGACCCCTCGCGGACGCCCTGAGCACGGCGGCGGCGGGCGCCGGGGCGTCGCTCGCCGACCTGGTCCCCGCCGAGCCCGGCCCGGACGCCACCTACGAGGCGTTCACCGGCTGGCTGGAGAGCCGGGGGCTGACGCCGTACGCGCACCAGACCGACGCGCTCATCGAGCTGGTCAGCGGCGCGAACGTGATCCTCTCGACCCCGACCGGTTCGGGGAAGTCGCTGGTCGCCACGGGCGCTGAGTTCGCGACGCTCGCCAACGGCGGGCGCACCTTCTACACCGCGCCGATCAAGGCGCTGGTGAGCGAGAAGTTCTTCGACGCCGTCGCCACCTTCGGCCACGAGCGCGTCGGGATGATGACCGGCGACGCGAGCGTCAACCCGACCGCGCCGATCATCTGCTGCACCGCCGAGATCCTCGCCAACCTGGCGCTGCGCCAGGGCGCGGCCGCCGACGTCGCGTGCGTGGTCATGGACGAGTTCCACTACTACGGCGACGCGTCGCGCGGGTGGGCCTGGCAGGTGCCGCTGATCGAGCTGCCGAACGCGCAGTTCCTGCTGATGAGCGCCACGCTCGGCGACGTGAGCCGGTTCGAGTCCGAGCTGACGCGGCGCACCGGCCGGCCGACGACGACGATCAGCTCGGTCGAGCGTCCCGTCCCGCTGCACCACCGCTACGTCACCACGACGCTGCACGAGACCGTCGAGGAGCTGCTGGGCACGCACGAGGCGCCGGTCTACGTCGTGCACGCCAGCCGGGCGGCCGCGGTCGAGCAGGCCCAGGCGCTGACCAGCCTCAAGATCAGCAGCCGCGAGGAGAAGGACCAGATCGCCGCGCTGATCGCCGACTTCCGCTTCAGCGCGGGCTTCGGCAAGGTCGTCTCCCGCCTGGTCCGGCAGGGGATCGGCGTCCACCACGCGGGGATGCTGCCCAAGTACCGCCGCCTCGTCGAGCGCCTCGCCCAGGCCGGGCTGCTCAAGGTCATCTGCGGCACCGACACCCTCGGCGTCGGCATCAACGTGCCGATCCGCACGGTGCTGATCGCCTCGCTGAGCAAGTACGACGGGACGCGGGCGCGGCTGATGTCGGCGCGCGAGTTCCACCAGGTCGCGGGGCGTGCGGGCCGGGCCGGCTTCGACACCAGCGGCCAGGTCGTGGTGCAGGCGCCGGACCACGTCGTGGCCAACGAGAAGGCCCTGGCCAAGGCCGGCGACGACCCCAAGAAGCGTCGCAAGGTCGTGCGCAAGAAGCCGCCGGAGGGCACCGTCGGCTACGGCCTGCCCACCTTCGAGCGCCTCGTCTCCGCGCCCCCGGAACCGCTCACGTCCCACTTCAAGGTCACGCACGCGATGGTGCTCGACGTCGTCGCGCGCCCGGGCGACTGCTGGGCCGGCATGCGCCACCTGCTGCTCGACAACGACGACGCACCGGCCGCCCGGCGCGGGCACGTCTCGCGCGCGCTGTCGATCTACCGCGGCCTGCGCGAGTCGGGCGTGGTCGAGCAGCTGCCCGAGCCGGACGACGAGGGCCGGACCGCGCGGCTGACCGTCGACCTGCAGCGCGACTTCGCGCTCAACCAGCCGCTCTCGCCCTTCGCGCTCGCCGCCCTCGACCTGCTCGACCCCGACGCCGAGACGTACGCCCTCGACGTCGTGTCCGTCATCGAGGCGACGCTGGAGGATCCGCGGCCGATCCTGATGGGCCAGCGGGACCGCGCACGGCGCGAGGCGATCGACGCGATGAAGGCCGAGGGCATCGAGTACGAGGAGCGGGTCGTCCTCATCGAGGACGTCACCTGGCCCCGCCCGCTGGCCGAGGTGCTCGAGGTGGCCTTCGCCGCGTACGCGAAGAGCAACCCGTGGGTGCTCGACGAGAAGCTGTCGCCGAAGTCGGTGGTGCGGGAGCTGTTCAGCGAGGCGATGACCTTCTCCGAGTTCGTCGCCCGCTACGGGCTCGCGCGCTCCGAGGGGCTGGTGCTGCGTTACCTGTCGGACGCGTACAAGGCGCTGCGCCAGACCGTGCCCGAGGAGCGTCGGACCGAGCCGCTGACCGACCTCGTGGTCTGGCTCGGCGAGCTGGTGCGCCAGGTGGACTCGAGCCTGCTCGAGGAGTGGGAGCGGCTGTCCCACCCGGAGCAGGCCGATCCCGGGGCGCTCGTGGACGCAGCCCTCGAGGCGCCGCCGCCCGTGACCGGGAACGCGCGGGCCTTCCGCGTGCTGGTGCGCAACGCGCTGTTCCGTCGCGTCGAGCTGGCCGCGCGGCGGCAGTGGTGGCCGCTGGGCGAGCTGGACGGCGACGACGGCTGGGACGCCGACCGCTGGGCGGCCGCCTTCGAGCCCTACTTCGCCGAGCACGCGGCGATCCTGACCGGCGCGGACGCGCGCGGTCCGGCGCTGTTCGAGGTGCGCGAGGAGCCCGGCCGCTGGCGGGTGCGCCAGGTCGTGGACGACCCCGAGGGCGACCACGACTGGGCGGTCAGCGCGACCGTCGACCTCGCGGCGAGCGACGAGGCCGGCGAGGCGGTCGTCCGCGTCGACACGGTCGAGCGGCTGCAGGGCTTCACCTCCGACTGAGGCCGGGCCATCCTGGCGGGATGGACCGGGAGTTCGAGGGCGTGCTCTTCGAGTGGCGCGGACCGGCGCCGTTCCACTTCGTCGCGGTGCCCGAGGACGTGGCCGACGACCTCCGGGAGATCGCGCCGCTCGTCAGCTACGGCTGGGGCATGGTGCCGGCGCGGGTGAGCACCGGCTCGAGCAGCTGGGAGACCGCGCTCTGGCCCAAGGACGGCGGCTACGTCGTGCCGGTCCGGGACCGCTTCCGACGCGCGGAGCGCCTGGAGGTCGGCCGGCCCGTCACCCTGCGCGTCGAGGTCGGGCCCGGCGGGCCCTGACGGCCGCGGTGCCAGACTGGGCCCGACGAGCCGAGGAGGGCAGATGCCGGAGAAGGGCAGCGAGGCCGAGCGCATCGAGGAGGAGCGGCTCCCGAGCACGCTGGAGCGCTCCGACCAGAAGGCCAGGGACACCTACGCCGAGACGCTGGCGTCGGCGGAGGAGCAGTACGGCGACGGCCAGCGGGCGCACCGCACCGCATGGGCGGCGGTCAAGCACACGCACGAGAAGGTCGGCGACCACTGGGAGCCCAAGGACGAGAACGGGCCCTCCGACGCCAAGGCGGCCGGCGGCCTCGACACCGACGCCGAGACCAAGGGCGGGGTGGACGCGAACGCCACCAAGGAGCACCTCTACGAGCTGGCGCAGAAGGCCGACATCGAGGGCCGCTCGACGATGAGCAAGGACGAGCTCGTGGACGCCCTGCAGAAGGCCAACGACCGGGCCACCGCGAAGGCTCGCCAGGGCTGAGGGCGGCCCCGGCCGGTGTGACCCAGGTCATAGCAGGTCCGACCTCACGTCTCGCGTCCCCGGCGCGTCTACGGGGTGACAGGTACCGGGACGCGGTGCCGCACGTGAGGAGCTGACCGATGACCGGCACGACCACGCTCGAACCCGCCTTGACGACGCCCGCCCCGGCCACACCGCCGCGCCGGCACGCCGTGCTGAGCACGGCGGTCGGGGAGCTGACGCTGGTGGCCGAGGGCGACGGCCTGGTGGGCGTCTACTTCGCCGAGCACCACCCGGCACCGGACCGCGACGGCTTCGGCGCGACCGTCGACCCCGCGGGCGACGCGGTCCTGGCGGCGGCGGCGCAGCAGCTGGGCGACTACGTCGACGGCCGACGGGACTCCTTCGACCTGCCGCTGCGGCCGGCCGGCAGCGAGCGGGCCCGTCAGGTGTGGGAGCTCGTGGCCGCGGTGCCGCGCGGCAGCACCACCACGTACGCGGCGCTCGGCCGGACCGTGGGCATCGGCCCGCGGGTCGCCGGCCAGCTCGTCGCCCGCAACCCGCTGTGCGTCGTCGTGCCGTGCCACCGGGTCGTCGCGTCCGACGGCCGGCTGACCGGGTACGCCGGGGGCGTCGACCGCAAGCAGGCGCTGCTGCGGCTCGAGGGGGCCCTGGCCGAGGGGGCGACGGTGGTCCCGAAGGCCCCGCGGCCGCCCGAGGGGTCGGACCCGGCGTGAGCGAGCGCGCGGCCGAGGCGTTCGACCCGACCGGCAGCCACCTCGAGCGACTGCTCGGACGGCTGGTCGACGAGGCCGACCGCCGGGACGGGGTCGATGTCGGCTACCGCACCGTCGACGGCCCGGTGGGCCCGCTGCTCCTGGCCGCGACACCGGCCGGTCTGGTCCGGGTGGCCTTCGCCAGCGAGGGCGAGGACGCGGTGCTCCAGGAGCTGGCCGACCGGGTCAGCCCGCGGGTGCTGCCGCTTCCCGCCCGCCTCGACGAGACGGCCCGGGAGCTGGACGAGTACTTCGCCGGCCGGCGTCACCGCTTCGACGTCGCACTCGACTGGCAGCTCTCCGGCGGTTACCGCCGCGAGGTGCTCTCCCACCTCGCGGTGGACGTCGAGTACGGACGGACGACCTCGTATGCCGGGCTGGCGGCGATGACGGGCAGCCCACGGGCCGTCCGGGCCGTCGGCACAGCCTGCGCGACCAATCCCATCCCGGTCGTCGTCCCCTGCCACCGGGTGGTGCGCTCGGACGGGTCGATGGGCCGCTACCGCGGGGGTGAGGAGGCCAAGCACGTCCTGCTCGAGCTCGAGGGAGCGCGGTGAGGCCGCCCGCCCGCGGCGGACGGCCTCACCGGGGTGCTCCGGCCGACGGACCGGGCGGAGCGGGGTGAGCTGGGCTCAGCCCTGCGCCTCGAGGGCGACGGGCTGCCACTCGTTCCAGGTCGCGAGGCGGGACTCGTAGTCCTTGGTCGCGATGCCGAGCGGGGCCTCGCCGAAGAAGACGCGCAGCGGCGGCTGCTCCGCGTCGACCACCTTGAGCAGGGCGCGGGCCGAGGCCTGCGGGTCGCCCGGGGTCTGGCCACCACGACGGGCGCGGCCGGCCTCGCGGGCCTTCTCATACGCCGGGTTCTCCTCGCTGTGCTTGGCCGACGGGCCGGACCAGTCGGTGGAGAAGCCGCCGGGCTCGACGAGCGTCACGTGGATACCGAGGGGGGCGACCTCCTGGGCGAGCGACTGGCTGATGCCCTCGAGCGCCCACTTGGAGGCGTGGTAGGCGCCGATGCCCGGGAAGGCGCTGATCCCGCCGATGGAGGAGACCTGGATGATGTGGCCCGAGCCCTGCTCGCGGAGGTAGGGCAGGGCGGCCTGGGTGACCCACACGGCGCCGAAGAGGTTGGTCTCGAGCTGGCCGCGGAGCTCGTCCTCGCTCAGCTCCTCGACCATGCCGAAGTGGCCGTAGCCCGCGTTGTTGATGACGACGTCGAGCCGTCCGAAGTGGTCGTGCGCCTGGGCGACCGCAGCCCGGTCGGCCTGGCGGTCGGTGACGTCGAGCTGCAGCGGCAGCAGGGCGTCGCCGTACTTGGCGACGAGGTCGTCGAGGGTGGAGGTGTCGCGGGCGGTCGCGGCGACGCGGTCGCCGCGCTCGAGGGCTGCGATGCTCCACTCGCGGCCGAAGCCGCGGGAGGCGCCGGTGATGAACCAGACCTTGTCGGTCATGTGCGTGTCCTTCCGTCGTGGGGCGGAGCGCGTGCGGCTCCGCCGACCACTGCGACAACCCGGTCACCCGGGCCTTTATGCCCGTCTGAGCGAGCATGGCCCGAGGTGACCGGGTCGTCGTGGCGGGCCTGGAGCCCTGCCGTGCGCCCCCGCGCGGCTGGTTCGCGGCTGGTCCGACCGGCCCGACCGGCCCGACCGGCCCGTCGTCCCCCGACGGCGACGACCGGTCGGACCAGGTCGCTACTTCGTGCGGTCGGCTATCCGCGTGGCCGTGACGGTGCTGCCGTCCTTGACGGCGACGACGCGGACCTTGTCGCCCTTCTTGACGTCGCCGATCGCGGCCTGCTCCTTGGCCTGGCGGACCTTGGTCTTCGCGTCGACCACGTAGGTGGCGGAGTAGCCGTCCTTGCTCTCGACGCTGATCGCGGTGGCGCTCACCGAGCTGACCGTGCCCCGCTGGAAGTCGACGACCTTGTGCTTCTTGCCGCCGAGGGTGACCTCGCCGTGCAGGGCCCGCCGGGTGAGGTCGCCCTTGGCGTGCTTGCCGGCCTTGTCCGGCTTGGCGGTCGCGCCGGGCGTGGCGCTCGCGCTCGCGCCCGGGGACGGGCTGGTGGTGGGGTCGGCCGACGCCACCCCGATCCCGACCACGCCGGCGAGGGCGACGGTCGAGAGGGCGGTGGCGAGGATGACGACGGGCTTCTTCATGGGTGTCCTCCGGCTCGGGCGAGGCGACCGACGCCCCGCGACCTCCGCCAGTCTCGGAGCGGGGCGGCGCCCGTCACGACCTCCCGGCCGGATGCTTCAGCAAGGCTTCAGGCGCGCCCCGACGCCCCCTCGAGGAGTGAGGACCTCGGGGTCCTCGGCGAAGGCGGCTCAGGCCGGCGTCTGCGGGGGCGTGATCTCGTCCGGCTCGACCAGGCGCGAGCGGTGGATCGCCGGGACCGCGACCGCGAAGAAGGTCGCCGTGGCGACCACGCTGCACGCCACGGCGACGATCCCGAGCGGCACGGCGGTGTCCTCGCCCGCGAGGCCGACGAGGGGCGCCACGACGGCGCCCATCACGTACTGCCCGAGGCCCAGCAGCGACGAGGCGGCGCCGGCCCGGTCGGGGTAGTCGGCCAGCGCCAGCGCGGTCGAGGTCGGGAAGACCAGGCCGAGGGCGCTCACCATGACGAACAGCGAGCCGAGCAGGAAGGGCAGGCCCAGCCCGACTAGCACGGTGACGGCCAGCCCGGCGCTGCCGAGCAGGTTGAGCAGCAGCCCGAGCGCCATGACCCGGTGCGGGCTCCAGCGGTGCGCGAGCCGGGCGCCGACCTGGCCGAAGACCATGATCCCGAGCGCGTTGGCCCCGAAGGCGAAGGAGAACTGCTGGGCCGAGAGCCCGAAGAGCCGCTGCAGGACGAAGGTCGCGCCGGCGATGTAGGCGAACATCGACGCCCCGGCGAAGCCGGCCGCGAGGACGACGGCGACGAAGAGCCGGTCCTTCAGCAGCGTGCCGAAGCTGCGCAGCGTGTCGCCCACGCCTCCGGCCCGGCGCCGCTCGGGCGGCAGCGACTCCGGCACGCCGAAGACGCCGGCGGCGAGCAGCACCACGCCGAAGGCGGCGAGGACGAGGAAGATCCCGCGCCAGCTCACGACCAGGGCGAGCTGGCCGCCGATCACCGGCGCCAGGATCGGCGCGAGACCGTTCACCAGGATCAGCCGGGAGAAGATGATCACCAGCCGGCGGCCGGAGTAGAGGTCACGGGCGACGGCCCGGGCGATGACGATGCCGGCCGCGCCGGCCAGCCCCTGCACGAGCCGCAGCGCGACCAGCGCCTCGATCGTCGGGGCGAAGGCGCACGCGGCGGAGGCCAGCAGGTAGACCGCCAGCCCCACGACCAGCGGCTTGCGGCGACCGAACTGGTCCGACAGCGGCCCGGCCACCAGCTGGCCGACGGCCAGCCCGAGCAGGCAGGCGGTGATCGACAGCTGGGCCGCCGAGGTGGAGGAGCGCAGGTCGGTGGCCAGCGCGGGCAGCGCGGGCAGGTAGAGGTCGAGCGAGATCGGCCCGAACATCGACAGCATGCCCAGCACGACCACCAGGCGGACGGTGGAGGCCGAACCACCCCTCGGCTCCGAAGGAGACGAGGACGCACCCTCCGGCTCTGCGCGAGCGGGGCGGGGACGGGTGGTGTCGGAGGGCACGGGTCACCGTAACCGGGCCCGACGCCGCCGGCCCGCGCGTCTCCCGGGCCCCCACGACGGGGGCGCGTGGTGGTTACCCTCTCGTCCGCGGGACGGGTGGGCAGCGCGAGAACGGGCTGTGTGGGAACGACGAGGGCCGGGAGCGAACGGGTGCTGGTGCAGCGGGAGCGGATCGAGCGGCTCCGTGCGGGCTCGCGCCTGCTCGGACCCGCGTTCGTCGCCGCGGTCGCGTACGTCGACCCGGGCAACGTCGCCACCAACACGGCCGCGGGCGCCAGGTACGGCTACCTGCTGCTGTGGGTGCTCGTGGGCGCGACGCTCATGGCCGGGCTCGTGCAGTACCTCTCGGCCAAGGTCGGGTGGCTGACCGGACGTTCGCTGCCGGCCCTGGTCGCCGAGCGGAACCCGACCTGGTCGCGCCGGGCCTACTGGGTGCAGGCCGAGGTCGTCGCCGTGGCGACCGACCTGGCCGAGATCGTCGGCGGCTCGCTCGCGCTCGACCTGCTCTTCGGGGTGCCCGTGGTCGCCGGGGCGTTCATCACCACCGCGGTCAGCACCACGCTCCTGCTCCTGCAGAGCCGTCGGCGGCAGAAGACCTTCGAGCGCGTGGTGACGGGCATGCTCGCGGTGGTCGCCGTCGGCTTCCTCGCGGGGCTGTTCCTCGACCCGCCGGACCCGGTCGGCGCCCTCAGCGGCCTGCTGCCGCGGCTGGACGGGGCCGACAGCGCGCTCCTCGCGGTCGGGATGCTCGGCGCCACCGTCATGCCGCACGCCGTCTACCTGCACTCCGCGCTCGTCGGCGACCGTCACGGGCGCGCCACCGGCGCCGACGCCCGGCAGGTGCTGCGGGGCGTCCGGCTCGACGTGGTCCTCGCGATGGTGTTCGCCGGCGCCGTGAACATCGGCATGCTGCTCGTGGCGGCGTCCACGCTGTCCGGCCTCCCGGTCGCCGACCTGCCCGACGCGGTGGCGGGGATCGGCGAGCGGCTCGGCCCGGCGGTCGCCACGCTCTTCGCCCTCGGGCTGCTGGCCTCCGGGCTCGCGTCGACCTCGGTGGGGGGCTACGCCGGGGCGGTCATCACCGAGGGCCTGCTGCAGCGCCGCATCCCGCTGCTGGTCCGCCGGCTGATGACCGCCGGACCGGCGCTGGTCCTGCTCGCCGTCGGGCTCGACCCGACCGAGCTGCTCATCGGCTCGCAGGTCGTGCTGTCCTTCGGGATCCCCTTCGCGCTCGTGCCGCTGGTCCGCATCGCGGCCGACGCCCGACTGATGCGCCTGGCTCCGACCGGTCGCCGCACGATCGCCGTGGCCTGGCTGGTCGTCGGGATCGTCGTGGCCCTCAACGCGAGCCTGGTCGTCCTGACCGTCCTCGGCTGACCCGGGGAGGGCCCGCAGCAGGGCCTAGGGGGTGGACGTGGTCCAGAGGTCGCTCCAGCGGACGCCGAGTGAGCGGAGCACGGTGCGGAGCAGCGGCAGGCTGATGCCGACGACGTTGTGGTGGTCGCCCTCGATCCGCTCGACGAACGCGCCGCCGAGGCCGTCGACGGTGAACGAGCCGGCCACCTCGAGCGGCTCGCCGGTCGCCACGTAGGCGGCGACCTCGTCGTCGTCGAGGTCGGCGAAGTGCACGGTGGTCGAGCCGACCTCGGCCCGCACCAGCCGCTCGCCACGGGCGTGCACGAGCACGTGGTGCCCGGTGTGGAGGACGCCGCTGCGCCCGCGCATCCGGCCCCAGCGCTCGACCGCCGAGGCGGGGTCGTGGGGCTTGCCGTACGCCTGCCCGTCCAGCTCGAGCATCGAGTCGCAGCCGACGAGCACGGTCACGCGGTCGTCGAGGACCAGCGTCGCGTCGACCGCCTCGGCCTTGAGCCGGGCCAGCTCGGCGACCAGGGCCGCCGGCTGCTCGGCCGTCACACCGGACTCGTCGACCCCGGACACGACGACCTCGGGGTCCAGGCCGGCTGCCCGCAGGGTCGCCAGCCGCGCCGGGGAGGCGGAGGCGAGGACCAGGCGCACGCGGTCGGCGACCACGTCGGTGGCGCTCATGGGGATGCTCCTCGGTGGGGTGTTCAACCTCGGGCCGACAGGCGCCAGGCGTCGGGCCCGGGCCGGCCCAGGGTGCGGCCGCCGCGGGCCGACGCCGCCCAGGCGCTCGGGCCCTGCCGGGGCGGTGCAGGCTCCTCGACCGGGCGCGTCCGGGCCGCGAGCACCACGCTCAGCGCGGCCAGCTCGACGTCGGTCGGCGTGCCGCGCACGACGCGGAACAGCGGCTCCGGCGCCACGTCCTCGGTGTCGCTCACAGGGGGATGTTCCCGTGCTTCTTCGGCGGCAGCGTCTCGCGCTTGTTGCGCAGCAGCCGCAGCACCCGGGTGATCTCGGCGCGCGTCTCGTGCGGCGCGATGACCGCGTCGACGTAGCCGCGCTCGGCGGCGACGTAGGGGTTCGCGAGCTCGTCGTCGTAGGCGGTGATCAGCTCCTGGCGCCGCGCGTCCGCGTCCGGGTGGTCCTTGAGCTCGCGGCGGTAGAGGATGTTCACCGCGCCCTGCGCGCCCATCACCGCGATCTGCGCGGTCGGCCAGGCGAGGTTGAAGTCCGCGCCGAGGTGCTTGGAGCCCATGACGTCGTACGCGCCGCCGTACGCCTTGCGGGTGATCACCGTGACGAGCGGGACGGTCGCCTCGGCGTAGGCGTAGATCAGCTTGGCGCCGCGGCGGATGATGCCCTGCCACTCCTGGTCGGTGCCGGGCAGGAAGCCGGGCACGTCGACGAAGGTGACGACGGGGACGTTGAAGGCGTCGCAGGTCCGGACGAACCGCGCCGCCTTCTCTGAGGCGTCGATGTCGAGGCAGCCGGCGAAGTGCTGCGGCTGGTTGGCCACGACCCCGACCGAGCGGCCGTCGATCCGACCGAACCCCACGAGGATGTTCGGCGCGAAGAGCTCCTGCACCTCGAGGAAGTCGCCGTCGTCGAGCACGTGGGCGATGACCTCGTGCATGTCGTACGGCTGGTTGGGCGAGTCCGGCACGAGGGTGTCGAGCTCGCGGTCCTCCTCGGACACGACGAGCTCGTTCTCCACCTCGTAGGAGGGCGGGTCCTCCATGTTGTTCTGCGGGAGGAACGACAGCAGCGCCTTGACGTAGGCGATCGCGTCCTCCTCGTCGGAGGCGAGGTAGTGCGCGTTGCCCGACTTGGTGTTGTGCGTGCGACCGCCGCCCAGATCCTCCATGCTGACGTCCTCGCCGGTGACGGTCTTGATCACGTCCGGGCCGGTGATGAACATCTGCGAGGTCTGGTCGACCATCACGACGAAGTCGGTGAGCGCGGGGGAGTAGACGTGCCCGCCGGCGGCCGCCCCCATGATCAGCGAGATCTGCGGGATGACGCCCGAGGCGTGGGTGTTGCGGCGGAAGATCTCGCCGTAGAGCCCGAGGCTGACCACGCCCTCCTGGATGCGCGCGCCGCCGCCCTCGTTGAGCCCGATCAGCGGGCAGCCGGTCTTGAGGGCGAAGTCGATGATCTTGACGATCTTCTCGCCGTAGACCTGCCCGAGGCTGCCGCCGAAGATCGTCACGTCCTGGCTGAACACGCAGACCGGGCGGCCGTCGACCGTGCCGAAGCCGGTGACCACGCCGTCGCCGTACGGCCGGCGCTTCTCCATGCCGAAGGCGGTCGAGCGGTGCCGGGCGAACTCGTCGAGCTCGGTGAAGGAGCCCGGGTCGAGCAGCAGCTCGACGCGCTCGCGCGCGGTCAGCTTGCCCTTGGCGTGCTGCTTCTCGACCGCGGCCGCGGAACCGGCGTGGACGGCCTCGTCGATCCGGGCGTCCAGGTCGGCGAGCTTGCCGGCCGTGGTGTGGATGTTCGGGGCGCCCTGGGCGGCGTCGACGTCGAGACTCACAGCAGGGAACCCTAGCCCTCGTCGCGCCTGCCCTAGGGTTCGGACGTGCCCGACGCCGACCCGATCGACCGTCCGACGCTCGCCTCGGACCTGCTCACCTCGGACGGGCTCTGGCGACGGCTCGACCTGGTGGCGTCCACCGGGTCGACCAACGCCGACCTGGCCGCGGCGGCCCGCGACGGGGCGCCGGGCGGGACCGTGCTGGTCGCCGACCACCAGTCGTCCGGCCGCGGACGCCTCGGGCGCACCTGGACCGCGCCGCCCGGCAGCGGCGTCGCGATCTCGGTGCTGCTGCGCCCCGAGGTGGCGCTCGACCGCTGGACGTGGCTGCCCCTGCTCGCCGGCGTCGCCGTCAGCGACGCGCTGCGCCAGACCGCCGGCCTGCCCGCCGACGTCAAGTGGCCCAACGACGTCCTGATCGGTGACCGGAAGGTCTGCGGCGTCCTCGCCGAGCGAATCGAGACGCCCGACGGGCCGGCCGTCGTGCTCGGCATGGGCGTCAACGTCCACCTCGGCGCCGACGAGCTGCCCGTGCCGACCGCCACCTCGGTCGACCTCGCCCGCGCCGAGCTCGGCGTGGCCGGCGTCCCGGTGTCGCGGACCGCGGTCACCTCGAGCGTGCTGCGCTGCCTCGAGCGCGACCTGCGCCGCTGGGAGGAGGTCGCCGCCCTCGGCTCCGAGGGTGGCGACGGCATCGCCCTCGCCTACCGCGAGCGCTGCTCGACGCTCGGCCGGAAGGTTCGCGTGACGCTGTCCGACGGGAGCGTGCTCGAGGGCACGGCCCGCGACGTGGACGCGTACGGACGCCTCCTCCTCGACACGGGCGACGGCTCCCACGTCCTCGGGGCCGGGGACGTCGTGCACCTGCGCTGACGCTCGCTGTCGAACAGCATGAGGAACGCTCCCTGACCCTGTCAGGGAGCGTCTTCCGGGCCCTTCGACAAGCTCAGGGAGCGTCTTCCGGGCCCTTCGACACGCTCAGGGAGCGTCTTCCGGGCCCTTCGACACGCTCAGGGAGCGTGCTCCAGCCGTGCGCCGAGCTCAGGGAGCGTTCGGGGTGGACGCGACCTGAGTCTGATCTTCGGGGCGGCCCGCTGTGCCACCATGGCTGGCGTGGGCCTGCCGTCGCGGATGCTGGGCGCCGACGAGTACGAGGTCCTGCACACGCGGACCCACGCCAAGGCGCTCGTCGGCCCTGCGCTCGCGCTCATCGGCACCGGGGCGCTGGTCGGCGCCGGCACCGCGATCGTCCCGTCCGACTACCGCCCGTACGGCCAGTTCGTGGTCCTCGTGCTCGCGGCCGCGCTCGCGGGCTGGGCGTGCGTACGGCCCTTCCTGCACTGGTGGACGACGACCTACTCCCTGACGAACCGCCGTCTGGTCATGGGCACCGGCGTGCTCAAGAAGGTGCGCGTCGACCTGCCGCTGTGGCGGATCACCGACCTCTCGGTCGAGCGCAGCCTGTCGGACCGGGTGATCGGGTGCGGGACGCTGGTCGCGCGGACGGCGGGGGAGGGTTCGGTGTCGCTGCGCGACGTACCCGAGGTCCAGCACGTGCAGCGCGCGGTCGCCGAGCAGCTGTTCGGCGAGCTGCACGACGCGCCGCACGAGGGAGCCGTCCGGTGAGCCCGCTGCCGCAGCCGGTCGAGCTGCCGGTCGACGAGCGCACCTCGGCCCTGCCCCTGCGGACCCAGCTGGTGCGGTTCGTGCTGACGGGCGGGCTGTCGGCCGTCGTGGACTTCGGGCTGCTGGTCCTGCTCATGCACCTGGGTCTCGGCCACACCGCCGCCAAGGCCCTCTCCTTCGTCGCCGGGACGACGACGGCGTACCTGATCAACCGCCGCTGGACCTTCCGGGCGGAGCCGTCGCGCAAGCGGTTCCTCGCGGTGGTCGTGCTCTACGCCCTCACCTTCGCCCTCCAGGTGGGCCTCTTTTCCGTGCTCTTCGACGCCCTCAGCACGCGAGGCCTCGCGCTGACCGTCGTCCAGGTCGTCGGATTCGTCGTCGCGCAGGGGGTGGCGACCACGGTGAACTTCGTCGTCCAGCGCGGGGTGATCTTCAAGATCAGGTGAGCCTCGTCGCACCTGCGCCCGGACGGGAACAACGCGGGTCCAAGCGCCTTGAACCAGTCATGAGAGCAGTGGAGTGACCGAGTTCGGCGGGCCCGAGGCCCTGCACCTGGTCGACGTTCCGGAGGTGCACGCGGGTCCGGGCGAGGTCCGGCTCGCGGTGCGCACCGCGGCCGTGAACCCGACCGACACGCACGGCCGCAACGGCGACTACGCCCGAATGGCCGGCGGCGAGCCGGAGATGCCGTGGATCGTCGGCATGGACGTGGCCGGGGTCGTCGACGAGGTCGGGCCCGACGGCGACGGACGCCTCGCCGAGGGCGACCGCGTGATGGCGATCGTGGTCCCGTCCGGCAGCCACGGCGGCTACCGCGAGCAGGTCGTGCTGCCGGCCGCGTCCGTCGTCCCGGTCCCCGCCGGCGTGGACTTCCCGGCGGCCTCGTCGCTGCCGATGAACGGGCTCACCGCACGGCTGGCGCTCGACCGGATGGAGCTGCAGCGCGGCGACGTCCTCGCGGTCACGGGCGCGGCCGGCTCCTTCGGCGGCTACGTGGTCCAGCTGGCGAAGGCCGACGGGCTCACCGTCGTCGCCGACGCGAGCGAGCTCGACACCGGGCTCGTCACCTCGCTCGGCGCCGACGTCGTGCTGCCCCGCGGCGAGGGCTTCGCGGCCGCGGTGCGCGAGCGGTACCCGGACGGCGTCGACGGCCTGGCCGACGGCTCCGTCCAGGGCGCGCAGGTGCTCCCCGCCGTCCGTGACGGCGGGGTGGTGACGACCGTGCGCGGCTACCAGGGCGAGGACGCCGACCACGAGCTGGCCCGGGGCGTCCGGGTGCTGCCGGTCTTCGTGCGCGACTACGGGCAGAACACCGAGGCTCTCGACCGGCTCCGCGCGCAGGCCGAGGACGGAACCGTCACCCTGCGCGTCGCCGACGTGCTCCCCGCGGCCGACGCCGCCGAGGCCCACCGACGGCTCGAGGCCGGCGGCGTCCGCGGCCGGCTCGTCCTCTCCTTCGGCTGAGACCGAGGCTGAGCCGGTGCCCGCCCCCGTGCCCCTCGAGGTCGTCGCGCTCACGCCCGACGACTGGGCGCGGTGGCGGACGCTGCGGCTCGCCGCGCTCGCGGAGGCGCCGTACGCCTTCGGCTCGACGCTCGCCGGCACCCTCGCCGACGACGGTGAGGCGTACTGGCGGGCGCGGCTGACCACGGTCCCGCACAACCTGGTGGTGGTCCTCGCCGGGCAGGACGCCGGCATGGTCAGCCTCGTCGCACCCGACCCGGCGGACGGGTCGCCCGAGCTGATCTCGATGTGGGTCTCGCCTCACGCGCGGGGGACGGGGGCGGCCGACGCCGCCGTCGAGGCGGTGCTGGCCGTGGCCGACGGCGAGCACCCGGGGCGTCCGGTCACGCTGTCGGTGTTCGCCGACAACGCCGCGGCGACCCGGTTGTACCGGCGCCACGGGTTCGTGGACGCGGGCCCGTCGCCCGACGACGACCGCGAGCGGCGGATGGTCCGGCTCCCCACCGCCTCGGCCCGATAACCTTGCGCGGCGTGACGACCTCCGCGCCCGTACGCCCCTTCGTCGTCGGGATCGTGGGCGGCGGCCAGCTGGCCCGGATGATGTACGAGGCCTCGATCGGGCTGGGCATCAGGGTCGCGCTGCTGGCCGAGGGGCCCGACGTCTCCGCGGCGCAGGTCGTGCACGACGTCACCGTCGGCGACTACACCGACCACGACACCCTCCGCGCCTTCGCCGAGCGCGTCGACGTGATCACCTTCGACCACGAGCACGTCCCGACGGGCCTGCTCCGCGACCTCGAGGCCGCCGGTGTCGCCGTGCGCCCGGGGCCGGACGCCCTCGTCCACGCCCAGGACAAGGTCGTCATGCGCGACCGGCTGAGCGCGGCCGGCATCCCCTGCCCGGCGTACCGGGTCGTGGCCGACGCCGACGCCCTGCGCGCCTTCGGCGAGGAGACCGGCTGGCCGGTGATCGCCAAGACCTCGCGCGGCGGCTACGACGGCAAGGGCGTGTGGAAGATCGACACCCCCGACCAGGCCGAGGAGCCCTTCGCCGCGCTCGGCGGGCTGAGTGCCGGCGCGGAGATCCTCGCCGAGGAGTTCGTCGACTTCACCCGCGAGCTGAGCGCGCTCGTCGTGCGCTCGCCCTCGGGCCAGGCGGTCGCGTACCCGGTGTCGGAGTCGGTCCAGCGCGACGGGATCTGCGTCGAGACCACGACGCCGGCGCCCGGGCTGAGCGAGGAGCAGGCCGTGGCCGCCCAGGCGCTCGCCCTGCAGGTCGCCGGGGAGCTCGGCACGGTCGGTGTCCTGGCCGTCGAGCTGATGGAGCGCCGCGACGGGACGGTGGTCGTCAACGAGCTGGCGATGCGGCCGCACAACACCGGCCACTGGAGCATCGACGGGGCGCACACCTCGCAGTTCGAGAACCACCTGCGCGCCGTCCTCGACCTGCCGCTCGGCGACCCCGGCACCCGCGAGGACTGGACCGTGATGGCCAACGTCCTCGGCGGGGGCGAGCCGGACCTCCCCTCCACGCTGCTGCACTGCTTCGCGCGCGACCGCCGGCTGCAGGTCCAGCTTTACGGCAAGGAGGTGAAGCCCGGCCGCAAGGTCGGGCACGTGACCACATACGGCGACGACCTGGTCGAGGTCCGTCGGCGCGCCCGGCACGCCGCCGGCTACCTGATGGGGGACCCGAATGCCTGAGACCGGCCTGCCCAAGACCGTGCCGCCGCGGGTCGGCATCGTCATGGGGTCGGACTCCGACTGGCCGACCATGCAGGCGGCAGGCCACGCGCTCGAGGAGTTCGGGATCGCGTACGAGGCCGACGTCGTCTCCGCGCACCGGATGCCCGACGCGATGCTCGCCTGGGGCCACGCGGCCCACGGGCGCGGGCTCGAGGTCGTCATCGCCGGGGCCGGGGGAGCGGCGCACCTGCCCGGCATGCTCGCCGCGGTCACACCGCTGCCGGTCATCGGCGTGCCGGTGCCGCTCAAGCACCTCGACGGGCTCGACTCGCTGCTGTCGATCGTGCAGATGCCCGCGGGCGTCCCCGTCGCGACCGTCTCGGTCGGCGGGGCGCGCAACGCCGGTCTGCTGGCCGTCCGCATCCTCGCCTCCGGCGACGCCGACCTGACCGCCCGGGTGCTCGCCTTCCAGGACGAGCTGCGCGCGGTCGCCGAGGCCAAGGGCGAGGCGGTGCGCCGTGCCGTCCGCCCCGGCTGAGGTCGTGGGCGGCGCGGCCCTGCTCGCCCGCTCCGCCTCCTTCCTCCTGCGTCGCCCGCGGCTCTTCTGGCTCGGCGCCGTACCGCCGCTGATCACCTCGGTGCTCTTCGTCGTGCTGCTCGTCCTGCTGGTCGCCGAGCTGCCCGCTCTCACCACCTGGCTCACGCCGTTCGCGTCGTCGTGGGGCGAGGGGTTCGCGCTGACCGCGCGCGTCGTCGTCGGCACGCTCCTGGTCGGCGGGACGGTCCTGCTGATGGTGCTGGTCTTCAGCACGCTCACCCTCGCCCTCGGCTCGCCGGTCTACGACCGCATCAGCGAGGCCGTGGACCGGTCCTGCGCCGGCGCCCCCGCACCGCTCGACGAGCCGCTGCGGACCGGGGCCGTCCGCGCCGTGCGGCAGTCCGTCGCCCTCGTGCTCGTCTCCGCGGCGGGAGCGGTGGTGCTCTTCGGCGTCGGGTTCGTGCCCGTGGCCGGGCAGGTCGTCGCCGCGGTCGGCGGGGCGCTGTTCGGGGGCTGGATGCTGGTGATCGAGCTGGTCGGCAGCCCCCTCGAGCGGCGCGGCGTGCTCACCCTCCGCGAGCGCCGGCAGACCCTGGCCCGACGCCGCTGGCGCAGCCTCGGGCTCGGCGTGCCCTGCTTCCTGCTGCTGTCCGTGCCCTTCGTCGCCGTGGTCGCCTTCCCGGTCGCGACGGCGGCCGGGACCCTCCTGGCGCGCCAGCTCCGCGACGAGCCGTCGGACCTCTCGACGGTTGCGCAGAAGTCGACGGCCCGACAAGTTACCGACCAGTAACTTCCGGGGTTACGCTGCCCGCATGGGCTTCGACGACGAGGTGACCACGGGCCTGTTCCGGCCGACGGAGGACCACGAGGCGATCCGCGAGGCGGTGCGCGAGCTGTGCGACGACAAGGTCGCGCCGCTGGCCGCCGAGGTCGACGAACGGGCCGAGTTCGGCTGGGCGTCCTACGAGGCGCTGCGGGCCGGGGAGTTCCACGCCCCGCACGTGCCGGAGGCGTACGGCGGCGTCGGCGCCGATGCGCTGGCCGTCGCGATCGTCATCGAGGAGGTCGCGCGCGCCTGCGCCTCGACCTCGCTGGTGCCCGCGGTCAACAAGCTGGGTTCGCTGCCCTGGGTGCTGGCCGGCAGCGACGAGCTCAAGCAGCGCTACCTGCCCCGCCTCGCCCGTGGCGAGGCGATGGTCAGCTACTGCCTGTCCGAGTCCGAGGCGGGTTCCGACGCGGCGTCCATGCGGACCCGGGCGGTCCGCGACGGCGACGGGTGGGTGCTGGACGGCGCCAAGCGGTGGATCAGCAACGCCGGCGTCTCCGAGCTCTACACCGTCTTCGCCGTCACCGACCCCGCCGCCCCGAGGGGCAAGGGAATCAGCGCCTTCGTCGTCGAGAAGTCCGACCCGGGCGTCTCCTTCGGCGCGCCCGAGCGCAAGCTCGGCATCAAGGGCTCGCCGACGTGCGAGGTCTACCTCGACCACGTCCGCGTGCCCGCCGACCGGATGATCGGCGAGGAGGGCGGCGGCTTCGCGCTGGCCATGCGGACGCTCGACCACACCCGCGTCACGATCGCCGCGCAGGCGGTCGGCATCGCGCAGGGCGCGCTCGACGCGACGCTGGCGTACGTCGCCGAGCGGCAGCAGTTCGGCCGCGCCGTCGCCGACTTCCAGGGCGTGCAGTTCATGCTCGCCGACATGGGGATGAAGATCGAGGCCGCGCGGCAGCTGACGTACGCGGCCGCCGGTCGCTCCGAGCGCGACGACCCCGACCTGACGTGGTTCGGGGCGAGCGCCAAGTGCTTCGCCTCCGACGTGGCCATGCAGGTGACGACCGACGCGGTCCAGCTCTTCGGCGGCTACGGCTACACCCGCGACTACCCGGTCGAGCGGATGATGCGCGACGCCAAGATCACCCAGATCTACGAGGGCACCAACCAGGTGCAGCGCGTGGTCATGGCGCGTCAGCTGCTGCGACGCTAGAAGGCCTCCGGCTCTCGGCAGGTTCTCAGGTGCGGGGCTGGGGAAAACCACCCGGACGGCCTGACGGCCCACGAGAATGTCGATCATGACCACCGGGCAGGACCCCGCACAGCTCTTCGGGCCACCACCGAGCACCTTCGGGCAGCAGGAGCTCTTCGCCGGCGGCTCGGTGCTGCAGACGCGCACCGGGGTCGCCGCCGCGGCGGACGCCTGGTCGGTCGCGGTCGGCAACCTCGACCTCGACGACCTCGCCGTCGACCTGCTCGAGGCGTCGATGCAGCGCCCCGGCCCGCTGCCCGAACGCGCGGCCGGCCGCCACGCCTCCTTGCTGATGATGGCCGGCCGGTACGCCGACGCGCTGGCCGTGCTGCCGGCCGACGTGACGCTGCCACCGCCGACCGGTGACGACCTCGAGCGCGACCACCTCGTCCAGGCGACGTGCCGCGCCGCGCTCGGCGACGACGGCGCGCTGGTCTGGCTGCGTCAGGTCGCGCCGATGGTCTCGGCTACCGACTGGGCGACGTACATGGCCCACTGCCTGCTGCGCGTGGGCGACGCCCGCGGGGACGCCGGCCTGACGTCCGCGTCGCTCGCCCAGCTGCAGCGGCTCGGGGACCGCGGGCGGCGGGTCGTGCCGCGCCTCGCCGCCGACGTGATCGCCTCCCGGCCGCGTCAGGCGCCGACGGGCAAGGCCGGTCGGGTCAAGTGGTGGGGCTCGAACGCCGACCAGCCGGCGGCCGTCGCGGTCAAGGACGCCGCCGGGCGGCTGCGGGTCGGGACCGACCTCCTGCACGGCGCCTCGGAGTCGTTCGTCTCCGACCCCTCGTTGGTCCTCGAGACCGCCGACCGGCTCCGCCTCGGCGGCGACCCGCAGGGTGCCGCGCTGCTGCTGCACGCGGTGAACCGGACCAACCCGCACGTGCGGCGCATCGAGGAGGCGCTCGCCGCGTACGTGCCCCCGGGTGCTCGCGGCCGTCGCCGTGCCCGGCGCGGGATCCTGCTCGCGCTCACCGCCGTCGCGTTCCTCGTGAGCGGGGTGACGGGCTACCCGGTCATCGCCATCGTGGCCGGCCTCGTGGTGGGGGCGACCGAGATCTTCGCCCGCGAGCCCGGGCTCGACCGCTTCGCGACGAACGTGCTCGACAACTACGGCGAGCGGGCCGGGCTGCGTGCCTTCTGGCTGCTGCCACGCTCCGTGGCCGACGAGGAACCCATCGGCGGGCGCCGCCGCATCTCCCCGCTGGTGCTCGGCCTGGTCGCCCTGGTGCTCGGGATCCTCATCTTCCCCGCCGCCCGGGACGCCGCGGCGGCGCACGGCCCGGCGACGAGCTGGCGGACCTCCCCGGGTCTGACGTGCTTCCTGGTCTGGATCCTGCTGCTGCCGGTGCTGACCACGTGGGCCGTGAGCCTGCTGCCCGGGCGTCGGATGGGCTACGTGGTGCCACGCCTCCCCGCCGCCGACACCGACTGCCAGTGCCGCCGCTGGACCGGGCTGTCGGGAACCTTCGCCTTCGCGTACGCCGCTGCGCACCTCGTCCCCGTGGCCACACCGCCGGTGCTCGAGCCCGCGTTCCGGCGCCACGGGCCGTTGCCGCCGTCGGTCAGCAGCTGCCCGGTGACCGGCGCGGCCTGGCTCGTGCTCACCCTCGGTCCCGAGAACGGCAAGCTGCTGCTCCGCAGCCCGATCGGCGCGTTCCCGGACCCGCCCGAGCAGGGCCACGAGGACGTGCGGACGGGGCAGTACCTCTAGGGCCTGATGTTCTGGCGGGGCGAGATTCGCTCACGTGTTCGATTATGTCAGTGGGCTTCCGTAGTGTCCTGCACATGGACGACGGGGCCGGGCTGGTGGAGGCGACGCCGGTCGAGCTCGCCCTGGCTGCGCACGAGGCGTCGTTCGACCATCTGCTGAAGCTGGTGGGTGACGGTGGTCTGGGCGATCATGACGACCTGGGCCTGGTCGCGGTGCTGCAGCGGGTCGAGCGGCTGCGCAACCGGCACGCCCTGCTCGACCACGCGCTGGTCGCCGAGGGCGAGGCCCGCCGGCTGCCCGAGACGTTGACCCAGCGGAGCATGGCCGGGGTCCTGACTTCGGCGCTGCGCCTGTCGCGGGGCGAGGCGGCCCGGCGGGTGCGGGCTGCCGAGCAGCTCGGGTCACGGCGCTCGGTGACCGGGGAGCCCCTGGCGCCGCTGCGGCCCGCGCTCGCCGCGGCACAGGAGGCCGGGGACGCGAGCCCGGAGCAGGTCGACGTGTGCCTGCGCGCCCTCGCGACCGTCGATCATCGTGGCTTCGACCCGGTCGAGGTCAGCGCGGCGGAGGAGCTGCTGGCCGGGTTCGTGGTCGCGTTCGCCCCGAAGCCGCTCGCCGACCTGGCCCGGCAGGTGGTCGAGCGGGTCGACCCGGACGGGACCCTGCCCGCCGACGAGGTCGACGCCGAGCGGCGCCACCTCACCCTTCGGACCGCTCGGGACGGGATGTGCGTGGGCGAGTTCCGGCTGACCCCGACCCTCGGGGCGAAGCTGAAGGCGGTCCTCTCACCCTTGGCGGCACCGCGGAACAGCGTGGTGGGTGAGGTCGATGGCCGGTCGGTGACCGAGGTCGACCCGCGCCACCACGGCCAGCGCCTGCACGACGCCCTTGAGAACGTGTGCGACCGGCTGCTGCGCTCGGGAACGCTGCCCGACTCCGGCGGCACACCGACGAGCGTGATCGTCACGGTCGGGCTCGACGAGCTGCAGCAGCGCACCGGCACGGGAGTCACGAGCGACGGGAATCGTCTGAGCGCGGCCGCGGTAGCGGACCTCGTCGAGCAGTCCGTCGTCCACCCCGTCGTCGTCGAGGCGAAGGGCGTCGTGCTCTCGATGGGACGGACGAGTCGGCTGGCGACACCGGGTCAGACGATGGCGCTCATCGCGCGAGACGGTGGGTGCAGCTTCCCGGGCTGTGAGCACCCACCGGAGTGGTGCGAGCGCCACCACGTCGTCGCGTGGGTCGACGGGGGCCGTACGGATCTGGACAACCTGACCCTGCTGTGCCGCTACCACCACCGACAGTTCCTGGCCCGGGGCTGGACGTGCCGGATGATCGAGCGGCTCCCGACCTGGACCCCACCACGATGGGTCGACCCGCAGCAGAGACCGTTGCGCAACACCCGCATCACCACACGCCACCTGGTCTGCTGATGCGGAGCCGCACTGCTGCCGTGCGTGTGGAGACTCCGCTACTGAGCGAACTTGGCGAGCTTGGAGGTGTCGCCCTTGGCGATCTGGCCGAACATGTCGTCCGCCTTCGACGCGTCCCACAGCACCGCCGAACCCACCGGCGAGGCGTAGCCCGGGTTGGCCACCGGGACGGTGAGGGTCAGTCCGTCGCCCGCGGAGACGGTGCGCAGCGCGAGGCCGGCCCGCGCCGTGTCGACGATCGTGGTGTCGTCGCCGACCTTGACCGCGGAGGCGGTCGCGGTCGACAGCTCCCAGTAGCGGCTTGGGTTGAGCACGGTCGCCGGCGAGGCGGCCTTCGCGGCGACGGCCGACAGCATCGCGCGCTGCCGCTCGACGCGGCCGAGGTCGCCGCGGGGGTCGGCCTTGCGCATCCGGACGTAGCCGAGGGCCGTCGTCCCGTCGAGGGTCTGGCAGCCCTTCTTGAGGTCCAGGTGGGAGTCGCGGTCCTTGATCGCCGACGGGATGCACATCCGGATGCCGTCCAGCGCGTCGATGACCCCGACGAAGCCCCCGAACCCCACCTCGGCGTACCCGTCGACCCGCAGGCCGGTGGCCTGCTCGACGGTCTGCACCAGCAGCTCGGGGCCGCCGATGGCGTACGCGGCGTTGATCTTGTTCTGCCCGTGCCCGGGGACCGTGACGTAGGAGTCGCGCGGGAGCGAGATGAGCACCGGCTTCCCGGTCGGCGGAGCGTAGACCAGCATGATCGTGTCGGTGCGCTGACCCGCGACGTCGCCGGTGCCGAGCTTCTTCTGCTGCGCCTTGGAGAGCCCCTCGCGGGAGTCGGAGCCGACCAGCAGGAAGGTCTCGCCCGGCTGCTCACCCGGCCGCTTGCCGCTCGGGGTGTCGTCGACCCGGCCCACCTGGTTCCACGCGTACGCGGGCACCCCCACGAGCCAGACGAGCGCGACGAGCAGCAGGACCAGGAGCGTGCGGAGGACGGTCCGTACCGGGCGCCGGCGACGCGGCCGCTTCGCGCCCCCGCCCGCGGGGACCCCCGGACCGCCCGGCCCGACCGGACCCGAGGGGCCGTACGGGTCGCCCGGTCCGCCGGGCTGCACGGGGCGGCCAAAGGGGGACGGGTACGCCGGCGGCACCGGTCGGGCGGGAGCCGGGGGAGCGGCGACGGAGGAGCGCGGCGGCACCCCGCCGGCGCGGCTCTCGGGCGGCGACGGCAGGGGCATGACGCGCGTGGGCTCGGGCTCCGGCCGGCTGCGCTCGCGCCCGTAGAGCCAGTCCAGGTCGTCCTCGCGGCGGCTGGGCATGACCTCGAGGCTACCGGCGCGGGGGTGCTCCGGCGTCAGACCGCGGGCCCTCCCGGAGGCAAGCCGCGTCGGACCGGCGTGGCACACCCAGGGCTGGCCCGATGCCTGCCCATACTGACGGACGGCCCGCTCCGGCGGTCCGTCCACGCCGTCGGCAGAGAGGCTCCACCCGGTGTCCAGCACCTTGACGCCCGAGCGCGAGGCCCACCTCGACGAGTCCCTCGACGGCGCCGAGCGCGACCGTCTGATCACCGACTCGCTGCAGACCTCGCAGCGCCGAGCCGAGGGGGTCAAGCTCCGTCGCGGGCTGACCTTCCTGCTCATGACCCTCGTGCTGCCGGGCTCGGCGCAGGTCGCCGCCGGCAACCGCCGCGTCGGCCGCTTCGCGCTGCGCATCTGGGCGGCGATCTGGGTCCTCGCCCTGCTCACCGCGCTCTTCCTGCTCGCCTGGCACACCGCGGCGATCACGGTGCTCACCGGCTCCGCCACCCTGCGCGTGGTGCAGGTCGCGCTCGTCGTGCTCGGCATCGGCTGGGCGCTGCTCTTCCTCGACGCGTGGCGGCTGAGCAACCCGCCGGACCTCGCCCGGCGCCACCGTCTCGGCTTCGCGCTGCTGAGCCTGGGCCTGGCCTTCGCCGTGGCGGCGGGCCTGGTCGCCTCGGCCAACGTCGTCTCCGCCCAGCGTGAGCTCGTCAGCACGGTGTTCGCCGGCGGTGGTGACGAGGCGGCCAAGGACGGCCGGATCAACGTGCTGCTCATGGGCGGCGACGCCGGCGCGGACCGCACGGGGCTGCGACCCGACAGCATGACGGTGGCGAGCATCGACCAGGTCACGGGCCGCACGGTCCTGGTCAGCCTGCCGCGCAACATGGAGCGCGCGCCCTTCCCGGCGTCGTCGCCGATGCACGCGAAGTTCCCCGACGGCTTCCGCTGCGCCGACCACAGCTGCATGCTCAACGCGGTCTACACCTATGCCTCGGAGCACAAGAACCTCTACCCGGGCGTGAAGAACCCCGGGGCCCAGGCGACCAAGGAGGCGATCGAGGGCGTCACCGGCCTGACGATCAACTACTGGGCGCTGATCGACCTCAAGGGCTTCGAGGACCTCGTCGACGCGGTCGGCGGCATCACGATGGACGTCTACCGCAAGGTCCCGATCGGCGGCGGCCACGCCAAGCTCTACGGCTACGTGGAGGCGGGCAAGGACCGTCACCTCGACGGCCGCGAGGCGCTCTGGTTCGCCCGGTCGCGCTCGGACTCCAGCGACTACGACCGCATGGTCCGGCAGAAGTGCGTGATGAACGCGATGCTCAACCAGCTGGACCCGATGACCGTGCTGACCAAGTTCAACGGCATCGCCTCGGCCAGCAAGGAGATCGTCGCCACCGACATCCCGAGCTCGCAGATCTCGACGATGCTCGACCTCGCGCAGAAGGCGAAGTCGAAGCCGGTCGGCAGCATCGCCGTCGTCCCGCCGCTGATGAAGGACTCCAGCAACCCGAACCTGCCGAAGATCCGCGCGGCGATCGGCGACCAGATCGCGAAGTCCGAGGCGATGGACCAGCCCAAGCCGTCGGCCTCGGCGGCACCGGCGGGCGGGGCCTCCACCAGCGCGCCGAAGAAGAGCAGCACCAGCGCGAGCTCGTCGGACCCGGGCAAGAAGGGTGCCGACACCTCCAACCTGTCGAAGGTCTGCTCGGCCTGACCTCGGCAGGGGGTAGAGGACGGTCAGGCGCGGCAGGCACGACAGGCGGGGTGGAGCGATGAGCAGGGACTGGCCCGGCGTCAGCGTCGTCATGCCCGTGCTGAACGAGGAGCGCCACCTCGGCGCGGCGGTCGCCGGCGTGCTGGCCCAGGAGTACGCGGGTGAGCTGGAGGTCGTGCTGGCCGTCGGCCCGAGCCGGGACCGCACCCGGGCCATCGCCGACGCCATCGCGGCGGAGGACCCGCGCGTGACCGTCGTCGACAACCCGGCGGCACGGACGCCGCACGCGCTGAACCTGGCCATCGGCGCCGCGCGGCACGACGTCATCGTCCGGGTCGACGGGCACGGCATGCTCGCCGACGGCTACGTGCGCCGAGCGGTGGAGCTGCTGGAGGAGACCGGCGCCGCCAACGTCGGCGGGGTGATGGACGCGCAGGGCTCGACGCCCTTCGAGGAGGCCGTCGCCGCGGCGTACACGACGAAGCTCGGGCTCGGCGGCAGCGCGTTCCACCTCGCGGAGTCGCAGGCCGGCCCGGCTGAGACGGTGTTCCTCGGGGTCTTCCGCCGCGAGGCGCTGCGCGCGGTCGGCGGCTTCGACGAGACGATGCACCGCGCCCAGGACTGGGAGCTGAACCACCGCCTGCTGGCGAGCGGCCGGCTCATCTGGTTCTCCCCGGAGCTGCGGGTGACCTACCGGCCCCGCTCGAGCGTGCGGGCCCTGGCCAAGCAGATGTACGACACCGGCAAGTGGCGTCGCGAGGTCATCCGCCGCTACCCCGACACCGCGAACGTGCGCTACCTCGCCCCGCCGGTCGCGACGCTGGCCATCGCCGCCGGCACGGCGGCCGCGCTGGTGGGTTCGCTGACCGGCTCACCTCTGCTCCGGCTCGGCTGGGCCGCGCCGGGCGGGTACGCCGCCGTGATCCTCGGCGGGTCGGCCGTCACCGCGCGCTCGATGTCGGACGCCGCCCGCGTACGCCTGCCGCTGGTCCTCGCCGTCACCCACCTGTCCTGGGGTGCCGGCTTCCTCGTCGGCCTGCGCCGTCGGCCCTGACCGCCTGCCCGAGAGCCGGTGGCCTCAGGGCACCAGCACGATCCGGCCGAAGACCGAGCCCTCGTCCATCCGGCGGTGGGCCTGCGCCGCGGCCTCCAGGGGCAGCACGTCGTGGACCACGGCGTGGAGCTCGCCCCGCGCCGCAGCGTCGAGGGCCTCGGCACGGGCCGCCCGCAGGTCGGCCCGCGCGACGGTGTCCAGGCTGAAGGTCGAGAACGACCGCGACTGCCGGAACGCGGCCAGCAGGCGCGCGCCGAAGTCGGCCGGCGGCATGCCGCCCACCACGCCGACCAGGACGTGGCGCCCGTTCGGCGCGAGGCGGTCGAGGAAGTCCGGCAGGTCGGGTCCGCCTACGACGTCGACGACCAGGTCGTACGCCGCAGGCCCGTCGCCGGCGCCGCGGCGATCGAGCACGTGGGTCGCGCCCAGGGCGCGCAGCCGCTCGCCGCGGGCGGGCGAGGACGTGGTGACCGCCACCGCGGCGGCGCCGGCCCGGACCGCGAGCTCGACGGCCGCGATGCCGAGGCTGCCCGCCGCCCCGCGCACGAGCACCGACCCGCCGGGTGCGGCGTGCCCGTGGGCCAGCGCGAAGCGGGCGACGGGGACGGCGCTGCCGAGGGTCACGGCCGCGACCGCACCCAGCCCCTCCGGGAGCGGGACGACGTCCTCGAGGCGGGCCAGGGCGCGCTCGGTGTAGCCCCCGCCGGTCCCGGTGAACGCCCACACGCGCCGTCCCACCCAGGTCGGGTCGACCCCGGCACCGACGGAGACCACGGTGCCTGCGACCTCGCTGCCCGGGACGAAGCCGGGGGAGAACCCGAGCCCGCCGATCGTGCCGCGCCGGATGACGGCGTCGACCCCGCCGACGCCCGTGGCCTCGGTCGCGACCAGCACCTGGTCCTCGCCGGGCGCCGGCTCCGCGACCTCCACCACCTCCAGCCCGTCGGGGTCCCCGAAGCGTCTGACCTGCACCGACCGCACCGCTGCCTCCGTCCTGCCACCCGGCTGCCGGGGTGGCTACGCTGCGACCGTAGGTGGACGCACCCGTCCACTTGGTCAAGCGAGGACGATCGGGCGGCGGACGCCTCAGATGCTGCGGGCGGACGCCCGCGACAACCGCGACCGGGTGCTGTCGGTCGCGCGGACCCTCTTCGCCGAACGGGGCCTCGGCGTCACGATGCGCGAGGTGGCGAGGAGGGCCGAGGTCGGGCCCGCGACGCTCTACCGGCGGTTCCCGACGAAGCAGGAGCTGGTGGACGCCGTCTTCGCCGACGAGGTCCGGGCCTGCCGGAGGATCGTCGAGGAGGGCTGCGCCGACCCGGACGCGTGGCGCGGCTTCTGCTCGGTGGTCGAGGGGCTGAGCGTGCTGAACGTGCGCAACCAGGGCTTCGTCGCCGCGTTCACCTCGGTCAGGCCGGACGTCGAGGTGTTCAGCGCGCACCGGGCCTCGTCGCTGCGGATGCTCGACGGCCTGGCCCGCCGAGCCCAGCGGGCGGGCCGGCTGAGGCCGGACTTCGTGCTCGACGACTTCGTCCTCGTGCTCCTCGCCAACCGCGGGATCGCCGCCGTCGCGGGCGTGGAGCGGGACGCGGCGGCCCGCCGCTTCGCCGCCCTGGCGCTCGAGGCGTTCAGCGCCTCGGGCGGGACCCGGCTGCCCCCGGCCCCGAGGCTCGTCGCCGGTGCCGTTCGTACACGAACAGGACCGGACCCAGCACCGCGAAGGTGATCAGGAAGCCGACGATGCCGACGTAGACGCTGTCGGTGCGCCAGACGACGTACGCGCCCACCGACGCGCAGACCAGGGACAGCAGCCAGAGCCGCCCCTGCTGGGCCAGCTCGCGTCGTCGTCCGGGGTCGAGCTCCATGCGGCTCCTTCGGCGTCGTCCCGGCGGTCGCCGGGCCCCCGATCGTACGGGGCGGCCTTGAACCCCCCGCGCTGCTCCTGCTAGTTTGTCCGAACAAACTTCGGGAAGGGGCGGGCCGTGCCGCTGGTCAGGATCGACGTCGTCGAGGGTCGGGAGCCGGCCGCGCTGCGCCGCCTCGCCGACGTGGTGCAGGAGGTGCTGGAAGAAGTCTTCGCGGCCCCGCCGCTCGACCGCTACCAGGTCGTCGACGAGCACCCGGCGCGGAACCTGATCCTGGCCGACACCGGGCTCGGCTTCCAGCGCACCGACGACCGCGTCCTCGTCCAGGTCTTCCAGCAGGGCCGCACCGACGAGCAGAAGCAGGCCCTGTACGCCCGCCTGGCCGAGCGACTGAAGGCCGAGTGCGGCCTGGCACCGACCGACCTGGTGGTCTCGGTGGCCGCCAACACCCGGGCCGACTGGTCCTTCGGGCTCGGTCGGGCGCAGTTCCTCGAGGGCGACCTCTGAGCCGCTGCGCGCTCGTGACCATTTGTCAGGACAAAGCGTTGACACTGTCAGCGCCGACCCGTAGCGTCGGGCACGTCGACCGACCGCACGTCGGAGAACTCGAAGGAGAGCGATGACCAGCCAGTCAGCCCTGCCCCAGCAGCCGGCGGGGGAGTCGACCGGGCCGGTCGACGGCGCCGAGCTGGAGGTGCTGACCTTCGGCCGCGCGGGCGTCGACATCTACCCGCTGCAGGTCGGTGTCGGCCTCGAGGACGTGGAGAGCTTCGGCAAGTACCTCGGCGGCACCTGCGCCAACGTCGCCGTCGCCGCCGCGCGCTTCGGCCACCGCACCGCGATCATCACCGGCGTCGGGGACGACCCCTTCGGCCGCTTCGTGCGCCGCACCTTCCGCGAGCTGGGCGTGACCGACGAGCACGTCGTCACCAACCACACGTACGCGACCCCGGTGACCTTCTGCGAGATCTTCCCGCCGGACGACTTCCCGCTGTACTTCTACCGCAAGCCCACCGCCCCGGACCTCCAGGTGACGCCGGCCGACATCGACCTCGACGCGGTGCGTGCGACGCGGCTGATGTGGCTGTCGGTCACCGGCTTCAGCGAGGAGCCGAGCCGCGAGAGCCACTTCGCCGTCCTGGACGCGCGGGCCGGCGCTCGCCAAGCACAGGGCACGTGGACCGTCCTCGACCTCGACTACCGCCCGATGTTCTGGGAGACCCCGGCGCACGCGACGGAGCAGATCCAGCGCGCCCTGCCGCACGTCACCGTCGCGGTGGGCAACCGCGAGGAGTGCGAGGTCGCCGTCGGCGAGACCGAGCCCGAGCGCGCGGCCGACGCCCTGCTCGCCGCCGGCGTCGAGCTCGCCGTGGTCAAGCAGGGCCCCAAGGGCGTGCTGGCCAAGACCCGCTCGGGCGAGCGCGTCGAGGCCCCGCCGATCCCGGTCCGGCCGCTCAACGGCCTGGGCGCGGGCGACTCGTTCGGCGGTTCGCTGATCCACGGCCTGCTCGAGGGCTGGCCGCTGGAGAAGGTCCTGCGCCACGCGAACGCCGCCGGGGCGATCGTCGCCAGCCGGCTCGAGTGCTCCACGGCCATGCCGACGCAGGAGGAGATCGAGACGCTGCTCGCGGGTGGCGACCCCAACGAGCGCCTCGCCGACTCCCTCGCGGTGCACTTCGCCGGGGCCGGGCGGTGACCGCGACGATGGACGGGACCAGGGCCACCGACCGCGCGGGCTCGCGCTTCGTGTCCTCGGTCTCCGAGATCTCCGAGGTCCGGGCCCGCGAGCCCCAGCGGATCGGCGAGCTGCTCGCCTCCCGCGAGCGGCGCGACCTCTTCGGCGCCGAGGGCCAGCTGATGATCGTCGCCTGCGACCACCCGGCCCGCGGCGCGCTCGGCGCCTCCGGGCGGCGCAACGCCATGGCCAACCGCGTCGAGCTGCTCGACCGGCTCGCCACCGCGCTGGCCCGCCCCGGGGTCGACGGGCTGCTCGCCACGGCCGACATCGCCGAGGACCTGCTGCTGATGGGCGCGCTCGAGGGCAAGCTCGTCTTCGCCTCGCTCAACCGCGGCGGGATCCAGGGCGCCTCCTTCGAGATGGACGACCGCGCCACCGGCTACGACGTCCGCGGCACGCTCGAGGCCCGCTTCGACGGGCTCAAGATGCTCACCCGCATCGACCTCGACGACCCGGGCACCGTGGCCACGCTGGAGACGCAGGGGCGTGTGGTCACTGAGTGCAACCGGGCCGGCCTGGTCGCCATGGTCGAGCCCTTCATGTCGCGCCGCGTCGGCGGCAAGGTCGTCAACGACCTGAGCCCGGACGCCGTGATCAAGTCCGTGGCCATCGCCTCCGGCCTGGGCGCCTCCAGCGCGTACACGTGGATGAAGCTGCCCGTGGTCGACGAGATGGAGCGCGTCATGGACGCCACCACCCTCCCGACCCTGCTGCTCGGCGGCGACCCGGAGGGCTCGCCCGACGAGACGTACGCCTCCTGGTCGGCCGCGCTCGCGCTGCCGTCGGTCCGCGGCCTCGTCCTGGGCCGCACCATGCTCTACCCGGCCGACGACGACGTGGCCAAGGCCGTCGACACCGCCGTGGGGCTGCTGCGATGACCGAGCTCTACCTCCCGGCCGGCACGGCCGGGCACGGCGCGTACGAGCTCGAGGTCACGCCGGAGTCGGCGGGCTGGGGCTACTCCGGCCTGCGCGTGGTCGCGCTCGACGCGGCCGAGGAGCACCACTTCGACACCGGTGCCGACGAGGTCGTCGTCGTCCCGCTCAGCGGCGGGGCCACCGTCGACGCCGACGGCAGCCACGTCGACCTCACCGGACGCGCGGACGTCTTCGCGGGCCCGACCGACTTCGTCTACCTGCCGCCGGGCACCACGGTCACGCTGCACAGCGAGCGCGGCGGCCGCTTCGCCCTCTGCTCCGCCCGCACCGACCGGCGCCTGCCCGTCCGCTACGGCGCGGCGTCCGAGGTGCCCGTCGAGCTGCGCGGGGCCGGGCGCTCGAGCCGCCAGGTGCGCAACTTCGGCACCCCGGACAACCTCGACGCGGGCGCGATCATCGCCTGCGAGGTGATCACGCCGGACGGCAACTGGTCGTCGTACCCGGCGCACAAGCACGACGAGGCCTCCGAGCACGAGAGCGAGCTCGAGGAGATCTACTACTTCGAGGTCGCCGCCGGCCCGCAGGGCCAGCCGGGTCTCGGCTTCTTCCGGACCTCCTCCTCGCCCGGCCACCCGATCGAGATCACCGAGGAGGTGCACGACCGCGACGTCGTGCTCGTCCCGCACGGGTGGCACGGGCCCGCGGTCGCGGCTCCCGGGCACGCGATGTACTACCTGAACGTCATGGCCGGACCGCCGCACCTCGGTGCGGAGCACGGCCGGGCCTGGCTGATCAGCGACCACCCCGACCAGACCTGGGTCCGCTCCGCGTGGGCGGACCAGGAGGTCGACCCGCGACTGACCCAGGAGGGGTCCTAGATGGCAGAGAAGGTGAGGATGACCGTCGCCCAGGCGACGATCAGCTTCCTCGGCGCGCAGTACAGCGAGTCCGACGGGGTCGAGCAGAAGCTCTTCGCCGGCTGCCTCGGCATCTTCGGCCACGGCAACGTCGCCGGGATCGGCCAGGCGCTGCTGCAGGCCGAGCTGGAGACGCCCGACCTGCTGCCGTACGTGCTCGGGCGCAACGAGCAGGCCATGGTGCACACCGCCGTCGCGTACGCTCGGATGAAGGAGCGTCGCCAGACCTGGGTCGTCTCGACCAGCGTCGGCCCGGGTGCGACCAACATGCTCACCGGTGCCGCGCTGGCGACGATCAACCGGCTCCCGGTGCTGCTGCTCCCGGCCGACACCTTCGCCGACCGCTCCGCGTCCCCGCTGCTGCAGGAGCTCGAGCAGCCGTACGCCGGCGACGTCACCGTGAACGACGCGTTCCGGCCCGTCTCGGTCTACTTCGACCGCGTCTGGCGCCCCGAGCAGCTGCCCGCGGCGCTGCTGAGCGCGATGCGCGTGCTCACCGACCCGGCCGCCACCGGCGCGGTGACCGTCTGCTTCCCCCAGGACGTGCAGGCGGCTGCCTACGACTGGCCGGCCGATCTGTTCGAGCGTCGCGTCTGGCACATCGCCCGGCCGCTGCCCGAGCGCGCCGTGCTGCAGCAGGCGGCCGACCTGATCCGCGCGGCCGAGCGCCCGCTGGTCGTGGCCGGCGGCGGCGTGCACTACTCCGGCGCCACCGACGCGCTCGCGGCCTTCTGCGAGGCCACCGGCATCCCCGTCGGGCAGACCCAGGCCGGCAAGGGCACGCTCGTCTTCGACCACCCGCAGTGCCTCGGCGCCATCGGCTCCACCGGCACCACGGCGTCGAACGCGGTCGCCGCCGAGGCCGACCTCGTGATCGGCATCGGCACCCGCTACTCCGACTTCACGACGGCGAGCCGGACGGCCTTCCAGCACCCGGGCGTCGGCTTCGTCAACATCAACGTCGCCGGCCTCGACGCGGTCAAGCAGTCCGGGCTCTCGGTCGTCGCCGACGCCCGCGAGGCGCTCGACGGCCTGACGGCGCTGCTCGAGGGCCACCACGTCGACCAGGCCTACGTCGAGCGCTACACCGCGCTCGACGCCGAGTGGGAGGCCACGGTCGAGCGCGTCTACGCCGAGACCGAGACGCCGGAGGGGCTGCTCACCCAGAACGCCGTCATCGGCACCGTCAACGAGGTCTCCGACCCCCGCGACGTCGTCGTGTGCGCCGCCGGCTCGATGCCCGGCGACCTGCACAAGCTGTGGCGCACGCGGGACCCGAAGGGCTACCACGTCGAGTACGGCTACTCGTGCATGGGCTACGAGGTCGCCGGCGGTCTCGGCGTCGCGATGGCCTGCCCGGACCGCGACGTCTTCGTCATGGTCGGCGACGGCTCGTACCTGATGATGGCCACAGAGCTGGCCACCGCGGTCCAGGAGCACGTCAAGGTCATCACCGTCCTCGTGCAGAACCACGGCTACGCCTCGATCGGCGCGCTCTCGGAGTCGCTCGGCTCGCAGCGTTTCGGCACCCGCTACCGCGAGCGCGGCGCCGGTGGCCGCCTGGACGGGGAGCTCCTGCCCGTCGACCTCGCCGCCAACGCCGCCAGCTTCGGCCTCGAGGTCCTGCGCGCCACGACCAAGGCCGAGCTCGCCGACGCGATCAAGGTCGCCAAGGCCGGCAGCGACCCGGTCGTGATCTACGTCGAGACCGACCCCTTCGTCGACGCCCCGAGCTCGGAGTCGTGGTGGGACGTCCCGGTCAGCGAGACCTCGACGCTCGACTCGACCCGGCAGGCCCGCACGACGTACGAGGAGCACAAGGCGCGCCAGCGCCTGTTCCTCACCCCGCCGCGCACCTCCTGATCCCGACCCACCCGCACGCACCTCCACCGCAGAAGGAGCACCACGCAGTGCCTGGCAAGCTGACCATCGGAACCGCCCCCGACTCCTGGGGCGTCTGGTTCCCCAGCGACCCCGAGCAGGTCTCGGCCGACGTCTTCCTCCGCGAGGTGGTGGAGGCGGGCTACGAGGCCATCGAGCTCGGCCCGTACGGCTATCTGCCGAAGGATCCGCAGGAGCTCGGCGAGACCCTCGAGAAGCACGGGCTGAGCGTGCTGGCGGGCACGGTGTTCTCGCACCTGCACCGCCCGAGCTCGTGGGACGCGGTGTGGAAGCAGGTCACCGACGTCGCCGCGCTGACGAAGGCGGTCGGCGGCGAGCACATCGTCGTCATCCCCGACGTCTGGCGCGACCACAAGACGGGCGCCAACCTGGAGAGCCGCGACCTCACCGACGAGCAGTGGACGGCGCTCACCGAGGGCCACGACGAGCTCGGCCGACGGATCCTCGAGGAGTACGGGCTGCACGTGCAGTTCCACAGCCACGCCGACAGCCACGTCGGCTACCAGCCCGACATCGAGCGGTTCCTGGAGTCGACGAACCCGGAGTACGTCAACCTCTGCCTCGACACCGGCCACGTCGCCTACTACGGCGGCGACTCGGTGGAGCTGATCACCAAGTACCCCGAGCGCATCGGCTACGTGCACCTCAAGCAGGTGAACCCGACGGTGGTCGCCGAGGTCCTCGACAAGGACCTGTCCTTCCCCGAGGCCGTCCGGATGGGCTCGATGATCGAACCGCCCCTCGGCGTGCCGGACATGCCGCCGGTCCTCGACGCACTGGCCGCCCTGGGCCGGCCGATCAAGGGGATCATCGAGCACGACCTCTACCCGACCACGCCCGAGGTCCCGCTGCCGATCGCCAAGCGCACCCGTACCTACCTGCAGTCCTGCAGCAGCGCCGACATCGACCTGGGAGACCGCTCGTGAGCGACCTGCAGCGTGATCTGAGGATCGCCGTCCTCGGTGTCGGGATGATGGGTGCTTTCCACGCCGACGCCCTGGCGACCCGCACCAAGGGTGCGCGCGTCGTCGTGGTCAACGACTTCGCCGCGGAGAAGGCCGCGGAGGTCGCGGCCAGGGTCGGCGCACGCGTCGTCGAGGACCCGATCGCCGCAATCAACGCCCCCGAGGTCGACGCGGTCCTCATCGCGACGCCCGGCAAGGCGCACGCCGAGCAGGTCCAGGCGTGCCTCGCCGCGGGCAAGCCGGTGCTGTGCGAGAAGCCGCTGACCACCGACGAGGAGTCCTCGTACGCGCTGGTGCAGGCCGAGGCAGCGGTGGGCCGGCCGCTGGTCCAGCTCGGCTTCATGCGGCGTTTCGACGCCGAGTACGCCGCGCTGAAGGACCTGATCACCTCAGGCGGCCTCGGCAACCCGCTGCTCGTGCACTGCACGCACCGCAACCCGGCCGTGCCGGACTTCTTCAACTCCGAGTTCATGGTGCGCGACTCGGTGGTGCACGAGGTCGACGTCGCCCGCTTCCTGCTCGACGAGGAGATCACCTCGGTGCAGGTGCTGCGCGGCGTCGCGACGTCGTCGGCCCCGGAGGGCACCTGGGACCCGATGATCGTCGTCTTCGAGACCGAGTCCGGCCGGATCGTCACCGACGAGATCTCCGTGCGCACCGGTGTCGCGTACGAGGTTCGCACCGAGGTGGTGGGCGAGACCGGCAGCGCCATGATCGGCCTCGACCAGAGCCTGGTCCGCACCAGCACCGACGGCCGGTGGGGCGGTCAGATCACTCCCGGTTTCGTCGAGCGCTTCGGGCAGGCCTACGACACCGAGCTGCAGCGCTGGGTCGCTGCGGCGAAGCAGGGCACGATCGACGGTCCCGGTGTCTGGGACGGCTACGCGGCGGTCGCGGTCTGCGAGGCCGGCGTCAAGGCCGTGCAGACCGGCGAGAAGGTCGCGGTCGCCCTGAAGGCCAAGCCGTGAGGCTCGCGCTCGACGCCCAGATGTTCTTCGCCGACGCGAGCGTGTACGAGCTGCCCGACATCGCGGCGTCGCTGGGCTACTCCTGGATCGAGCTGTCGCCCAAGGACGACTTCATCCCGTTCTTCCGGCACCCGCGAATCGACGACGCCGGCGTCCGGAAGCTCAAGAAGGTCGCCGCCGACGCGGGGGTCGGCTTCGCGTCGATTATCCCGCTGAACCGCTGGGCCGGGCCGGACGAGGACCAGCGCCAGGCCGCCGTGCGGTCCTGGAAGCGGGCGATCCAGATCGCCGTGGACCTCGAGGTCGACATCCTCAACTCCGAGTTCAACGGGCGTCCCGAGGACCCGGAGACGGCCGAGGCGATGTTCCTGCGGTCGATGGACGAGCTGCTGCCGATCCTCGAGCGCGAGGGCGTCCAGCTGGTCCTGGAGCCGCACCCGGACGACTTCATCGAGGACGGCCTCGACGCGGTCGGGATGGTCAAGGGTCTGAACCGCGACTGGCTCGGCTTCCTGTACTGCACGCCGCACGCCTTCCACCAGCGCCACAGCCCGACCTCGATCATCGAGGCGGCCGGTGAGAAGGTGCGCTACGTGCACCTCGCCGACGCGTTCGACCACACGGCGTCGCACGGCCTGCGCTACATCACCAACCCGCCCGGCAACGCCGTCCGCGTCCATCAGCATATGGAGGTCGGGCGCGGCGAGGTGCCGTACGACGAGGTGTTCGCGGCCCTGGCGTCGGTCGGCTTCGACGGCGTGGTGAGCAGCTGCGTCTTCGGCTTCGAGGAGGACGCCCGCGCGATCTCCGAGCGCCAGCGCGACGCCGCCGTCGCCCTGGTCGAGAAGCACTTCGGCACTGGCACGGCCGCCACCCTCACCCGCTAGCACCACCACCCGGACGAACCAGCACACCCGACGAGACAGGCAAAGGAAACCCTGCGATGGCCACCACCCTCCACCACTGGCTGAACGGCGCGACGTACGAAGGCTCCGGCGGCCGCTTCAGCGACGTCACCAACCCGGCGACCGGCGAGGTCAGCGCCCAGCTCGCGCTGGCGTCCGAGGAGGACGTGAACGCGGTCGTCGCGGGCGCCGCGGCGGCGTTCCCCGCGTGGCGCGACACCTCCCTGGCCAAGCGGGTGCAGATCCTCTTCGCCTTCCGCGAGCTGCTGAACGCCCGCGCCGACGAGCTCGCCGCGATCATCACCAGCGAGCACGGCAAGGTCCTCTCCGACGCGAGGGGCGAGGTCGCCCGCGGCCAGGAGGTCGTGGAGTTCGCCTGCGGCATCCCGCACCTGATCAAGGGCATGTTCACCGAGAACGCCTCCACCAAGGTCGACGTCCACTCGGTGCGTCAGCCGCTGGGCGTCGTGGGTGTCATCAGCCCGTTCAACTTCCCGGCCATGGTGCCGATGTGGTTCTTCCCCCTCGCGATCGCCGCCGGCAACACCGTCGTGCTCAAGCCGAGCGAGAAGGTCCCGACCGCCGCCCTGTTCATGGCGCAGCTGTGGAAGGAGGCCGGCCTGCCCGACGGCGTCTTCAACGTGCTCAACGGTGACAAGGTCGCCGTCGACGGGCTCCTGACGCACCCGGACGTGCAGTCCATCAGCTTCGTCGGCTCCACCCCGATCGCGCGCTACGTGTACGAGACCGGCACCCAGCACGGCAAGCGCGTCCAGGCTCTCGGCGGGGCGAAGAACCACATGATCGTGCTGCCCGACGCCGACCTCGACCTCGCCGCCGACGCGGCCGTCAACGCCGGCTACGGCTCGGCCGGGGAGCGCTGCATGGCGATCTCGGCGGTCCTCGCCGTGGGCGAGATCGGCGACACCCTGGTCCAGAAGATCAAGGAGCGGACCGTCGGCCTGCGCACCGGCGACGGGACCCGCGGCTGCGACATGGGCCCGCTGGTCACCTCGGTCGCGCAGCAGCGCGTCGCCGGCTACGTCGACGCCGGCGAGGCGTCCGGCGCGACCATCGTCGTCGACGGCCGTGACCCCGAGGTCGACGCCGACGGCAACGGCTTCTTCGTCGGCCCGACGCTGTTCGACCACGTCACCACCGACATGAGCATCTACACCGACGAGATCTTCGGCCCGGTCCTCTCGGTCGTGCGCGTCGACTCGTACGCCGACGGCCTGCAGCTGATCAACGACAACCCGTACGGCAACGGCACCGCGATCTTCACCAACGACGGCGGCGCCGCCCGGCAGTTCCAGAACGAGGTCAAGGTCGGCATGATCGGCATCAACGTGCCGGTCCCCGTGCCGATGGCGTACTACTCGTTCGGTGGCTGGAAGAACTCGCTGTTCGGTGACACCCACGCCCACGGCGTCGAGGGCGTGCACTTCTTCACCCGTGGCAAGGTCGTCACCAGCCGTTGGCTCGACCCGAGCCACGGCGGCATCAACCTGGGGTTCCCCCAGAACGCCTGATCTCAGGCGCCCGCGACCCGACCCGGACGCCCGGGCCGGGTCGCGGTGCCTCACGGGCACCCAGTCAGGAGCTCGATGACCAGCACCGGACCAGGGACGCCGCCCGCCCGGACGGGGCGCCCGACGATGCTCGACGTGGCCGAGGCGGCCGGGGTGTCCCGGGCGCTCGTGTCCATCGTCTTCCGAGGAGCACCCGGCGCGAGCGAGCAGTCGCGCGCACACGTCATGGAGGTCGCCGACCGGCTCGGTTTCAGCCCCAACCGGTCCGCGAGCCTGCTCAAGCTGCGTCGCAACCGTCATCTCGGTGTGGCGATGGACGTGCGCAGCACCTTCCACGCCGAGCTCGTCGAGGGCATCCAGGCAGCGGCCGACAGCGCCGGCTACGAGGTCGTGCTCTCGGCCGTCACGTCGGGACGTCCGGAGGAGCGCGCGGTGTCGACGCTCCTGGACTTCCGGTGCGAGGCGCTGCTCCTGCTCGGGACCGGCCTCGACGACGATGCGCTGACCGAGCTGGCCCGCCGGGTGCCGCTGGTGCTCGTCGGTGGGGCCCGGGCGCGCGGGGCGCTGGACGTCGTGCGGTCGTCCGACGAGCGCGGGTCCGGGCTCGTGGTCGACCACCTCGCCACGCTCGGCCACCAGCGGCTCGTCCACGTCGACGGCGGGCCGACGTGGACGAGCACCGAGCGACGTCGCGGCTTCCGCCGCGCCCTGGACCGTCACGGGCTCCGGGAGGTGACGGTACTGAGCGGCGGGAACGACGAGGCCGCCGGAGCCCGGGCGGCCGAGCGGCTGCTCGACGCCGAAGAGCTGCCCACGGCGGTCTGCGCCTACAACGACCGGGTCGCGATCGGGGTGCTGGAGCGTCTGGGTCGCGCCGGCGTGACGGTGCCCGACGACGTCTCGGTCACGGGCTACGACGACACCGCGTTCGCTGGCCTGCTCGCCATCGACCTCACGTCGGTCAACCAGGAGGCGCAGCTCCAGGCCCGGGGTGCCGTCGAGGCAGCGGTCGAGCGGCTCGACGGTGGTCGGTCGGAGGTGGCGGAGCGGGTGTTCGAACCCCGCCTGGTCGTCCGCGGCAGCACCGCGCCGCCGCGGGGCTGACGCCGGGCGAGACCTTGACAGGACAAACCCCGGGCACTAGCGTCAGCCGAACTAGACCGATCTAGTCCGCGACCACCGTCGCGGGCGCCGCTCGAAGGAGAGCCCGGATGACCCTCGGTGTCGCCGTCATCGGCGCTGGCATGGCCGGACGCGCGCACGCGTCCGCCTACCGCGTCGCCCCCACGCTGTACGCGTCCACGCTGCCCGACCTGCGCTACGTCTCGATCGGTGACCTGAGCCCCGAGCTCGGCGCGGAGGCCGCGAAGCGGTTCGGCTACGAGCGCAGCGACACCGACTGGCGCGCGATCGCCGAGAACCCCGACATCGACGTGGTCAGCGTCGTCGTCGCGAACTTCCTGCACCGCGAGATGGTCGAGGGGCTGGTCGCGGCCGGCAAGCACGTGCTCTGCGAGAAGCCGCTCAGCGACAGCCTCGACGACGCCCGGGCGATGGCCGACCTGGCGCGGGGCGCGGACACGGTGGTCCGCGTCGGCTTCACCTTCCGTCGGGCGCCCGGCGTCGCGATGCTGCGCCAGCTCGTCAACGACGGCACCCTGGGCAACGTCCAGCACGTCGACGTCCGCTACTACTGCGACTACGCCGCCGACCCGTCAGGCCCGATCAGCTGGCGCTTCAAGGGCGGTCCGGGCACCGGGGCGCTCGCCGACGTCGGCAGCCACGCGGCGTACCTGGCCGAGTTCGTCGCCGGGGACATCTCGGAGGTCAGCGGCGGCCGGTTCACCACGGCGATCAAGGAGCGCCCGGTCGCGCTCGGGGTCGTGCAGCGGGTCGGGAAGGTCGAGGTGAGCGACCAGCGCGAGCCGGTCGAGAACGACGACTACGCGAGCTTCAGCGCCCAGTTCGCCTCCGGCGTCGGGGTGGTCGAGGTCTCCCGCGTCGCAGCCGGCCACCCGAACGGCCTGGTCATCGAGGTGTACGGCGACAAGGGTGCCGCGGTGTGGGACCTCGAGCGGGCCGGGGAGTTCCAGCTGGTCCTCAACAGCGACCCGTCGGCAATCCGCGGCTTCCGCCGCGTCGTCCTCGGTCCGGAGGCGCCGTACTTCGGCGGCGGTCTGGCCATGGACGCCCAGGGCGTCGGGGTCGGGCAGAACGAGGGCTTCAACTTCCAGGCGCGCGCGTTCCTCGAGGAGGTCGCCGGGCTCGACGAGTCCGCGTCGCTGCCGCGCTGCGCCACCTTCGACGAGGGCGTCCACAACATGGAGATCCTCGCCGCCGTCGCCGAGTCCGCCGCCCATGGCGGAGCCGGCGTCGCCGTGCCGCCCGCCCGTACCTCCTGACCCACCCCACCCCGACCTAGACCCACCCCCGACCCAAGCCCACCCCCGACCCAAGCCCACCCCCGACCCAAGCCCACCCCCGGCGGTGGCCACTGGTCATCTCCGGCCCCGGACCGGCCTCCGTAACGGCCGGAAGTGCCCAGTTGGCCAACGGGGGTCCAGCAGAGCGACGAAGGAGTCCCCATGAAGTTCGGCGTCTACAACGCGGTCCTGCACGACCGTTCCCTGCCGGAGGCGATCGAGGTCGTCGCCGGTCTCGGCCTGACCGGGATCGAGCTCAACTCGGGCGGCTTCCTGCCGGCCGTCCACATCCCGACGTTCGACGACATCCTGACGTCGGACACGGCGCGCGACGACTTCCTCGGCCAGTTCGAGGGCACCGGCGTCGAGATCGCCGGGCTCAACTGCAACGGCAACCCGCTGCACCCCACGAAGGCGATCGGGGACGCGCACGCGGAGGACATCCGGCGCAGCATCCGGCTGGCCAACCGCCTGGGGCAGCACCGGGTCGTGACCATGTCCGGACTGCCGGGCAGCGAGCCCGGGGTGAAGCAGCCCACCTGGGTCGTCAACGCCTGGAACTCCGCCGCCCTCGACGTGCTCGAGCACCAGTGGGCCGTGGCCGAGACGTTCTGGCGCGAGATCGACCGTGAGGCGGCCGACCTGGACGTCAAGGTCGCCCTGGAGCTGCACCCGCAGAACATCGTCTTCAACCCGGCCGGCATCCGCGAGCTGGTCGAACGCACCGGCGCCACGCACCTCGGCGTCGAGCTGGACGCGTCGCACCTCTTCTGGCAGTGGATGGACCCGGTCGCCGTGGTGCAAGACCTCGGTCCGCTGGTCTTCCACGCCGCCGCCAAGGACGTGCGGATCAACCCGGCCGCTGCAGTCTTCGGCGTGCTGGACAACCGGTTCCGCAAGCTGTCGCCGGACGAGCCCCGCACCAACCTCGGGGGCGACGAGTGGGCGAACGAGTGGCCGAAGGAGGCCGCGTGGGACTTCGTCGCACTCGGTCGCGGCCACGACGCCGTCTACTGGTCGACCTGGCTCGCCGCCCTGCACGCCGTGGACCCCGACATGCTCGTGAACATCGAGCACGAGGACACCAGCCTCGGCCGCATCGAGGGCCTCGAGGTCGCGTCCGGCGTGCTGCTCGACGCCGCTCGTCGCGCCGGGGTCGCCTGAGGTCGGCGCGCCGGGCTAGCCCGGTACCGGCGCCGTGGCCGCGGTGCGTGAGCCGAGCCGGGCGGACATCTCGGAGGCCGTACGCAGCAGCGCGCTGACGTGCTCGCTCCGAAGGGGCACGACGTCCTCCCTGATCCCGCCCAGGCTGATGGCGCCGACGACGCGCTCGTGGTGGCCGAAGACCGGGGCACCGATCGCGGCGACGCCCACCGTGCTGTCGCCGTCGGAGATCGCGTACCCACGCGCCCGCGTCGCGGCCAGGTCGGCCCGCAGGTCCTCCTCGCCGGTCAGGGTGGCGGGCGTCCTGGCCGTGAGTCCCGCCCGGAGGAGCCCAGGCAGGAGGGCGATCTCGTCGAAGGCGAGCAGGGCGCGCGGCGCACCGCCCATGTGGAGCGGTTGCGAGCCGCCGATCTCCAGCTCGAGGACGCGGATCCGCGCCCCGACGGTGACCCGCTCGAGGCAGACCGCGTCAGTGCCCGAGGCCACGACGAGGTACGTGGTCTGCCCGGACTCGATCGACAGCCGCGTCAGCAGGGGAGGGGCGACGCGCGTGACGTCCAGGCTCTCGACGAGGACCGAGCCCGTCTGGAACGGCCGGATGGTCAGCCGGAAGGTGCTGGTGGGCGTGCGTTCCAGCCAGCCCCCGACCTGCAGGGTGTTCAGCAGGCGGTGCGTGGTCGACTTCGAGTAGCCGGAGCGCCGGACGAGCTCGGCCAGGGACAGCTCGGGCTCCCCGGTGCGGAAGCACTCGAGCAGCCGCAGGGCGCGCAGCACGGACTCGACGACCGGTCCGCCTCGGTCGGTGCGATCCATGGGGCTGCTCCTTGCTCGTTCGCTGCCGACGTTCTACCACTCCTGCGCTCCTTGACCTCCGGCTCGCGACGAAATAGCGTCCCGTAGGAGGGGACTGCGTTCCGTACAGCGGAACGCCGAGGTGGCATCCCTCGACGTGTCAGCGCTGACGGAAGGACCTGCACCATGGCCCACGACACCACCTCGCCGGCGGTCGGGCTACCACCCGACACGAAGGGGCCCCACTCCTCCCGGCTGGGCCTGGTCGCCGTCGTCGCCACCTTCGGCGGTCTGCTGTTCGGCTACGACACCGGCGTCATCAACGGCGCGCTGGAGCCGATGAAGTCCGACCTCGGGCTCACCTCCGTCACCGAGGGCCTGGTCGTGTCCATCCTGATCTTCGGGGCCGCCATCGGCGCGATCGTCGGCGGCAGGCTCTCGGACCTGCGAGGTCGCCGGAACAACATCCTGCTCATCGCCCTCGTCTTCATGATCGGGACGCTGGGCTGCGTGCTCAGCCCGAGCTGGCCGGTGCTGGCGTTCTTCCGGCTCGTCCTCGGCCTCGCCGTCGGGGCGGCGTCGGCGACCGTGCCGGTCTACCTGTCCGAGATCGCCCCGTACGAGCGGCGCGGCAGCATGGTCACCCGCAACGAGGTCATGATCGTGAGCGGGCAGTTCGCCGCCTTCATCATCAACGCGGTCATCTTCCAGGTCTGGGGCGAGCACGAGGGTGTGTGGCGCTTCATGCTGGCGGTCGCGGTCCTGCCGGCGATCGCCCTCTTCGTCGGCATGCTGCGCATGCCCGAGAGCCCGCGCTGGCTGGTGCTGAAGGAGCGTGACGCCGAGGCCCTCGACGTGCTCAAGCAGGTGCGCTCCGAGGGCCGGGCCGAGGCCGAGATGGCCGAGGTGCGCGCGCTCGCCGACGAGGAGCGTGCCTCCCAGACCGGCGGCGCGTCCGACCTCGGCGTGCGCTGGATCCGGCGCCTGATCTTCATCGGCGTGGGGCTCGGGGTGTTCCAGCAGCTCACCGGGATCAACTCGGTCATGTACTACGGCACCCAGCTGCTGACGCAGTCCGGCTTCTCCGCCTCCGCCGCGATCATCGCCAACACGCTCAACGGCCTCTTCAGCGTCCTCGGCATCACGGTCGGGCTGCTGCTGATGAACCGCATCGACCGGCGCAGGATGCTGCTGGGCGGCTTCACCCTGACCACGTTCTTCCACCTGCTGGTCGGGCTGTCGGCCCTGCTGCTGCCCGACGGGCAGGCCAAGGCGTACTTCATCCTGGTGTTCGTCGTGCTCTTCGTGTTCTCGATGCAGGGCACCATCGGACCGCTGGTGTGGCTCATGCTGGCCGAGATCTTCCCGCTCAAGATCCGCAGCTTCGCGATCGGCCTGTGCGTCTTCATGCTGTGGATCGCCAACGCCGTGGTCGCCCTCGGCTTCCCGACCGTCGTCAGCGCCCTGGGCATCGCGCCCACGTTCTTCATCTTCGCCGGGCTCGGCGTGCTGGCGCTGATCTTCATCTACACCCAGGTCCCCGAGACCCGTGGCCGCTCGCTGGAACAGCTGGAGGACCAGTTCCGCACGCAGTACAGCTGAGCCTCCCACCCGTCGCCCTCGTCACCCGTAAGGAAGCCGTGAGCATTCTCGTCGCTGTCGCGGACAGCAAGGAGGGCCGGCAGGCCCTGGTCACCGCCGCCGCCGAGGCTCAGCAGCTCGGCACCGACCTCGTCGTGGTCAACCTCGCGCTGAGCGCCCTCGACACCACCTCGATACCCCCGACGGTCGGGCACGAGCTCGTCGAGCGGCACGGGCGCGACGACGCCGATCCCGTCGAGGCGGTCCTGGACGCGCTCGAGGCCCGCCCGGGCGTGACGCGGCTCGTCATCGGGCTGCGCCGTCGCTCGCCGATCGGCAAGGCCGTGCTCGGCAGCACCGCGCAGCGGCTGCTGCTGGAGTCGCCCGTCCCGGTCCTCGCGGTCAAGGCCGCCCGGTAGCGGTGCACAGCCGAGACGACGCCGGAGGAGCACGATGACGACGCAGGAGCAGCACGGGTTCGCGGGCCTCGCGGACGGCGTCGACGACGACGTCTTCTACGAGGTCGCGCCCGTCTCCGGGAGACGGGGGCAGGGCTCGGCGGTGCCGGCCACCGCGTCCGAGCACGCCGACATCAACTTCTACACGCGGAAGTGGATCAAGCCCGAGGACCTCAACGCCAACGGCACGTTGTTCGGCGGCAGCCTGCTGCGGTGGATCGACGAGGAGGCGACGATCTACACGATCGTGCAGCTTGGCAACCCCCGGGTGGTGACCAAGTTCATCTCCGAGATCAACTTCGTCAGCTCCGCCCGGCAGGGCGACCTCGTGGAGATGGGGTTGCGCGCCACGGCCTTCGGCCGGACGTCGATCACCATGCGGGCGCGGGTGCGCAACATGGTGACCGGGGCGTCGATCCTGACGATCGAGAGGATCGTCTTCGTCAGTCTCGACGAGAGCGGCGAGCCTGCGCCCCACGGGTTCAGCGAGATCACCTACGAGCGGGACCGGTTCTCGCCCCGTGGCGCCGCACCCACGGCGTAGCGCGGCGTCGAGCGGTGCCGCGAGGAGACGGCCCGACGGCCGAGCGGGCCCCGCTGGGGCTCAGCCCCTGTCCTTCACCACGAGCACGGGCACGTCCGCCTGCAGGATGAGCGTCTGGGTCACGCTCCCGAGCAGGAACTTGCCGACGGGGGAGCGGCGTCGCGCGCCGATCACGAGGACCTCGGCGTCGATCGTCTCCACGAGCCCGAGGATGGCGCTGGCGACGTTCTCCTCGCCGGTCGCCAGGTGCAGCTCCCACTCCACGTCCAGCCCGGACTCGCTCAAGATCCGGTCGACCTCGTCCGAGATCCCGGAACGGTTGGCCGCGGCGATGTCGAGGTCGAGCGACTCGACGACGTGCAGGACCGCGAGACCGGTCTGGCGCATGGATGCCTCGCGGGCCGCCTCGGCGAGCGCGATGCGGCTGGTGGAGGAGACCTGGTGGGCGACGGCGACGGTCATGGACGACCTCCGGCTAGGACGGTTCCCGCGGGTGCGGACCCTTTGTCAGGTCAATGTAGCGAACAAGTGCGCAGGAGCGCTCCTGCCAGCCGCATGGGCAGCCGAGGAGCGCGGCAGAAGGCTCGAAAAGAATGTCTTGACAAAGGTTGAGCCACGCCTCTACGGTCGCGGTACGCAACCCAGCCGCTCGTGCCACACGAGCGGACGGGGAAGGTCAAATCTCAAGGGAGAGTGCGTGACCTCGACTGCAGCCACGGGCGGTGCCTGGGGAGCGACGGACCTCCGTCGTCGGTCCCAGCACCGCGCCGAGGCCGTGGAGAACTCTCGCTCTCCTGCTCGGTGGCACCGAGCCCCTCGCGGTGCTCCACGCCTCCTGCTCGTGCACGCCCGGCGCCAGTACGGTCCGGCTGCGCGACGAGTGCCCGACCGGCTCCTGTCCGACCCCGCCCAGCGGCAACCAGATCACCAGACGACGGGCCAGACCCGTCCACGGAAGGAATCACAGATGATCCCTCGCAGAACTCGCGTCGGGCTGAGCCTCGTCGCAGCGACCACCGCGCTCGTCCTGACCGCCTGCAGCGGAGGGGGCGCTCCTGAGCCCGCTCCCGCGGGCAGCGCCGGCGCCGGAGGCGGTGGCAACAGCGGCTACACCTTCGCGATGGTCACCCACGAGACCCCGGGCGACACGTTCTGGGACAAGATCAAGGCCGGCGCGCAGCAGGCGGCGACCGACACGGGCTCCACGCTGAAGTACTCGAACGACCCCGATCCCGCCAAGCAGTCCACGCTCATCCAGAACGCCGTGGACTCGAAGGTCGACGGGATCGCGACGACGCTGGCCACCCCGGACGCGCTCAAGGGTGCGGTGCAGAGCGCCAAGGCGGCGAACATCCCGGTGGTCGCCTTCAACTCCGGGATCGACCAGTACAAGGACGTCGGCGCCCTCATGTACTTCGGCTCGGACGAGACCCTCGCCGGCCAGACGGCCGGCCAGCGGATCGCGGCGGCCGGGGCGAAGCACCCGCTGTGCGTGATCCAGGCGGCCGGCTCGGTCGCGCTGGAGGCGCGGTGCGCGGGCGTCAAGAACGGCGTCGCCGGCACCGAGAACCTCCAGGTCAACGGCGCGGACGACTCGTCGGTCGTCTCGAGCCTCCAGGCCAAGCTGAGCGAGGACAAGTCGATCGACTACGTCGTCACGCTGGGTGCCCCGATCGCCCTCGACGCCATCAAGGCGATCGACCAGTCGAGCAGCTCGGCCAAGCTGATCACCTTCGACCTGAACGCCGAGGCCGCCCAAGACATCAAGGACGGCAAGATCCAGTTCTCGATCGACCAGCAGCCGTACGTGCAGGGCTACCTCGCGATCACGTCGCTCTACCTGAACAAGAAGAACGGCAACGACATCGGCGGCGGCAAGCCGACCCTGACCGGCCCGTCCTTCGTCGACAGCAGCAACATCGACGTCATCCTCCCGTTCACCAAGAACAACACCCGCTAGCACTCGGACGGGAGGCCGCCCGACCGGCGGCCTCCCACCCGGGCCCTCTTCGACACGGAGACCACCGCATGAGTCAAACCGTCAAGACCGCACCGGCCGGTGCACCGGCTGAGGCGTCGAACCGCGTCAGCCTCGGACTCTCGAACCGGTTGCTCGCGCGCCCCGAGGTGGGTGCGGCCGTGGCCGCGATCGTGATCCTGATCTTCTTCCTGATCATGGCGCCGGCCTTCCGGTCGCCCGCCTCGTTCTTCACCGTGCTCTACCAGGCCTCGACGATCGGCATCGTGGCCGTCGGCGTGGGCATGCTGATGATCGGCGGCGAGTTCGACCTGTCCGCCGGCGTCGTCCCGGTCTCGGCCGGGCTGGTCAACGCCATGTTCTGCTACAACCTCGGCGTCAACCTCGTCGTCGGGGCGGTGCTGTCGCTCGTCTTCGCCCTGCTCGTCGGGTTCCTGAACGGCTACCTGGTGATGAGGACGGGAATCCCGAGCTTCCTCATCACCCTCGGCACGTTCTTCGTGCTGCAGGGGGCGAACCTCGGCGTCACCAAGCTGGTGACGGGCTCGGTGTCGACGCCCAACATCAACCAGATGGACGGCTACGCCTTCCTGCACCTGGTCTTCGCCTCCAGCTTCAAGCTGGGTCCGGTGACCGTGTGGGGGACCGTGATCTGGTGGCTGCTGTTCGTGGCGCTGTCGGCGTACGTCCTCCAGCGGACCCGGATCGGCAACTGGATCTACGCCGTCGGCGGCAACGCGGCCAGCGCCCGCGCCGTGGGTGTCCCGGTGACCCGCGTCAAGATCGGCCTCTTCATGGCCACGTCGTTCCTCGGCTGGTTCATCGGCATGCACAGCCTCTACAACTTCAACACCCTCCAGGCCGGCAACGGCGTGGGCAACGAGTTCCTCTACATCATCGCCGCGGTGGTGGGCGGGACGCTGATGACCGGTGGCTACGGCAACGCCTGGGGCGTGGCGATCGGCGCCTTCATCTTCGGCATGACCAGCCTCTGCATCGTCTACGCCGGCTGGGACCCGAACTGGTTCAAGGCCTTCCTCGGCGTGATGCTGCTGCTGGCCGTGCTGGTCAACCTCTACGTCAAGAAGCTCTCCACCACGCGAAAGGTGGGCTGACACATGACCGACACGCTGCAGGAGCACGCGGACCCGGAGCTGACCGAGGGCGAGTCGCTCATCGAGATGCGGGACGTGGGCAAGACGTACGGCGCCATCCGGGCGCTGAAGGGCATCAACCTCACGGTGAACGCGGGCGAGGTGTCCTGCGTCCTCGGTGACAACGGCGCCGGCAAGTCGACCCTGATCAAGATCATGGCCGGCCTGCACCCGCACAACGAGGGAGAGATGCTCGTCGACGGCCAGCCCGTGCACTTCGGCTCCCCGCGGGAGTCGCTCTCGCACGGCATCGCGACGGTCTACCAGGACCTCGCGGTGGTCGGCCTCATGGAGGTGTGGCGCAACTTCTTCCTCGGCTCCGAGATGACCGGCAGCAAGTTCCCGCTCTCGGGGCTCAAGGTCAAGGACATGAAGCGCATCGCCGACGAGGAGCTGCGCAAGATGGGCATCGTCGTCAAGGACATCGACCAGCCCATCGGCGAGCTGTCCGGCGGCCAGCGTCAGTGCGTCGCCATCGCCCGTGCCGTGTACTTCGGCGCCCGGGTGCTGATCCTCGACGAGCCGACGGCGGCGCTCGGGGTGAAGCAGTCGGGCGTGGTGCTGAAGTACACCGCGGCCGCCCGCGACGCCGGGCTGGGTGTCGTGTTCATCACCCACAACCCGCACCACGCCTACCTGGTCGGCAACCACTTCATCATCCTCAAGCTCGGCCAGGCGGTGCTCGACAAGCACCGTTCCGAGGTGGGGCTGGACGAGCTGACCCGGCAGATGGCCGGGGGCGACGAGCTCACCGAGCTCAGCCACGAGCTGCAGCGCTGACGTCGGCGCCTCCCCGCCCGAGGTCACGCACCCGAGCGGTGCCCGTTCACCGTCCCGAGACGTCCAGGACTGGGGACGGGTGCCGCTCGCGGCGTTGCTAGAGCGTTCGCGCTACCGGCGGGGAGCGTCGCGGGCGGCGGTGACGCCCCTCTCGACCCAGGCCGTCAAGGCCTCGTCGTCGGCGAGAGCGGCGGGGTCGACGTCGACCCAGCTGCGCGAGGGCGGCCGGCCATCCGCATCGGCTCGACGCCGTCGGCCTCGGTCAGCTTCTCCTGCTCGCCTGGGTGGACACGGACGAGGAGGCCGCCGCCCGAACCCGCGCAGACGGCGAGGTGCCCGGCGACCATGAACCCCAGCCCGCCGAACATCGGCTTCTCGTCGACCATCCCGAGGTCGTCGTCGCGCTCGTCGTCCCAGCCGCCGAGCACCGCGCGCAGGCGGTCGGCGAGGTCGCGGTCGTACGGCACCCGCCCAGTCTGGTGCCCCGTCGGCGTCCGGAGGCCGGGGTTAGGTTCGGGGTCTCACCAGACGATGCGAGGAGACGACGTGCCCGAGCCGTACGACGAGGTCATGGAGCCCGACGAGGACCCCGGCCTGCACCACGACCGCCGCGTCAAGGGCGGTATGCCCCTGCGCGAGGACGACGACGCGCTGGAGCGCGCGGTCGAGGAGGACCGGGTCGCCGCCGGGCTGTCCGACTACGCCGAGGCCGACGTGCCGCCAGCGACCGACCTGCCCCCGGAGGGCACGTCGGAGCGTGTGATCAGCGCCCAGGAGGGCCTGCTCGGCGACACCAGCGTCTCCGACCGGCAGGACTGAGCCCGTACGCCGTCCTCCTCAGCTGGGGAGGACGACGTCCACGCGCTCGGTCGCGGCGATCCCGGCGACGCGGGCGGGGTCGGGCGTGCCGCTGACCACGACCGACGAGCCGCCGTCGCGCAGCGGGACGACGAGCGCGTCGCGCACGGTCTCCCAGGCCCCGCCCGCGGTGACCAGCACCCGGCGGGCGTCGGCCGGGTCACCGGCGAGCAGGTCCTGCTGGGTCAGCGAGCGGGTGTCGTCGCGCCAGGCCGGGGCGTCGCCCGTGACCGGCAGGCCGGACCACTGGTCCGGCTGGCCCCGCACCTCCGTCGCGAAGTCGACGACGCCCGCCGGCAGGTCACCGATCCCGAGGCCGAGCGGGTGCAGCGAGCAGGCGACCACCTCGGTCCCACCCGTGCCGGCCCCGGGGGTCGGGCCGGTCACCAGCAGGGCGGCCTCGTCCGGCCGCCCGAGCGTGACGGTGGCGCCGACCTGCCAGCAGGACAGGGCCCACACCAGCGTCATCCAGTGGCCCGGGTGCTCCCGCGCCACGTCCAGCTCGACGAGGGCGCCCGGCTCGAGCAGCAGCTCGTCGGTCAGCAGGTTGCTGGTCTTGGCGACCCAGTTCGCCGTGGTGGTGGCCGACAGCTCGACCCGGGTGCCGTCGCCGAGGTCGTAGCAGGTGACGAGCGGGGCCGAGCCGTCGCTGCGGACGCGGCGGGCGAGCAGGTCGGCGATGAGCGGCACGGGCGGAGCGTACCGGTGCGCGGACGCCCCGCCGACGGCGTTCGCGTGGCCGTCCGGAGGGTGCGGTTCCCCTAGCCTTGCGCCCATGCGTTTCGTCCTGATCGTGGCCGGCGGTTCCGGCAAGAGGCTCTGGCCCCTGTCGCGGCAGGGCATGCCGAAGCAGCTGCTCAAGGTCGTCGGCGGCAAGAGCCTGCTGCGCCTGGCGTACGAGCGGGTCGAGGGCCTGGTGCCCGCGGAGAACATCCTCGTGTGCACCGGGCGCGACTACGCGCAGACCGTGGCCGCGGACCTCCCGGAGCTGCCGGCGGAGAACATCCTCGGCGAGCCCGAGGGCCGCGACTCGCTCAACGCCGTCGCCTGGCCCGCGGCGATGCTCGCCGCCCGCGACCCCCAGGCCGTCGTCGCGGTCGTCACCGCCGACCAGATCATGAGCCCGGTCGAGGCCTTCCAGGACGCGTTGCGCGAAGGCTTCGCCGTGGCCGAGGAGGGCCCGGACACCCTCGTGACGTTCGGCGTCGTCCCCACCTCGCCGCACACCGGCTACGGCTACCTGCACCGCGGCGAGACGCTGGCCGCGCACCCCGACGTCTGCACGGTGCGCGCCTTCCGCGAGAAGCCGGACCGCGACGTCGCCGAGCACTACCTCGCCAGCGGCGAGTACTGGTGGAACTCCGGCATGTTCGTCTGGCGCGCGGCGACCCTGCTGCGCCAGCTCGAGGTGCTGCAGCCCGAGACGTACGCGGCCGTCACCCGCCTGGCCGCCGAGCCGGAGCGGCTCGGCGAGATCTACCCGGGGCTGCAGAAGATCAGCGTCGACTACGCCGTGATGGAGCCCGTGTCCCAGGGGCAGGGGACCGCACGCGTGGTCGCCGTCCGCCTGCCGATCACCTGGCACGACGTGGGCGGGTTCACGGCGCTGGCCGAGCACCTGCCCCAGGACGACCGCGGCAACGTCACGCAGGGCGTCAGCGTCCTCGTCGACGCCCACGACAACCTGGTCATCAACCAGTCCGAGGACGGCCGCCTCGTCGCCGTGGTCGGGCTGTCGGGGATGGTCATCGTCCAGACGCCGCAGATCACCCTGGTCTGCCCGTCGAGCGAGGCCGAGCGCGTCAAGGAGCTCGTCGCCCAGGTGACGGACCAGCTCGGCACGACGTACGCGTAACGCTGTGCCCTCGGTCGTCGCTCCGCTCCGACGCGCCCGGTGCTCTGGTCCGACGCCTTCCTCCCTGCTCCGTCCGTCCAGGCGTCGGCGCACCGGTCGGCGGTGGTCCGCCTTCTAGCCGTGGTGGTCGAGGGACCCGTGGTCGAGTCCCTGCCCTCGCCGACCGCTGCGCCGACGCCTGGACGACCGCAGCACGACGTCGCCCCTTCCGCGGACCTCAGCCGAGGCAGGGAGCAGGCGGCGTCATGCGGAGGGAGGAAGGCGTCGGACCAGAGCAGCGGGCGCGCCGGAGCGGAGCGGAGGCAATCAAGCCCCGTTGGGCTCGGGGCTGCTCGCGACCGGGTACTTGGCCATGAAGTCGGCGATCGCCTGGCCGCTGACCTTGGTGCAGGACTGGCGCACGCCCTTCTGCTGGGTCTGGTCGGCCGGGTTCTGCGGGTTCGCCGTCCAGCGGGCGAGGACCATGTCCTTGCCCTCGGGGAAGGTGCCGTCGGCGCTCGAGTAGGGCGCGGCGATGAACTTCTGCGACGGGTCGTAGGTCTCGCTGCCGAAGGTGCCGGCCGCCTGGCGCAGGGCGTTGACGTCCTCGGTCGAGGCGTCGGCGCGGTACCAGGCGATGGTGTAGCCGTGCTCGAGGTTGTGCACGAGCGTCTCGAGCTGGGGCCGGTCGTCCTCGGTGTAGAAGTGCTTGGTGAAGGCGGCGGGCGAGGGGTAGTGCTTGCCGGAGTCGGGCGGGGACTGGTCGTAGGTGACCTTGGTGCCCTCGGCCACGTGCTCCTGGTTGCCCGTCGCCTGGTTCTCGCTCACGGGGTCGCAGCCGGCGTCGGCGAGCGTCGCGCCCAGCCCGGCGAGCCCGGCGGCCGTGGCCTTGGTGTCCTTGGCCACGAGGTAGATCGGGTAGGCCAGCAGGGCCGCGGCGACCACGACGCAGATCCCGAGCAGCAGCACGGTGCGGCGGCGCTGCTCGGCCTTGCGGGCCTTCTCGAACGAGGCGAGCCGGTCGCGCCGGTTGCCGCCGCCGCCCTTGCCGCCGCCGGCCCCCGTGGCGCCCTTCTTCCCGGGCTTCGGCGGGGCGCCGCTGCCGTCGGACCGGCCGGAGGAGGGCTTCGGCAGGGGCGCGTGGGTCATGTCGGCTCCTTGGGGGCGCGGCGGGCGAGCGCGGCTCGCGGGTCGGGCCTGGGGGCCCAGCGGGGACTGCGTCGGGTGCGTCGGGGGACGACCTGGACGCCGATGTTAGTCGGCGAGGCTGTGCCCGGCACCGTCCGCGCGCCGCGGCCCTGCCGGTCCGTGCCCGGCCCGCGCCGTATGAGCGTCGGCTCAGGCGTTCACCCAAGCCTTCACCCGGGCGTCGGCTCAGGCGTCGCGGCGGTGCAGGTCGGCGACCAGCAGCCGTTCGACGAGGGCGGCGGCGGCGGGTTCGAGGTCCTCGCCGCCGGGACCGTCCAGCAGCGCACGCGCCCGTGCCTCGCGGGGGAGGTCGAGCAGCTCCTCGTAACGGCCCGGCTGCCCGACCGCCTCCAGGACGGCGGCGAGCACGGCCTCCTGGCTGCCGTGGCCGAACATGTCCTGCGCGGGATCGCGCGCCAGGTCGCGCGCGGTGCCCGCGTCGTCGCCGACGAGGTGGGCGAGCCCCCGGACGAGCGCGACCGGGCGCCCGGCGAGCTTGGTCTTGACCAGGTCCGCCGCGGAGGCCAGCTCGTCGGCCAGCGCGACGGCGGTGACGTGCAGGTCGTTGCCGTAGGTGTCGGTGCGCCCGGCGTAGTCCTCGACCACGCGGACGCCGGCGGCGCCGATGGCGACGTCGGTCTGGCCGAGGCGCCAGGCCCGCCCGAGGGTGTCGGAGACGACGACGCCGACGTCCACCCCGGCGCGCTCGCGGAGGGCGGACCGGATGCGGGCGGCGCTGGCGTCGGGGTCGACGGGGAGCAGCAGGACCCGGCCGGGGTCCACGTTGGAGTTGTCGACCCCCGCAGCGGCGAGCACCAGGCCGTTGCGGTCGCGGACGATCCGGGTGGGGCCGCGACGGGCGAGGGTGTGCACGGCCGCCTCACGGATGGCGGACTCCCGGGCCTCGGCCGGGACGGAGCGGCCCTCGCTCTTGCTCACGACCTTGGACGTGACCACGAGGACGTCCCCGTCGCGCAGCGGGCCCGCCGGGTCCCCGGCCGCGGCGTCGAGGACCAGGGCGGCGAGGTCGTCGCCCGGGTGGACCTCGCCGATCCCGCCGAGCGCCAGGACGCTGACCTCGGCCCGGCCGGGTCCGGTCACGCCGCGACCCGCTCCACGGCCCGGCGCACGAAGGCCGCCGTCGCGTCGGGGCTGCTCATGACCAGGTCGTCGACGAGGGCGCGCAGCCCGGCCGCCTCGACGGCCCCCACCGAGGTCTCGTCGCCGGTGTCCATGACCCAGGCGTCGAGCACGCCGTCGGAGCCGCCGGCGCGGGAGCCGTAGTGGCGCCCGACCGCACCCGCGTCGACCTCGACGCCGATCGCCGGGAGCAGCCGGTGGGCCATCCCCAGGACGGGGGCGCCGTGCAGGATGCCGGCGAAGCCGAGGACCGGGGCGGACGTGGAGCGCAGCGCGGCCCGGATGCCAGGCACGGCCAGGATCGGGCCGATGGAGACGACCGGGTTGCTGGGTCCGACGAGCACCAGCTCGGCGCCCGCCAGGGCCTCCTCGACCCCGGGGGCCGGTCGCGCCTCTTCGATGCCGACGCGCGTCACGGCGAGGGCCTCGGGCTCGGCCCGCAGCCGCACCCAGTACTCCTGGAAGTGCACCGCACGCCGCCCCTCGGCGGCCTCGGGGTCCGGGACGTCCACCCAGGTCTCGACGGGGTCGTCGCTCATCGGCAGCAGCCGCAGCGCCGGGTCGTGCGCCCACCAACGGGCGCAGAGCCGCCTGGTGACCTCCGACAGCGGCACCCCGGCCGCGAGGAGCTGCGTACGGAACAGGTGCGTGCCGAGGTCGCGGTCGCCGAGGCCGAACCACGTGTTGTCGGCGCCGTACGCCCGCAGCTCCTCGACCGCCCGCCAGCTCTCGTCGACGCGGCCCCAGCCGCGCTCGGTGTCGCCGCCGCCGCCCAGGGTGTACATGAGCGTGTCCAGGTCGGGACAGATCCGCAGCCCGTGGAGGGTGATGTCGTCGGCAGTGTTGCCGATCACCGTGATGTCGGCGTCGCCGTACGCCCGCCGCACCCCCTGGGTGAACCGGGAACCTCCGACACCGCCCGCGAGCACCACGATCCGCACCCGCGCAGTGTTCCACCGCGGCGGGAGCCCGCGCCGTACGCTGCTGCGCGTGGACCGGCTGACGAGGCTGCGGGCACCGCTGGCGGTCGTCGCCCTGGCGGCGCTGACGCTCGTCGCCCTGGCCCGGGTCGTCCTCGGGCTGTCGGAGGTCGGGGCCGGTGGCTCGACCGCGGTCGCCGCGGCCCGGCTCGCGCCCAACGGCAGCGACGGCGCGCTCACCGTCCTCGTCGGCGTGCTGGTCGCCGCCTGCGCGGTCGGCCCGGAGGTCCCCGTACGCCGACGGCTTGCGGTTTGGGGTGCGGTGCTCACCGCCGTCTCGCTGGTGGCCACGGTCCTGGCGCTCTCGCTGACGAGCGTCGCGGTCGCCGGCTGGAGCCTGGTCTGGACCATCCCCGACGTCGTGGTACCGGTCGTCGTCGGGCTCGGGCTCGTGGCCCTGGCCCGACCCGCACCGGAGGCCCCGCCCGCCGCGGGGGAGCCGGCCGCGCTCGAGCAGGAGCCGGAGCAGGAGCCCGAGCCCGATCCGGAGCTGCAGCCGTCCTGGACGCCCGACGCCGCGGCCGGGGCCGTCTGGCGTACGGCGGGGGAGGCCGCGAGCGGAGCCCCCGCGAGCGGCTGGGGCTCGCAGGAGGCGTCGCCCTGGGCGTCGCCCGAGCGCTGGTCGACCACCGGACCCGTCGAGGACGGGCGTGCGAACGGTCCCGTGGACGACGCTCGCCCCGACCCTGCCGACAGGTAGGTTGCGGCGCTGATCCGGGGCCTGCGGCCGCGGCAACCTACCGCTCGCGGAGCTGAGGGCGGGGGTTCTGGGGATCGGGCGAGGACTCCGCCGGCCGGTCGGAGCGCCTCCGGAGCGGCGCGGGGCGGACCTGGCGAGGACGCCGGACGGATGCGCGTCGAGCGGTGGCCTGCAGCGCTCTTCAGGCGCTTGGAGGCGCGGCAACCTACCGCTCGCGGGGTCCGTCCTGGACGACTGATCAGTATCTTCAGCCCCAGTGGTAACAGGCCCGCGCCACGCCGGCCTGATGCATTCTTGCCGTCCTCACAGGTATTGACAGGGATGTAATTTCACGTATGTTGTTCGGCAAGCGATCGCCGGTCCGGAGGTCCTCCCGGTGCTGTAGCAGCGGGTGGGAGCACGGGTCGACGACGTGCCAGGCAGCAAGGCGGCCCGCGAAGTCCGCCGGACCTGGTCCACACGCTCGGGGTCGAGGAGGCGGGTCGTGAACGATCTGATGTTGCTGGTGGAGGGCGAGGAGACCGACGAGGGTCTGCTCGGGTGGCAGGAGCGCGCGCTCTGCGCGCAGACGGACCCGGAGGCCTTCTTCCCGGAGAAGGGCGGGTCCACCCGCGAGGCCAAGAAGGTCTGCCTGACGTGCGACGTCCGCGGGGAGTGCCTGGAGTACGCGCTCGCCAACGACGAGCGCTTCGGCATCTGGGGCGGGCTGAGCGAGCGCGAGCGGCGCAAGCTCAAGAAGCGCGCCGTCTGAGGCTCGCCCTCACGGTCCGTCGCGGCTCTCGGTCGCCGTCGAGGACACCCGTCGCGGCGCTGGGCGCCACCGACCCCACCGGGTGTCCGCCGGGGCCCGGCCGCGTTCGGCCACCCGCTCCACGGCCCGTCGCCCGCCTCGTCGGCTTGGGCCACGGAGCGGGGTTGCACGTAGAGTGACGTGTCACCCACAAGGGTGACCCACGCGTGGCCCGCCCTCTCGGCGGGAGCGGTGCGCCGCCCGTCGCGGACGCCCACGGTGGTCCGGTGAAGAGCTCGGGAGTGTCGTCGGTGTCGTGGTCCGTGGGCGCTGAGGCCGGCCCCCGTCTCCGCCGGGCACCGGCACCGCTCGGGCGCACGGACGACCGTGGCTGAGCGCGTCCGCCGCGCCCCCTCCGGGCTGCGCACCCGGACCACCGACCTCGGCTGGAACGACCTGCCGCCGGCGGCGCCGGGCGGTGAGGACGAGAACCCCTGGGCCTGGGCCGCGCACGAGCCCGAGGAGGGGGAGCGGGTCGACGTCTCACGCTTCGACGTCACCGCCGTCCTCGTCTGCTTCGACGCCGCGCGCTGGCTCCCGGCGACGCTCGACGGGCTCCGCCGGCTCGACGTCCGCCCGCAGCGCCTCGTCGCGATCGACAACGGCAGTTCCGACAACACGCGCGCGCTGCTCGAGCAGGCGCAGGCCGAGGGCGTGCTGGACGCGGTCCACGTCGGCAAGAAGACCTTCGGCTTCGGTCAGGCCGTGACCGCGGCGCTGCGCCAGGACCGGCTGGCCCGCACGGGGTCGGCCGACACCCAGACGATGGAGCGCCGCCTCGACGAGGCCGGCTCCCCGGACTGGGCGCGCGACCACCGCTGGCTGTGGCTGCTGCACGACGACGCGGTGCCGGCGCCCGACACTCTCTACCGCCTGCTCGCCCACGTGGCCACCGAGCGCGGGATCGACGTCACCGGCCCCAAGCTGCTGCTCCCGCGACGCCGGCAGAGCAACCACCAGCTGAGCGAGGTCGGCGTCACGATCTCCGGCACCGGGCGGCGCGAGCTGCTGCTCGACCGGGGCGAGATCGACCAGGGCCAGCGCGACCAGCCGGCCGAGCGCCTCGGCGTCTCCACCTGCGGGATGCTCGTGCGCACCGCGGTCTGGCGCGACCTCGACGGGCTCGACCCGGCCGTGCCGGTCTTCCGCGACGGGGTGGAGTTCGGCTGGCGCGCCCACCTGAACGGCTACCGCGTCGTCACCACCCCCGACGCCGAGATGACGCACCGCCAGGTCGGACGCGCCGGGCTGCGCCCGCGCGGGCTGGGCGGGCGGCACCCGGGGGCCCTGGACCGCCTGCTCGGCATGACCGTCGTCGCCGGCCACGCGCCGGCCCGGGCCCTGCCGCTGGTCTGGCTGCGCCTCGTGCTGAGCTGCCTGCTGCTGGCCGTCGGCTACCTCCTGGGCAAGGCGCCTGGGCGCTCGCGCGACGAGCTGGCCGCCATGGCGACGTTCGTCGCGCACCCCGGCCGGCTGCGGGCCCTGCGCCGGCGTACGGCCTCCATCGACCCCGCGCCCGGCACCGCCGAGGTCGTGCGGACCCTCCGCCCACCGTGGTGGTCGAGCCTGCGCATCCTCGCCGAGACCCTGGGCGGCGCCCTCTCGGAGCGCTACGCCTCCGTCGCCGGCGAGGTCGACTCCGCCTCGATCGACGAGCTGACCACCGACGAGTTCAGCTCGGTCTCCGACGAGGGCTCGCGCCACCCGTGGCTGAGGCCCGGCGTCCTCCTGCTCGGCGCCGCGGTCGTCGCCGCGCTCGTCGCGGCCCGCGGGCTGGTCGGCACCGGTTCGCTGGTCGCCCCCGCGCTGCTGCCTGCGTACGACTCCCTCGGCGCCCTGTGGTCGGCCGTCTGGCAGCCGATCCCCGGCGCCCCCGGGCAGGTCGCGCCGCCGTGGCTCGCGATCACCGCGCTCGGCTCGACGGTCACGCTCGGTCAGCCCGAGTGGTTCACGACGCTGCTGGTCTGCGGCGTGGTGCCGCTGTCGCTCCTGGCCGTCTACCCGGTGACGCTGCGCCTCCTGGTCGACCGGCGGCTCCGCCTGTGGTGCGCGGCGACGTACGCGCTGCTGCCCGTGCTGCTCGGCGGCACCAACCAGGGGCGCCTCGAGCTCAGCGTCTTCAGCATCGGCCTCCCGCTGCTGGTGATGGCCGTGCGGTCCCTCGTGCTGCGCCGGGTCCGCTCCTTCGAGGCGTGGCGCGGCGGCTGGGCCGCCGGCGTCGTGCTCGTCGTGCTGTCCGCCTTCCAGCCGGCCGTGATGCTCCTGGCCCTGGTGCTCGGGATCGGCGGCGCCGTCGCGCTGCGGCGCACGCCCCGCAAGATCGGGCGGATCGGCATCGCGCTGGGCCTGCCGCTCGTGGTCTGGCTGCCCTGGTGGCCGACGGTGATCCTCGCCCCCGGCCGGCTGCTGGTCGGTCCCGACGCGGCCCTCGACGGGGCCGGTCCCGCACCCGACGCGCTCGGCCTGCTCCTCGGCCGTGGCCTCGGGCAGGGGCTCCCGCCGCTGTGGGTCGGTGCGGTCGTGCTCGGCATGGTCTGGGCCGTCGCCCTCTTCGCCCTCGTGCGCCGCCCGGCCGACCGCGTCGTGCTCGCCGCCTGGGCGACCGCCGCCGCCAGCCTGCTGCTGGCGCTCGTCGCCTCGCGGCTGCTCGTCGAGGTGCCGCCGCTCGGGACCGAGGTGCGTCCCTGGGTGGGCGCGCTGCTGCTCGTGACCTTCGCCTCGCTCCTGCTCGCCGGGGCCGTGGGCTCGGACGGGCTGTCGGGCGAGGTGTCGGGACGCAGCTTCAGCTGGGTCCAGCCCGCCGCCGTCCTCGCGGGTGCGGCCGTCACCCTGGTCGCTCTGGGCGGTGCGGCCTGGTGGGTGTGGGCCGGCGCCCGGGGGCCCGTCGAGCGCGCCTCGCTGGACGTCCTGCCCACCTACGTCCGGGTGGCGATGACCTCCGACGCGCAGCCCCGCGTGCTCGCGCTCGACCTCACCGGCGACCGGGTCGGCTTCAGCGTGCTGGCCGGCGACGAGGGCGCGTCGCGCCAGGGCGACGCCGACCGGGGCTTCGCCTTCGGCGGCTCGAAGGCCGCCCGCGACGACGTCACCGACGCGGTGTCGCGCCTGGCGGCCGGCTCGGCCGACGCCGACGTCGCCCAGCGACTGCGCCGCCTGGGCGTGGGCTACGTCGTGGTCCGCGGCGCCGACGACGAGCAGCGCGCCCGGATCGGCAACACCCCCGGCCTCGGTACGGCCAGCGGCACGGGGTCGACCGTGGTCTGGCAGCTCGACCCGGCGGTGAGCCGGGTGGCCGTCGTTCCGGCCGACCCCGCTGGCGGTGACGACGACGTCCCCGTCACCCGTGCCCCCGTCGCCGTGCCCCCGGGCACCGGCGAGCGGCACCTCCTGATCGGCGAGGCCGCCGACCCGCGCTGGCGCGGCGAGCTCGGCGGTGCCCCGCTCCCGCGGGTCGTCGACGGCTGGCAGGAGGGCTTCGTCGTGCCCGCCGAGGGCGGCACGGCGGTCTGGCGCCTCGACAGCGTCGCGCCCTGGCTGCTCCCGGTCCAGGGGGTCGTCCTGCTGGTCGCCCTCGTCCTCGCCGCCCCCGGCATCCGCCGTCCCGACGTGCGCGACCCGGCCCTGTCGGCCCGGCGCGCCGCGACCCTCAGCGAGGTGGGCGCCTGATGGCCCGCGCCAGCCGGCCGGTCGGCGCCCTGCGCCGCGGCCTGACCGTCGCCCTCGTCCTCCTCGTCCTCGCCGGGGTCGTCGTCGCCGGGGCGCTGCTGCGGCCCCAGCAGCCCGACGCCCGTGAGGTCGTCACCGTGGCCGCGGGCCAGGCCGACGCCGTCTGCACCGTGGGCAGCGTGACCACCGAGGGCGCCACGCCGACGCCGACGCCCGGCGCCGACCCGACCGCCGCCGCGACCCCGGTGCCGGGATCGCCGGCCACCCCGGCCTCGCCGACGGCCAGCGCGACCGCGCCGCAGACGCCCGTCCCGACGCCGGGTGCCACCCAGACCGGGGTCCCGACGACGCCGGGCTCGCCCGACGCGTCCAGCACGCCGGGTGCCACGTCCCCCACGAGCGGGGCCACCCCGGGCGCCACCCTCCCCGGCACCACCCTCCCGAGCGCGACGCCCGGGGGTGCCCCCACGGTCGCCCCGCTGCCCAGCTCGACGGCGGAGGCCACCTCGGGTGACGTCGTGGTGGTCGCGTCGGGACCGACGGACACCGGCACGACCGGGACCGACGGCCGCGCGACCCTCGCACCCCTCACCGGCGGCCAGGCCACGGTGACGGTCGACCGGCAGGGCCGCGGCGCGACGCTGCAGCGTGCCGGGTCCCCGGTGCTGCTGCAGGCCGAGGGCAGCATCGCCCCCACCGCCGTCGGGGCGGTGCTGAGCGCCACGTCCGACGGGCCGGAGGCCGGCCTCGCGGCCGCGCCGTGCCTGGTCGCCTCGACCTCGGCCTGGCTTCCGGGGATCGCGTCCGGCAGCGACGACCGCACCGAGCTCGTCATCAGCAACCCCGACGACGCCGGGGCCACGGTCGACCTCACCTTCTACGGCCGCAACGGCCGGGTGCCCGTGCCGGGCAGCCCGGGCGTCGACGTGCCCGCGCGCTCCAGCCGCTCGGTGTCGCTCTCGGCCCTGGTGGACGCCGACGGGCCACTCACCGTGGCCGTCTCGGCCACCGAGGGCCGGGTGGCGGTCGCCGCGCGCCGCATCCGTACGGACGGCGACAAGCCCGCCGGCGCCGACTGGGTCGTCCCGGCCGCGGCTCCCGCCAAGCAGGTCGTCGTGCCGGCCGTGCCCGGCGACGAGGGGGCCCGCGAGCTCGTCGTGACCAACCCGACCGAGCTGCGCACCACCGTCAACGTCTCCGTCCTCGGCCTGCAGGGCCCCTTCGCCCCGGCCGGAGCCGAGACGCTCGACCTCGCCCCGCAGAGCTCGGGGACGGTCCAGCTCGCCGACGGGCTCGCCGGGACGGGCTCGGGCGTCGCGCTCACCAGCGAGCAGCCGGTGACGGCCGCGGTCGTCTCCACGAGCTCGCGCAGCGACGCGCAGCCCGACGTCGCCGTCCAGCCCGCCTCGCCCGCACTCGTCCGCACCGGTGTCGCGGCGGTCGCCACCGCGCGGGACGCCGACTCCGAGCTCGTCCTGTCCAACGCCGCGACCAGCGACGTGAGCGTGCGCTTCTCGGTGCGCAGCCTCGACGGCGTCGAGCTGCGCGGCGGGGACATCCTGCTCGCGGCGCAGGGCAGCGCCACCCGCCGGCTCAGCGCCCCGGGCTCGTCCTACGTCGTGGTCACGGTGCCCGACGGCTCGTCGGTCACGGGCGGGGTCGACCTCACCGAGCCGGACGGCGACGTCGCGGGTCTGGCGTCCGTCCCGCTCGTGTCACCGGACACCTCCGGGCCGCCGCCGGTCGTGGAGCAGGACCCGGGCGCCGGTCGCTGACCCGCCGGCCTGGACGCGCGCGCCGCGCGTGCGGAGCGCGTACGGGGGAGGGTTCAGTCCTCCTCGTCCCCGAGGCCGTCGGGGTCGATCTCGTCCACGCTGCGCCCGGTGAGGGCGCTCAGCTGCTCGACCACGGTGCGGTAGACGAGGATCCGCAGCCCGCGACGACTCGCGGCGCGGTGCTCGAGCGGGCGGCGGTAGAGCACGACCTGGGCCCCGCGCGTCGGCGTCGCCTCGATCGCCGAGGCGAGGGGGACGCGGCCGTGCGCCCAGGACGGGTCGAAGGCGGGCACGTCCTCCACGCCCACGCTGGTGCCCGCGAGGGCCTCCGGGCACTGCCGGGCGACCCGCTCCACGGCCGCGCCGACGGCGTCGTCGAAGAAGGCGACCCGGGTCGCGGGCCGCGGCGGGAGGGCGGTGCGGACGCCCAGCGCGTTGGGCAGGGCGAGCGGGCCGCGCAGACCGCGCCCGTGGCGCTCGCGGCGGATCGACATGCCCGCCACTGTAGGGGCGCGGCGTGCGGGACGGACCCGCCGTTCGCGGTAGCGTCGCGGGGTGGTGGGGATGCGTCGGTGCTCGCGAGCGGGGTGCCCGTCGCGGGCGGTGGCGACCCTGACGTACGTCTACTCCGACTCGACCGCGGTCCTCGGACCGCTGGCGACGCGGGCCGAGCCGCACGGCTACGACCTCTGCGAGCAGCACGCGCACTCGCTGTCGGTTCCGCGCGGCTGGGAGGTCATCCGGCTGGCGAACGACGACGCCGCAGCCCACAGCGAGGACGACCTGCTCGCCCTCGCCGACGCCGTGCGCGAGGTGGGGCTGTCCTACGACGCGCCGCCGGCCGTCGAGGCCCAGCCGAGCCGACCGAACATCGTCGAGCTGCGTCGCCGCGGCCACCTCACGGTCCTCGCCGACCCCGACGCCTGAGCCGCCGGCGCGGCCGCGCGTCCTACCGTCCCCGTCGCGGAGCCGGAGGGGCCGTCGCGACCCTAGGATTCTCGGCGTGCTGAAGCCCGTCATCTTCAAGGCCAACGACATCCGCGGTATCACCGAGGGTGACGCGCCCGAGTGGGACGAGGCCGGCGCGTACGCCCTCGGCGGCGCCCTGGTCGAGGTGTTCGGCCTCGTCGGGCGCTCCCTGGTGCTCGGCCGCGACATGCGGCTCTCCGGCCCGCGGATGTCCGCCGCCTTCGTCGAGGCGGTCCTCGACGCCGGGACCGACGTCGTCGACGTGGGCCTGGCGAGCACCGACGAGCTGTGGTTCGCCTCGGGCCTGCTCGGCCTGCCGGGCGCGATGTTCACCGCCAGCCACAACCCCGGCGCGTACAACGGCATCAAGTTCTGCCACCCGGGCGCCCGGCCCATCGACCCCGCCGAGCTGGTGGCGATCGCCCGGCGCGCCTCGGCCGGCCCGGTGCCGCTCGCCCCGCTGCGCGGCTCGCGCTCCGAGAGTGACGTGCTGGGCGCGTACGCCGACCACCTCCACTCGCTGGTCGACCTGACCGGCATCCGGCCGCTGCGCGTCGTCGCCGACGCCGGCAACGGGATGGCCGGCCACACGCTGCCCGCCGTCTTCCCCGGTGGCGAGGGCGTGCCGCCGGTCGAGGTCATCGGGCTGTTCACCGACCCGGACGGCAGCTTCCCCAACCACCCGGCCAACCCGCTGATCCCGGAGAACCTCCTCGACGCGCAGGCGGCGGTGCGCGAGCGCGAGGCCGACCTCGCGCTGGTCTTCGACGGCGACGCCGACCGCTGCTTCATCATCGACGAGCGCGGCGAGGTGGTGAGCCCCTCGACCGTGACCGCCCTCATCGCCGCGCAGGAGCTCGACCGGCACCCGGGCTCGGCCGTGGTCATCAACAAGATCACCTCGCGCTCCGTGGCCGAGGTCGTGGCCGAGCACGGCGGCGAGACCGTCGTCACCAAGGTGGGCCACACGTTCGTCAAGGCGGCCATGGCCGAGCACGACGCGGTCTTCGGCGGCGAGCACTCCGCGCACTACTACTTCCGCGAGTTCTGGGGCGCCGACACCGGCATGCTCGCCGCGCTGCACGTGCTGGCGCTGGTCGGGCGCAGCCAGGCGCCGCTGTCGGAGCTGGCCGCGGGCTTCAGCCGCTACGCCGCCTCGGGCGAGATCAATTCCGAGGTCGAGGACCAGGCCGGCGCGATCGACGCGGTGGCCGCGGCGTTCGAGGGCCGCGGCGAGGCGGACCGGGTCGACGGCCTCACCGTGAGCGGGCCGGACTGGTGGGTCAACGTCCGTCCCTCGAACACCGAGCCGCTGCTCCGGCTCAACGTCGAGGCGCGCACCGAGGACGCCATGGCCGAGCTGCGCGACCGGGCGCTCACCGCGATCCGGGGCTAGGTCGGGATACGTTCCGGCCGTGCCGAGCCCCCTCGTCGTCCTGCTCCGCAACCACCAGGCCGGCGGGCGCGCCGCCCTCGACCTGTTCGACCGGGCCATCGCCGGCCAGCGGGCCCGGCCGTACGCCGACGGCCTGCGCGCGCTGCGCGACGAGTGCCGCGAGGACCTGGACTTCAACGAGTCGGTGATGCGCCGCCTCCGCGTGCAGGCCTCGCCGGTGCAGGTGCTCGGCACCCGTCTGACCGAGAGGGTCGGCCGGCTCAAGCCGAACGGCCGGGTCGTCGGGCGCAGCCCGATCAGCGACGTCGTCGAGCTCGAGGGCCTGATCGCCGCGGTCCACGTCAAGGTCGCGGGCTGGCAGGCCGCGCAGGCGGGGGAGTTCCTCACCGCTCAGGAGTCCGCGCGGCTCGAGGAGCTGGAGGCCCGCGCGCACACCCAGGCCGAGCGGCTGACGGCGATGCACGCCGAGGTCGCGGCCGACGTGCTCAGGGGTGCGGGCGCGCGCGGTTAGACTCGCCCGCGGTCCGACGGGCCGAGCGTGCTGCTGTCACCGAGCGTGACCGAGTCGAACGAGGAGGCACCCGTGGCGGTCGACCTGGCCCCGGAGCTGCTGGAGATCCTGGCCTGCCCCAACTGCCACGGCCCGCTGGCCGTCGACCACGAGCGCGACGAGCTGGTCTGCCAGACGCCCGACTGCGGGCTGGCGTACCCCGTGCGTGACGGCATCCCCGTGCTCCTGGTCGACGAGGCGCGTCGCCCCGGCGCGGGCCCGGTCGGCACGGACGCCTGACCGGCCCCGCGACGCCGACCGGCCGGACGACACCGAGATGACCGTCTTCGACGACAGCGCCCTCGACGACGCCGAGGCCCTGGCCGGGGCCGACGCGATCGTGCGCCGGCTGGCCGAGGCGGGTTCGCGCGTACGACGTGAGACCGCCGACGCCGACGAGCCGATCGACCGGCTGCGCGGGCTCCCGCGGCCCCGCGCGCTGGTCGCGGCCGGCACGGAGGCGCGCTTCCTCCGCGCGATCCTCGAGCCGGTGTGCCCGGTGCCGCTGGTCGCCTGGCCCCACCACGGCCTGCCCGGCTGGGTCGGGGCCCTCGACCTCGTGGTCGTCATGGCCAGCGACGTGGCGCCGCCCAGCGTGGTCGCGACCGTGCACGAGGCGGTGCGCCGCGGCGCGATGCTGCTGATCGCCTGCCCCGCGTCCTCGCTCGTGGCCGAGCACGCGGCGGGCTCGTCGACGATCCTGCTGCCCACCGCGACCGCCGACCCCTTCGCCGCGGCCGTCGTCGCGCTCGCGGCGCTGCACCGGATGGACCTCGGACCGGCCGTCGACCCCGAGGCCGTCGCCGCGACGATGGACGACGTCGCCCGCGACTGCTCGCCCTTCGCCGACGTCACCGAGAACCCGGCCAAGGACCTGGCGCTCTGCCTGGCCGACACCCAGCCGCTGGTCTGGGGCGGTTCGACGCTCGCCGCGCGCGCCAGCCGCCGGGTCGCCGAGGCCCTCCGTGCGGCCAGCGGCCGGGCGGCCCTCGCGGCCGACGCGGACGCGCTGCTACCCATCGTCGAGGCCACGACGGCGCGCGACCCCTTCGCCGACCCGTTCACCGACGAGCAGTCCGCCGACCGGCGGCCGTGCCTGGTGCTGCTCGACGACGGCAACTCGGCCCCGCTCGTCCGCGCCGACCACGGCCGCCTCGTCGCCGCCGCCGAGCGGGCCGACGTCCGCTCGAGCGTCGTCCAGCACGACCGCGGTTCCGAGGTCGAGCGGTACGCGGCGCTGCTGCAGACGGGCATGTTCGCCGCGGTCTACCTCTCCGTCGGCCTCGGGCGCACGTCCGAGGTCTGAGATCGGCCTCAGGGCGTCGAGCCGTCGGCGTCCACGTACGCCCCGCCCACGCTGGTCGCCAGCTCCGTGCCGAACAGGGCCACGGGGGTGAAGGCACCCGGTCGGCCCCCGCCGCTGGCGAGGCGACGGCACACCTCGGCCGCGAACGCGGTGGTCGCGACCTGGGCGTCGGGCAGGCGGAGCCAGCCCTCGCTCGTCGTGCCGTCGTCCCAAGTCACGGCCGCGTGCCCCCAGGAGTGGGCCCGCGGCGCCGGCCGGACGGGCAGCCGGACGGTCGCCAGCCGCCGGGCCGCGAGGCGGCGCAGGGGAGCGACGGTGAGCAGTCCGGCACCGAGCCGGAGGGCCGTACGGGCGCGGCCGGAGGGCGCCTCGCTGGACGCGCAGTCGACGGACGCCGCGCCGCTGGCCCGCTGCGCGGCGACGAGCTCTCCGAGCGGCATCAGCCCGGCGCGTACGCGGTCCCCGTCGGGCGTGACGAGCTCACGGACCTCGCCGCCGATGGAGGCGGGAGCGAGCCGGCCGTCGCGGACCCGGCGTCCGGCGAACCGCCCGCCGCCCGGCACGCCCGGCAGGCCCTCGACCAGGGTGCCGGCGAGCGCGTCGCCCACCGGCCCGCCGTCGGAGGCCAGCGACGGCAGCATCGTGGTCCGCACCAACACGGCCCGGCGGGTGCCGTCGCAGAGCCGGCTCACGACGCTCTCGGTCGCGGCCACCCCGAACCCCGCGCCGGTCACGAGGGTGCACCCCGCGCGCTCGGCCTCCGCCTGCCGCGCGAGCACCGCGGGCACCGCGGCCAGGTCGTTGGCGATGTCGACGTAGTGGCTGCCCGTGGCCAGGCAGGCGTCGACGAGGGGTGGGCCGCTCCGGGTGAAGGGGCCGACGGTGTTGAGCACGACGGACGGTGCCTCGGCCCGGACCGCTGCGGCCATCGCCTCCACGCCGTCCAGGGCCAGCGTCCGCCACCCCGCCGCGCCGGCCACCACGCGAAGGCGCTCCTCGTCGCGCCCGACCAGGACCGGTTCGACCCCGCTCCCCGCCAGGGCGGCCGCGACGCCCCGACCCGTCCGTCCTGTCCCTCCCAGGACCCAGACCTCCGCCATGACTGCTCCTCGTCCGTGATGATCGTGGTGATGACACGTCGTGTCGTCGTTCGGTTAGTATGGCACGGAGTGTCATCGCTAGGGTGAGCACGTGGGGAGGTGGGAGCCGGACGCGCGTGGCCGGCTCGAGCGGTCCGCGATGGAGCTGTTCGAGGAGCAGGGGTTCGCGGCCACGACGGTCCCGCAGATCACTGCCCGGGCGGGGCTCACGACGCGGACGTTCTTCCGCCACTTCGCCGACAAGCGCGAGGTGCTCTACGCCGGCGACGAGATCACCGCCTTCGCCCGGCGGCTCCTGGTCGAGGCGCCCCACGACCTCGATCCCGTCCGGCTCGTCGAGCAGGGGCTCCAGCAGGTCGCGGCCGAACGCTTCGACGGCCGCCGCGACGAGGTCCGGCGGCGTCGCGCGCTCGTCCGGACCGAGGCGTCGCTGCGCGAGCGCGACGCCCAGAAGCGCGACGACCTCGCTGCCGTCGTGCGACCGGCGCTGGAGGAGCGCGGTGCGGACCCGCTGACCGCCGCCCTCCTCGCCGAGCTGACCGTGTCCGTGCTCCACGTCGCGATCGACGCGTGGCTCGACGTCGACGACGGACGCACGTTCGGCGAGGTCGTGGGGTCGTGCTTCGAGCGGCTCAGGACCGTGCTGCCGGCCGCGCCACCCCCCGCCTGACCGTCGGGCGGCGCCCGAGCGGCGACTCTTACCGAGCGACGTACGCCACCGCGCGTACCTTCTGCGATCGCGCGCACCCTGCAGGGTGCGCATCGCGGAGCAGGGTGCGCCTCGTGGACGGGAGACAGAGCTGTACCTGGCGGAGGTACGGGTCAGGGCTGACCGGGCGGGCGCGACGGTGCGCCGCCCGGCCCGTCCTTCTGACAGGATCGGCGCCGTGAGTGCGGAGGGTGGGACCAAGGCCGTCGTGGCGGCGCTGACCGCGAACCTGGCGATCGCCGTCGTCAAGTTCGGGGCGTGGGCCCTGACGGGCGCCTCGTCGATGCTGGCCGAGGCGATCCACTCGGTCGCCGACTCGGGCAACCAGGTGCTGCTCCTGGTCGGTGGCAAGCGCTCCCGCAAGGACGCGACGCCGGAGCACCCCTTCGGCTACGGCCGCGAGCGCTACGTCTTCGGCTTCATCGTCGCCGTGGTGCTGTTCAGCGTGGGCGGCCTCTTCGCGCTCTACGAGGCGTACCACAAGTGGCACGAGCTTCACCTCGGTCACCCCGACGGCCTGCTCGACGGGCGCTGGTGGTGGGTGCCGCTGCTCGTCCTCGCCGCGGCCATCGTGGCCGAGGGCCTGTCCTTCCGCACCGCGGTGCGGGAGTCCAACAAGACGCGCGGCCGGCAGAGCTGGCCGAAGTTCGTCCGCTCGGCCAAGGCGCCCGAGCTGCCGGTGATCCTGCTCGAGGACTTCGCCGCCCTGATCGGCCTGGTCTTCGCCTTCGCCGGCATCGGCCTGACGATCCTCACCCGCAACGGGATCTTCGACGTGGTCGGCACCGCGCTGATCGGGCTGCTGCTGGTGGCCGTGGCGATCACGCTGGCGATCGAGACGAAGAGCCTGCTGCTGGGGGAGTCGGCCGGCCCGGCGTCGGTGCGCCGGATCGAGCAGGCGCTCGCCGGGACCGACGGCGTCGAGCGCGTGATCCACATGAAGACCATGCACCTGGGCCCCGAGGAGATCCTCGTGGCGGCCAAGATCGCGGTCAGCCCGACCGACCGGGCGACCGAGATCGCCGAGGTCATCGACCGCGCCGAGGTCGCGATCCGCGAGGCCGAGCCCATGGTGACCTCGCTCTACCTCGAGCCCGACATCTACCGCGCCGACTACGCCCCGGCGCCCCGTCCCGAGCGGCCGGCTCCCGCCGGGCACTGACGGCCCCGCCCGTCCGCCCGCACGCGCGTCCGTACGGCGCGGCGGACGCCCCCGCGCGACTAGGCTCGGGACCATGGACTACCGCGTCGCCGACCTCTCCCTGGCCGGGCTGGGCCGCCTCGAGATCAAGCTCGCCGAGCACGAGATGCCCGGCCTCATGGCGATGCGCGAGCGCTACGGCGACGCCAAGCCGCTCGCCGGCGCGCGCATCGCGGGTTCGCTGCACATGACGGTGCAGACGGCGGTGCTCATCGAGACCCTCGTCGCCCTCGGCGCGGACGTGCGCTGGGCGAGCTGCAACATCTTCTCGACCCAGGACGCCGCCGCCGCGGCGATCGTCGTCGGCGACGGCACGCCCGAGGCGCCCAACGGCGTGCCCGTCTTCGCCTGGAAGGGCGAGACCCTCACCGAGTACTGGGACTGCACCCGCGAGGTCCTGGACTGGCCGGGCGACGAGACGCCGAACATGATCCTCGACGACGGCGGTGACGCGACCCTGCTCGTGCACCTGGCGGTCGAGGCGATGAAGACCGGCGTCCGCCCCGAGGCGAGCGAGGACGACTCCGACGAGGTCAAGGTCCTCAAGGCGCTGATCAACCGCACCCTCGACGAGGGCCTCGACTGGATCGCCATCGCCAACGCGATCCAGGGCGTCACCGAGGAGACGACCACCGGCGTCCACCGGCTCTACGAGATGCTGCGCAACGAGAGCCTGCTGTTCCCGGCGATCAACGTCAACGACTCGGTGACCAAGAGCAAGTTCGACAACAAGTACGGCACGCGGCACTCGCTGATCGACGGCCTGAACCGCGCCACCGACGTCCTCATCGGCGGCAAGGTCGCCGTGGTCTGCGGTTACGGCGACGTGGGCAAGGGCTGCGCGGAGGCGCTCCGCGGCCAGGGCGCACGCGTGATCGTGACCGAGGTCGACCCGATCTGCGCGCTGCAGGCGGCGATGGACGGCTTCCAGGTCACGACGCTGGAGAACGCGCTGGCCGAGGGCGACATCTACGTCACCGCGACCGGCTGCAAGGACGTCATCACCGCCGACCAGATGAGCCGCATGCGCCCGCAGGCCGTCGTGTCGAATATCGGCCACTTCGACAACGAGATCGACGTCGCCGGCCTCGCCCGCCGCACCGACGTCGCGCGGGTGAACATCAAGCCGCAGGTCGACCAGTGGGTGTTCGACGCCGGGACCGACGACGAGCGCTCGATCATCCTGCTCAGCGAGGGCCGGCTGATGAACCTCGGCAACGCGACCGGGCACCCCAGCTTCGTCATGAGCAACTCGTTCACCAACCAGGTGCTGGCCCAGATCGAGCTCTACACCAAGCACGAGGACTACCCGCTGGGCGTCTACACGCTGCCCAAGCACCTCGACGAGCTCGTCGCCCGCCTGCACCTCGAGGCCCTCGGCGTCCAGCTCAGCGAGCTCACCGAGAGCCAGGCCGCCTACCTCGGCGTCCAGGTCGAGGGGCCGTTCAAGACCGACGAGTACCGCTACTGAGTCTTCTGTCTCCGCTCCGCTCCGACGAGGCGCGCGCTCTGGTCCGCTGCCTTCCTCCCTCCCGGGGACGACGAAAAGCGTGTCGTCCCCGCTCGGTCGTCCAGGCAGCGACGCGCGCGCCGGGCGCGCCAGCAGAAGACGCTCCCTGAGCCCGTCGAAGCGCTGTCCTGAGCTCGTCGAAGGGGGCCTCGGAGGAGTTGGCATCTCCGGCCGTCCGCCCGGGTAGGGCGCGGGCCGTCAGGAGACCGCCCACTCCTCCGCGGGGAGCCAGGCGGTCAGGTTGTCCATGCGCCGCTGGACGGCGGCGACCTCGCGGACGGCGGAGGCGATGACGCTGCGGTCGAGGGGCGAGAGGTGCTCCAGGCGGAGCACGTCCGTCGGCCGCTCGCCGCGCCCGACCTGGGCGAGCTGGGCCGAGAGCCGGATGCCCTGCAGCACCTCGAAGACCTCCGCGAGCGTGCGGGCCTGGGCAGCCGGCAGCATCTCGCTCGACCCGGACTCGCGCAGCCTCTCCGGCGTCGGCAGCACGGTCGTGCCCGCGCTGAGCGCGGCCCAGCGGGCGATGTTCGTGATCGGCAGCAGCGCGTGCGCCTTGATGTCGAACGTCTCCGGCCGCCGCGCCAGCAGGTCGCGCACCGAGCGCAGCCGGGCGCGGTAGGCCAGCGACTCCAGCAGCAGCAGCCGCATCGTCAGCGGGTGCGCCCGCAGGTCGCCGAACACGCGTGCCACGGCCGGCAGCCCGAGGTCGCCCCAGACCGGGCGGGCGTCGACGAGCAGCGACGTCATCATCGCCCCCTGGTCGCGCACCGGGTCGTCGAGCCAGCCTCGCGCGGCGGTGCGCCACGCGGCGTTGGTCCGCGAGAACTCCGGCCGGTACGCCGCCGCGCCGTGTCGGTCGTGGCCCAGCCCGGCCCGGCCGAGCAGCGCGTGCACCTCGCGGAACGCGTCCCGCAGCCCGGCAACGGCCTCTGCGGGCAGGTCGTCGGCGAAGGCCACCGCGGAGTCGACGTCGGAGGACAGGACGGCCTCGCGCCGCCCGTTGCTCCCGATCGACAGCCACGTGAAGCCGTCGGCCGGGAGCTCGGGCCGCTCGGCGAGGACGAGCTCGACCGCGCGCCGCACGCAGGCGTCGACGAGGGTGGAGTGCACGGCGAGGACGCGGGCCGACGCGAGCCCGCCGCGGGTGAGCTCGCCGAGGAGCACGGGGAGGCGCCGCCCGGTGGCGGCCAGGCTGTCGGCGTCGGGAGCGCGCCGCAGCTGCTCCTGCAGCCCGACGCCGGCGTTGCCGGGGGCGACGACGACGTCGCGGGGGGACACGACGCCGCGCAGGTCGCCGTCCCGGTCGGTCACCAGGACGTAGTCGGCCTCACGGTCGAGCAGCGCCACGACCGCCTCGATGACGGAGTCGCCGGGGTCGACGTGCACGGGGTCGTCGTCGACGACCGGACCGAGCGGTGCGTCGAGGGGGTAGCCGACCGCGACCACCCGCTCGCGCAGCAGCCGGTCGGTGAGCAGGCCGAGACGGCCGCCGCGCAGCCGGACGACGCAGTAGCCGTGCCCGTGCTCGGTCATGGCCTGGACGGCCTCGGCCACCGGGCGGCGCTCGTCGACGAGGAGCGGCTCGGTGCGGACCAGGTCGGCGACGGTGGAGTAGGTCGGCGGCTCGTAGCCGTGCAGCACGTCGGCGACCTCGGAGGCGAGGAAGCGGCTCCCGCCCGGCGAGGTGAAGGCGGGCAGCACCGCCGCCTCGGGCAGCCTGGCGACGGTCGAGGGCCGCAGCGCCACCGCCCGCGGCCCCACCGGCTGGCCCGTCAGCATCGCCGAGAAGCCGAACAGACCCCCGGGACCCACGCGCTCCTGGGCGGGTCCGGAGATCTGATCGCGATCGTTCCACAGCCCGACCCGGCCCTCCACGACGACGAACACCTCGACGGTGGGCTCGGCGAAGGCGTCGACGACGAGCTCGCCGGCGTACGCCCGCTCGAGCGTCGCCGCCTCGGCCAGCGTCGTCAGCGCGTAGCGGTCGAGGGTGTCGAAGGGCGGGTGCTCGGCGAGGAAGGCCCCGAGGTGCTCCGCGTCCACGCGGTCATGCTCCCACGGCCCTCCGGGACCGGGCCGCTGCGGAGGGACGCGGTCGCACGAGCGCCGACCGTACGGGTCAGGCGGACGCGCCGGCTTCTGCGAGCGCGGGGTAGCGGACCTCGACGGGCTGGGCGAGCGTGGCGCGGACGTCCCTGCTGAGCTGGTCGGCGAGCACCTCGGACGCGCCCGCCTCGAGCCCGTCGAGCACCTGGCGCACGACGACGGCCGGGTCGGACTTCGGCGCCGTGACGCCCGCGGTCATCTCGGTGTCGACGTAGCCGACGAACACCCCGACGACCTGGACGCCCCGTGGGGCCAGCTCGAGGCGCAGGGCGTCGGTGGCGCTCCAGAGGGCGGCCTTGGAGACGCTGTAGCTCCCGCCGAGCGCGAGCCAGGACAGCACGGAGGCGACGTTGACGATGGCGCCGCGGCGGGCGGCGACGCCGTCGGCGAAGGCCGCCGTGACGGCGAGCGGACCGAACAGGTTGACCTCGAGCTCGGAGCGGAGCCCCGCCTGCTCGGCGCGTAGCAGCGGGTCGGTGACCGAGATCCCGGCGTTGTTCACGACGACGTCGACGTCGGTGGCGGCCAGAGCCGCGGCGGCGACGGAGGCGGGGTCGGTGACGTCGAGGTGCAGCGGCACGACGCGCGGGTCGTCGAGGAGGACCTCTTCCGGCCGGCGGGCAGCGGCGTAGACGCGCGCGGCTCCGCGCTCGAGCAGCTGCTGGACGAAGGCCTGGCCGAGGCCGCGGTTGGCCCCGGTGACGAGGACGGTGGAGCCGTCGATGGTGGTCATGGGTGTGCTCCTGGATCGGGTGGTGGTGCGCGTGGGCCCCGGGCGACGGTGCCCGGGGTCGAGCGGGTGCGTGGTTCAGGGGACGGTGACGACGACCTTGCCCCGGGTGCGGCCGCCGGCGACCTGCGCGAGCGCGTCCGGGGTCTCGGCGAAGGGGTAGGTCCGCTCGACGGTCGGGCGGATCACGCCGGCGTCGACGAGCTCGGTGACGCGGCGCAGCTGCTCGCCGTTCGCCGACATGAACAGGAACGTGTAGCGGACGCCGCGCCGCCGGGCCACCGAACGGACCTTGCGGCTGGTGAGCGCGAGGACGGGGCGTAGCAGGGGGCGTCCTAGCTGGCTGGCGAAGTCGGGGTCCGGCGGGCCGGAGATGCCGACGACCACCCCGCCCGGCTTGAGGACGGTCAGCGAGCGGAGCACGCTCGGCGCGCCCAGTGGGTCGAGGACGGCGTCGTAGTCGTGCAGGCGGGCAGTGAAGTCCTCCGTGCGGTGGTCGACGACCTCGTCCGCGCCGAACGAGCGCACCAGGTCCGCGTTCGCCGCGCTCGCCGTCGTGGCCACGTGGGCCCCGAGGTGCTTGGCCAGCTGGATCGCCGTCGACCCCACCCCGCCGGTACCGGCGTGGACGAGCACGCGGTGACCGGGTCGGACGCCGGCCCGCACCACGAGCGCCTGCCACGCGGTCAGCGCGACGAGGGGCAGTGACGCGGCCTCGACCAGCGACACGGAGCGGGGGACCGGGGCGCAGTCGGCCTCCGCGACGGACACGCGCTCGGCGAACGTGCCGACCCGCCGCTGGTCGACGCGGGCGTAGACGGCGTCACCGACCGCGAACCCGCGGACCCCGGGACCGATCCGCTCCACCACCCCGGCCAGGTCGTTGCCGAGGGTGAACGGGGTGCGGTAGGGCAGCGGGACCCTGAACTCGCCGTGCCAGGTCTTGACGTCCAGAGGGTTCACCCCGGCGGCGGCGACCCGCACGAGCAGGTCCGTCGGGCCGACTCCGGGGGTCGGCCTCTCGCGGAGCTCGAGGGGGTGCTTCGCCCCGTACGCGGTGACCGTCCAGGCCCGCGTCGTGGCGGGGACGAGCTGGTCGTCGGGCCGGGTCGTCGGGCTCATGGTCGGCTCCCGGGTAGGTCGTCGCCCGTCGGGCCCGGACGGGTCCCGTCGCTGGTCGGGGCACCGACGGCCGGTCCGGCGAACGCGGCCAGGGCCTGCTCGGCGCCGTGCGCCAGGAGGGCGTCGGAGAGGCGACGGTCGGTGACCGCGCGGGCCAGCTGGAGCGTGCCGACCATGCCCGCGAAGGCGGCCAGCAGCCGCGCCCGGGCGTCGGGGCCCGCATCGCCGACGAGTCCGGCCAGCACCTCGCCCACCGCGACGACCTGGCTGGTGTACGCCTCGCGCACCTCCGCGCCGGCGCGGACGACGTCCTCGACGAGCGCGGCTGACGGGCACCCGGCCTCCGGGTGGTCGCGGTGGGTGGGGGAGAGGTAGCGACGGACGAGGTCCTCGACGCCCGCCCGCCCGGGCGCGAGGTCGGCCAGCGTCCGGCACTGGGTGGCGAGCTCGGCCTCGACCACGGTCGCGACGAGCGCCTCCTTGGACGCGAAGTGCGCGTAGAAGGCACCGTTCGTCAGTCCCGCGTCCGCCATCAGGGTGGCGACGCCGGAGCCTGCCACTCCGTCGGACTTCAGCCGTCGCGCGGCGGTGCTGACAATGCGTTCGCGGGTCGCCTGCTTGTGCGCGGCGCCGTACCTCGTCATCCGGACTCCTCCTTGTCCTCACATGCTTGACATTACGATCGTACTCCAATGACGGGAAAGCGAAGGCCGGGCCTTGAACGGACCCGGCCTTCGCGGTCGACGGCGCCTGGACAGCGCCGTTGCCGACTCAGTCGATCGTCGGCGGGTCTGGCAGCGAGTAGCCGGAGGGGCCGACGGTCTTCCTCAGCGCCGCCTCCCACGAGCCGTCGGAGACGTACTCCTTCAGCGCCGCGTTGACCTGCTCGACGCGCTGGCTGTCGCCCTTCTTGACCCCGATGCCGTAGCGCTCGGTCGAGAAGCCCTTGCCGAGCACCCGCAGCCTGCCCTTGTACTGCGGCTGGGCCGCGAAGCCGGCGAGGATCACGTCGTCGGTGGTCACCGCGTCGACGTCGCTCGAGGCGAGCGCCGCCACGCACTCGGAGTAGCGGGGCTTCTCCACCAGCGTGATGCGCCCCTTGTAGCGGGAGAGGACGTTGTCGGCCGACGTCGTGCCCGAGACGGTGCACAACGTCCGTCCGCGCAGGGTGTCCGGGCCGGTGATGTCCTCCTCGTTGCGCCGCACGAGGAGGTCCTGCGAGGCGTCGAAGTAGGGCCCGGCGAAGTCGACGACCTGCGTGCGCTCGTCGGTGATCGAGAAGGTCGACACGATCAGGTCGGCGCCGCCCGACTGCAGCAGCTGCTGGCGCTGATCACCCTCCGCCTCCACCCACGTGATGTTCGCGGACGGGACGCCGAGGGCTGCGGCCACGTAGGTCGCGGTCTCCACGTCGAAGCCGGTGTAGGTGTCGCCGTCCTTCATGCCGATGCCCGGCTCGTCGACCGGGATCCCGATCGTGAGCCGGCCGCCGCTCGAGGCGCCGGGCACGAGCGAGGGGGAGGCGTTCGGCTCCGCGGTGCCCCCGCAGCCCCCGAGGGCTGCGAGGAGGGCGGTGGACGCAGCCGCGACCGCGACCCGTCCCGGTCGTGCGGTGCGTGCTGCGTCCACCGTGGTGCTCCTTCGCTCCAGGGTCCCGCCGGCCGGGGTCAGCCGGCGGTGGTGGTGTCGTCCTGCTTGTCCCGGTCGAGGGCGTCGGGGGTGACGTCCGAGCCGTAGCGCGGGCCCTTCAGCGTCCAGACCGACTCGATGCGGCCGCCGGTGTTCGCCTCGACGCGCGGCTTGACCACGCGCCAGCCGATGGCCAGCGCGAGCGCGAGGAGCGGGATGCCGAATACGACGACCAGGAAGCTCGTCTTGTGCAGGAACTCGTCGGAGGCCTGCCAGCCCGAGACCGCGAGCCCGATCAGCACGAGCACCAGGAAGACGATCCCGACGTAGCTCGTGTACGGCGAGCCCGGGGCCTGGAAGGGGCTAGCCGGCACCACGCCGGCGTCGCTCAGCTTCCGCAGCCGGATCTGGCAGAGGAAGATCGTCCCCCACGTCCAGAGGATCATGATCGACGTCGCCTCGACCGCGATCTCGAAGGCGTCCGGGGTGAGGGCGTTGAGCACCGAGCCCAGGACGAAGACGATCGAGGTCATCAGGATGCCGGCGAAGGGGACGCCCGACTTGCTCATCTTGAGCGTGAACTTCGGGGCCTGCTTGCTCATACCCAGGCTGCGCAGCACGCGGCCGGTCGTGTAGAGCCCCGAGTTGAGGCTCGACATGGCCGCGACGATGAGGATCGCCTGGATCACGGCGCTCATCCAGCCGAAGCCGAGCCGCTCGAAGACGGTGACGAAGGGGCTGGTGCCGGCCTTGTAGTCCTGCGTCGGCAGCATGCAGACGAGCAGCAGGATCGAGCCGATGTAGAAGACCGCGATGCGGAAGATCACCGCGTGGACGGCCTTCGGCACCTCCTTCTCGGCGTCGGCCATCTCGCCGGCCGCGACGCCCACCATCTCGATGGCGGCGTAGGCGAACACGACGCCCGACATCACGAGGATCGGGCCGTACCAGTTGTAGTCGCCGCTGCTCGGCCAGAAGCCGCCCGGGTTGCTCCACAGATTCTGGAAGCCGGCCTTGTGCCCGCCGATCGACAGCCCGCCGATGACGACGACGAGGCCGACGACGAGGAAGATCACGATCGCGCCGACCTTGAGGATCGCCGCCCAGAACTCGAACTCGCCGAACGCGCGGGCCGAGAGCAGGTTGATCGACAGCACCACGACCAGGGACACCAGCACGGTGATCCAGGTCGGCAGCGTCGGGAACCAGTACTGCATGTAGAGACCGACCGCGGAGAGCTCGGCGATGCCGGTCAGCGCCCAGTTGAGCCAGTAGACCCAGCCGGTGACGAAGGCCCACTTCTCGCCGAAGAACTCGCGCATGTAGGACACGAAGGCGCCCGACGTGGCGCGGTGGAGCACGAGCTCGCCGAGCGCGCGCATCAGGAAGTACGCGATCACCCCGACGACGGCGTAGCTGATGATCAGGGCCGGGCCGGTGCTGTGCAGCCGGGAGGCCGAGCCGAGGAAGAGGCCGGTGCCGATGGCGCCGCCGATGGCGATCATCTGCACGTGCCGGCTCCCCAGCGTCTGCTGGTAGCCCGCCTGCTCGGCGTCGAGGCCGTTGCCGGCGGTGCCGCCGGAGGCCTCGGTGGGGTCCTGCGTCTGCGTCATGCGGTCGTCCTGGTGGCTCGTGACCTGCTCGGTCGGGTGGGGAAGCGGGACGTTCCTGTGGCGTGCGTACTTCCTGGCAGCCTCTCGAAGGAGTGCGTCCGTTGGCAAGGCTTGCTACGTAACGGTCCGTGACGCGGTCGTTCACACGCCGTTCACACACCCTCCCAGCGCTCGTCGTCCGGCGGCGGGGCCCGGCCGACCCCGTTAGGGTCGGCCGGGTGAGCATCAAGGTCGCGCTGGAGCACCGCACGACGTACCGCTTCGGCGCGCCGACACAGCTCTTCCCGCACGTGGTGCGGCTGCGGCCGGCCCCGCACACGCGGACGCCGATCGAGGCGTACTCGCTCACGGTCACGCCGTCGGAGCACTTCCTGAACTGGCAGCAGGACCCCTTCGGCAACTGGGTGGGGCGGCTCGTCTTCCCGTCGCCGGCCCGCGAGCTGGAGATCACCGTCGGGCTCGTGGCCGACCTCGGGGTGATCAACCCCTTCGACTTCTTCGTCGAGGACTACGCCGAGACCTTCCCCTTTAGCTACACCCCCGAGCTGGCCGCCGAGCTGCGGCCCTACCTGGCCGACCCCGCGGACCCGCCGGGCGAGCTCTTCACCCGCTGGCTCGACGACCTGCCGATCGACACCGTCACGCCGCAGCGCGTCGTCACCTTCCTCGGCGCGCTCAACGCGTGCGTCAACCGCGACGTCGCCTACTCCGTACGGATGGAGGTCGGGGTGCAGACCCCCGACGTCACGCTCGAGCGGGGCATCGGGTCCTGCCGCGACTCGGCGTGGCTGCTCGTGGAGGCCCTGCGCCACTTCGGCCTCGCCGCGAGGTTCGTCTCGGGCTACCTCGTCCAGCTCGCCTCGGACGACCCTACGCAGGGCGGGCCCGCCGAGGACTTCACCGACCTGCACGCCTGGGCGGAGGTCTACGTCCCGGGCGCAGGCTGGATCGGGCTGGACGCCACCTCGGCGCTGTTCGCCGGCGAGGGGCACATCCCGCTGTCGGCGACCCCGACCCCGGCCTCCTCGGCGCCGATCACCGGGGCGACCGGCCCGGCGCAGGTCGAGTTCTCCTTCGCCAACACCGTCACCCGGGTCCACGAGGACCCGCGCGTCACCAAGCCGTACTCGCCCGGTCAGGTCGCGGCGCTGCAGCGATCCGGCGAGGCCGTCGACGAGCGGCTCCGCGCCGCCGGGCTCGAGCTGACCATGGGCGGCGAGCCGACCTTCGTCAGCCGCGACGACATGGTGAGCCCGCAGTGGACGGTCGCCGCGGACGGCCCGGAGAAGCGGGTCGCGGCCAACCGGCTCGCGGGGGCGCTCGCCGAGCGCTACGCCACCGGCGGGCTGGTGCAGCGCAGCCAGGGCAAGTGGTACCCCGGCGAGCCGCTGCCGCGCTGGCAGATCGGCCTGGTCTGGCGCCCGGACGGGACGCCGGTCTGGAGCGAGGCGTCCCGCCTGGCCGACCCCTTCGACGACTCCCAGGCGAGCGATGACGCGCCGGCGCAGGCCGAGGCGCTGCTGGCTGCGGTGGCCCGCGACCTCGGGCTGCCCGACGGCACGCCGCTGGCCTGCTTCGAGGACCCGCTCGCCGCGCTCGCGGTGGAGGTGCGGCAGCCCGAGGGTCCCCGTCCCGACGTCGACCCGACGGCGGCGGACCCCGCGCTCGTCGCCGATCTCGACGCGGCCATCCCCGACCCCGTGGCCTGGGCGCTGCCGGTCGTGCCGGCGTGGTTCGGCGACACCTGGGCGAGCCCGGCCTGGCGGACCCGGCGCGGCCGGCTCGTGCTGGTGCCGGGGGACTCGCCCGCCGGCGCGCGGCTGCCGCTGAGCTCGGTGGCCTGGCGCGACCCGGACTACACCGGCGAGCCCTCCTACGTCGACCCGCCCGAGGACCTGTCGGCGGCCGCCGGCCGGCCTCAGGCCGTGCTCGCCGACCCGGTCGAGGTGCCCACCCGCACCGCGGTCGTCGCCGAGGCGCGCGACGGCTTCGTGCACGTCTTCCTCCCGCCGGCCGAGCAGCTCGAGCGGTGGCTCGACGTCGTCGGGCTGGTCGACCGGGCGGCCGCCGAGACCGGCGCCCGCGTGGTGCTCGAGGGCTACGGGCCGCCGCCGGACCCGCGGATCACCTCCCTGCTCGTCACCCCCGACCCGGGGGTCATCGAGGTGAACCTGCACCCGACGGCGAGCTGGTCGGAGCTCAGCGAGCTCACCCACACGCTGTACACCCTCGCCGCCGAGCAGCGCCTCGGCACCGAGACGTTCGCGATCGACGGGCGCCACTCCGGCACCGGCGGCGGCAACCACCTCACCCTCGGCGGGCGCACGCCGGCCAGCTCGCCGATGCTGCGGCGCCCCGACGTGCTCGTCAGCATGCTCACCTGGTGGCAGCGCCACCCGTCGCTGTCGTACGTCTTCTCCGGCCGCTTCGTCGGCCCGACGAGCCAGGCGCCCCGGTTCGACGAGGGCCGGGAGGAGAACCTGTACGAGATGGAGATCGCGTTCGCCGAGATCGAGGCGTTCACCCCGGACCCGGCCCAGGACGGCGACGACGTGCCCGTGCACCGGCGCCGCGGGCTGCCCTGGGTCACCGACCGGGCCCTGCGCCACCTGCTGACCGACATCACCGGCAACACCCACCGCGCCGAGTTCTGCATCGACAAGCTCTACAGCCCCGACTCCTCGCGCGGGCGCCTCGGGCTGCTGGAGCTGCGCGGCTTCGAGATGCCGCCGCACCCGGACATGGCGCTGGTGCAGGCCCTGCTCGTCCGCGCGCTGGTCGCCCGCTTCGCCGAGGAGCCGTTCTCGGCGCCGCTGGTGCGCTGGGGCACGAGCCTGCACGAGCGCTTCCTGCTCCCGCACTTCGCGATGGCCGACCTCGGCGAGGTCGTGGCCGACCTGCGCGCGCACGGCTTCGAGGTCGAAGAGTCGTGGTTCGCGCCGTACCTCGAGTTCCGCTTCCCGCGCATCGGCTTCGCCCACGCCGGCGGGGTGCAGATCGAGCTGCGGCAGGCCATCGAGCCCTGGAACGTGCTCGGGGAGGAGGCGACCTCGGGCGGCACCGCGCGCTACGTCGACTCCTCGACCGAGCGGATCCAGGTCCTCGTCGACGGCTTCACCCCCGAGCTGCACCTCGTCACCTGCAACGGCGTGGCCGTGCCGATGACCCCGACGGGCACCCCCGGGCAGGCCGTCGCCGGCATCCGCTTCCGCGCGTGGAAGCCCTGGTCGTCCCTGCACCCGACGCTGGAGATCGACGCGCCGCTGCGCGTCGAGGTCGTCGACCGCACCAACCGCGTCTCGCTGGGCGGGGCGACCTACCACGTCGTCCACCCCGGCGGGCGCTCGTACGACTCCCCGCCGGTCAACGCCCACGAGGCCGAGGCGCGCCGCGCGCGGCGCTTCGAGGCGATGGGGCACACCCCCGGCGAGGTCGACGTCGACGCGCTCGAGGCGCAGCTCGCGAGCCGGTCCACCGACGGCACCGACTACCCGCTGACCCTCGACCTGCGCCGGCGCGTGCCGACCTCGTGGGGCCGGCCGCAGCCGAGGGCGGCGAGACGCCCGTGACCGTGGTCGACTCACCGCTGCGCCGCTACCTCGAGGCCGCGCGGCAGCCCGACGCCGAGCAGGCCGACGGCGGCCCGGACGCCCGACCCGGCGGGTTCGACGAGCTGGCGGCGCCCGACGGCACGCCGCGCTCGGCGTGGGGCGCGCTCGTCGACGACCTGGCCCGGGCCACCGGCGACCTGGCCACGGCCCGGCGCGAGGTCGCCCGCATGCTCGAGGACGACAACGTCACCTACACCCCGACCCCGGCCTCGACCCGGTCGGTCGCCGACGCGGAGGCCGGCGCGCCGCCCGCGAACGCACCGCTCGAGCAGCCCCGGCCGTGGCGCCTCGACCCGATCCCGCTCGTGCTGCACGACCGCGAGTGGGCCACGCTCGAGGCCGGCGTGGTCCAGCGCGCCGAGCTCCTCGACGCGGTCCTCGCCGACCTGTACGGCGCCCGCCGGCTCCTGGCCCGCGGCCAGATCCCGCCGTCGGTCGTGCTCGACCACGAGGAGTACCTGCGCCCGGTCGTGGGCGCCGACAGCGTGGTCGACCAGCGGCTGTTCATGACCGCCGCCGACCTCGGCCGCGACGCCTCCGGCGCGTGGAAGGTGATCTCCGACCGCACCCAGGCGCCGTCCGGCGCCGGCTACGCGATGCAGAACCGCCGGGTCATCTCCCGCGTGCTGCCCGACATCTACCACGCCGCCCAGCTGCACCGCCTCACGCCGTTCTTCCAGGCCATGCGCGTCGCCCTGGTCGAGTCGGCGCCGAGCACGGTCGAGGACCCGCGGGTCGTCGTCCTCAGCCCCGGCACCCACTCCGAGACCGCCTTCGACCAGGCGTTCGTCGCCTCGCTGCTCGGCTACCCCCTCCTCGAGGGCAGCGACCTGCTCGTGCGCGAGGGTCGCGTGTGGATGCGCGTGCTGGGCCGCCTCGAGCAGGTCGACGTCATCCTGCGCCGCGTCGACTCGACGTGGATGGACGCCCTCGAGCTGCGCGGCGGGTCCCGTCTCGGCGTCACCGGCCTGCTGGAGTGCGTGCGGCAGGGGACCGTGAGCGTGGTCAACACCATCGGCTCGGGGGTGCTGGAGAGCCCGGCGCTGCTGCCCTTCCTGCCCGACCTCTGCGAGCGGCTGCTCGGCGAGCCGCTGCGGCTGCCGTCGGTCGACACCTGGTGGTGCGGCGATCCCGACGGGCTCGCGTACGTGCGCGACCACCTCGACGAGCTCGTCGTCCGCGCGGTGAACCGCGGTGCCGGGCGCAGCGTCGTCGGCGCCGCTCTGTCGCGCGAGCAGCGCGCCCGGCTCCTGGCACGCATCGAGGCGGCTCCGCACCGCTTCGTCGGCCAGGAGGTGCTGCCGCTGAGCTCCGCCCCGACGGTGCCCGAGACCGCGCCCGACACGGACGGCGGCCTGGTGCGGCGCAACGTCGTGCTCCGCTCGTTCGCGGTGCGCAGCGGCACCTCCTACACCGCCATGCTCGGCGGGCTGGCCCGGACCAACGACGAGCACGCCCCGGACCGCGGCGCGCTGGTCACCGCCCCGGACGGCGGCGTGGCCAAGGACGTCTGGGTCGTCAGCAGCGAGCCGGTCACCACCTCCCGCAGCGCCACGACCCGGGGACGCGCGGACGAGGGCAGCGCCGTCCTGCCCGGGTCGGCGTCGGCGGCGATGGTGCCGCGCGTGCTCAGCGACCTCTACTGGTTCGGTCGCTACGCCGAGCGGGCCGAGGACCTGCTCCGCCTCGTCCTGGCCAGCCGCACCGTGAGCCTGGAGACCGACGCCGACGTCCGGCCGGGTCGCGCGCTCGTCGTGCTGCTGCACGCCGTGACGCACCTGAGCACGACCTACCCCGGCTTCTTCGCCCTGCCCGACGAGACCGTCGCCCGGCGCGCGGCCGTGCTGCCCGAGCTGCGCTCGCTGATGCTCGACCGGCGCCGTCCCGGGTCGCTCGCGCAGTCGCTGCAGGCACTCCAGAACACCGCGCAGGGGGTCCGCGACCAGCTCTCCGAGGACGTCTGGATGGTCCTGGCCGACATGGACCGGGCGCTGCAGACCCTGCGCGGCCTCGAGTCCGACCAGGGCCTGCACCTGATCGAGGCGGGCGAGCGGGTGCTGTCCGGCCTGCTCGCGCTGTCCGGCATCGCGACCGAGAACATGGTCCGAGACCCCGGCTGGCTGCTCCTCGACGCGGGTCGCGGCCTGGAGCGCGCCATGCAGGTGGTCGGGCTGCTGCGCGCGACGCTCGTCGAGTCGTACGGCCCCGACGTCGACCGCACGGTCCTGGAGGCAGCGCTGACCAGCTCGGAGTCGATCGTCACCTTCCGGCGCCGCTACCGCGGTCGCTCCGGCGTGCCGGCCGTGCTGGAGCTGCTGGTCCTCGACGCGTCCAACCCGCGCTCGGTGGCCTTCCAGCTGCAGCGGATGCAGAACGACCTGCGCGCGGTGCCGAGCACCTCGCCGACCGCCCGGCCGCTGCGGCTGCTCGACGCGCTCGCCGAGCAGGTGCGCCTCGCCGACCCGGTCGCCCTGGGCGTGCTCGGCGCGCCGGAGGACGGCGCGGGCTCCGGCGTCCCGGCCCGCCGGGAGGCGCTCGAGGCCTTCTGCACGGACCTGCACAGCGGGCTGCGCGACCTCTCGACCGCCGTGCGCGACCACTACCACGAGCCGCCGCCCACGCAGCAGTCCCTGCCGCGCCAGCAGGCCCTGCACGCGGAGAGTCGGTCGTGACCCGCTACCGCATCGAGCACGTCACGACGTACGACTACGACGCCGACGTCACGGGCAGCTTCGGGCAGTTCCACCTGACGCCGCGCGCGCTGGAGTGGCAGTCGGTGCTGGAGCACGCGGTGAGCATCGAGCCGGGCCCGGCCACGCTGCTGTCGCACACCGACCTGTACGGCAACACCAAGTCCTCGTTCCACGTGACCGACCCGCACACCCGGCTCGTGGTGCGGGCGGTCAGCGTGCTCGACGTGGTGCCACCGGTGCTGCCGCCGGAGTCGCTCGCCGTGGCCTGGGAGGACGCGCGCCCGGCCGTGCGCACCGAGGAGCCCGACGCCTGGGAGGCGGCGGACTTCACCTTCGCCTCGCCCTACGTCGACGTCCCGGCCGCGGTCGAGGCGTACGCGCGGGAGTCGTTCACCCCGGGGCGCGCGCTCGGGGAGGCGGCGACCGAGCTGATGCACCGGGTGCACGACGACTTCGCCTACAAGCCGCGCTCGACGGTCATCGGCGAGAAGGTCGTGGACCTGCTCGTCAAGCGGCACGGGGTCTGCCAGGACTTCTCCCACGTCATGGTCGCGGGGCTCCGCTCGCTCGGCCTGGCCGGGCGCTACGTCAGCGGCTACCTGGCCACGCGGCCGCCGCCCGGGAGGCCGCGCCTGGTCGGCGCCGACGCCAGCCACGCCTGGGTCGGGGTCTGGGTGCCGGGGGCGGGCTGGCTCCACCTCGACCCGACCAACGACCGGCTCACCGACGCCTCGCACGCCACGGTGGCGTGGGGTCGCGACTACGGCGACGTGCAGCCCGTGCGCGGCGTGATCTACACCGAGGCCAAGCACTCCTCGATGAAGGTCTCGGTCGACATGGCTCCCGCTGCCGCCTGATGCCCGGCACGGTGGTCGGCGTGCTGGACCCTCCCCGGCGGTGGGGCGGGCTGCCGCGCAGGATGAGCCCATGCCCGTGATCCCGCGCCTGCTCGCCGTCTCCCGGCCGTCCACCCGCCGCTTCCTGCCCGCGCTGGCTGGAGGTGTGCTCGGCGGGGTGGCCGGCGGCCTGGTCAAGGCCAAGTGGGAGCAGGTCTACCCTCCCCGGCCCGAGGACAGGACCGCGCCTCCGGAGATCCTGCTGGAGCGGGCGGGTGTCGACCCCGAGGACGGCAGCCAGGTCGAGCAGGCCGGACCTCCGGCCATCCACTACGCCTTCTCGGTCACGGCGGGGACCGCGTACGCGGTCGGGGCCGAGCTCGTGCCCGGTCTCCGCTTCGCCAGCGGCATCCCCTACGGGCTGGGCATGTGGGGCGCATTCCACCTGGGGCTGCTCCCTGCGCTGCGCACCGCGCCCACGCCGCCGCACCAGCCGACCCAGGAGGTCTGGGGCGAGGCGAGCGGCCACATCTTCTACATCCTCACGGTGGAGGGCGTGCGGTGGGCCGTGCGCCGGCTGCTCACCGGCGGTGCGGAGGAGGCCCGGGCTCGCTGAGCAGCGCCGGCGAGCCCGTCTCCTCGGCTAGGCCGTGTCTCCTTCTTCCGGCTGGCGCTGACGAGGCCCCGCATCCCGACCGGCTGCGCCGGCCTCGCTCGGCGCAGCCCGCTGCGCTCTCGCTCCTCCGGCTTGCCGGACCGGGCGCGGCTGCCACGCCAGCACCTGCCGGAACAAGGGGACACGACCTAGAAGCCGCTGCCCGCGTAGTCCTCACCCGCCGGCTCGGGCCGCTCCGCGCCGTCGGGGGCGTTGGTCGAGCCCTCGGCGTAGTCCTCCTCGACCACGGGGCCCTGGCCGGGCTCCGGGTCGGCCGGCTGCGGCGGGTCGGGCACCTCGGCGAGCTGCTCGTCGTCCATCTGGCGGGGGTCCTGCACGGGGTCGCTCACGCGTCCTCCTGGTGTCGTCGTCCTGGTGCTCGGTCGAGCGCTGGCGCGGTGCTGCCCACCACCGTGCCACCCGGACCCGTAGGGCTCCGGGAGGCAGCCGTGCCGGCCGCCGCGGACCCGGTCGGCCACGAGGGGTCGACCGGGCTCCACGACGACCGGCACGGGTCCGGGAGTCCGCCGCTCAGCGGTCCCCGTCGACCCCGGGGATGTCGGCGCCGGGGACCTGGTCGGGGGCGTAGAGCCGGTCGTCGCCCGGGTAGGGCTTCTTCCAGCCGTGCGTCTGGTACCAGGTGTAGCGGTTCAGCTGCTCGGGGTGGGCGTAGTCGGGGACCGCCCCGTTGCCCGTGAAGTGCTGCTGGTTGCCCCAGTCCTGCCACTGCTTCGCCAGCTGCTGCGCCTCGTCCGGCACGGCCGCCGCCCGCTCCTGCGCCGCGGCGACCTTCTTCGCGGCGCTGCCCCTCTTGCCGAGGGTGTCCACGCCGCACGCGGGCGGGGTGACGACCCCCTCAGTGAGCGGCACCTGGTTGCGAACCGCGTCGAAGGGCGTGTAGTCGGCCTTCTTGCTGAACGCGCCGTACATCGGCGTCGCGGCCGCGACCCTCTGGTTGAGCGGCTGCGCGCCGAGGATCTGCTCGATGGTGCGCACCATCGTGATCTGGGAGTAGTAGGTCGAGTCGACCTTGCCGTGCTTCGCCCACGGGCTGATCACCTGCACCGGGGCGCGGTGGCCGTCGACGTGGTCGGCCCCGTCCTGGCTGTCGTCCTCGACGACGAAGATCGCCGAGCTCTTCCAGTAGCGGCTGTGGGAGATCTCGTCGACGATCTTGCCGACGGCGAGGTCGCCGTCCGCCACCTGCGCCCGCGGGTCGGCGGGGCCGCCCGTGTGGTCGCTGGAGAGCCACATCATGTTGAGGTTCGCCGGGCCCTTGCTCTCGAACTCCTGCTTCCACACCTGGTAGCGGTAGAGGTCGGGGATGGAGGTGTCGAACTGCGGCGAGGCGTGGTTGCTGATCGCGTCGAGGCTCGGGATGGGCGAGTGGTCGTCGACCTTGATCGCCGGGTCGGTCAGCGCGGCCGGGTCGGCGCCCGCCTCGACGCCGGTGGCGGCGCAGTAGTACTGCTGCCAGGTGGCGGCCTCCGGCTTGTTCTCGAAGGCCATGAACTCGCCGTAGTTGCGCGCGGTCCCGCCCGCCGCCTGCACGGCGGTCCACAGGAAGCCGGAGCGCTGGTGGCCGAGCACGTCGTTCTCGGTGTCGTAGCTGCGGATGTACTCCCCGGCGCTGGACTCGGTGTACTCCGGGTTGTCCCCCTGCATCACCCAGTTGTGGCCCTCGGCGGAGTTGGTGCCCACGTCGTAGAAGTTGTCGTAGAGCCCGAACTGGTCGGCGAGCGCGTGCTGGTTCGGGGTGACGTTCGCCCCGAACTGCGCGAGCGACGGGTCGCCGTTGCCCTTGGCCACGTCGCCGTACACCTGGTCGTAGGTGCGGTTCTCCTTGACCAGCAGGAAGACGTGCTTGATCTTGGACGGGTCGCCGATCCGCGTGGGGACCGCGACCGCCTTCTTCTTGCGGCCGGTGGCCTTGGTGACGTCCTTGCCGGTCCAGCCGTTCTGGGCGAAGACCGTGGCGGTGTACTTCGCGACCTGCTTGTCGCTCGGCAGGGCGAAGGTCGTCAGCGAACCCGTGGTGCTGTGGGTGCCGGGGCCCGTCGCGAGCACGGTGCCCGGACCCTTGTCGAAGCTGAGCTCGGGTCCGCGGGCGTCGACGCCACGGGTGTTGGTCACCACCACCTGGCCGCGGGTCGTCGTGGCGACGTCGGCCGGGTAGTAGTCGGTCGGCAGCAGGCCGACGTAGTCGACCGGCTCCTGCGGGTCGGCGCCGAGGCGGTAGACGGCGAGCGCGTTGACCCGCCCCAGGGTCACGAGGAGGTGGCCGTCGGCGGTCGTGGTGACGCCGTTGGGGTGGTAGCCCACCTTCGCCGACGACCAGGGCCGGGTGCTGATCGTCTGCACGACCTGGTCCACGCGCGTGTCGATCACCGAGACGCTGTCGTCGAAGGTGTTGGTCACGAACAGCGCGTCGCCCGAGACGTGCATCGCGGTCGGGTGCAGCCCGACGCGCAGCGTGCGGACGGCGGCGTCCGGGGCCGCGGTGTCGATCACGCTCACGGTGCCGTTGGTGGAGGTCCCCTTGGTCGTGCTCGCGGGCACCTGCGTCCCGTACGACTCGATGGTGCGCTCGCCCGCCGTCGCGGTCCGGCCGCCCTCGTTGCTCACATAGAGCTTGGTGCCGACGAGCACGACGGAGCGTGGGGCGATGCCCACCGGCCAGCTGCGGGTGACCGCACCGGTCGCGGCGTCGAGCGCGACGACGGTGTCCTGCCCGTTGACGGGCACGTACACCGTGGCGCCGTCGGGGGAGAAGGCGGCCTTGCCGGGCAGCGCCGACAGCGAAGCCAGCCCGGTGTTCGGCTGGGGCGGGATGGCGACCGCGGGCAGCGCGATGGTCGTGGGCGCCGACAGCGAGCCGTCGGACCCGACGGCGAAGCGCGTGAAGCCGTTGGTCTGGGGCAGCCACAGGAACTTGCCGTCGGGGGAGAAGGTCGGGCCCTCCTGCCCGACGCTGCGGTCGGCGAGCTTGGTGTTCACCCCCGCCTTGCTGCCGACCAGCCACACCGCGCGCTGCGTGACGAGGTCGAAGACCTGGAGGACGACGCCCCCGTCGGTGCTCGACGCGGCGAGGAACCGGGCGTCGGGGCTCACCGCGGAGCCCATGAGCTTGCCGTACTTGGACAGCAGCCGCTGCCCGACGGGCTTGACGACCTGGTCCGACGACACCTGCAGGCCGGCGGAGGAGGTGCTGCCGACGTGGTGGTGGCCGAAGACGGTGGTGCTCGCGTACGCGACACCGCTGCTGGCGACCGCGAGGGCGGCGACACCGGTGACGGCGATCCGCCCCGTGCGGCCGAGACGGAGGCCTCGGGTGGTGGCCGCGGGGGCGCGGCGACGTCTGACGTGCATGGTCAGTCCTTCCGGGTGGGGGCGAGCAGGTCGACGAGGCCGTCGAACTGCCAGAGGGGGTTGGGGGCGGACCCGTAGGCGGCCTGGAGGAGGAAGAAGCCGTTGACCTCCTGCGGGCCGTCGCCGTCGGCCACGTAGCGGCCGTCGGCGGCGACGTCGAGCTGGTAGACCGCGGAGCCGACCGCCCGGGCACCGGGCAGGTGCCACGTGACGACGCAGCGCCAGTCGTTGCCGCTGCCCTCGTCCTCCACGAGGGAGCCGCCCTTGTCGCAGGCCGCACTGGTCTGCAGCTGCTCCTCGGTCACCGCGGGGCGGCCGAGCTCTGCCGCCTGCAGCCGGTAGAGGTGCGCGTACGACGTGGCGAGCGAGCCCTCGAGCCGGCCTGCGTCCACGCCCGAGCCGGTGCCCGTCGTCGTCAGCCCGAGGACGAGCACCGACACGATGCCGAGCAGCGCCAGGGGCAGCAGCCCGGCGAGGACGAGGCGGGCGCCGGAGCCGTCGTCGGCGAGGTCGGTGAAGTCGCGACGCAGGAACAGCCGGTACGCGACCAGCGTGGCGACCCCGGCCCAGGCCAGGGCGACCACCACCCCCACGACGAGCGGGGCGACCTGCACGTGCTCGACGAACAGCCCGCGCCAGGCCGTGAAGGTCTGGCTGGGCAGGGCGAGGCGCACGGCGAGCGGCAGCGGCAGCAGCTGGACGACGGCGAAGAGCACGGCGAGGACGGCCGGCGTCACGAGGCCCATGGGGGAGCGCCCGAGCGCGACCGAGCCGAGCAGCCCGACGGCGGCGAAGGCCGCGGTGGGCGCGAGGACGCACAGCCAGGCGAGCACGAAGCGGCCGGCCAGCGCCGTGCCCTGGAGCGGGTAGCCGTCCAGGCCGGCGAGCGGGCGGTCGCCGGCGGAGACCAGCCCGCCCACCAGCCCCGACACCGCGAGGCCGAGGACGAGCAGACCGATGACCGTGGCGCTCGCCAGCGCCTTGCTCGCGAAGATGCGCCGCTTGGAGCGGACGGCGACCAGCAGGTGGCGCCAGGTCCCCAGCCGGTCCTCCACGGCGAAGACGTCACCGGCGACGAGCGCGGTGAGCAGCGGCAGCGCCCACAGGCACGCGAAGGCGAGCACGACGAGCGCGCCCGCCCAGCCGGTGGAGTGCATGAGGCGGCCGAAGACCGTGTCGGCCGGGAGCGCGCTCTGCCGGCTGACGACGCCGACGAACGCGCCCGGCGCGAGCCAGCAGACGCAGACCAGGAGACGCACGCGCCACTGGGAGACGAGCTTGAGCAGCTCGAAGCGGTAGCCGCGGGCGAAGGGGGCGGGTCGCAGCGTCGCCGTGGACGCCGCTCGCACGACGGTCGTGCTCATGCGGCCGCCTCGGGCTCGGACGCCTCGTCGGTGGTGAGGGCCAGGAAGGCCGCCTCGAGCGGGGGCACGACGGGCCCCAGCTCGCGGACGCCGACGCCGGCGCGGACCAGCCGCACCACGAGCTCGTCCATCGCGGGCAGCGAGCCGCGGACCACCAGCAGGTCACCGCCGGAGCGCGAGCCCCGGTCCCGCTCGTCGAGCAGGCGGATGCCCGGCGCCTGGGCGGCGACGGCCCGAGCCGTGACGACGTCGGTGGTGCGCACCTGGTGGTCGAGGTCGCCGGTCTCGCTGGCGAGCTTCTCCAGCGGTCCGGCGAACACCACCCGTCCGGCCGACAGGACGGTGACCTCCGAGCAGAGCTCGGCGAGGTCGTCCATGCGGTGGCTGGTGAGCACGACCGCGGTGCCGTCGTCCGCGAGGTCGCCGAGGACGCGGTGGACCTGCCGGCGGGCCGCCGGGTCGAGGCCGTTGGTGGGCTCGTCGAGCACGAGCAGCCGCGGCCTGGTCAGCATGGCCGAGGCCAGGCCGAGGCGCTGTCTCATGCCGAGGGAGAAGCCGCTCACGCGGTCGTCGGCGACGTCGTCCAGGCCGACCTGGGCCAGCGCCCAGACGACGTCGTGGGGGTCGGAGCCGCGCAGCGACGCGAGGGCCGCGAGGTTCTGCCGCGGGGTGAGGGAGGGGTAGAGCCCGGGCTCGTCGACGAAGCCGGCGATGCCCGCGGGGACCGAGGTGGCCCGCCCGACGAGCGTGCCCAGGACCTCGAGCCGGCCGCGGTCGGCGGCGGTCAGTCCGAGCAGCAGGCCCAGCAGCGTCGACTTGCCCGCCCCGTTGGGACCGACCAGGCCGTGGACCTGGCCCTCCTCGACGTCGAGGTCGACGTGGTCCAGCGCGACCACGTCGCCGAAGGACTTGACGAGGCCGCGCGCCCGGACCGCTGCCGTTCCACCCACCCTGTGCTCCCCTCGAGAACTACTTAGGGAACGTAGGGATCAGGGGTGGCGGGAGGGGGGCGTGCGGGGAAACGTTAGGCGAACGGACGAAGGGCGCCGAGAGCCCGACCGGCGCGCCTGGTCTGGCCCGGGTGCCTGCGTCGCCCGCAGGAGCGCTCGACGCACGAGAACGGCAGCGGCCCCGGTGGGGGCTGCTGCCGTCGCGTCGTGCGTTGTCGGTCGTCCTCAGGTGAGCTGCAGGATCACGATCACGAGGATGATGATCACGAGGATGCCGATGATCGTCCCGATCAGGCCTCTGTTCATGGTGGTCCTTCCGTTGCGGGGCTGGGTGGTGGAGGGACGACCGCGGGGCGGCGGACGTCCCTCCACCTCGATCAGACCACCGTCGGGCCGGCCCTGGTACATCCGCAGGGGTGTACGAGGGGGGTGCAGCGGGTGGTGGGCTCAGCCGCGCGGGACCGCGTACGCGGTGAGGTTCGCCGTGCCCGGCCCGAGGTCGCCCCAGGGTCCGGCGACGTCGAGGACCGCCACGGCGCTGGTCGGGAAGTCGCCGACCGGCGCCGCCCCCCTGGCGCGGTTGAGCCGCTCGGCGAGGTCGGGGACACCGGGGGAGTGGCCCACCAGCACGGCCGTGCCGACCTCCGCGGGCAGGGCCTGCACGAGGGCGAGCAGGGTGTCGGGCCAGGCCTGGTAGACCTCCGCCTCGAGGCGCACCGGCACGTCGGCCAGGAGGTCCGGCTCGGCGGCGAGGGCGGCACCCCAGGTCTGCCGGGTCCGCAGCGACGTCGAGCAGAGCACGAGGTCGGGGTGCAGGTCCTGCGCGGCCAGCCAGCGCCCGACCGCTGCGGCGTCGCGCCGCCCACGTTCGGTCAGCGGTCGCTCGGCGTCGGAGAGGCGCGGGTCGTCGGAGGAGGCCTTCGCGTGCCGCAGCAGGACGAGCCGCCGTGACGCCGCTGCGCCGTCCTCAGCACCCACGCGGACGCACCGACCTCGGTCGGGGAACGTCCACCGGACCTACTGGCCCGAGCCCCCGCGGAAGCCGGGGCCCTTGCCCTTGTCGGGCTTGCCGGGCTTGAGGCCCTCCCAGATCTCCTTGCACTCCGGGCAGACCGGGAACCGCTCGGGGTCGCGGCTCGGGATCCAGACCTTGCCGCAGAGCGCGACCACGGGCGTGCCCATGACCATCGCCTCGGTCAGCTTCTCCTTGGGGACGTAGTGGGCGAACCGCTCGTGGTCGCCCTCCTCGACGCGGAACTCGCGGGTCTCGGTCCGCTCGTCGACGATGGTCTCGGCGCCAGGTGCTGTCTGCTGACTCACGCCCGTCAGTGTAGAGAGGTCCGTGCACGCAGGCACCCCTTCGAGGGGCGGCAGGAGCGGTTTCGTTTCCGACGCCGCAGGTGGTGGACTGACCTCGATGAGCAAGCAGGAGGCACTCCCCGTGGAGCAGGACCAGGGGAGCTCGCCACTGCCGATCTCCCAGCGCGCGCTGACGGTCGGGATCTGCACGATCACGGTCTCCATCGCCTTCGAGTCGATCGCCGTGGCCACGGCCATGCCGGTCGCGGCGCAGGACCTCGGGGGCATCGCCTACTACGCGTGGGCCTTCTCGCTCTTCGTCATCGGCATGCTGCTCGCCACCGTCCTCGCGGGGCGGGTGTGCGACCGGATCGGTCCGTCCCGGCCGCTGCTGGTGGGGCTCGGCGTCTTCGTCGTCGGGCTCGTCGTCGCGGGCACGGCCGAGACGATGGTGCAGCTCGTCGCGGGCCGGTTCGTCCAGGGCCTCGGCGGCGGCGTGCTGAACACGGCCATGTTCGTGACGGTGGCCAAGGCCTTCCGGCCGGCGCAGCGGCCCAAGGTCTTCACCTTCATCTCGACCGCCTGGGTGCTGCCCTCCTTCGTCGGGCCGCCCGTGTCGGCCTGGCTGACCTCGCACCTGTCGTGGCACTGGGTCTTCTTCACCGTCATCCCGCTGTCGGTCATCGGCGGCGCGATGGTGCTGCCCACCGTCCGCGCGATGATCCGCATCCCGATGCCCGAGGTCGGCGAGGACCCGACCCGGCAGCCTCCCGCCCCGGTGTGGGCCGCGTTCGCCACGGCCGTCGCGGCGGCGCTGCTGCAGGCCGCGGGCACGAGGCTCGACTGGTCGGGCCTCGTGCTGCTCGTCGTGGCCCTGGTGCTGCTCGGGCTCGGCCTGCCGCGCCTGATGCCGCCGGGCTTCCTCCGGCTCGGCCGCGGTCTGTCGAGCGTCATCCTGACCCGTGCGCTCCTGCCCGGCGCCTACTTCGGCGGCGAGGCGTTCCTGCCGCTGATGCTCGTGGAGCAGCGCGACGTGCCGCTGCTGCTCGCCGGTGGGACGCTGACCGTGGGCGCGGTGGGCTGGACCACCGGTTCCTTCCTCCAGGCCAACCGCCGGCTGCCGCTGCGCCGCGACCAGCTCATCACCATCGGCTGCGCGAACGTCGCGGTCGGCCTCGCGCTCGCCGGCGTGCTCGCGCTGGTCCCGACGCTGCCGTACTGGCTGATCGCCGTGGCCTGGATCTTCTCCGGCCTCGGCATGGGCTTCGCCACCGCCAGCACGTCGCTGGCCACCATCACCCTGTCCAGCGAGGACGCCCAGGGCCGCAACGGCTCCTCGCTGAACCTCGGCGACGCCCTCGGCTCGAGCGTCTTCGTCGGCCTCGCCGGCACGCTCTTCGGCGCCCTGCACCCCGGCGGCGACCTGTCGCTGACCTTCGGCGTCGTGCTGCTGAGCATGAGCGTGGTCGCCGTGCTGTCCCTGCTCGCGTCTTTGCGTGTCGGCCACCTCAGCGACCCGGTCCACTGAACCAGCCCATCTAGGATCCTTCGGATGTCTTCGCCCCAGCCCGACCTCAGCCCCGCCGGGCTGCCGCCGGCCTTCCCCGACCGGGCGGCCTGGGGCACCGCCGGGGCGCTGCGCGCGTGGCAGCAGGCCGCCCTGGAGCAGTACTTCGCCGACGAGCCGCGCGACTTCCTCGCCGTGGCCACGCCGGGCGCGGGCAAGACCTCGTTCGCCCTCACCGTCGCCTCGAACCTGCTGGCCCGCCGCCGCGTCGACCGGGTCGTGGTGGTCGCCCCCACCGAGCACCTCAAGGTGCAGTGGGCCGCCGCGGCCGCGCGCATCAACCTCAACATCGACCCCGAGTACGGCGTCCGCCAGGGCAAGGCCTCCCGCGACTTCGTCGGGATCGCGCTGACGTACGCCGCGGTCGCGGCCAACCCGCTCGCCCTGCGCATCCGCGTCGAGGGCTTCAAGACCCTCGTCATCCTCGACGAGGTGCACCACGCGGGCGACGCGCTCAGCTGGGGTGAGGCCGTACGCGAGGCGTTCGAGCCGGCCACCCGTCGGCTGATGCTCACCGGGACGCCGTTCCGCTCCGACACCAACCCGATCCCGTTCGTCCGCTACGAGGCGGACTCCGGCGGCGGCCTGCGCTCGCGCGCGGACTACGCGTACGGCTACGCCACAGCGCTCGCCGACGGCATCGTCCGGCCGGTGCTGTTCATGGCCTACTCCGGCGACCTGCACTGGCGCACCAGCGCGGGTGACGAGGTGAGCGCCCGGCTCGGCGGGCCGATGACGAAGGACCTCGCCGGTCAGGCGCTGCGCACCGCGCTCGACCCGCACGGCTCCTGGATCCCGGCGGTGCTGCAGGCCGCCGACACCCGCCTCACCGAGGTCCGCTCGCACGTCCCCGACGCCGGCGGCCTCGTCATCGCCACCGACCAGACCGCGGCGCGCGCGTACGCCGAGCTCCTCCACGCGATCACCGGGACCAAGCCGGTGGTCGTGCTGTCCGACGAGCCGGGCTCGAGCAAGCGGATCCAGGCCTTCGCCGACGGCGACGAGCGCTGGATGGTCGCGGTCCGCATGGTGTCGGAGGGCGTCGACGTGCCGCGGCTCTCGGTCGGGGTGTACGCGACGTCGATCTCGACGCCGCTGTTCTTCGCGCAGGCCGTCGGGCGCTTCGTCCGGGCGCGCAAGCGGGGCGAGACGGCGTCGGTCTTCGTGCCGAGCGTGCCGCACCTGCTGCTGCACGCCGCCGAGATGGAGCGCGAGCGCGACCACGTGCTGCGCGCGCCCGCCGGTGCCGACGACGACGGGCTCGAGGACACGCTGCTCGCCGAGGCCGAGCGCGAGCTGTCGGAGGACGACCGGCCCGAGGGCGGCGGGTTCGCGGCGCTGGCCAGCGAGGCCGACTTCGACCGGGTGGTGTTCGACGGGGGCGAGTTCGGTCTGGCCGCGGCCAGCGGCAGCGCGGAGGAGCAGGACTACCTCGGCCTGCCCGGCCTGCTCGAGCCCGACCAGGTGAAGGACCTGCTGCGCCGCCACCAGGACACCCAGTCGCGCTCGACGCCCCGGGCCGAGCGGCCGAGCGTCGACGCCACCGCGGGGGAGCGGCTCAAGGAGCTGCGCCGCGAGCTCAACGGGCTCGTCGCCGCCTGGCACCACCGCACCAGCAGCCCGCACGGCGTGATCCACGCCGACCTGCGCTCGGCCTGCGGCGGCCCGCCCACCGCGGTCGCCTCGGCCGACGACCTCGAGCGCCGGATCTCCACGATCCGCAGCTGGGCGGTCCACCGGCGCTCGTAGGCGTACGGCACGCGCGCGTGCGGGTCGCGGTGACGGTTGGTCGGGGACTGGTCCCCGGTCCTTGCGCACCGGATCCGGCCACTGCGCCCAGGTTCGTGTCAGTGCGCCCACGCTGCACCCTGGGCTCGGTGTCGGCAACCTGTGCGCGCACAGGTTCCCGACCATGCGTAGTCGCGCCTGGTCGGCAGACGGGTTGATGCGCCGCGGGAGTGCGTGCCAGGGTGCCGTGCCCAGCACTGCGCCCAGGTTCGTGTCACTGCGCCCACGCTGCATCCTGGGCTCGGTGTCGGGAACCTGTGCGCGCACAGGTTCCCGACCACGCGGAGTCGCGCCTGGCTAGATAACGGGTTGGTGCGCCACGGGAGGTGCGCCGCCGGGTGCGGTGCCCAGCACTGCGCGCAGGTTCCCGTCACTGCGCCCACGCTGCACCCTGGGCTCGGTGTGGGGAACCTGTGCGCGCACAGGTTCCCCACACCGCAGCGACCCGGGTGAGCGACGTCGCAGAAGGGCGAGGTTCAGCGCGCGTTCGCGACCAGGTCCTCCAGCGTCGCCCGGCTGCCGCGCTCGTGCAGCGAGGCCAGGGTGGCCAGGTAGGGCTTCGTGAACTCCTCGTGCTCGGCCAGGTCGCCGAACAGGTCGGTGTTGCGCACGAAGGCGAGCGGCTCGTCCTTCTGCCGCGCAGCGATCTCCTTGAGCTGGTCGGCCAGCTGGTCGACGACCTCGATCGGCTCGCCCTGCTCGTCGACCGCCTCGTCGTAGCGCGCCCAGCTGGCGACGATCGCCGCCGAGAGGGTCACGTCGCGCCCGGCGGCCACGTTCTCCTTGATGACGGGCACGAGCCACTTGGGGATGCGGTCCGAGCTCTCGGCGCAGAGCCGCGCGACGGTGTCGCGCACGCCGGCGTTGCTGAACCGCTCGATCAGCTGCGGCTTGTAGACGTCGAGGTCGATGCCCGGCACCGGCTGCAGCGTCGGGGTCGCCTCGCGGTTCATGTAGTCCAGCAGGAAGGTGGCGAAGAGCGGGTCCTGGCACACCTCGTGCACCAGCCGGTAGCCGGCGAGGTAGCCGAAGTAGCACAGCGCCTGGTGGCTCGCGTTGAGCAGGCGCAGCTTCATCAGCTCGTATGGCTCGACGTCGGGCACGACCTCGACGCCGACCTCGTCGTACGGCGGGCGTCCGTCGGTGAAGCGCTCCTCGAGCACCCACTGGGTGAAGGGCTCGCACACCACCGGCCAGGCGTCCTCGACGCCGAAGCGCTCGGCGACCTGGGCACGGTCCTCGTCGGTGGTGACCGGCGTGATGCGGTCGACCATCGAGTTGGGGAACGCGACGTGCTCGGCGACCCAGTCGGCGAGGCCGGCGTCGCCCGACGCCTCGCCCTTGAGCCGGGCGTACGCGGTGAAGACCTCCTGGGCGATGTGGCCGTTGCCCTGGATGTTGTCGCAGGACATGATCGTGAACGGCACGACCCCGCGGTCGCGGCGGCGCAGCAGCGCCTCGGTGACGAGGCCGAAGACGGTCTGCGGTGTCGCACCGGCCTGGAGGTCGGCGACGACCTTGGGGTTCGTCGCGTCGAACTTCCCGGTGACGGGGGAGAAGTTGTAGCCGCCCTCGGTGACGGTGAGGGAGACGATCCGCGTGGCCGGGTCGGCCATCTTCTCGATCACGGCCTCGGGGTCGTCGGGGGCGTACAGGTACTCCACGATCGAGCCGATGACCCGGGGCTCCCAGCTGCCGTCGGCGTCCTTGAGCACGAGGGTGTAGAGGCAGTCCTGCGAGACCAGCGCGTCGCGCATGCGCAGGTCGAAGGGCATGACTCCGACGCCGCAGATGCCCATGTCGAGCGCCTTGCCCTCGCTCATCAGCCGGTCGAGGTACATCGCCTGGTGCGCCCGGTGGAAGCCGCCCACGCCGAAGTGCACGATGCCCGTGGTGACCTGGCTGCGGTCGTACGTGGGCCCGGGGACGTCCAGTGACCCGACGGTGGCGGCGGAGAGCTTGACCGGCGTGCTGGTGGCGGCGCTCACTTGACGGCGCCCAGCGACAGCCCCTGCACCAGCTTGTCCTGGGCGGCGAAGCCGGCGATCAGCACGGGCAGCGAGACGGCCGTGGCGGCGGCGCAGACCTTCGCCAGGAACAGGCCCTGGGAGGTGACGAAGCTGGTCAGGAAGACCGGCGCCGTCTGGGCCACGATGCTGGTCAGGGTGTTGGCCAGCAGCAGCTCGTTCCAGCTGAAGATGAAGCAGATCAGCGCGGTGGCCGCGATCCCGGGGGAGATGATCGGGACGATGATGCTGCGCAGGGTGCGGAGCAGCCCGGCGCCGTCGATGGCCGCGGCCTCGAAGAGCTCGACGGGGATGTCGGCCAGGAACGAGCGCAGCATCCACACCGCGATCGGCAGGTTCATCGCCGTGTAGAGGATGACGATGAAGTTGATGTTGTCGAGCAGCCCGATCGTCTTGGCGATGATGTAGAGCGGCAGCAGGCCCGCGACCGCCGGCAGGAACTTCGTCGACAGGAAGAAGAACATGACGTCGGTCCACTTCTCGACCGGCTTCACGCTCAGTGCGTACGCGGCCGGGATGGCCAGCAGGATGACGACGATGGTCGAGACGATCGAGGCGGTCGCGGAGTTGATCAGCGGCGGCCAGGGGCTCGCGCCCGAGGAGGCGCCGAAGAACTCGCGGTAGCCGTCCAGGGTGAGCGGGGCGAAGAAGCTGGGCGGGTTCGTCGCGGCGTTGAACTCCGAGTGGAGGCTCGTCAGCAGCATGTAGAAGACCGGGAAGACGAAGAGGATCCCGATCACCCAGGCGAGCAGGCCCAGGGCGATGTTCGCACCCCGGCCGCCCCGGCGGCGGTTGCGGGCGTTGGAGGCGCGCCGGGTGGCCGCCAGCTTCGACGGTGCGGAGGCGAGTGCGGTGGTCATCAGTTGCCTTCCTCGAACAGGCTGGACACGGTGCGCAGGGCGAAGGTGGCGACGATGATCGTGCCGATGACGACAATCACGCCCTGGGCCGACGCGAGGCCGTAGTCCTGGGCGTTGTAGAGCGTCTGGTAGATCGTGTACGGCAGGTTCGCGGTGTCGTACGCGCCCGCGGTCAGGGTGAAGACCGAGTCGAACTGCTGGATGATGTAGATCGTCCCGAGCAGGCCGGCCAGCTCCAGGTAGCGGCGCATGTGCGGCATGGTCATGTTGACGAAGGTCTGCCAGGTGCCCGCGCCGTCGACGGCCGCGGCCTCCATCACGTCACCGGGGCGCGACTGCAGCCCGGCCAGCAGGATCAGGGTCATGAAGGGCGTCCACTGCCAGATCAGCTCGCCCATGATCGCCAGCCGCGGGAAGTCGGTGATCCAGTCCGGCTGCGGCGCGTTCGCGCCGAAGACCTGGGTGAGCAGGCCGTTGAACAGGCCGTACTCGGGGTTGTACATCGCGTGCTTCCACAGCAGGGCCGCGGCGACCGGCACGACGAGGAACGGCGCGATCATCATCGTGCGGACGACGCCGCGGCCGATGAAGTTGCGGTTCAGCAGGAGCGCGATGCCCAGCCCGAAGGCGAGCGAGACCAGCACGACGGTGACCGTCAGCAGGATGGTGAACAGGACGCTCGTGCGCAGGCCGGCGTCGGTGAAGACGGTGACGAAGTTCTGCAGCGTGCCGAACTTGATCTCGTCGGGGTAGTTGGCGTTCCAGTTCGTGAACGAGACCAGGATCGTCGCCACGAAGGGCAGCTGGGTCATGATCACGACGAAGACGAGGGCCGGCAGCAGCGGCACGCGCCGCGCCCAGCCCTTCTTGTCGCCCCAGCGCTCGGCGAAGCTCGGCTGCGGGACCTTGGTCCTCTTGCGACCCGGCGCCGCCTGGTCGGGCGGTGTGGCGGTGGCGGTGGCCATGCGCTGCTCCTCGCGATGGGTTTCGTGACGGGGTTCGTGGTCTGCGTGGTGGTGCGTGGGTGGGCCGTGGAGACGGCCCGAGGCCGGGTCGTGCCGCGCTGGTCAGCGCCGCACGACCCGACCTCGGTGGGTGCTACTTGTTCTTGTACTTGTCGCCCGCGGCCTGCGCGAGCTTCTGGCCGTTGTTCAGCGCGTCGTCCACGGTCGTCTTGCCGGCGATCACGCCGGAGATGTCCTGGCTGATCTTGGTGGCGAAGTCGGTGAACTCGGGGATGTCGACGAACTGGATGCCGACGGTCGGGCGCGGCTGCACACCCGGGTTGGTCGGGTCAGCCGACTCGATGGCCGTCTTCGTCGGCTCGGCGAAGGCTCCGGCCGCCTTGATGTAGTCGGCGTTCGCGTAGGTCGACTCACGCTTGCCGGCCGGCACGGTCGCCCAGCCGTCCTGCTGACCGACGAGGTTCTCGTAGTCCTTGCCGGACGCCCAGGAGATGAACTTCCAGGCGTTGTCGGCCTTCGTGCTCTTCTTCTCGATCATCCACGACCAGGCGTAGAGCCAGCCGGAGGCCTTGGTCTCCTTGACCGGGGCCTGGACGTAGCCCATCTTGCCCTTGACCGGGGAGTCGGGCGCCTCGAGCGAACCGGCGGCGGAGGTCGCGTCGTACCACATCGCGACCTTGCTCTGCGTGGTCGCGGTGAGGCACTCGGCGAAGCCGGCCTGCGCCGCACCGGACTCGCCGTGGGCCTTCACCAGGTCGGTGTAGAAGGTCGTGGCGTCCTTGAACGGCTGGGCGTTGACCTGGGCGTTCCAGTCCTTGTCGAACCAGGTGCCGCCGAAGGTGTTGACGACGGTGGTCAGCGGGGCGAACACCTCGCCCCAGCCCGGCAGGCCGCGCAGGCAGATGCCCTTCATGCCCGACTCCGCGCCGTCCATCTTGGCCGCGGCGGCCGCGACCTCGTCCCAGGTCGGGGTCTCGCTGAACTTGACGCCCACCTTCTCGGCGATGTCCTTGCGGTACATCAGGAAGGACGACTCGCCGTAGAAGGGCTCGCCGTAGAGCTTGCCGTCGGGACCCGTGAGGGACTTCGTCATCGACGGGAAGATGTCCGCCTGGTCGAACGTGGTGTCGCTCTTGTAGGCGGGGATGTCGCTGAGCGGCGTCAGCCACCCGTTCTTCGAGTAGATGGGGACCTCGAAGTTGGACAGGGTCGCCACGTCGAACTGACCGGACTGGTTGGCGAACTCCTGCGCGGCCTGGTTGCGCATGTCGTTCTCGGGCTTGACGGTGAAGTTCACCGTGATGCCCGTCTGCTTGGTGAACTCGCCGATGTGCTTCTGCAGGGCGAGCATCTGGGGGTTGTTGACCATGAGGACGTTGATGGAGTTGTCGCCTCCGCCACCACCGCTCCCTCCGACTCCGCCGGCACCACCGGCACCGCTGCAGGCGGCGGTCGCGGCGAGGACGGTGGACAGGCCCACGGCGGCGACCAGCTTGGACGTCAAGCGCATCTGGGTAAAACCTCTCTGACTCCGGACGGGGACCGCAGGGGAGTCAGCGTGCTGCTCCGGTGCGGCGGGGGCCGCCCGCCCGACCGGCGGAGCAGGAGGCCGGCGACGTCGAGGCCGGGTGCAGGGGTCAGGGCGCTGACGCCCGAACCCCTTCGTCCACGGCCTGATCGGTCGCTGATCAGCACACGTCGCTCCGCAGGCCGTCACCGGCTGCCCTTGCTGGCACAGGTATATCTGAACAAAGCCTGGATGACCAGTCTTCTGCGCATGTTGCCCGAGTCTTTGTTATCGGATCGAGACGGCCCGCTTTCGGGGCGAGATCGTGCCCACCTGGTTGGAATCGGTCCCACCGGCGCTGGAAACTACGATGGCGTGCATGTCAGACATCCCCGTCGGCTCGCCCCCGGCCCCTCCGGGGCGGCACGCAGCGCCGGGCGGCTGGTACCCCGACCCGCTCGACGCCGCCCGCGAGCGCTACTGGGACGGCTGGCAGTGGTCCCGCACCACCCGCGAGGCGGAGCTCGCCGTCGCCCCGCCGCCGCCCCCGCCCGTGGGTGCCGGACCGGGCCCGTACGGCGTCCCGCCGGCCGCTGCGTACGGGGTCCGGGCGACCGGGGTCTCGCGGCAGGCCGCGACCACGGCCGACGGCGTCCCGCTGGCCGGCTGGTGGTGGCGCGCGCTCGCCGGGCTGATGGACGCCCTGCTCGTGGGGACCGTGTCCTTCCTGCTGACGCTGCCCTTCTACCGCGAGATCGTGACCGCGGTCAGCGCGTACTGGGGCGAGGCCTACCGCGCCGCCCAGGCCGGTTCGACCACGCCGCCGCCCACGCCGAACTTCGCCACGCTGATCACCGGGACCGACCAGCTGCTGATCATGCTCGTGACCTTCGCGGTCGGCATGGCCTACCACCTCCCGCTGCTGCGGTTCCGCTCCGCGACCCTCGGGATGATGGCGTGCGGGCTGCGCGTCGTCCCCGTCGACGAGGGGCGGTCGCAGGAGCGGCTGACCTGGTCGTGCGTGCTCGTGCGCGCGCTGATCTGGGTGCTCCCCGGCGCACTCAGCCTCCGGATCCTCACCGTCGCCGACGTGCTGCTCCCGCTCTGGCACCCCAAGCGCCAGACCCTGCACGACCTCGCCGCGCGTACGCAGGTCGTCCGCGGGCGCTGAGCCCGCGGCTCAGAGGAGCCCGGCGCGGGCCAGTGCGTCGAGCGTCGTGGCGGGGTCGTCGCAGTCGACCGCCCGCAGGCGCCGGCGTACGCGGGCCTGCGTCGCCTCGTCCCAGCCCGCGAGGCCGGTGACCGCCCGGTGCGCGTCGACGTCCGCCAGCAGGGCGTCGGCGTCCTCGGGGTCGGCGCCGTCCACGAGGGCCTCGACGGCCATCAGCAGGCCGAGCAGCCCGTACGGCCCGACGGGGTCCGGCCCCAGGCCCGTCGCCTTGAACGGCAGGTCCGACTCGACGAGGGCCGAGAGCAGCCTGGCCGCGCCCGGACCCACCGTGATCCGCCCGCGCAGGCCCGCGGCCTCGACCACCTCCACCGCCTCGACCAGCCCGGTGCCGGCGGGGAGCCCGACGAAGACCTCGACGTCGTCGGGCAGCCCGGCAGCGGCCGCGACGACGCGACCGGCGTTGCCGGGCAGGTCGTCCAGGTCGCGCAGCACCGTCTCCACGGCGACCAGGCGGAGGCCGGCGGTGCGTCCGGGCAGCGCCGCGACCGAGCCGGCCCCGCCGCTGGTCACCACGCTCAGGTCGACGTCGGGGTCGAGGCCGGTGAGCCGGTCGTCCCCGACGACGAGCGGACCGAGCGCCCAGCCGTCCGTGCGCAGGCGCAGGGCGCGGTGGGCGGCCCCGTCCTGGCGTGAGGCGTCGTGCAGCAGGGCCCGGAAGACGTCCATGCGCCGACAGTCTGGCCCCTGCCGGGCCCGGAGCGGGCACCCGCGTCCGCGCCCGCCTCAGAGGACCGGCAGCCGCTCGGCGGCGACGCCGAGCCCGTCCTTCTCGGCGGCCGTCGCCGACCGACGTCCAGTGCCGAGCAGGAGCGCGTCCACGTCGTCCCGCACCGGCAGCGGCGCCTCCAGCAGCGCCTCGAGCGTGCGGCGTGCGAGAGCGAGCACGCCGGGACGCGGCTGGGCGACGTCGAGGTCACGACCGAGGTCGAGCTGGTGCACGGCGAGCTCGACCGCCCACGTGGCCAGGAGGTCGCCGGTCGTGAGGGCGCAGCCCTGGAACGCGAGCACGCGGTCCGGCAGCCGTGCGGCGGCGGCGGCGAGTGAGTCGGAGACCCGGTCGAGCGGTCCCAGCGCGCCCCGGGGCGTCCGGGTGGCGGCCGCCACCCGACGGACGGCCAGGAGGCCGTCGACCGCGCCGCCGCCCGGCGGCTGCGTCTCCCAGTAGGTCGCGGCGTCGTGGGTCGGCGTCTCCCGCTCGTCGGCGGCGAGCAGGCCGGCGGCCAGCTCCTCCAGGCCGAGCCGGACGTGCACGACCACGTCGACCACGGCCCAGCCCCAGCACCGCGAGGCCGCGAGCAGCGCGTGGTCGTCGAGCGGCGCGACCGCGGCCCGGAAGCCCTCGAGCGCGTCCGCGAACGCCGCCCGGCCCTCGCCGTGCGGGACGCCCAGCACCCGGGCCAGCGCTCAGCCCTCCCGGACCGCCACGCCGGCCGTGCGCCAGGCGTCGAGGGTGGCCCCGACGCGGTCGGGCGCGACGGCGGCGGTGAGCCCGACCAGCACGGTGGGGGACAGGCCCTCCTCGGCCGCGTCGAGGGCCGTCGCGCGGACGCAGTGGTCGGTGGCGATGCCGCACAGGTCGACCCGGCCGACGTCGTGGGCCCGCAACCAGTCGCCGAGCCCCGTGCCGTCGGCGTCGCGGCCCTCGAAGCCGGAGTACGCCGCGGCGTACTCGCCCTTGTCGAAGACCGCGTCGAAGTCGCCGGCCTCCAACGGCGCGGTCAGCTCGGCGCCCTCGGTGCCGGCGACGCAGTGGCGCGGCCAGGAGTCGACGAAGTCCGGGTGCTTGGAGAAGTGCGTGCCCGGGTCGATGTGGTGGTCACGGGTCGCGACGACGAGGTCGTAGCCGTGGTCGGTGCCGAGCAGCTCCTTGACCCGCGCGGCGACCGAGAGCCCGCCCGCCACCGCCAGCGAGCCGCCCTCGCAGAAGTCGTTCTGCACGTCCACGACCACCAGGGCCCGCCGGGTCGGCGGGTGCGCGGTGCCGGCGCTCACCGCGGGCCCCCGGCCGTGGCGTACGGGTTCGCGGTCGGCGCGGCCGCCCCGACGAAGCGGGTCGGGATGACCGGCTCGCCCTTCGAGAGCTTGCGGGCCTCGAGCGGCAGCTCCGCGCGTGCCGCCCGGTGGCGCTCGCGCGCCGCCTCGAGCGGCTCCTCGCCGACGATCTCGCCGTCGCGCACCAGCGGGACCAGCAGCGGGCGGTCGTTGCCGTCGTCCTCGGGCGCCGTGCCGATGCCGATCTCCTCGGCCTCGGCCACGCCGCGGGCGTCGATGCGGCGCAGGGCGTACTTGCGGCCACCGACCGACACCTTGTCCTGGCTCTTCTTCGCCACCGGCACGAGCGGTGCGTCGGCGGCGTCGGAGGCGGCGCGGGCGACGAGCTTGTAGACGAAGCCCGACGTGGGGTGGCCGCTGCCGGTGACCAGGGCCGTGCCGACCCCGTAGCTGTCGACGGGCGCCCCCGACAGCGACGCGATGGCGTGCTCGTCCAGGTCGCTGGTCACCACGATGCGGGTGCTCGTGGCCCCGAGGGAGTCCAGCAGCGCGCGCACCCGGACGGCCAGCGCGGAGAGGTCGCCGGAGTCGAGCCGCACCGCGCCGAGCCGGCCCTGGGTCAGCTCGACCCCGAGCCGCACGGCCGGCTCCACGTCGTAGGTGTCGACGAGCAGCGTGGTGCCCTCGCCGAGCGCGGCGAGCTGCGCGGTGAAGGCCTCCCGCTCGTCGGCGTGCAGCAGCGTGAAGGAGTGCGCGGCCGTGCCCGTCGTCGGCACCCCGTAGCGCCGGCCCGCCTCCAGGTTGGACGTCGCGTCGAAGCCGGCGACGTACGCGGCGCGGGCCGCGGCCACCGCCGACAGCTCGTGCGTGCGGCGCGAGCCCATCTCGACGCACGGCCGGCCGTCGGCGGCCAGGGTCATGCGCGAGGCTGCGGAGGCGATCGCCGAGTCGTGGTTGTAGATGCTGAGCAGCAGCGTCTCGAGCACGCAGCACTCGGCGAAGCTGCCCTCGACCACCATCAGCGGCGAGCCCGGGAAGTAGACCTCGCCCTCGGGGTAGCCCCACACCTGCCCGCGGAACCGGAAGTCGGCGAGCCAGGCGGCGGTCCGCCCGTCGACCACGCCGCCCTCGGTCAGGAAGGTCAGCGACTCCTCGTCGAAGCGGAAGCTCCGCAGCGCCCGGAGGGCGCGGCCGACGCCCGCGACCACGCCGTAACGGCGCCCGTCCGGCAGCCGCCGCCCGAAGAGCTCGAAGACCGAGTGCCGCTCCGCCGTCCCCGCCTGCAGGGCCGAGCGGAGCATCGTCAGCTCGTACTGGTCGGTCAGCAGGGCCGTGGTCGGGGCCTCGCGCGGGCCGAAGCGCGCCCGGCGCGCCTCGCCCTGCAGCTCGCCCGGCCGGCCGGTCGTCGCTCCACCGTCGCTCACGCGCGCCAGCGTACGAGGGGCGCCGGTGCGGGCCCCCGCGGGCGGTGACCGGCCCGAGCCGCCAACCCCTGCGATGATGGAGGGCGTGTCTGAGACCGGAGCGCCCACCGTGACGCCGGCCGGGGGCACCGCGGTCGCCGAGCGGCCCCTCGAGGAGTTCCGTGAGGACGTCCCGTGGGTGACGATCGTCTGGGACGACCCGGTCAACCTCATGTCCTACGTCGCGCACGTCTTCACCACGTACTTCCACTACGCCAAGGCCAAGTCCGAGCGGCTGATGATGCAGGTCCACACCGAGGGCAAGGCGATCGTCTCCAGCGGCAGCCGCGAGGCGATGGAGCGCGACGTCACCGCGATGCACGAGTACGGGCTGTGGGCGACGCTCGACAAGGCCGACTCATGAAGAAGTTCTCGCGGAAGCGCGGAGTGCTGACGACCGCGCTCAGCGCGTACGAGGTGGAGCTGCTGACCTCGCTCGTGCGGCAGGTCGTGGAGCTGGTGTCGGACGGGGAGCCCGAGGGCTACGCGGCTCCGGACCCGGCGGCGGACCCGTTCGAGGCTCTGGCCGCCGACCTCGCCGTGGACCCCGACGAACCGGAGGTCCCCGAGGACCCGGTGCTGCGCCGGCTCTTCCCGAACGCCTACCCGCACGATGCGGCGGCCTCCTCGGACTTCCGGCGCTTCACCGAGCGCGGGCTGCGGACGACGAAGGTGACCGACGCCCAGGTCGTGCTCGACGACCTCGGGGCGACCGACCACGGCCGGGTCGACCTCCGTGTCACGCCGGAGCACGTGGACGGGTGGCTGCGCACCCTGACGAGCGTCCGGCTCGCGGTGGCGACGCGGCTCGGCATCACCGACACCGAGTCGGCCGAGGAGCTCGCCCAGCTCGACGACTCCGACCCGCGCAGCTACATGGTCAGCGTCTACGACTGGCTCGGCTTCGCCCAGGAGACGATGGTCGGGGCGCTGTGACACCCACCGGTCGCCCGCGGACGGGCGTGCGCTGATGCTCCACGACGGCAACGGTTGGGTGGCCGACCACCAGGGCCAGCGGCACTGGGGGCGCTTCGGTGCGGCGGGCCTGCTCCTCGTCGACCGGCGCGGGTCCGGCACGCCGACCGTGCTGCTGCAGCACCGGGCCCGCTGGACCGCGGACGGCGGCACCTGGGGCATCCCGGGCGGCGCCCGCGACAGCCACGAGGACGCCGTGGCGGCGGCGCTGCGCGAGGCGTTCGAGGAGACCGAGGTGCCGGCCGAGGCCGTGCGCGTGTCCGGCGACCCCTACGTCGACGACCGCGGCGGCTGGAGCTACACCACCGTGCTGGCCGAGCTGGTCCGCGACGTCGAGCTCGTGGTCGAGGAGGAGTCCGAGGCGCTCGCCTGGGTCGCCGTCGACGAGGTCGAGCGGCTCCACCTGCACCCGGGCTTCGCGCTCAGCTGGCCGCTGCTGCGCGCCCGGCTGGAGGACGAGGCGCCCCCCACCACGACGACCTGAGGGCGGCCCGGGCGCAACCGGATCACCGGCCGTGAGGGAATGTCGGAGGTTCGACCCGTGCGGCACCGTCCGGTGCCGGCGTGGCCGCCGACCCGGCAGGAGCCCCTGATGGACCTCACCCGACGTCGCTTCCTCGCGGCCGGCACGGCCGCGGTGGCCGCACCGCTGGCGCTGTCCGCCTGCGGGGGCTTCGCCCCGGCCGGCAGCCAGGCCTCGCAGGCCGCCGGCACGCTCAGCTTCACCACCTGGGGCACGGACGCCGAGCTCGCCGGGTTCCGCGCCGTGATCGCCGCCTTCCAGCAGGCGAACCCCGGCACGACCGTCAACCTCAACGCCGTCCCGTACGAGCAGATGTTCAGCAACATCGACGCGCAGATCCAGGCCGGCAACCCGCCGGACGTCTTCCGCGTGCCGTACTACACGTTCGGCAGCTACGCCGGCGCCGGACAGCTGCTCGACCTCAGCACGCTCCTGGCCCAGGACTTCTCGGGCCGCTTCACCGAGCAGGCCTGGGCCGCGGTGCAGAACGGCGGCAAGCCGTACGGCGTCCCGCACCACACCGACACCTCGGTGATCCTCTACAACAAGACGCTCCTCGACGCGGCCGGCGTGACGTCGGTGCCGAACAGCCCCGAGGAGGCCTGGACCTGGGACCAGCTGCTCGAGGTGGCCGGCAAGCTGCGGTCCTCGCTGCCCGGCTCGAAGTTCCCGATGGCCTACAACTGGCAGGGCAACGGCGTCACCCGCTGGCTGAGCCTGCTCTTCCAGGCCGACGGCCGCTTCCTCGCCGAGGACCTCAAGGCGCCCGCCGTCGACTCCGACGCCGGCCGGGCCGCGGTGGACTTCAGCAAGCGGTTCTTCGCCGACAAGCTCGTCCCGGCCAACGACTCGGTCAAGTCGACGACCTACGCCGCCGACACCTGGTACTCCCAGACCTCGGCCATGGTCTGGGGCGGGGCGTTCATGCTCCCCGACGCCGACAAGACCGCGAGCTTCGAGTGGGGGGCGACGTACGCGCCGCGCAAGGTCCGCGGCGGCGGCGACTTCGGCGGCAACGCCCTCGTCGCCACGGCGAAGGCCAAGGACCCGGCGCTCGCGGCCAAGTTCCTCACCTTCGCCACCGAGGCCGAGCAGCAGCGCGACTTCTGCGTGGCCGCCTCGCTCCTCCCGACGCGGGCGGACCTCGTGCAGGACGGCATCGAGTTCACCGTGCGCGGCGACCTCACGAAGGTGTTCCTCGGCCAGGCCCGGCAGGTGCGCGCGAGCGACTCCGGGCAGGTCGCCTCCCCGTCGATGTCGAAGATCATCACGGTGCTCAAGGACCAGCTCGAGCAGGCGTTCGTGGGCGGGCAGTCGACCGAGGACACCATCGCCGGGCTGAGCAAGGGCATCGCCGGGGCGACCGGCGCGTGAGCTCGCGCCAGACGCGCGGCGAGGCGCGGGCGGCGTACCTGCTGCTCAGTCCCAACCTGCTGCTGCTCGGCCTGTTCGTCTTCGTGCCGCTGGTCGGCGCGGCGGTGATCAGCCTTCAGCGCACGGACGGCTTCGGCGGCGGGACGTTCGCCGGCCTGGCGAACTACGCCAAGCTCCTCGGCGACCCGCTGTTCTGGCGCTCGCTGGTCAACACGACGGCGTTCACCGTGCTCGTCACGCCGCTGTCGATGGCCCTCGGGCTCGGCGCCGCGGTGCTGCTGAACACGGTCCTGCCGGCCCGGCCCGTGTTCCGCTCGGTGCTGATCCTGCCGATGGCGATCTCCGGCGTCGCGACGGCGCTGCTGGGCGTCCTCGTCTTCGACGAGAACACCGGCCTGCTCGACCTCCTGCTGCGCACGGTCGGGCTGCCGGCCGTGCCGTGGCAGTCCGGCAGCGCGGCGGCGTTCGCCTCGGTCGTGCTCGTCACCCTGTGGTGGCGCGTCGGCTTCAACATGCTGATCTACCTCGCCGGGCTGCAGGGCATCGGGCCCGACCTGTACGAGGCGGCGACGCTCGACGGCGCCAACCGCTGGCAGCAGTTCCGGCACCTCACCTTCCCGCTGCTCGGGGCGTCGACCTTCTTCCTGCTGATCATCAACGTGATCTTCAGCTTCCAGGTCTTCGACATCGTCTTCGTGCTCACCGGCGGCGGTCCGCGCAACGCGACGTCGGTGCTCGTCACGTACGCCTACGACACGGGCTTCGAGGTGCGCGACCAGGGCTACGCGGCGGCGATCGGGATGGTGCTGCTCGTGCTGACCATGGCGTTCACGCTGCTGCAGTGGCGCACGAACCGGAGCCGGGACGTCGTCGAGTGAAGCGGATTCGTCGAGTGAGGAGCGTCGAGTGAGCGTCACCGTCGAACCGCCCGGCTCGGCCGACGCCGTTGCCGAGCCCCGCAGGGGCCGTACGGGTCGGCGGCCCGGGAGCCACCGCTCGCGCAGCGCCCGCGGGCTCCTCGTGCTGCGCCTGCTCGCGGCGGTCGTGGTCTGCGTCGTGGTCGTGGCCCCGCTCTACTGGATGGTCGTCGTCGCGCTGTCCTCGCGCAGCGAGCTGCTGGGCGGTGAGCTCCGGCTGTGGCCGCGCGCGCTCACGGTCGAGAACTTCGACCGCGTCTTCTCCTCGTTCCCGGTGCTGACGTGGTTCGGCAACTCGGTCTCGATCGCGCTGACGACGGCGATCATCACCGTCGTCGTGAACCTGCTGGGCGGGTACGCCTTCGCGCACCTGCGGTTCCGGGGCTCGTCCGCGCTCTTCCTGACCGCGCTCGCCACGCTGACCCTGCCGGTGCAGGTGATCATGGTCGCGCTGTTCCGGCTGGTGACGACGCTCGGCCTCTACGGCAGCTACTGGGCGGTGATCCTGCCGACGGCGGCGTCGGCCTTCGGGCTCTTCCTGGCGCGGCAGTCGATGCTGTCGATCCCGCGCGACCTGGTCGAGGCGGCGCGGATCGACGGGGCGGGGCACTGGCGCGTCTTCACCCGGATCGTGCTGCCGCTGTCCAAGCCGCTGGTCGCCGTGCTGTTCTTCATGAGCCTGCTCGGCAGCTGGAACGACTTCGCGTGGCCGCTGATCGCGCTCCAGGACAACCGGCTCTTCACGCTACCGATCGGCCTGCTCTACCTGCAGGGGCAGTTCGGCCCCGACTACGGCGCCACGATGGCCTTCGCCCTCATCAACGTCACGCCGATGGTCGTGCTGTTCCTCCTCTTCCAGCGCTACTTCGTCCAGGGGTTCGCCCGCAGCGGCATCCGCTGACCGGCTGCCGGAGCGCTCCGCGCCGATCCCGGCGGCGACGACGAAGGCGACGCCGACCAGTGCGGGCGCGGCCGGCACCTGGGCGAGCACGACCAGCCCGACGAGCATGGCGAACGCCGGCTCGAGGCTCATCAGCGTGCCGAAGGCGGCGGTGCTCAGACGTCGCAGCGCGAGCATCTCCAGGCTGAAGGGCACGACGGGCAGCAGCACCGCCAGCCCGAGACCGGCGAGGAGCAGCTCGGGCGTCATCCGCCCGACGACCGAGGGGCCCACGGTCAGCGTGGCCACGAGCGCCGCGACCGGCATCGAGATGCCGAGGCCGGTGAGCCCGGAGACGCGGTCGCCCACGCGCTGGGTGAGCAGGATGTACGCCGCCCAGCAGCACGCCGCGGCGAGCGCGTACGCGACGCCGGCCGGGTCCGCGGAGCCCGCCCAGGGCCGGGTCAGCAGCAGCACGCCGACGGCGGCGAGGACGGGCCACACGAACCGCCCGGTCCCGCGACCCCGGGCCACGGCGACGCCGAGCGGCCCGAGGAACTCGATGGCGCTCGCCGTGCCGAGCGGCAGCCGGGCGACCGCGGCCATGAAGAACAGCGTCACCGCGGCGGTCGCGACGCCGAGGCCCACCGCCGTGCCCCACGCGGCCCGGGTCAGCCGTGCGCGCCACGGCCGGGCGAGGAGCAGCATGATCGCGCCGGCCCAGACGAGGCGGAGCCAGGCGGCCCCCTCGGCGCCGACGCGGTCGATCAGGGTCACCGAGACGGCGAGGCCGGTCTGGACGCAGACCATCGCGGCCATGGCCATGAGGGCGCCCTGGCGGGAGCGGTCCGGGACGGCGTACGAGGCGTGCACGGCACCAGTCAAGACCGGGGGAACCCTTCGCGTCCACGTCGATCTGACGTACTCACCGTTCACGAATCGTGGACAATGCGTGACGTGGACCTGCGTCGCCTGCACCTGCTCGTCGAGCTGTCGCGGCTCGGGTCGATGCGCGCGGTCGCCGACACCCACGGCCTGACGACTTCGACCGTCTCGCAGCAGGTCGCGGCGCTGGCCCGCGAGGTCGGCACGTCGCTCGTCGAGCCCGACGGCCGGAGGGTGCGCCTCACGCCGGCCGGGCGCCGGCTGGCCGACCACGCGGTGACGATCCTGGCCGCGGCCGACGCCGCCCGCGTCGACCTCGACCCCGCCGCCGAGCCCGCCGGGACGCTGCGCGTCGGGGGCTTCTCCACCGGGATCCGCACGTCGCTGCTGCCGGTCGTCGCCGAGCTCGAGCGGACCCACCCGGCGGTCGAGGTGCTGATCAGCGAGTACGAGCCGGCCGAGGCGCTCGCGCTCCTGGCCGAGGACGACCTCGACCTGGCCCTGACCTACGACCACAACCTGGCGCCCGTGGCGCTGCCGCCGACGATGTCGGCGAGCCCGCTGTGGACGGCGGCCTGGTCGCTGGCGGTGCCGGCCGCTCCCGACCTGCCTGACGCGAGCGTGGGGTTCGCGAGGTGGGCCGACCGGGACTGGATCGTCAACTCCCGCAACACCGCCGACGAGGACGTGCTGCGCACCCTCGGGGCGCTCGCCGGCTTCACCCCGCGGGTGCGCCACCGGATCGACAGCCTCGAGCTCGTCGAGGACCTGGTCCTGGCCGGGCAGGGGCTCGCCCTGCTGCCCGCGGCGAGCCGGCCGCGCGCGGGGGTGAGCCTGCTCGAGCTGCGGGACCCGCCCGTCCTGCTCACCGCGTACGCGGTCACCCGCCTCGGCCGCGAGCGCTGGTCACCCCTGCGCCTCCTCCTCGACCGGCTCGCCGCCCAGGACGCAGGCCCTCAGGACGCTCCCTGAGCCTGTCGAAGGGCGAACCCGAGAACGCTCCCTGAGCTTGTCGAAGTGCCCGGAACGGGTCGGCTTTCTCATGCAGCAACGACGCCGACCACTTCGTGGCCCTTCGACAGGCTCAGGGAGCGTCGTCGTACCACTGCCCGTGGAAGCCCAGGGGCAGCGCGTCCGGAACCTCCGCCCGGGCGACCTCGGTGAACGTGTCGGCGTCGAGCGCGAGCAGGAACGACCGCCGTGCGACCGAGTCGAGCACGAGGGAGAGGACGACGCCGGCGTCCTCGGCGGTGCTCGAGGGGTCGTCGACCAGGACCGGCTCACCGGGCCAGCAGCCCTCGGCCGTCCAGGTCCGGCTGCTGCCGTCCTCGACGTCGACCTTCACCAGCCGGTCGGAGAACGAGGTCGTCAGGGTGTCCGGCGTCCCGACGCCGTAGACGTGGCGGTAGGGCAGGCCCGAGCGCTGGACGTACGCGATCGCCGGGAACTCGAACGGCGTGCGGCTCAGCAGGCGCCACGTCACCGGCCCGCCGTCCAGAGGCACCCGGTAGCGGCGCAGCTCGCCCGCCGGCGTCCGCGGGCCGGGCCCGCGGAGGGCGTCGAGGTCGAACTGGTGCATCGCCTGCTCACCAGGGACCGACGGCAGGTCCACCAGCAGGGCGCCGTCGGACTCGAAGGCGTTGACCTGGTGGTAGCAGAAGAAGGCGGGGACCACGCTGCGGCAGACGACCGAGCCGGTGACGCGCTCCACCACGGTGAACCGGGTCCCGCGTTCGGGCCGCCAGTCGTGGCTGTCGACGAGCGAGCGGCCGACGAGCAGCGACAGGGTGTTCGCCAGCAGCGGGTACTCGAGCAGCACGACGAACCGCGCGGTCATCGCGAACGAGTGCATGTACGACGGGTGCTCGGTCGGCACGCTGGCGACCAGGCGGCGCTGCAGGCTGTCGTCGTCGAGCTCGTACACGTGGTAGCTGCTGCGCCGCCCGTACTGCAGGGTCAGGCCGGTCAGCAGACCGCGGGCCTGCTCGTGGTGCGGGTGCGCGCAGCACCAGTCGCCGGGCAGGTCGTCGTCGTAGCGCAGGACGTCGGTGGTCTCGAGCGTGAACGGGTCGTACGGGATCGCGTCCGGGGTCTCGGTCACGGCCACGTGGCGCCCGCCGAGGCGCAGCACGTTGACCACGGCGTTCGTCCCGGTCTCGGGCGGCCGGCCGAAGCGCGCCAGCCGCGCGGGCCACGACCGGGGCGGGGTGGTGCCGACCTCGGCGAACCCGAACGCCCCGGTCTCCGTCGCCGCCCGCCAGGCCGGGCTGCGCACGTAGCGACGGGCGTAGGAGACCCGGCCGTCGCGGACCGTGAAGCGCTGGAGCAGCGCCAGCCCGTCGAACCAGTGGCGTGCCGGCTGCCCGCGACCGCCGGGCTGCGCGGTGAAGCGGCCGGGGCCGTTGCGCACGAGCGTGCCGCCCAGCCACGCCGGCCACGTTCCCGTCGTCTCGAGCTCGGCGTCGACGACCTCGGTGTCGATCCCCTCGAGCCCGACCCGGTAGTCGCCCACGGTGGTCCTCCCGTCCTCGCTCCCAGCCACCGTAGATGGCGGCCCTTCGACAGGCTCAGGGATCGTGGCTGGGTCGGTGCGCGGCTACCGGACCACGACCCCTGAGCTCTTCGAAGGGCGCCCCAGCGGCGGGGAGCAGCAGGGGCCGTGGCCGGGGAGGTGTCCCGGCCACGACCCCTGAGCTCGTCGAAGGGCGCTGGCGGCCCCGCGGCTCAGTGCCGGTCGATGACCAGGAACTGGCCGTCGTCGACCGAACCGTCCGGGCGCGTCTTGGCGACGAGGCCGAAGGGGGCGGCGTCGCCCGCGCTGTCGCCGATGCCGAAGTCGCTGTCGTTGGACACGATGATCCGGCGGCCGCCGTCGAGCACCGCGACGCCCTCGATCTTGTCGTGGTCGAAGAAGGTGCCGCCGGGCGCGGCGGCGTTGGTGAGGGCGCCGAGGTCGAGGTAGAGCTTCTTGCTCACCGGCGTCACGCCCGCGGTGGTCAGCGCGCTCGTCGCGGAGGCGCTGTCGCCGGTGCCGGCCACGGACTCGAGGCTGAGGCCACCCAGGGACACCCCGGTCGTCGCGCTGTACGGGCCGGCCGTGGTGCCCGGACCGACGTCGGTCGCCCCGCTCAGGTCGACCTCGTAGAGCTTCTTGACCGCGCCCGGCCCGAACTCGCCGTCACGCTCGTCGACGACGAAGCGCGTGGCCGACAGCGCGGCGATCTCGCTGACCGCCGTGCCGAGCGCCTTCGGGTTGTCGAGCACGTAGGCGTACTCGCGGCTCACCTTCGTCCTCAGGTCCACGGTGACGATCCGGGTGACCGCGACGGACTTCGGCTTGCCGGCGTCGGCCTGGGTCAGCGCCGACTGCATGATCCCGACGAGCGTCTTCCCGTCCGGCGTGATCGTCAGGCCCTCCATGCCGCGGTTCGGCGTCCGCAGCGCGAGCTCGCGGGGCAGCGAGCCGTCGAACGGCGAGAGCCGCTCGATCGCGCGCCCCTTCCTGCTGAAGTGCGTGATGAACGGGCCGTACTCGTCGGACACCCAGAAGGTCCCGTCCTTCAGCGCCACCAGGCCCTCGGAGTCGTAGCCGTACGGAGACGCCGGCAGGACCTTGCCGTCGAGGTCGGTTATCGTCTCGCCGGTGCCGGCCTGGGTGTTGACCTGCCCGTTGTACGGCGTGCCGTCCTTGGCCCGCAGCTCGATCCGCTTGACGAGCCTGGCGCTGCCGTCCTTCTTGAGCGTGAACTTCCCGATCGAGGGCACGAAGCCGGGGCTCGGCTCGATCTTGCTGTCGTCGGGGCCGTCGACGTTCGGGCCGCGGTCGGTCAGGCCGTACACCTGGTCCTTGTGGCCGGGCACGGGCACGACCGCCGAGCCGTAGCCGTCGCCCCGGACCTGCACGCCGCCGACGGTGCCGATCGCGGCCACGCGCTCGGTGTAGACGCGCAGGGAGAGCGAGGTCGACGGGCGGGGGCCGGGGGCGGGGGCCGGCTTGGCCGAGGCGGCGGGGACGGCGGTCGCGGTGGCGGTCAGGGCCAGGCCGGCGACGAGCGTTCCGAGGAGGAGGGGGCGACGGGTCACGAGGCGCGAACCTAGGGCGGCGCGGTGAACCGCAGGTGGCGTCGAGGTGACGGTTCGGCGCAGGATGGAGCCATGAGGGGACGGGTGCTGGTCGTGCTCGTGCTGGTCTTGACGGTCGCCGTGATCGTCGCCTCCACGGTCTCGTACGTGCGGCAGCGGCGGGCCCCGGTCGTCGTCGACGCCGCGTGCCCGGCGCTCCTGCCCGGCACCAGCGACGCGACGGACGACTACGGCGACGTGGTCGCGTGGCGGGGGCAGAGCCTCTGGCGCACCGAGGAGCGCACCACCGCCGGCGAGCAGGTCGGCATGGTCGGGTGCTCCGTCACCTCGATGCCCAACCCGGACGGGCTGCGGGTCTCGCAGCTGCCCTGGGCCGACGGGACGGCGACCGTCCTCGAGCGCGGCACCACCCTGCACCTCCCGCAGGAGGACCGCGACGGTCCGGCCCTGGTCGCGCGGACGGCGGACGGCGACGTCCTCTACTGCCCGGAGGTCGTGGACGCGCCGCAGACCTGCTGAGGACCGGTCAGGTCCCGGTGAGATGGTCGAAGTCCCCGCGGACCCAGGCCACGTAGCGCTCGGCCGAGCGGGCGACCCACGTCGAGGCGTCGGCCCGGACGCAGCCCCCGAAGTTGTCGTAGAGCCGCTCGGGCCCCAGCGCCAGCACCCGGTCGGCGACCCTGCGGACGACGGCGGCCGACAGCGGCACCTGGTTGGGATAGCTGCGCATGAAGGACACCCAGTGCTCGTCCGGCGTACCGGCGACGGTGTCGCCGGTGAGCAGCACGGTCCCGCCGTCCGCGCCGGTGAACCGGGCGACCGCGCTGCCCGGGAAGTGCCCGCCGACGCGGTGCAACGTCACGCCCGGCAGCACCTCGTGCGTCTCGCCCCAGCCCTGCACGCGCTCGTCCTCGCGCTGGACCCAGCCGCGGTCCCGCTCCTGGACCCACACCGGCGCGTCGAAGCGTCGCGCCCAGTCGACCTGCGCGCCGAACATGTGCGGGTGGCTCGACGCGACCGCGGCGACCCCGCCGGCGCCGCGCACCGCCGCCTCGAGGTCGTCGTCGACGTAGCCGTTCGGGTCCCAGAGCAGGTTGCCCGCCCCGGTCCGCACGAGGAGCGCCCGCTGCCCGATCCCGACCGACGGCTCGACGCGGATCCCGAGCAGGCCGGGTTCGACCTCCTCGAGGCGACCGCTGCGCCCCTCGGCCGCGAGCTCGGCGAGGGTGGTCCAGCGCTGCCCGGAGGGGCGGACGTACTGCCGGTCGTCGCTGCAGATCGCGCAGGTCGCGGGCGGCTCGGGCGTGTCCGGCCGCTCGACGGCGCAGGTGCGGCAGGTCCAGACGGTCACGGTCGGCTCCTCGGGGTCAGGTCGCGAGCGAGTGGGGGAGCGGGCCCTGCGCCAGCTCGGCGTACGCCGCGTCGAGCGCGGTCGCGGCCACGCCGAGACCCTCGATGCGCCCGACGGCGTCCGCGAGCCGGGGCGAGCGGCCCTCGTGGGCGAGCAGGTCCATCGCCATCGAGAGCACCAGCGCGTGGCTGTGCAGGCCGACGTCGAGGACGTGGCGCAGGCGCTCGTCGTCAGGGTGCGCGCAGCGGGAGGGCAGCTCGTTGCGGAGGCTGAAGAAGCGGCGGACCAGCGGGCCGCCCCGCGGCGCGATCAGGCCGAGGTGGCCGTGACGGCGGATCTCGCCGAGGACGGCCTCGGCCCGGTCCTGAAGGATGACCGCCTCGGCGGCGGCCCGGCGCAGCCGGGTGCGGTCCTCGACCACCGGCTCGGGGCGCGCGACCGCGTCGGTCAGCACGGCACCACTGCCGCGCAGCCAGCTCCACAGGCGGCTCACGCGGCTCACAGTAGGCCCGGGCGATGCGCGCGGCCAGGGGCGGCGGATAGCGTGCGGGGCATGGCTGGACAGGACACGGGGCGGCCGCTGCGACGGCTCGGCTTCCTCACGATCGGCCTCTTCGACCCCGCCGACCCCGGCCCCGGCCACGCCTTCACCCTCGAGATGATCGAGCTCGGCGAGCGGCTGGGGTTCGACAGCGCGTGGCTGCGGGACCGGCACCTGCAGCACGGCATCTCCTCGCCGGTCGCCGTGCTCGCGGCGGCCTCCCAGCGCACCTCGCGGATCGACCTCGGCACGGCCGTCATCCCGCTCGGCTGGGAGAACCCGCTGCGCCTGGCCGAGGACCTGGCCACGGTCGACGTCCTCAGCGGCGGCCGGCTCAACCCGGGCATCAGCGTGGGGCCGCCGATGGCCTGGGACGACGTCAAGGCCTCCCTCTACCCCGACACCGCCGAGGTCGAGGACTTCGGCTACGGCCGCGTCGAGCGGCTGCTCGGCTTCGTCTCCGGCGAGCGCGCGAGCACGTTCACGGGCACCCGGGGGATCGAGGTCTTCTCCGACCGCGTCCAGCCGCAGTCTCCGGGGCTGCGCGAGCGCCTCTGGTACGGCGGCGCCAGCTTCCGCTCGGCGCGGTGGGCCGGCGAGCACGCGATGAACTTCCTCACCTCGAGCGTGCTCAAGGTCGACGAATCGCTGCCCGAGGGCGAGGCGTACGACTTCGGCGCCCTGCAGGCCGAGCAGGTGCGGGCCTACCGCGCCGCGCACCCGGCGGGCGAGGCGGCACGGGTCTCCCAGGGGCTCGTCGTGCTCCCGACCGACAGCACGACCCGCGAGCAGCGCGAGCGCTACACCGCGTACGCCGACGCGCGGCTCGAGCGCACCCGCGAGCCGCAGGGCCCGGGCCGGCTGCTCTTCGCGCCCGACCTGGTCGGCACCTCCGAGGAGCTCGCCGAGCAGCTGGCCGCGCACGCGGCCTTCCGCGAGGTCGACGAGGTCGCCTTCGCGCTGCCCTTCACCTTCGAGCCGGAGGACTACGTCCAGATCCTCACCGACATGGCGACCCGCCTCGGCCCGCTGCTCGGCTGGGAGCCCTCGGCCTGACCACTGCACTTCCTAGCGCCAGTCGCGCAGGACGCCTCACGGTCGGGCTCGAACCTACGTCAGGCCTCGCGCTGGCGCTAGAAAGTGCAGCGCTGTCGGTCACGAGGTCTCAGCCGTCGGAGCACGACAGCCCCTGGCGAGCGCTCGACCTAGGGTGACCGCGTGCTCCGGATCAGCCAGGACCTCGTCGACGGGATGGTCGCCCACGCGCGCGCGGACCACCCGGACGAGGCGTGCGGCGTCATCGCGGGACCCGAGGGCTCGGACACGCCGCTGCGCCTCGTGCCCATGATCAACGCGGACCGCTCGCCGACCTTCTTCCGCTTCGACCCGAGCGAGCAGCTCGAGATCAGCAAGCAGATGTGGGCCGCCGACGAGGAGATCGTGGTCGTCTACCACTCCCACACCGCGACCGAGGCCTACCCGTCACGCACCGACGTCTCGTACGCCGCGGAGCCGCAGGCGCACTACGTCCTGGTCTCGACCGCGGAGTCCGGCCGTGAGCCCGGGCCGGTGTCGGTCCGCTCCTTCCGGATCCTCGAGGGCGTGGTCACCGAGGAGGAGATCGAGGTCCTCCCGGCGCCCGACGCGCAGGGCGAGACGGAATAGGGCGTCCGCGGGTCGCGTTCGACCCGGGGCAGGGCCAGCACGGACCAGTACGCGAGTGGAAGTGAGCAGGACATGGCGGTAGAGGTGCGGATCCCGACGATCCTGCGGACCTACACGGGCGGCGAGAAGGCCGTCTCGGGGCAGGGGACCACCCTCGCCGAGTTGTTCGACGACGTCGAGGGCCGGCACCCCGGCCTGCGGGCGCGGATCGTCGACGAGAAGGCCGACAGCACCGCGCTGCGCCGCTTCGTCAACGTCTACGTCAACGACGAGGACGTCCGCTTCTCCGGTGGCCTCTCGGCCCCCGTCGCCGACGGCGACGTCGTCGTCGTCCTCCCCGCCGTCGCGGGCGGCTCGCTCTGACCCGCTTCGCCTCCCTCGAGGACTCGGTCGGCGGCACCCCGCTGGTCGGGCTGCCGTCGCTCTCGCCGAGCGAGGACGTGCGGCTCTGGGCCAAGCTCGAGGACCGCAACCCGACCGGTTCGATCAAGGACCGTGCGGCTCTGGCGATGATCAGGGCCGCCGAGGCCGACGGCCGCCTCCGGCCCGGCTCGACCATCCTCGAGCCGACCAGCGGCAACACCGGCATCTCGCTGGCGATGGCCGCCAAGGTGCGCGGCTACCGCATGGTCTGCGTCATGCCCGAGAACACCTCGATCGAGCGCAAGCAGATCCTGGCGATGTGGGGCGCGGAGATCGTGTCCTCCCCGGCCGCCGGCGGCTCGAACGAGGCCGTCCGCGTGGCCAAGGAGGTCGCGGCGGACCACCCCGACTGGGTGATGCTCTACCAGTACGGCAACCCGGCGAACTCCGAGGCGCACTACCTCACCACCGGGCCCGAGATCCTCGCCGACCTGCCCACGGTCACGCACGTCGTCGCCGGCCTGGGCACCACGGGCACGTTGATGGGCATGGGCCGCTTCTTCCGCGAGCACAAGCCGGACGTGCAGATCATCGCGGCCGAGCCCCGCTACGGCGAGCTCGTCTACGGCCTGCGCAACCTCGACGAGGGCTTCGTGCCCGAGCTGTACGACGCCAGCCTCGTCGACCGCCGCTTCTCGGTGGGTGCGCGCGACTCGGTGCGACGGGTCCGTGAGCTGCTCGAGCGCGAGGGGATCTTCGCGGGCCTGTCGACCGGCGCGATCGTGCACGCCGCGATGGCGCAGGCCACCCGCTCGGTCAAGGCGGGAGAACCTGCCGACATCGCCTTCATCATCTGCGACGCCGGGTGGAAGTACCTGTCGACCGGGGCCTACAACACCGACCTCGACACCACCGAGGACTTCCTCGACACCCAGGTCTGGGCGTAGGCCAAGACTTGTCGTGCGCGACCCGTTCGCGCACGTCAGACGCTACGGAACAGGGCAGGATGGCCCCATGAGCCAGCACCCCGCCGAGGCGGTAAGCCCCACCGGTCTCCACCACGTCCGCCTGACCGTCACCGACATCGCCCGCTCCAAGGCGTTCTACACGACCCTGCTCGGCAGCGAGCCGGTCATCGACCAGTCGGACCACGTCGACGAGCCGGGGGTGAAGGAGAGCCAGGAGCAGTTCTACGGCGGCTGCGTGTTCGCCGTCGGCGACCAGATCCTCGGGCTCCGCCCCGTCGCGGAGCCGGGCGACCGCTTCTCCTCGACGCGTGTCGGCCTCGACCACGTCGGCATCCAGGTGGAGTCCCGCAGCGACCTGGACAAGGCCGTCGAGCGCCTGGACGCCGACGGCGTGCCGCACGGCGAGATCACCGACATCGGCTCGATGGTGATCCTGTCGATCCAGGACCCCGACGACATCAACCTCGAGCTCGCCTTCCCGACCAGCTGAGGCCCGCCCCCTAGGATCGGTCGACGTGGCAGCAGGGGTCGGGACACAGGCGCCGATCGGGATCTTCGACTCCGGCTTCGGCGGGCTCCTCGTGGCCCGCGCGGTGACCGACCTGCTGCCGTACGAGGACATCGTCTACCTGGGCGACACGGCCCGGTGCCCCTACGGGGACCAGCCGATCGCTCAGGTGCGCGAGTATGCGCTCGAATGCCTCGACCACCTCGTCGCTCAGGGCGTGAAGGCCCTCGTGATCGCCTGCAACGCCGCCAGCGCCGCGGTCCTGCGCGACGCGCGCGAGCGCTACTCCGTGCCCGTCGTCGAGGTGATCTCGCCGGCGGCCCGGCGGGCGGCCGCCGCTACGCGCAACGGCCGCGTCGGGGTCATCTGCACCGAGGCGACGGCCACCTCGCAGGCGTACGACGACGCCTTCGCGGCCGCGCCGCGCATCGACCTCACGACCGTGGCCTGCCCGTCCTTCGTGCCCTTCGTCGAGGCGGGAATCACCGGCGGGCCGGAGCTCCTCGCCGCCGCCGAGGAGTACCTGGCGCCGCTGCGGGGCGAGGGCGGCGTGGGACGTGACGGCGTCGACACGCTGATCCTCGGGTGCACCCACTACCCGCTGCTGACCGGCGTCATCTCCATGGTCCTCGGCGACGAGGTCACGCTCGTGTCGAGCGCCGACGAGGGCGCCAAGGCCGTCTACGTCGAGCTCACCCGGCGCGGCCTCACGCACGACGAGCCCCGGCCGAGCAGCCACCGCTTCCTCACCACGGGCAACCCGGAGGCCTTCGAGCGGCTCGGCGCCCGGCTCCTCAACGGTCTCGTCACCGACGTCGAGCAGTTCGTCTGATGCGGCGACCTCGGTGAGGCGGTGCCGTCGATGAGGCTGACGGTGGTCGGCTGCAGCGGCTCGGTCTCCGGGCCGGCCTCGCCCGCGTCCTGCTACCTGGTGCAGGCGCCGTACGAGGGGCGCACGTTCAGCCTCGTGCTCGACCTCGGCCCGGGCGCGTTCGGCGCCCTGCACCGGCACCTCGACCCGCGCACCGTCGACGCGTACGCCTTCAGCCACCTGCACCCCGACCACTGCCTCGACCTGTGCGCGGCCTACGTCGCCGCCCGGTACTCGCCGACGGCGCCGTGGCCGCGGGTCCCCGTCCTGGCCCCCGCGGGCGCGCCGGAGCGCTTCGCCCGGGCGTACGACGTCGAGCCGCGCGTCGGCGCGGCGCCCGAGGGCGGCATCTCGATCGCGGACTGGTTCGACCACCGGCCCTGGCGCGACGAGCAGCTCCTCGGGCCGTTCCGCGTCGCGGTCGCCCCGGTCGACCACCCGGTCGAGGCGTACGCCGTCCGCGTCACCGAGGCCGCGAGAGGCGCGTCGCTCGTCTACTCCGGCGACACCGGGCCGTGCGACACGCTCGTCGAGCTGGCCCGCGGCGAGGACGGCGGCGGGGTCGACCTGCTGCTGGCCGAGGCCGCCTTCCTGGACGGACCCGACCTGCCCACGGGCGTGCACCTGACGGGGCGCCAGGCCGCGGCGGCCGCGCAGACCGCGGGGGTGGGTTCGCTGGTGGTCACGCACATCCCGCCGTGGCACGACCCGCAGCGCGTCCTCGCCGAAGCGGCCCCGCACTTCTCGGGCCCCACGTCGCTCGCCGAGACCGACGCGGTGCACACGATCTCGCCCCGCTGACCTGTGGTCTGGCCCAGACTCCTGCCGTGGACGTCGATCTGGAGGCCTTCGAGACCCGCTGGTCGCGCTCCCGCGTGCGCCGCCTGCTCGTGTTGCCCGCCGTGGTGGCGGGCGTGGTCGCGCTGGCGTGGTGGGCGGGCCTGCTGCCGCCGGCGGTCGCGGTCGTCTTCCTCGTCCTCAGCCTCGGCCTCCTGCTCCTCCTCGCCGTCGCCGCTCGCGCATCCGCGGCACACCCGGTCGCGCTGCGGATCGACGAGCTCGGTCTCACGCTCCCGGGCTGCCCAGCCGTTCCGTGGAGCGACGTCGAGGTGGTCGAGGTCGGTCCGCTGAGACCAGCCTGGCCGATCGGGCGACCGAAGCTCGTCGCCGCCGTGCTGCCGCGACCGGGTGTCCGGCTGGGTTCGACGCCTGACCGAGGACTCAAGGGCTCCGGCTGGGCGGACGGCCTGCGCCGCCGGCGCTACGGCACCGAGCTGGTGCTGCCGCTCTTCGTCCTCGAGGCCGAGCCGGAGGTCGTGGTCGGTGCCATCGAGACCCGAGGTCGCGTCCCCGTGCGGCGGCTGCTGCTCCACCGCAGTCGCGGTGTCTGGCTGGCACTCCTCGTCGTGGGCGTCGTGCTCGTCGCCGTGGTCGCCGTCCTGCTGCTCCTCGCCCTCCTCTGGATGGTCGTCTGACGCCGGTGTCAGAGGTCGCACCTAGGCTCAGGGACCATGACCACCCGCGCCGACGGCCGCAGTCCCGACGACCTCCGCGAGGTCACGATCACCCGCGGCTGGCTGGAGCAGGCCGAGGGCTCGGTGCTCGTCGAGTTCGGCAGCACGCGCGTCCTCGTCGCGGCCAGCGTGACCCAGGGCGTGCCGCGCTGGCGCAAGGGCTCCGGGCTCGGCTGGGTGACCAGCGAGTACGCGATGCTGCCTCGCGCGACGAACACCCGCAACGACCGCGAGTCGGTCAAGGGCCGCATCGGCGGGCGCACGCACGAGATCAGCCGGCTCATCGGCCGCAGCCTGCGCGCGGTGATCGACTACGCCGCCCTCGGCGAGAACACGATCGTCCTCGACTGCGACGTCCTCCAGGCCGACGGCGGCACCCGCACGGCCTCCATCACGGGCGCGTACGTCGCGCTGGCCGATGCCGTCAGCTGGCTGCGCGACCGCAACGCGCTCAACGGCGAGCCGCTGACCGGCTCCGTCGCCGCGGTCTCGGTCGGGGTGGTGGGGGAGACCCCGATGCTCGACCTCGCCTACTCCGAGGACTCCGTGGCCGAGGTCGACCTCAACGTCGTCACCGACGGCACCGGTCGCTTCATCGAGGTCCAGGGCACGGCCGAGGGGGCACCCTTCGACCGCGCGATGATGGACACGCTGCTCGACCTCGGCGTCGCCGGCACGGCCCGGCTGACCGAGCTGCAGCGCGCCGCGCTCGCGTCGTGACCGCGACCGGTCCGGGCCGGACGGTCGTGCTCGCGACGAACAACGCCCACAAGCTCGTCGAGCTCCGCCGCCTCGTCGCCGAGGCGGGTGCGGACGTGACGGTGCTCGGGCTCGGCGACCTGCCGCGGTACCCGGAGCCGGCCGAGACGGAGCGGACGTTCGTCGGCAACGCCCTGCTCAAGGCCCGGGCCTGCGTGGCGGCGACCGGGCTGCCGGCGCTGGCGGACGACTCGGGCATCGCCGTCGACGTGCTGAACGGGATGCCCGGCGTCCGCTCGGCCCGCTGGTCGGGTCCGGACGCGACGGACGCGACGAACAACGCCCTGCTGCTCGCGCAGCTCGACGACGTCGAGGACCCCGACCGCACGGCGTCCTTCGAGGCCGCCGTGGCCCTGGTGCTGCCCGACGGCCGCGAGCACACGACGACCGGCCGGATGACGGGGCGGCTCCTCCGGGCCGCGGCCGGCGAGCACGGCTTCGGCTACGACCCGCTGTTCGTCGCCGACGGGCAGGAGGTCAGCAACGGCCAGCTCGACGCGGCGGCCAAGGACCGGATCAGCCACCGCGGCCAGGCGGTCCGTGCGATGGTGCCGGTGCTGCTCGAGGAGCTGACGAAGGAGCCGCAGTGAAGACCTACCTCGACCTCGTCCGCCACGTCCTCGAGGACGGTGTGGAGAAGTCGGACCGGACCGGGACCGGCACGCTCAGCACGTTCGGCCACCAGATGCGCTTCGACCTGCGCGAGGGCTTCCCGCTGCTCACCACCAAGAAGGTGCACACCCGGTCGGTGTTCGCCGAGCTGCTGTGGTTCCTGCGCGGCGACTCCAACGTCGCCTGGCTGCACGAGAACGGCGTCTCGATCTGGGACGAGTGGGCCGACACCGACGGCGAGCTCGGACCGGTCTACGGCGTGCAGTGGCGCTCCTGGCCCACGCCGGACGGACGCCACGTCGACCAGGTCGCGGAGGTCATCCGCTCGATCAAGGCCAGCCCCGACTCGCGGCGCCACCTCGTCAACGCCTGGAACGTCGGCCAGCTCGACGAGATGGCCCTGCCGCCCTGCCACACGCTGTTCCAGTTCTACGTCGCCGAGGGGCGGCTGTCCTGCCAGCTCTACCAGCGCTCGGGCGACGTGTTCCTCGGCGTGCCCTTCAACATCGCCTCGTACGCGCTCCTGACCCACCTCGTCGCGCAGGTCTGCGGGCTCGAGGTCGGCGACTTCGTGCACGTCCTCGGCGACGCCCACCTCTACCTCAACCACCTCGACCAGGCGCGGCTGCAGCTCACCCGCGAGCCGCGGCCGCTGCCCCGGCTCGTGCTGAACCCCGACGTGCACGACATCGACGGCTTCACCCTCGACGACATCAGGCTGGAGGGCTACGACCCGCACCCGGGCATCAAGGCCCCGATCGCCGTATGAGCCCCTCGCGCGGCCCCGAGCTCGTGGGCATCGCCGCCGTCGCCCGCAACGGGGTCATCGGGGCCGACGGCGACATCCCGTGGCGGGTGCCGGCGGACTGGCGGCGGTTCAAGCGGCTGACGACCGGGCACACCCTCGTCATGGGTCGCAAGACCTACGACTCGATCGGCCGGCCGCTGCCCGACCGCACGACGGTGGTCGTGACCCGCGACCGGAGGTGGCGCGGGGAGGGCGTGCTGGTGGCGCCGACGATCGACGAGGCACTGCTGGTCGCCGCCGGGCGCGAGGCCGAGCAGGAGGTCGGGACCGTCTGGGTCGCCGGGGGAGGGGAGGTCTACTCCGCCACCTGGGACCGGCTCGACCGTCTCGAGCTCACCGAGGTCGACGTCGAGCCCGAGGGTGCGGTACGTCTGCCCGCTGTCGAGGCCGAGATGTGGCGCGAGAGCGGCCGCGAGGCGTACGCGGCGGAGGACGGGGTGCCCGCGTTCGCCTTCGTCACCTACGTGCGGCGCGTGCCGGAGAAGGGACTCGAACCCTCACGCCCTGCGGGCACAGGAACCTAAATCCTGCGTGTCTGCCAGTTCCACCACTCCGGCCGGCGCCCGAGCGTAACCCGGGGCGCAGGAGCCTCCTAGGCGCCGGCGGGGACGCCGAGCTCGCGCTTGAGCTTGTCCACGTGGCCGGACGCGCGCACGTTGTACTGCGCGACCGCGACGGTCCCCTCGCCCTTGGCGTCCACGTCGACCACGAACGTCGAGCGGATGACGCCCTCGACGAGCTTGCCGTAGAGCAGCTTCTCCCCGAAGGCCCCGTACGCGGTCAGGACCTCCTTGGCCGGGTCCGAGAGCAGCGGGAAGGCGACCGACTGCCGCTCGCGGAACTGCGCGAGCTTGGCCTGCTCGTCGGGGGAGATGCCGATCACGTCGTAGCCGGCGGCGCCGAGGTCGTTGATGGCCGCGGTGAAGTCGACGGCCTGCGTGGTGCAGCCCGGGGTGAGCGCCGCCGGGTAGAAGTAGACGATCACGCGCTTGCCGGCGTAGTCGGCCAGCGACACCGACCGTCCGTCGGCGTCGGGCAGGGTGAAGGCGGGGGCGGTCGCACCGGCGTCCAGTCGGGTCACGGGCGCGACTCTAGTGCCCGCCCCCGGGCCCGCGTCTCGTGCGGTCCGCGGTCGGCAGCGAGGAGGTGGCCACAACCACTAGGCTTCGTCGGACCGCCCCCGGCACCGTCGGGAGCCCGCGCGAGGAGCAGGAGGACAGGTGTCGACCCAGGCCAACGAGCCCAGCCTCACCGGTCGGACGAAGTCCCAGATCGAGGCCGACCTCGGCGCCACGCGCGAGCGGTTGGCGGCCTCGGTCTCCGGCCTCATCGACGAGGTGCACCCCACGCGCATCAAGCAGCGCACGGTGGACCGGCTGCGTGCCGCGATCCAGACGCGCAAGGACGACGCCCGCGCCTACGTGTTCAACTCCCGCGGCGACCTGCGCACCGACCACGTCATCACCCTGGCCTCCGTCGCCGCGGGCACGCTGACCGTCGTGCTGGTGCTGCGTTCGCTGCTCAACCGCGGTCGCCGCTGACCCCTCGGCCCGGCCGTCCTGCGGCTGCCGGCCGGACCTCGCTCACGCCTTGACGACGCTCCACATCTCTTAATGGATTAAGGCCTGCACCCGGTCGTCGAGCGCTTCCCAGAAGGCGCGAAAGCGTGTTACCGCGTTGATAACGATCTTTGCCAAATCGTTGTGACAGGTTGCGCCCAGGGCGTTCTCAGCCCCTAGTGTGGCCCGACAGCACCCCGGAACAGGTGCGTCTTCGACACAATGAAGTGAGGCCTTTATGCGTTTCGTTCGCTCAGGGCGCCGCGTCGCGGTTGCTGCTGTCTCCCTCAGCGCGCTGCTCGTGGCCGCCGCCTGCGGTGGCAGCAGCTCCGACTCGGGCTCCGGCACCGGCTCCTCCGCCCCCGCCGTCGACTTCACCAAGCAGGGCGACATCGAGCTCTGGAACGGCAAGGACACGTCGGGCAACCTGCCGAAGCTGATCGCGCAGTTCAACGCGCAGCACCCCAACGGCAAGGTCACCTTCCACGAGCTCCCGGACAACGCCGACCAGCAGCGTCAGCAGATGATCCAGAACACCCAGATCAAGAACCCGGCCATGGCCGTCATCAGCATGGACGTGGTGTGGACGTCGGAGTTCGCGGCCAAGGGCTACGTCGTGCCGCTGCCGACCGACCAGTTCCCCACCGAGGGCTTCCTGCAGTCCGCCGTCGCCGGTGCGACGTACTTCAACAAGCTGTACGCCTACCCGTCGACCTCCGACGGCGGCCTCCTGTACTACCGCAAGGACCTGCTCGACAAGTACAACCTGCAGCCGCCGACGACGTTCGACGAGATGAAGACCGCCTGCGACACCATCAAGAAGGGCGAGAACAACTCCAAGCTCGACTGCTACGCCGGCCAGTACAACAAGTACGAGGGCCTCACGGTGAACTTCGACGAGGCCGTGCACAGCGCCGGCGGCGTCATCGTCGGTGACGACGGCAAGCCGAACGTGGCGACGCCCGAGGCGGCCAAGGGCCTGCAGACCCTCGCCGACTGGTTCAAGAACGGCGACATCCCCAAGGCGGCCATCACCTGGCAGGAGGAGAACGGCCGTCAGGCGTTCGAGGCCGGTCAGCTGATCTTCCACCGCAATTGGGGCTACGTGTACAACCTCGCCCAGACCGACAAGGACAGCGTCGTCAAGGGCAAGTTCGATGTCGCGCCGCTCCCGGGCATCTCCGGGCCGGGCGTCTCGAGCCTCGGTGGCCACAACTTCGCCATCGCGGCGAACGCCGAGAACAAGGGCACCGCCGTCGACTTCCTCAAGTTCATGAGCTCGGAGGAGGTCCAGAAGTCGAACACGCTGGCCACCTCGCAGTCGCCGACGATCGAGAAGCTCTACACCGACTCCGACCTGGTCAAGAAGTTCCCCTTCATGCCGACCCAGCTCAAGTCGATCCAGACCGCGATCCCGCGACCCAAGGCCGTCGAGTACGGCGACGTGACCCTGGCGATCCAGGACGCCGCGTACGGCGCGCTGCAGGCGGGGGCCAACGGCCAGACGGCCGACTCCACCACCGCCCTCCAGGGCCTGCAGACCAAGCTGCAGACGCTGATCAAGTAACGATCGGTCTCGCCCATCGGGTCCCCGGCGCGCTGCGCGCCGGGGACTCGCGGGCTCGTCTCCTAGGAGGTCACCGCATGGCCACTGCCACGGTGGAAACACGTAGCGCTCCCGCCGCCTCCGGCGACGGCCGCAAGAGCAGGAAGAACGCGCTCAGCGACGGGCAGGGCCGTCTCGCCTGGATCCTGCTGGCGCCCACCCTGCTCGTCATCCTCGTCGTCGCCGGGATCCCGGTCATCATCTCGATCCGCGAGTCCTTCTTCGCCACCAACAACGGGGTCGACCCCGTCACCGGCATGGTCGCCGGCGGCGAGCGGTTCGTCGGCCTGGGCAACTTCACCGCGATCTTCGCCGGCGACAACCCGGTCGCCGGGTCGTGGGGGACGGTCGACCGGTTCTGGAACGCCTTCTGGAACACCACGGCCTTCACCGTCGTCTGCATCGTCCTCGAGACGATCCTCGGCGTGGCGATGGCCCTGATCATGTCGAAGGCCTTCAAGGGCCGCGGGATCGTGCGCGCCGGCATCCTCGTCCCGTGGGCCATCCCCACCATCGTCTCGGCGCTGATGTGGAAGCTGATCTTCGACGCCGACGGCATCATGAACCGGGTCCTCGGTCGACAGGTCCTCTGGCTCGCCGACACCGGCTCCTCGTTCTGGGCCGTCGTCATCGCTGACACGTGGAAGACGGCGCCCTTCATCGGGCTGCTGACCCTCGCCGGCCTCCAGACCATCCCGGCCGAGGTCTACGAGGCCGCCAAGGTGGACGGGGCCACGACCTGGCAGCAGTTCACCCGCATCACGCTGCCCCTGGTCAAGCCGACGCTCGTCGTCGCGGTGCTCTTCCGCACCCTCGACACGCTGCGCATGTTCGACCTGCCCTTCGGCATGATCGGCGCGGGCAAGTACCGCGTCGAGACGCTGTCGATCTTCTCCTACCTGGAGGCGACGCAGACCAGGTACGGCCCGGCCGCGGCGTACGCGATCGTGCTGTTCATCTACGTCCTGCTCGTGGCCTTCGTCTTCGTGAAGGTCCTCGGGGCCGACGTCATCGGTGACACCGGGATGCCGAAGAAGAAGAAGGACAAGAAGAAGGCGGGTGCCGCCGGGGCGCCCGGGCTAGAGATGGCGGGAGGGGCTCACTGATGGCCACCACGACCACGCCCCCGACCGCGCAGTCGCACCTGTCGCAGGCCGAGGTCGCCGAGCTGGCCCGGGAGAAGCAGAGCCCGAAGGCCAAGATCGGGATGGTCGCGTCCTACGTCGGGATGGCGCTCATCGTCCTCTACTGCATCATCCCGTTCTACTGGATGGTCGTCTCCTCGCTGCGCGACCCGAGCCAGGGCCGCAGCACGCAGTTCATCCCCGACCCGATCTCGGTGGAGAACTTCAAGGGCGTCTTCGCCGGGCAGAACAACTTCGGGCGCTCGCTGATCAACTCGCTCATCGTGTCGGGGGCGACGACCGTGCTCACCCTGCTGTTCGGCATTGTGGCGGCGTACGCGCTGGCTCGGCTGACGTTCAAGGGCAAGGGCCTCGTGCTCTGGGTGATCATGGCCTGCTCGATGTTCCCCGTCATCATCCTGATCCCGCCTCTGCTGAAGATGTTCTCCTCCACGGAGCCGTTCGAGTGGTTCCCGCGGTGGGTGGACACCTACCAGGCCGTCATCGTCCCGTACCTGAGCTTCGGGCTGCCGCTGGCGGTGTGGAACCTGACCGCCTTCTTCAAGCAGCTCCCCGTGGAGCTGGAGCAGGCCGCGATGGTCGACGGCTGCACCCCGGGGGTGGCCTTCCGCAAGGTGATCCTGCCGCTCGCGGCGCCCGGCGTGTTCACCACGGCGATCATCGTGTTCATCGGTGCGTGGAACGAGTACCTGCTCGCGCTCACGTTCCTGCAGGCCGCGGACAAGCAGACCGCCACCGTGGCGATCAGCAAGTTCACCGGGACGACCGGCTTCGACACCCCGTACGGCACGATCATGGCCGCCGGTGTGATCGTGACGGTTCCGCTCCTCGTCGCGGTGCTGCTCTTCCAGCGCCGCATCGTCGCCGGCCTCACCGCCGGTGGCGTGAAGTAGGGGAGCCACCCTCCCTCAGGACCCACGACGGGCCCGGTCACCTCGGTGACCGGGCCCGTCCGTCGTCTGTCGGCAGTGCTTGCGCCGTGGAGCCGAGGGGACGCTTCCTGGCTCCTCGAAGAGGCCGGGGACCCTTCCTGAGCCTGTCGAAGTCCCCCGAAGAGGTCGGCGAGCAGGCCCTGTGCTCGTGCCATCTCTACCTAGCGAGCGACATCGACCCCCGCCGCGAGGGCCGCCCGGCGCGCCGCTACTACCGGCTGACCGCCCTGGGCGCCGAGTCGGCCCGCGCGGCCCTCGAGCGCGTGCACCGGCCGCACCAGCGCCGACAGCTCGGCGGGGTGCGACCCGCGTGACCCCGACCCGTCCGACCCGCACGGCGGGCCGCCTGGTGGGGCTGGCCGTCGCCGTCCTCCCCGCTCCGCAGCGGGCCCGCTACGCCCGCGAGCTCTACGCGGAGCTCTACGGCATGACCTCCCTCCAGCAGCTGCGTCATGCGGGCGGGCTGCTGCTCCACGCGTTCGCGCTCAGGAGCGCCCTCGTCGCCACCACCCACTCCGAGGAGACCGCCCTGACGACCACCACGAAGCCGCTGCGCTGCCGGCTGGGGATCCACCGCTGGGACGAGCGCGAGAACCCGGAGACCCACGAGCGCTAGCAGGTCTGCGAACGCTGCGACGCCTACCACGAGCGTCCCCGGGCGACCGCGGGCACGGGCGCCGCCAGCACGACCAACGGCGAGATGTTCTGAGCCGTCCCGCGGTGAGACTCACCAGCATGTAGACCCGTAGCAAGACAGAACCGCCCGGTCCAGGGGACCGGCCTGTTCTGTGTGCTCTGGTGCGCCGCGAGGGAATCGAACCCCCAACCCGCTGATTAAGAGTCAGCTGCTCTGCCTGTTGAGCTAGCGGCGCGCGAGGAGAAACACTACCAGCGTCGGGCGCCAGACTCGAATCGAGCTGAACCCCAACTCTGGTCAGACCTCGGCGAGCACGGCCATCGCCGCATTCTGACCGCCCAGGCCGCTCACGGCGCCGCCCCGGACGGCCCCGGAACCGCAGAGGAGCACCCCCGGGTGCGCGGTCGCCACGCCCCAGGCCTCGTCGGGCGTACGCGGCAGGTCGCCGTCGGCGAGCCACGGCCAGGCGAGGTCGCCGTGGAAGATGTGGCCGCCGGGCATCCGCAGCTCGTGCTCGAGGTCGACCGGGGTGACGACCTCGATGCAGGGCCGCCCGTCGCCGTCGGTCGCCAGGCAGTCCTCGAGCGGCTCGGCCAGCACCGCCTGGAGCGAGCGCAGGGCCGCGTCCCGCGCCCGGTCGCGCATCCCGGCCGGATCGTCGCGGAAGAGCCGCGCGGGCGCGTGCACACCGAAGAGCGTCAGCGTCTGGTGCCCCGAGGCCCGCAGCTCCTCACCGAGGATCGAGGGGTCGGTCAGCGTGTGGCAGTAGACCTCGCTGGGCAGCGGGTCGGGCAGCACGCCAGAGGCCGCGGTGTCGTACGCCTCGTCGAGCCGGACGGCGCTCTGGCCGAGGTGCAGGGTGCCGGCGAAGGCGGTCGCGGGGTCGACGCCGGAGCGGAGGCGGGGGAGGCGGCGCAGCAGCAGGTTGACCTTGAGCTGGCTGCCCTCGGGCGCGGGGCGCGGCTCGACCGGGCTGCCGAGCAGTCCGTTGGCGACGGCGGGCGCGCATCCGAGCAGGACGTGCCTCGCAGCGAACCTCGATCCGTCGGCCAGCGCGACCTCCGCACCGCCGCCGGGCAGCGGTGTCAGGCCGGTGACGACCGCGCCGGTCCGCAGGTCCGCCCCGGCCGCCCGAGCCACCCGGACGAGCTCGTCCGCGACGCGGCCCATGCCGCCGACGGGGACGCGCCACTCGCCCGTCCCGTTGCCGATCAGGTGGTAGAGGAAGCAGCGGTTCTGCACGAGGCTCGCGTCGTCCGAGCGGGCGAACGTCCCGATCAGCGCATCGGTGAGCACCACGCCCCGGACGGCGTCGTCGGCGAACGTCCGCGTCAGCACCTCGCCGACCGGACGCTCCACGAGGTCGTGCCAGAGCGCGTCCGGCACCGCCGTGCGCAGCTCGGCCGCGTGCGGCAGGGGTCGGGTGAGGGTGGGCACGACCACCGCCGCCAGCTCGGCGACCCGGTCGTAGAAGGTGCGCCAGGCCTCGTACGCCTCGTCGCCACCGGTCAGCGCGCGGAAGGACGCCCGCGTCGCCGCGCCCTCGGACCGTTCGACCAGCAGGTCGCCGCGCTGGGTGGGCGTGTACGACGCGACGCGCCGTGAGCGCAGCTCGAGGTCGAGACCGAGCTCGGCGACGACGCTCGCGGGCAGCAGCGAGACGAGGTAGGAGTAGCGCGACACCCGCGCGTCCACGCCGGGGAACAGCCGTGCGCCGGCGACGGCGCCGCCCAGCTCGTCGCGGGCCTCGAGCAGGGTGACGCGGCGGCCGGCCTGCGCGAGGTAGGCGGCGGCGACGAGGGCGTTGTGCCCGCCGCCGACCACGACGACGTCCGGGTCGACGTCCGGCTCATGCGTCGCGGGCATCGACCGACCTCAGGGCCGGCCGGTGGCGCTGCAGCGCGCCAGCTCGTCCGCGGTGAGCACCAGGTCGGCGGCCTTGGCCGAGTCGGTGATCGAGGCGGCCCGGCGCGCCCCCGGGATCGGGATGACGACGTCGTCCAGCGACAGCTCCCAGGCGAGCACGACCTGCTGGGGGCTGACGCCGTGCGCCTCGCCGATCTCGGCGAACGCCGCGAACTCGCGCCCGATGCCCGTCGCGCCGCCGCCCCCGAGCGGGCTCCAGGGCAGGAAGGCGATGCCGTGCTCCGCGCAGAGGTCGAGCTCGTCCTGGCTGGACCGGAACCGCGGCGAGAACTCGTTCTGCACGCTGGCCAGGCCGCCCTCGCCCAGCACCTCGATGGCGACCTCGATCTCCTCGACGTTGGCGTTGGAGATGCCGATCGCCTTGATCAGGCCCTCGTCCTGCAGCGTCTTGAAGTTCGCGATCACGTCGCCGTAGACGAGCCAGCGGTCCGGGCGGTGCCACTGGTAGAGGTCGAGCTGGTCGACGCCCAGGGCGGTCAGCGACTTCTCCACCGCCGAGCGCAGGTAGTCCAGGGAACCGTCGCGGCGCCGGGTCTCGCCCTCGCCGCGGACGATGCCGCCCTTGGTGCCGATGACGACGCCCTCGGTCGAGCCACCGTACGTCCGCACGGCCTCGCCGACGATCCGCTCGTTGTGGCCCATCGAGTCCCACGTCGGCGCGTACACGTCGGCCGTGTCGATGAAGGTGATGCCCGCGTCGAGCGCGGCCTGCACGGTGGCGACGGCGTCGTCGTGGTCGGGGTAGACCTGGTCGTTGTTCATGGACATCGGCATGGCGCCGAGCCCGATCGCCGACACGGTGAAGGGTCCGAGCTGCCTGGTCTGCACCGACGTGACCCTACCGAGGGGCCGTCCCGGCTAGCGGGTGCCCCGGACCGCGGCGAGGCGCTGCGTGCGCAGGGCGTCGATCTCGGGGCGGGGGAGCGGTGCGAGCTCCTCGCCGAGGGCGAGCTCGAGGAGGTGGTCGGCCAGCGCCGGGTTGCGCGCGAGCACGGGACCGTGGGGGTAGGTGCCGATGACGGTCCCGTTGACCGCGCCCTCGGTGCCGTCGGCGCAGTTGCCGACGCCGACCTCGACGTCGGCCAGGGGCTCGGCGTCGGGGCCGAGCCGGGTCCAGCCGCCGTGGTTCTCGAAGCCGGTCAGCAGCGCTGAGTCGTCGGAGTCCCCGGAGCGGCCGCGCCAGCGGCTGAGGATCTCCCCGACGGCCCGCCGTGGTCCGCGCGTCGTGGTGACGTCGAGCAGGCCGAGGCCCTCGATGACCTGGTCCTCGCCCCCGGGCACGGTCGGGTCGCCGACGGTGAACGTGCGCCCGGCGATCTGGTAGCCGGCGCACACCGCGAAGACGACGGCGCCGCGGTCGACCGCGCGGTGCAGCCCACCGTCGGCCTGGAGCGCGCGGACGGCGGAGATCTGCGCGGCGTCCTCGCCCCCACCGAGCAGGTAGACCTGCCCGGTGTCGGGCAGCGGCTCGCCCGGCTCGACGACGGTGAGCACCGCGTCGAACCCGCGCCAGGCCAGCCGACGGGCCAGCACGGTCGCGTTGCCGCGGTCGCCGTAGATGCCGAGCAGCGACTGGTAGACCAGCACGACCTCGACGCGGGGCCCGTCGCCCGGGCCGTACTCGCCGGAGACGTCGGCCAGGAGCGCGTCGCCCATCAGATCCCTCCGAGCTTGCGCAGCCGCTGGAACGGCGTGTACGTGGCGACGACGTCGACCGGCTCGGTGTGCCCGCGCAGCGCCTCGGCCAGGTCGGGGACGACCCGGTGCTCGACGCCGGCGTACGCGAGGCGCACGGCGAGGTCCTGCGCGCGGGGTCCGGTGGCGACGACGGTGCGGCCGGCCAGCTGCTCGTACTCGACGTCCCACAGCCAGGACACGTCCCGGCCGTCGGCGGCGGCCGAGTCGATGGCGAGCACGACGGTGGCCGAGGTGGCCAGCGGCAGCGCCTCGGCCCAGCCGGCGGGGTTCTTGGCCAGCAGCAGGCGGGCCGTGCTGCCCGAGATGGTGGCGGTGCCGAAGCGGCCGGCGGGCGCGCTGACCGTGCGCATGCCGGCGACCGCGGTCGCCGGGTCGATGCCGAGCAGCTCGGCCGCGGCTAGCGCGCACGCGGCGTTGGAGACGTTGAAGCCGCCCGGGACGTTGAGCTCGGGGGTGACCGACGAACCGTCCGGCCGCACGATCGTGTCGCCGACGACGCGGTAGGCGGCCTCGGGCTGCGCGAGGTCGCACCCGGTGCAGCGCCAGCCGGTCCCGTCCTCGCGGACCAGCGGCGAGCCGCACTGCGGGCAGAGCGCGGCGTCCTGCGTCCAGGTCGTGGCGGTGTCGACCCACACGACGCGGCGGGCGGTCTTCACCGCCCAGACGATGAGCGGCTCGTCGGCGTTGGCGACCACGACGGGGCCGTCGTCACCGGCGGCGGCGAGCGCGTCGCGCCAGCTGCGGCCCAGGCCCTTGATCTCGTGGTTGCGGTCGAGCTGGTCGCGGCTGAAGTTGAGCAGCACGAGCACCTCGGGCCGTCCGAGCCGGACGAGGTCGGCGACGACGCGCTCGTCGGTCTCGAGGACCGCCAGGTCGGCGCGCGGGTGCTCGCTGAGCGCGGAGGCGATGCCCGCGTGCAGGTTGGCCCCGTCGGCGTTGTGCACCAGCCGGTGCGTGTCGGCACCGAGGGCCTGGCGCACCGCCGCCGCGATGAAGTGCGTGGTGGTGGTCTTGCCGTTGGTCCCGGACACCATCGCCACCCGGCGGCCGGCGACCAGCTCGCCGAGGGCGGCCGGGTCGAGGCGCAGCATCACCGAACCGCGGATCGACGTCCCCGAACCTCGCCCTGTCAGCCGCGACGTCACCGCCGCGGCCCGGCCGGCCCAGATCGCGCCGCGCAGCCGTACGCGGGCGAGCGGCGGGAGTGCGGGTCGGCGGACCGGGGCGGGCAGCTCAGCCGCGATGGTCGGGCTCCCACGGCGAGCGGGGCAGCGGGCGCGTCGGCTCGGTGCCCAGGGGGTCCACGGTGGTCGGCTCGGGGTCGGACCAGGCGCGCGGCGCCAGCGCGGCCGGCGGGGCCGACCAGGGCTGCGCCGGGCGCGGAGCCTGCTCCCACGGCTGCGGGACCTGCTGCCACGGCTGTGGCGTCTGCGCCCACGGCTGCGGCGGGTGAGGCAGCGCTGGGGGTGCGTACGCCTGGACGACGACCACGGGGCGGTCGCTGCCGCAGGCCATGACCAGGGCCACGACCCAGCCGATGACGGTCCAGCCCAGGAAGAGGTTGATCAGAGCCGTGGCGGCGACGTTGCTGCGGTTGCGGGTCGCGGCGACCGCCCAGGGCAGCAGGTAGAGCCCCGTCAGCGCGGTCAGGACCCACGCGATGACGACGTGGGCGGTGGAGCAGCGGTAGGGCTGCACGAGCACCTGGGTCTGCGGAGCCAGGTAGCCGTACGGCTGGTAGCTCACAGGCTGGTCTCTCATGCGCGGCCCCTGACGACGAGGTGGACCCGTGGTCGCCCGATCGACGACGTGGGGTGAGTGACGGGACTTGAACCCGCGGCCACCTGGACCACAACCAGGTGCTCTACCAACTGAGCTACACCCACCGTGGCAGCGCGTGGCCGAGGCCGGTGCGCTGCGCGTCGACGAGTGTAGTGGTCACGGGCGTCAGCGCCGAACTCATTCCGCCGCGGTCGTCGCGGACGGGTCCTCGGGGCCGTCGGCGGGGTCCTTGCGGGGCCGCCCGCCGGTGGCACCGGTGATCGCGCCCTGGTGCCGCGCGGCGATCTCCCGGGCGCTCGCCGAGTCGGGGCCGGGCAGCGGGACGAAGACGGCGTCGCGGTAGTAGCGCAGCTCCTCGATCGACTCCTGGATGTCGGCGAGGGCGCGGTGGTTGCCGCTCTTGGCCGGTGAGGCGTAGTAGGTCCGCGGGAACCAGCGCCGGGCGAGCTCCTTGACGCTGGAGACGTCGACGTTGCGGTAGTGCACGTACGCCTCGAGCGTCGGCATCCCGACGGCGAGGAAGGCCCGGTCGGTGCCGATCGAGTTGCCGGCCAGCGGTGCGCGGCGCGGCTCCTTCACGAAGGTGCGGACGTGGTCGAGCACGAGCTCCTCGGCCTCGGCCAGGCTCAGCCCGCCGTCGAGCAGCGGCAGCAGCCCGGAATGCTCGTGCATGCCCCGCACGAAGTCGCCCATGTGGTCCAGCGCGGCCGCGCTGGGCTTGACCACCACGTCGATGCCGTCGCCGAGCACGTTCAGGTCGCTGTCGGTCACCAGCGCGGCGACCTCGACGAGCTCGTCGTGCGCGAGGTCGAGGCCCGTCATCTCGCAGTCGACCCAGACCAGGAAGTCCTTCACCGCCGTCACTCTAGACGTGGCTCAGCCCGTACCGGCGGGTCGCCGCGGGATCCACCTCGCGAGCCAGGCGACGCCGGTCCAGGTGAGCAGCCCCATGGTGACGGCGGCGGCCGCGAGCGGGGCGACGGCGCTGACGGCGCTGACCACGAGCGGACCGGTGGCGTTCCCGACGTCGGCGCACAGGCGCCAGCCGCCCAGGAATTGCGTACGCGACTCGGCGGGGGCCGCGTCGGCGCCCAGGGTCATCACCACCCCGGCCGAGATGCCGTTGCCGAGCCCCATCAGGCCGGCGACCGCGGCGATGGCGGGCGTGACGTGGGTCAGCGGGAGGAGCAGGAAGCCGAGGCCCAGCACGAGCATCGACGGGACGGCGACGAAGACCCGCCCGTAGCGGTCCATGATCGCGCCGCCCGGGTAGAACAGCAGCATGTCGACCCCGGCCGACACCCCGTAGACGAGGCTGACCGTGCTCGGGCTCAGCCCCTGCGAGGCGGCCCACAGCGGGACGATCGTCTGGCGCGTGGCCCGGGCGGCGGAGATCACCAGCACGCCCGTGCCCAGGGTCAGCAGCGTGCGCCGGTGCTGGCGCAGCACCGACAGCACCGTGGCGTGCGCCTCGCCGGTGCCGGCGCGCGCCCGGCGCTGCGTCCGCGTCACGTCGGGGAGGAAGGCGGTCAGCAGGGCGGCCGAGAGGCTCATCGCGGCGGCGAACGCGTACGCGGTCCCGACCCCGCGTCCCGCGACGAGCGCGGCGCCGATGAACGGGCCGATGAAGAGCCCGACGCGGAAGGTCCCGCCCAGCGTGGACAGGGCGCGGGCCCGCATCCGCATCGGCACGGTCTCGGTGAGGTAGGCCTGCCGGGCGAGGCTGAAGACCGCCCCGGCCAGCCCGGTCACGAAGATCGCCAGCGCGAGCACCCACAGCGAGTGGGCGAGGAAGGCGCCGACCAGGGCGAGCGCGTCGACGGCGCAGGCGCCGACGAGGGCCTTCTGCTCACCGATCCGCGCGGCCAGCGCCCCGGCGGGCAGGTCGCCGACTAGCTGCCCGATCCCGATCAGCGCGACGACGAAGGCCGCGACGCCGACGCTCGCGCCCAGGTCGCGGGCCGACAGGGCGACGAGGGGGAGCGTCGCGCCCTGGCCGATCGAGACGAGGATCGTCGGTCCGTACGCGGGCACCGCGATCTGGCGCCAGCTGACTCCTCGCTCTGGCTGGCTCACCGGCCCCAAGGTACTGAGCCTGGCGAAGCTTTCGTCGCTCGGTGGACGCTCACACCGCGTCGAGCCCGTGGCGCCGGATCTCCTCGGCCCGGCTGAGGGCGCCGCGCGCGAAGCGCTCGGTCAGGCGCGTGTAGGTCTCGACGTCGGCGGCGTCCCAGTCGCTGAGGACCTGGTCGGTCAGGCGGTCGCCGAGGTCGTAGAAGCGCTGGGCGACGTCGAGCCCGGCCGGGGTGAGCAGGACGCGGTAGGCGCGGGAGTCGCCGGGGTCGGGCTCCCGGGCGACCAGGCCGCTCGTCTCCAGGCGCTTGACCATCTTGCTCACGTTTGAGCGGCCGGTGCCGAGCTCGTCGGACAACGCGGACGGCCGCATCGGTCCGCGGAAGCTCAGGTGCCGCACCATCCGGTGGCAGGCCTCGTCGAGCGGGACGCCGTCGTCGACGGTCACCTCGAGGTGGAACTCGGGGAGTCCCAGAGGTTCAGCAGCGCGCCCAGGCTGGCCATGAGGTCGGAGCGGTAGGGGAGCTCGACGACGTCGCGCTCCGCCGCCGGCCGGTCCTGCGCGGCGAGCGGACGTCGGCTGCGCCCTCGGGTGGTCATGGCCAGGTCACCCTAGCGACCACGAGGAGGGCAGGGCGTGAGCCGCCTCACTTGACGGCGAGCGCGTTCGGGGGCGATGCGATGCCCCCGACCTTGTTGAGGGGCGCCGAGGTCAGCAGGAACTCGTAGACCCGGTCCTCGGCGCAGTCGCGCGCGAGCTCGTCGAGGAACCACATCTCCCCGATCGGGATGCCGAGGAGCGCGAGGACGTCCATGTGGAGGTACTCGCCCGGGCGGAAGCGGTGCGGCCAGGCCTCGGAGGTCGAGGTGTCGGTGGCGGCGCCGGCCACGTGGGTGTCCCACAGGAAGCGCGCCATCTCCTCGCTGCACTCCAGGCCCGGTCCCTCCATCGTCTGGGCGACCGCCACCCGCGCGACCTCGACCCGCTCCTCGTACGTGGTCGACTCGTACCACTCCATCCACCCGGTCCGCACGAGCAGGATGTCGCCCTCGCGGAGCTCGGTGCCCTGCGCCCGCGCGATCGCCCGGAGGTCGGTGACGGTGAGGTCGCGCGTGCGCGTCGGGTGGATCGGGTCGCCGGCCGCCGCGAAGTGGCGCCCCGCGTCGAGCAGCACCCCGCGCCCGACGATGCCCCGCCGCGCCCAGTGCTCCACACCGTTGCGCGCGCCCGGACGTCCGGTGAAGTCGGCCGGCGTACGGCCGTTGTAGTAGCCGTACGTGGAGTGGCCGACGTGGCTCAGGCCGTCCCACTGGCTCGACTGCTGGGGGTAGAACGCGTCGTAGTAGTCGTCCTGGCCGTCGCCCTGGTCGATGACGGTGTGGCGCAGCGGCCCGCGGCCGTAGAAGGGCGGGTCCGGGAGCTCGAGGTCCCAGTTCAGCGCGAACACGGCGCCGCGACGCACGAGGGCGGCGCCCTCGCGCACCCGCTCGGGGGTCAGCAGGTTGATCGCTCCCACCTCGTCCTCGTCGCCCCACACCCCCCAGGCCGAGCGCGGCGGGAGGTCCGGTCGGACCGGCAGGTCGTCGTAGTCGGGCAGGTGGGTCACCGGGCCGCCTCCGCCGCGGCCTGCAGGGTGCGGGCGGCCTCCTCGGGCGAGGTCTTGCCCGTCGCGACGGTCACGCCGGCGTCCCCGATGGCGGTGGCGAGGTCGGCGTTCGCGAGCAGGCGGTCCTCGGTGACCGTGCCTGCGTCTCGGATCAGCGCCTCCAGCGCCGGCTGCTGCCGGTCCTGGTCGACGAGTCCGTCCAGCTGCGGCGTCACGCCGTTCAGCGCCGGCACGTCGGCGAGCGAGTCCGCGACGATCTGCTGGCCGGCCCTCGCCGACGACAGCCAGACCGCGAAGGTGGTGGCGGCGTTCTTGACCCGCGACTTGCGGTTCACGGCCAGGCCGTAGTCCGGGCTGCCGAACAGGGCGCCCGGCCGACCGGTGTCGGTCGCGGCCGGGAACGGGATCGGCATGGCCGTGAACGGCTTCGCGTCACGGACGCCGGCCGCCTTGATGGCGGCGGCCATGGTGTCCCGCTTGGCGTACTGGGCGTACCAGAAGCCCATCTGCACCATCGCGTAGCGGCCCGAGAGGAAGCCGTTGTTGGCGTCCGGGTACTGCTGCTGGCCGAGCGCGCCGGACTGCATGATCCCGTCGGAGAACATCGAGCCCCACACGGTGAGCGCCTGCACGAGGCCGGGGTCGGTCCAGCTCGCCCCACCCCGGGTCGCGCGGGTGAACAGACCGGGCTCGATGGTGTCGGCGATGGCCTGCAGCGTGTCCTGGTTGAACGCCACCTGGGACGCGCCCTGGACGAAGCAGCCGACGTCGTGCTGCGCGAAGGTGCGGCACACCTGCTTCCACTCGGTGAAGTTCCGCGGGGGCTGGAGGTCGTAGCGGTCGAAGAGCTCCTGGTTGATCCAGACCGGGCCGGCGAAGCCGAGTCCGACGGGCAGCGCCTTGAGCTGCTGCTGGTCGTCGGTGAAGGCGCTGACGCCGATGGGCGCCATCGAGGAGCTCCACTCCGGTCCGCGCGCCGCCTCGACCGCGGGCCGCAGGTCGATGCCGGCCGACTTGAACTGCTCGAACTGCGCGCCCGAGGCGACGTCGAAGACGTCCGGGCCGGCGTCGGAGGCGAGCGCCGGGCGGATGGCGGCGGCGTAGCCGTCGATCGTGAGCAGCTTGTAGTTGACCGTGATGTCCGGGTACTCGCGGTTGAAGGCGGCGATGTACTGCGGCGCCAGGTCCGCCTCCGGCACCCACCCCCACCACTCGACCGTGCCCTGGGTCGCGGGGTCGTCGGCGGGTGCCTCCGCCGCCCGGGTGCCGCAGGCCGCGAGGGCGACGACGGTGAGCGCGACCACGGCGCGCAGTGCGTGGCGGAGCAGAGGGTGCTGCACAGGGGACTCCCGGGAGGTGGGCGGGGCGGCGAGGGTCACGACCTCGGGGCTGCGGCCGTCGTCGGCCGACGGTATTGGTGTCCTCAGGACACCGTCAAGTGTCGTGTGGACACCATCTCGCCCTTCGGGGCTCGCCCGGTCTAACCTTGACGAGCACCTCGCGCGCGAGCGCCTGTAGCTCAACTGGACAGAGCAGCGGGTTTCTACCCCGCCGGTTGGGGGTTCGAGTCCCTCCAGGCGTGCTCCACGGGCCCGACCGGTCGCGCTCCGCCAGGCCGTGCCGGCCAGTACGGGAGACATGGCCTAGGGTTCACGGATGCCGAACGTGCAGCTCGCGAACGGGCCGGTGCTGCGCTACCGGGAGTGGGGCCGCCCCGACGGGGCCGTCCTCCTCCTGCTGCACGGCACCACCGCCGACGGCAGCACCTGGGACCACGTCGCCCCCGTGCTCGGCGAGCACTTCCGCGTCATCGCCCCCGACCTGCGCGGGCGGGCCGACAGCGAGTGGACCGACGACTACTCGATGCAGCTCCTCGCCGACGACGTCGTCGCCCTCTTGGACGCGCTCGGGGTCCTGGGTGCCGTCCTCGTCGGCCACTCCACGGGAGCGTCGGTCGCCTTCCTCGTGGCGAGCCAGCACCCCGAGCGGCTGCGGATGCTCGTGCTCGAGGAGATGCCACCGCCCGACGCGGCCAAGCCGCGCCTGGAGCTGCCGCTGGGTCCGGACCCCGAGGGCCGCTGGGACTGGCGCTTCGTGATCATGATGCGCCGCTGGCTGAACGAGGCGCACCCGGACTGGTGGGAGCTGGCCAACAAGATCACCGTGCCCACGCTCGTGATCGCCGGCGCCCGCAGCGCCGCCGACGAGGGTCGTCAGCACGACCTGGCCCGGGCCATGCCGGACGCGACGTTCCGCAGCCTCGACCTCGGCCACACCCCGCACGCGGAGCGCCCGAGCGCCTTCCTCCAGGTCGTGGGGCCCTTCCTGGACCCGCTCGCGAAGTAGCCCGCCCCTCGCCGGACCGCCTCCGCTGCGCCGGGCCCCGCCTATCCTTTGACCCATGTCCGCCCCGGTCGCCGTGCGCCGTCCCGCGAACCGGAGCCGGGACGAGGCGCGCAACGGCCTCCCCGTCGAGCCCGACACGAGCCAGCCGCTGCCCAAGCGGCTGCTGCGGACACCGCTCGCCTGGCTGACCGCGCTCGTGGTCGTGGGGTACGCGGTCTGCCTGGTGCTGCTCTACCGCCAGGTCGTGCCGGACCAGGAGGTGCCCGGCGGGGTGCTGCCCGGGCTCGGGCGCGAGGCCGTGCCGATCGCGGCGCGCTACGCCGCGATCACGGTGATCCCGCTGACGCTGCTCTTCCTGTGGGCCGACCGGTTCCGCCCGCAGCGCTTCTGGGTCTGGTTCATGACCTTCGGCTGGGGCGCCTGCGTCGCGACCTTCTTCTCAGCGCAGGTGAACAGCTGGGCGGCCGCCCACCTGTCGATCATCGGCGACGGCGACCCGGCGACGGGCGCGCGGGCGGCGATCTTCGTGGCGCCCTTCGTCGAGGAGGCGGCCAAGGGCACCGTGCTCTTCTGGCTGGCGATCCTGATCCGCTACGCGTGGGTCAGCCGGCTGAGCGGCATCGTCCTCGCGGGACTCTCGGGCGCCGCGTTCGCCTTCGTCGAGAACATTCTCTACTACGGCCGGGCCTACCGCTACGCCGCGCGGACCATCGGCTCGGTGCCCCCCGAGGAGGCGCTGCGGCAGGTCTTCGTGCTGCGCGGGCTGCTCACCTTCTTCGGCCACCCGCTCTTCACGTCGATGACCGGCATCGGCCTGGCCGTGGCCATGCGCTCGAGGTCGAAGACCGTACGGGTCGTCGCGCCGCTGGCCGGCTTCTGCTGCGCCGCGCTGCTGCACATGACCTTCAACACGGCGGCGAGCCTGCTGTCGGGCCGCCAGCAGCTGATCGTGTTCCTCTTCGTCGCGATCCCGCTGGTCCTCGGCTTCGTCGGCTTCGTCGTCCGCCAGCTCCTCGCCCAGGGCCGCCTGATCCGTACGCGGCTGGGCGACTACGTCCGCGTCGGCTGGCTCGAGGCCGACGACCCGGTCCCGCTGTCCCGGTTGCGCACCCGCCCCCGCGCGCTCTGGCACGCGCTGTTGCGGGGCCCGTCCACCTTCCTCGCGACCCTCCGGTTCCAGCGCGCCGTCACCGAGCTGGCCTACCTGCGCGACTCGATGGACCGCGGGCTGGTCGACGCCGCCGGGCACGCCCGCGAACGCGTGCTGCTCGCCAAGATCAGGACGCTCCGGCCGGCCGCGGTGATCCAGCCCGTCGGCGCCGCCGACTACCCGTGGAGGCGCTTGCGCCGGCGCGGCCGCGTCGCCGCGGTGCCCGCGTACGCGCCGCCGGCCTTCCCGGGTCCAGCCGGGCTGGCCGGGAGCTACCCGGCCGCTCCCGGGACCCCGGGCGCGCCCTCGGCCGCGCCCGGCCCGTTGGGGCAGACTGCTACCCGGTACTCGGAGGTCGACCCCACCTGGAAGCCTCCCGGCGAGCAGTAGCGAGGGAGGCGGAGCCGTGACCGAGCTCGTGCCGACCCGGGAGCGCACGCCGCTCGAGGTGTCGCTGGTCCGCCTGCGCGAGGTGCTGGGCCGGGCCCGCCTGCCGCTGCCCCTGCCGGGCGCGGTCGAGCAGCAGGGCGCCGCCGAGTCGATCGGCGCCCAGCTCGACGACTACGTGCTGCCGCGGCTGGCCTCCATCGACGCGCCGATGCTCACCGTCGTCGGCGGGTCCACGGGGGCGGGCAAGTCGACGCTGGTCAACTCCCTCGTCGGGCACCGCGTCACCGAGCCCGGCGTGATCCGCCCGACCACACGGGCGCCCGTCCTGGTGCACCACCCCGACGACGCGCGGTGGTTCACCGACGACCGCGTCCTGCCCGGGCTGGCGCGCTCGACGGGGTCGGGCCGCGCCGCCACCGGTCTGCAGCTCGTGCCCCTGGCCGCCGTGCCGCGCGGGCTGGCCGTGCTCGACGCGCCCGACGTCGACTCGGTCGTCGTCGAGAACCGACAGCTGGCCGCGCAGCTGCTCGAGGCGGCCGACCTGTGGCTGTTCGTCACCTCGGCCGCCCGCTACGCCGACGCCGTGCCCTGGGACTACCTGAGTGCCGCCGCGGGCCGGAGCGCCGCCGTCGCCGTCGTGCTCGACCGGGTGCCGCCGCGCGCGATGCGCGACGTGCCGCCGCACCTCGGGCAGATGATGAGCGAGCGCGGCCTCGCCGACTCGCCGCTGTTCGCGGTGCCCGAGACCGCCGTCGACGCCGACGGGCTGCTGCCCGACGCCGCCGTCGCGCCGATCCGCGGCTGGCTCTCCGCCCTCGCCTCCGACCGTTCCCGCCGGGCCGCCGTGGTGCAGCAGACGCTCGACGGCGCGGTCGGCTCGCTCGTCGCGCGGACGCCGTCCCTGGCCAGGGCCGCCGACGAGCAGGCCGAGGCGCTCGACCGGCTGCGGTCCGAGGTCGACCGCTCGTACGCCGAGGCGGTGCGGACCGTCGGAGTCCAGACCGAGGACGGCACGCTGCTGCGCGGTGAGGTGCTCGCGCGCTGGCACGACTTCGTGGGGACCGGCGAGTTCTTCCGCGCGCTCGAGCAGCGCGTCGGCTGGTTGCGCGACCGGGTCGTCGCCGCGATCAAGGGCGAGCCGCCGGGCGCGCGCGACCTCAAGGTCGCCGTCGAGTCGGGCCTGGAGTCGCTGCTGCTGCAGGAGGCCGACGCGGCCGCCGAGCGGGCCGAGTCGTCGTGGCAGTCGACGGCCGCCGGACGCGACGTGCTCGGTCGGACGCCGGCCGACCTCTCCCACAGCTCGCCCGAGCTGCGGACGCGCGCCGCACAGGTCATCCGCGACTGGCAGGGCGCGGTGCTCCAGCTCGTCGCCGACGAGGGCATGACCAAGCGGTCCCGGGCCCGGTTCCTCGCCTTCGGCGTCAACGGCATCGGCGTCGCGCTGATGATCGTGGTCTTCGCCCACACCGGCGGGCTGGTCGGTGCCGAGGTCGGCGTCGCCGGCGGCACCGCCCTGCTGGCCCAGCGTGTCCTCGAGGCCGTCTTCGGCGACCAGGCCGTACGCCGTCTGGCCGAGACCGCCAAGACCGAGCTCGACTCCCGGGTCGAGGCCCTGATGGCCGAGGAGCTGCTGCGCTACCACCGGCTGCTCGACGGGCTGGCCGTGGACGCCGGCCTGGGGTCGGCGCTGCGCGACGCGGCGGGTGCCGTGGACGAGGCGCGGCAGGTGCTCCCTGCCGGCTCGTCCGGAGTGGCCGGGTCCTCGGCGCTGCGCGTGCCCGAGCCGGCGCCCGCGCTGACCGCCGGACCCGGTGCGGGTCCGCTGGGCGGCTCCGACGATGCCGACGACCTCGGGGACGACGTGGTCGACGCCGAGCTCGTCGAGCCCGACCGCGCGCGCGAGCTGCGCTGATGGCCGGGTCGCTGGTCGCCCGGGGTCGCGCGCTGCTGCAGCGCGAGGACCCGACGACGGCTCTCGTCGACCGCGTGCGGGCGCTGCGGGAGGCGGCCGACGCGTGCGAGGGCCGGGTGTCGGGCGAGGCGGTCGACGAGGCGTACCGGGTCGGCCTCCAGGTCGACCGACGGCTGGCGATCTCCGGCGGCGCGACCGTCGTGGCCCTGGCCGGGGCGACCGGGTCGGGCAAGTCGAGCACGTTCAACGCGCTCACCGGGACCGACGCCGCGACCGTCGGCGTCCGGCGCCCGACCACCTCGGTGACGATGGCCGCCACGTGGGGCGCCGAGGCGGGGGAGGAGCTCCTCGACTGGCTGCAGGTCCGGCGACGCCACGTCGTCGACACCGGCGCCTTCGCCGACGCGGTGGCCCTCGACGGGCTGGTGCTGCTCGACCTGCCCGACCACGACTCGACCGCGGCGGAGCACCGGACCGAGGTCGACCGGCTCGTGGCCCTCGTCGACGTCCTCGTCTGGGTGGTCGACCCGCAGAAGTACGCCGACGCGGCCCTGCACGAGCGCTACCTACGCCCGCTCGCCGGGCACGCGGCCGTGATGCTCGTCGTGCTCAACCAGGTCGACACCCTCGCTCCCGACGCGCGGGCCGCGTGCCTGCGCGACCTCCGCCGGCTCCTCGACGTCGAGGGGCTCGGCGGCGTCGAGGTGCTCGGTGTCTCGGCGGCCACCGGCGAGGGCCTCGACGCGCTGCTCGCCCGCCTCGGTCACGTGGTCGCCGGCAAGCGGGCCGCGGCGGCGCGGCTCGCCGCCGACGTCGGGGCCGCCGCAGACCGGCTGGCGACGGCGTCGGGTACCGGACCCGCACCGGAGCTGTCCCGACGGACGGTCGCCACCCTCGACGCCCAGCTCGGCGAGGCCGCAGGCGTCCCGGTGGTGACCCGGGCCGTCGACCAGGCCTGGCGCCTGCGCGGCGGGCTCGCCACCGGCTGGCCGGTGCTGGCCTGGGTGGCCAAGTTCAAGCCGGACCCGCTGCGCCGCCTGCGGCTCGGCGGCGGAGGGCGCCGCGAGATCGCCTCGCCGACCGCGACCTCGCGCACCTCGCTCCCGTCCAGCTCGGGCGTCCAGCAGGCGCGGGTGGACTCCGCCCTGCGGACCCTGGCCGACGAGGCGTCGGCGGGGCTCACCCGCGGCTGGGCCGACGCCGTGCGCGCGACGACGCGACGCTCGTCGGAGGGGCTGGCCGACGCGCTCGACACCGCCGTCGCGACCACCGACCTCGACGTGGAGCGGCACCGGCGCTGGTGGGGCGCGGTCCGGGTGCTCCAGTGGCTGCTCGTCGCGGCCGTGGTGGCCGGGCTCGGCTGGCTGGGTTCGGCCTTCGTGCTCGCCTACCTGCAGCTGCCGCCGCTGCCGCCGGTCACCTGGTGGCGCTTCCCGGCGCCGACGGTCCTCGTGGTCGGGGGCGTGGTCGCCGGGCTGCTCGTCGCCGCGCTCGCCCGCATCGGGGTCGCCGTGGGCGCCCGCCGACGGGCCCGGCTGGCCCGCCAGCGCCTGCTCGCCGCGGTGTCCCGCGTCAGCGCCGGGTCCGTCGTCGCGCCCGTACGGGTCGAGCTCGAGCGCTACGAGGCCGCACGGGCGGCGATCCTGCGCGCCCGGGGCTGACGTCGCGCCGGTTTTCTTACCGCAGTGCGGCGGTTCGGCCCTCGACCGGCCTGTCGCCGCGATGCGGGTAAGAAAATCGGCGGCGACGGGCGCCGACCGGCCGGAGGCGGTGGAGGGGCCTCGTGCTCAGCTCTGCAGGGTCGCGTCGGTCACGGTGACGGTCTCCGCGACCCGGACGACCAGGGTTCCTTTGAGGTCAGCGCCCTGAGACCAGCAACGGAAGACGACCGCGCCTAGCTCAACGTTCACAGAGACCTGGACGACCAGCTCCCGATAGACCGTCAGACGCTCGGCGTCTGCCGATCTCCACCAGACGGTGAACGACCGGGCGAGGACGTCCCACGTGACCTTGACGCTTTCGCCGTCCTTGGCCCAGGCCCTGACCGACAAGACCCCGAGATCGTCCTCGGAGAGGATCTCGACCGGCAGGTGCTCGAGGTCTGCCCGGGTGGGGGCCTCGAACGGGTGCTTCGACATGTCGTCTCCCTCAGAGTGGGCGTCATCGGGCCCAGGTCTCGGACCAGGCGCGACCTCGCCCCACTGGCATACTGGGTGGTCGCCCGTGCCGCAGGGCTGACCGCGCACGCCGAACGCTCTCCAGACGAAAGCACCCATGCCTGAATTCATCTACTCGATGCACAACGTCCGCAAGACGCTGGGCGACAAGCTCGTGCTCGACAACATCACGCTGTCGTTCTTCCCGGGCGCCAAGATCGGCGTCGTCGGGCCGAACGGCACCGGCAAGTCGACGCTGCTCAAGATCATGGCCGGGCTGGAGAAGGCCAACAACGGCGACGTGATCCTGGCCAAGGACGCCACCGTCGGCATCCTGCTGCAGGAGCCGCCGCTGACCGCCGGCAAGACGGTCCTCGAGAACGTCGAGGAGGCCGTCGCCGACGTGAAGGCGCTGCAGCGCCGGATGGACGAGCTGGGCGAGGCCATGGCCGACCCGGACGCCGACTTCGACGCGCTGATGGCCGAGATGGGCGACGTCCAGACCGAGCTCGACAACCGCAACGCGTGGGACATCGACTCCCAGCTCGAGCAGGCGATGGACGCGCTGCGCTGCCCGCCGCCGGACGAGATCGTCGACGTCCTCTCCGGTGGTGAGCGCCGACGCGTCGCGCTCTGCAAGCTGCTGCTCCAGCAGCCCGACCTGCTGCTCCTCGACGAGCCCACCAACCACCTCGACGCCGAGAGCGTGAACTGGCTCGAGGGCCACCTGAACTCCTACCCGGGCGCCGTCCTGGCCGTCACCCACGACCGGTACTTCCTCGACAACGTCGCCCAGTGGATCCTCGAGATCGACCGCGGCAAGACGCACCCGTACGAGGGCAACTACTCGACCTACCTCGACACCAAGAAGTCGCGGCTCCAGGTCGAGGGCAAGCGCGACGCCAAGCGGGCCAAGATCCTCGAGCGCGAGCTCGAGTGGGCGCGGTCCAACCCCAAGGCGCGCCAGGCCAAGAACAAGGCCCGCCTCGCCCGCTACGAGGAGATGGCGGCCGAGGCCGACCGCAACCGCAAGCTGGACTTCGAGGAGATCAACATCCCGGCCGGCCCGCGCCTGGGCAGCCAGGTGCTGGACGCGGAGAAGCTGGTCAAGGGCTTCGGCGACCGGCTGCTCTTCGACAGCCTCGACTTCACGCTGCCGCGCGCCGGCATCGTCGGCGTCATCGGCCCGAACGGCGTCGGCAAGTCGACGCTGTTCCGGATGCTCGTCGGCGAGGAGCAGCCCGACTCCGGCGCGCTGCGCATCGGCGAGACGGTCAAGGTCAGCTACGTCGACCAGGGCCGCTCCGGGCTCGACCCGAAGAAGAACGTCTGGGAGCTCGTCTCCGACGGCCTCGACTTCATCAAGGTCGCGAACTTCGAGATGCCGTCGCGGGCGTACGTGGCGTCGTTCGGGTTCAAGGGGCCGGACCAGCAGAAGCCGTCCGGCGTGCTCTCCGGCGGTGAGCGCAACCGCCTGAACCTCGCCCTCACGCTCAAGATGGGCGGCAACCTGCTGCTCCTCGACGAGCCGACCAACGACCTGGACGTCGAGACGCTCCAGTCGCTGGAGGACGCGCTGCTCGAGTTCCCGGGCTGCGCCGTGGTGATCTCCCACGACCGGTGGTTCCTGGACCGCGTCGCCACCCACATCCTCGCGTGGGAGGGCGACGACGAGGAGCAGGCGAAGTGGTTCTGGTTCGAGGGCAACTACGCCGACTACGAGGCCAACAAGATCAACCGGCTCGGCGCCGAGGCCGCCCGGCCGCACCGGGCGACGCACCGCCGCCTGACGCGCGCCTGATCTGCCGGGACCCGGCCACGGTCCCTGAGCTTGTCGGAGGGCGCCCCTCGACGAGCTCAGGGACCGTGGTCGTGCAACCGCTCCGTCGTCAGTCGTGGGCGCCGGGGACGACCTGGTCCCAGTCGATGACGGAACCCGTCACCACGCCGCTCTCGGGCGAGAGCAGCAGCACGACCAGGCGCGCCGCGTCCTCGACCTGACCGAGCTTGCCCATCGGGAGCTGCTCGGCCGCCCGCGCGAGCCAGTCGTCGCCCGCGCCGTGGAAGCGCCGCTGCGTCTCGTCCTCGCCGGGCGTCTCGGTCCAGCCGATGTTGACGCCGTTGACGCGCACCCGGTCGAAGCGGTGCGCGTGCGCCGCGTTCTTCGTCAGGCCGACGAGCCCGGCCTTCGACGCGACGTACGGCGCGAGGTACGGCTGGCCGCCGTGCGCCGACATGGTGATCACGTTGACCACCGAGCCCGGCTCGCCGCGACGGACCATGTCGGCGACCGCGGCCTGCATCAGGAAGAACGGCGCCCGCAGGTTCACGGCGACGTGGGCGTCGAACAGCTCCGGCGTCGTGTCGAGCAGGGTGCCGCGGTCGGTCAGCCCGGCGGCGTTGACGAGCCCGTCGACCCGTCCGAACCGTTCCACGGTCGCGGCCACGCTCGCCCGGGCCTGCTCGACGTCGGTCACGTCGGCCCGCACGAACGTCGCCGGGTGGCCGCCGAGCGCGTCCAGCTCGGCGACGAACGCCTCGCCGACCTCCGCCCGCCGCCCCGTCACGACGACGTGCGCGCCAGCGGACACGGCGGCGCGGGCCACGCCCGCGCCGACGCCCTGCGTACCGCCGCTGACGAGGACGACGAGGTCCTGCAGCGATCCCGGCATCAGATCTCGTCCGTGCGGTGGCGCACGTCGTAGGTGTCGAGCGTCTCGGCGAGCGCGTCCGGCTCGACGTCGTCGGCCAGGGCCTGGGCGACGATCTCCGCCTGCGAGAGCGGCGTCAAGCCGTTGACGTTCGCGTCGAGGTCGAGGTTCGTCGGGAACGGGTAGCCCTCAGCGGACGCGGCGAGGGCGTTGGCGAGCGAGGCGGCGTCCACGCCGGCCGCGCGCCGGGCCCGCAGCACCGGGTAGACCGCCCGGACGACCTTCGAGCGGTCCACCGTCTCCATGGCCCGGCCGAAGGCCGAGCTGACCTGCAGCAGGTTCGCCATCCGCTGCACGTCGGCGGAGACGTTGGTGCCGGCCCCGTGGAACAGCGCCGGGTTGAAGAACGCCGCGTCGCCCTTGGCCAGCGGCAGCTGCACGTACGAGCGCAGGAAGTGCTCCCGGAACTCCGGCAGGCGCCACGCCAGGTAGCCGGGGGCGTACTGGTGGCTGTACGGCAGGTACATCGTCGGGCCGCTCTCGACGGGCATGTCGGAGTGCGCGACCGCGCCCTGCAGGGTCAGCACCGGGGACAGCAGGTGGACGTGCGCGGGGTAGCGCGCCGCCGTCTCGTTCGACAGGAAGCCGAGGTGGTAGTCGCGGTGCGGGTCCTGCGCCTGGCCGCCGGGGCGGACGACGTTGACCTGCGAGGTGACCTGGTAGGCCGGGCCCAGCCAGGCCGACGACACCAGCGCGAGCAGGTCGTTGCCGTAGTAGTCGACGAACGTGCCGGGGTCGCGCACCGCGAGCTTCTCCAGCGCGTTCCACACGCGGTCGTTCGCGCCGCTGCCGAAGTGGTCGTTGCCGCCGGCCCCGCCGGCCCGCTCCGCCGTGATGATCTCCTCGAACGCGGCGGTGGCGCGGTCGACCACCGCGGTGTCGGGGAACGCGCCGCGGAAGGCGACGACGCCGGGCCCGTCGGTGAGGGCGCGGACGAGCTCGGCCTGCACGGTCTCGCGGCCCGCGTCGTCGACGGCGACCCGGCGCAGCGTGGCCGCGTCGTAGACGAGCACGTCCTGCACCACCTCGGCGGCGTGCGGGTAGTCGGCGACGTCGGTTCGCTGCTCGAGCAGGGCGAGGAAGTCGTCGAGCCGGCAGTCGGCCTCGGTGAACCGGGCGGGGAGCTGCTGGGAGCCGGGGCGCTGAGCGGTGACCGTCATGGTCTCTCCTGGTGGGTAGGACGGGTGGCGTACGCAGAACAGTAGGGGAGCGTGAGAGGCTGGCGACCTCATCAAACCCCTCAGAAACACCTCAGAACGAGGTCAGGCCGTGCCTCACCACCCCTACCGGATCCGCGAGATCGCCGAGCAGTCCGGGCTCAGCCCCGCCACCGTCGACCGCGTGCTCAACGAGCGTCCCGGCGTGCGGGCGAGCACCGTCGCCGAGGTGCGCCAGGCGATCGTCGACCTCGACCGGCAGCGCGACCAGGTCCGGCTCGCCGGGCGCACCTTCCTCGTCGACCTCGTGATGCGGGCGCCGCGGCGGTTCACGGCCGGTGTCCGCGCCGCGCTGGAGGCGGAGCTGCCGACGTTGCAGCCGGCGCTCGTGCGCGCCCGCTTCCGGCTGCGGGAGGAGGGACCGGTCGCCGAGGTGGTCGAGACCCTGGACGCCATCGCCCGACGCGGGTCGCACGGCGTGCTGCTCAAGGCGCCCGACCACCCCGACGTCGTGGAGGCGGTGGACCGGCTGGTGGCCCGCGGCATCCCGGTGGTCACGCTGGCCACCGACCTCCCGCTCAGCCGGCGGGCGGCGTACGTCGGCATCGACAACCGCGCGGCGGGGGCGACGGCGGCCTACCTGCTCACGCGGACCGGCGGCGCCAGCGCGGCGCCGGTCCTGGTGACGCTGAGCAGCACGAGCTTCCGCGGCGAGGAGGAGCGCGAGGCGGGGTTCCGCTCGACGATGCGGGAGATGGCGCCCGGTCGGGTGCTGCGCGAGGTCTCCGAGACCGACGGGCTCGACGCCTCCATGCTGCGGGCCGTCGGCGACGTCCTCGACGCCGAGCCCGACCTCGACGCGGTCTACTCGATCGGCGGGGGCAACACCGCGGTGCTGGAGGCCTTCCGCGCGCGGGGGCGGGTCCCGCAGGCGTTCGTCGGCCACGACCTCGACGAGGACAACCTGACGCTGCTGCGCCGCCACCAGATCACCGCGGTCCTGCACCACGACCTGCGCGCCGACGCCCGGCAGGCGTGCCGCCTGCTGCTGCAGTGGCACGGCGCCATCCCGGGCGTCGTGTCGTCCGCGCCGTCGGCGATCCAGGTCGTCACGCCCTTCAACGTGCCGCTCGACGCCGGTCGAGGTGGCTCGTAGCGCCCGTGGTCCTGACGACCGGGAAGACGTACGCGGTCGTGGGCCCGTCGACGGACCCCGGGGAGTGAGGTCCGGGTTCAGTGCCGGGCGGCCCAGTGCGGGTTGCTCATGAACCCCAGCACGTTGTCGAAGGGGTCGACCACCGACGCCGTCACGAAGCCCTCCCCGCGCGGGGTGACGGGCTGCCGCTGGGTGGCACCCAGGGCGACGAGGCGGTCGAGCGCGGCCTGCGGGTCGTCGACGTGCCAGCTGAGGACGGCCCCGCCCGGCGTACGCGGCTCGTCGGCCGGGGCGTAGCGGGCGTCGATGATGCCGAGCTCGTCCTCGTCCGGCCCGACGCGGAACTCCACGTAGCCCGGGGTGACGTGGTAGGGCTCGACGCCGAGGACCTCGGCGTACCACCGGGCCGCAGCCTCGAGGTCGGCGGCGTAGACGTTGACGTTGGACATGCCCTGGAGCATCGGTGTGCCTCCTGCATCGGTTCGGCTGACTCGACCAGGGTCGCGGAGAAAGTGATCACCTCCCGATCACTTTCTTCACGAGGATGAGCGGGTGCGCGCGGACCGCCTGGTGAGCCTCCTGCTCCTGCTGCAGTCACGCCGACGCCTGACCGCGGCCGAGGCGGCGCAGGAGCTCGAGGTGTCCGTCCCCACGGTGCGGCGCGACCTCGAGGCGCTGTCGGCGGCGGGCGTGCCCGTCTACGCCCAGCCCGGTCGCGGCGGGGGCTGGTCGCTGGTCGGCGGGGCGAGGACCGACCTGAGCGGGCTCACGGCGCCGGAGGTGCGGGCGCTGTTCCTGCTGGTGGGCCCGGGGAGCGACGTGTCGCCGGCCGTCCGGACCGCGCTGCGCAAGCTGGTGCGGGCGCTGCCGTCGACGTTCCGGGAGCAGGCCGAGACCGCCGGGTCCGCCGTCGTGCTCGACCGACGGCGCTGGGGCGCCGAGCCGGTCGCCCGCCCGCCGCACCTGGACGCGCTCGAGCGTGCCGTCGTCGAGCGGCGTCGGGTGCGGCTCGCCCACGCGGGCTCGAGGGGCGGCGCGACCGAGCGCGACGTGGAGCCGCTCGGGCTCGTCGACCACGACGGGACCTGGTACCTGCTGGCGGGGACGGTGGCCGGGCAGCGCACGTTCCGGGTCGACCGGGTGAGCGCCGTGACGGGACCGGCGAGCGGCGAGGAGCGGTTCGAGCCGCCGCCCGGCTTCGACCTGGGCGCCGCGTGGGCGGCGGTCGCGGCCGGGATCGAGCGGGCCCGCTCCGCCGTCGAGGCGACGCTGACCCTGCCCGAGGACCGCGTGGGCGCCTTCCGCGACGTGCTCGGCCCGGCCTACGTCGACGTGGTCGGCAGCGAGGCGGGGCGCACGCGGCTGCGGGCGCGCGCCGACACGGCGACGATGCTCGCCCGTCAGCTCGCCGGGTGGGCCGACCTGGTCGTGGTGGAGGGACCCGAGGAGGTGCGCGCCGAGCTGGTCCGCCTCGGCGCGTCCCTGACCACGGCGTACGGGACCTGAACCGGCTCAGCGGATCGCGCGGACCCCGACCGGCTGCACGTACGGCACCCCGGTGCGCAGCGTGGCGGAGAAGGCGTCGTCGGCCCAGACCAGCAGCGTGTGGTCGCCGGGCTGCAGGCGGTAGACGGAGTCGTTGGGGAAGAAGGGCTGGAGGCCGGGCTGCCCGTCCGGGGCGTACACGATGGCCCGGTTCGCCGCGGCCGGGCTCGGCACCACCCGGTAGAGCCCGGCGCGGGTGACCCGCAGCGTCAGCAGGGCGTAGCCGCCGTCGGTGAAGGTCACGTCCCGCACGACGTCGGGGTCGAGGACGCCGGAGGGCACGTCGCTCCGCTCGGCGTTCAGGACCATGAGGACCTGCGCGCGGCTGAGGCCGCGGGCGTAGCCGAGGACCGCGTCCGCCACGCTCTCGGGCAGGCTGGTGCGCCACCCGTCGCCGTCCTGCACCGCGGTCAGCGAGAAGGCCCCGTCGTGCCCGAGCAGCTCGAGCGCGCCGAGCGTGCCCGCTCCGCCCGCGTAGCGGTACGGCGTCGGGCGCAGGCACGAGGTCCGGCGGCCCACGGTCGCGCACGGACCGGCCAGGTCCAGCGACGTCCCGAGGCGGAGCGCGCCGACGCGGACGACGGTGCGCCCGCCCTCGCTCGGCCCCGGCGTCGTCAGCAGCCCGGACACCTGCGGGGAGGAGCGGTCGGGCCCGCTGAGGGCGAGCCGGCCCGCCCAGAGCTGCACGACGTCCGACCCCGACGCGTCCAGGGTCCGGGCGAGCGGCACCGCGTCGCGCCGGGCCTGCGGGTCGAGCAGGGCGCGGAGCGTCGACTCGACCGCGGCCTGCGGGTCGGGTGCGGGGGTGGGTTCGAGGGCCTCGACCGCGGTGGGGCTGCCGGCGGGGACCGCGGGCCCGAGCAGCGTGGCGAGCACGCTCACGTACCACCGGCCGCCGCGCTCGACCGCGACCAGCCCCGTGCGCCGCCCGAGCCCGGGCAGGTCGCCGACGCCGTACGACTCCACCTCAGGCTCGCTCACCCGCTCGCGGGCGAGCCAGGTCCGCAGCAGCCCGTGGGCCCGGGCGGGGTCGCTGCGCACGCGGACGACCAGGTCGCCGAGCCCGACGACCGCGACGCCGCCGCCCTCGGACTCCACGCGCGGCGAGGCGCCGGTGAGGGTGAGATCGAGCCCGTCGAGCGGACGGGCGTCGTCACCGGCGCGGCCGCCGCCGACGGCCTGGGGGAGGTCGAGGTCCACCAGGCGCTGGGCGAGCGAGGAGCCCAGGCGGGCGAGGGCGGCGCGCTCGGAGGGTTCGACGAGGCGGGCCAGGGCGCCGAGGTCCTCGTGGTCGAGGGCCGTGACGACGCCCGAGGCGAGCCGGGTCGGCGAGGACGCCCCGCCGCGCAGCCGGTCGACCACCGCGAGGCCGCCGAGCACGAGGGCGACGACCAGCACGCCGACGCCGAGGACGAGCAGCAGCCGTCTGTCGACCGGACGGGGCTCGACGGCGAGCACCTCCGGACCTGCCGGTGCAGGCGCCTCAGGGGACGTCGACGGACTCCTGGTCCAGGGTCGGGCGCTGCTGAGAGGTCGGCGGCTCGGCGGTGGCGGACCCGTCGTGTCGGTCGGCCGGGGCCGGTGGCGCGACCGCCGGGTGCGGCCCGCGCGGGGCCCGGAAGCCAGGGGAGAGCAGCTCGGCCAGGGTGACGGCCTGGCGGTCGGCGAGCTCGGCGAGCTGGGTGCGGCAGGAGAAGCCGTCGGCCAGCACCACCGCGTCCGGCCGCTGCCGCACGGCGGGCAGGAGGTCGTGCTCGGCGACCGCGACGGAGACGTCGTAGTGGCCCTGCTCCACGCCGAAGTTGCCGGCCAGCCCGCAGCAGCCGCCGACGGTGGTGACGGTGGCCCCGGTCGCGGCGAGCAGGGCGGCGTCCGCCCGCCAGCCGATCACCGAGGCGTGGTGGCAGTGCGGCTGCGCGACGACCTCGACCTCGCTCAGGTCGGGCGCGCTCCAGCCCGGCGTGCGCTCCAGCAGCTCGGCGAGGGTGTGGACGCCCGCGGCCACCTCGGCGACGCGCGGGTCGTCGAGCAGCTCGGCGGCGTCGCTGCGCCACACGGCCAGGCAGGACGGCTCGAGGCCGACGACGGGGACGCCCGCGGCGATCACCGGGTGCAGCACGTCGAGAGCCTGGCGCAGCTGGCGCCGGGCCCCCTCGCGCTGGCCGGTGCTGATCCAGGTGAGCCCGCAGCAGGCGTTGCGCTCGAGGAAGCGCGGCGCGTAGCCCGCGGACCGCAGCACCTCGACGACCGGTCCGGCGCCCGCGCCCTCGAAGCAGTCGGAGAAGGAGTCGACCCACACGACGACGTCCTGGCCGTCGGCCGACGGACGCCCGAGGTCCACCCGGTCCCGCGCGGGCCGGGCGGAGAAGCGGGGGAGGGAGCGGCGCTGGTCGACCCCGGCGCCCCAGCGCAGCAGGTGCCGGAGGCCGGGCGTCGCGCCGGTGACGTTGATCAGGGCGGACAGGCCGCGGACCTTGGTGATCAGCCGTCCCCAGCGCGGCAGCCAGCCGAGCGCGTAGTGGCTGCGCGGGCGCAGCCGTCCGGCGTACGCGTGGTCGGTGGCGATCGACTTGTACGACGCCATGTCGATCCCGGTCGGGCAGTCGCGGGCGCAGCCCTTGCAGGACAGGCAGAGGTCGAGGGCGTCGTGCACCTCGGGCGCACGCCAGCCGCCGGGCAGCGTGCCCTGGACCAGCTCTTGGAGGACGCGGGCGCGGCCGCGGGTGGAGTCCTTCTCCTCCCGGGTGGCCTGGTAGGAGGGGCACATCACGCCCTGGGCGCCGGTCGTGTTGGCCAGGCACTTGCCCACGCCGGAGCACTTGTGGACCTCGGCGGAGAAGTGGCGGCTGACCGGCAGCGGCCGCCCGACCAGGCCCGAGGCCCGCAGGTCGGCGTCGACGGGGGCGGGGTCGACGAGCACGCCGGGGTTGAGCAGGTCGTCGGGGTCGAAGGCGGCCTTGACCTGGCCGAAGAGGGCGATCGCGGCGGGAGAGTACATCGCGGGCAGCAGCGCCGAGCGCGCCCGGCCGTCGCCGTGCTCGCCGGACATCGAGCCGCCGTACGACGCGACGACGCGTGCCGCCTCCTCGACGAAGCGCCGGTACGTCTCCGAACCGCCCGGCGAGGTCAGCGGGAAGTCGATGCGGGCGTGCACGCAGCCGTCACCGAAGTGCCCGTACGGCAGCGCGTCCAGCCCGAACTCGGTGAGCAGGGCGTCGAAGTCGCGCAGGTACGCCCCGAGGCGGGCGGGCGGCACGGCCGCGTCCTCCCAGCCGGGGTACGCGGGCTGCTCGAGGCTGACGCCGGCCAGGCCGGCGCCGTCCTCGCGGATCTTCCACAGCGCGAGGGCCTGGGTCGGGTCGGTGACGACCGAGCCGTCGAGGGCTCCCGCGTCGGCGAGCACCCGCGCGGCCCGGGCCTCGACCTCGGCCGGGTCGTCGCCGACGACCTCGACGAGCATGAAGCCGTCGCCGCGGGGCAGCGGCGGCACCGCGGAGTCGCCGCGGCGACGGCGGACGACGTCGACGATACGGCGGTCCAGGCCCTCGACGGCGGTCGGACGGTGCGGCAGGACGGCGACCACCGCGTCCGCGGCGTCGGCCATCGTGGCGTAGCCCAGCGCGACCATCCGCTTGTGCGGGGCGTCGGCGACCAGGCGCACGGTCGCGCCGGTGATCACCGCGAGGGTGCCCTCGGTGCCCGCGAGGAAGCGGGCCACGTCGAAGCCGCGCTCGGGGAGCAGGTGCTCGAGGCTGTAGCCGGACACCTGGCGGCCGAAGGTGCCGAGCTCGGTGCGGATCGTGCCCAGGTCGCCGGCGACGACGTCGCGCAGCGCGGCCAGGCTGGTCGCCTCCGGCGCGGCACCGCCGTGCTCGAGGTGCAGCCGCTCGCCGCGGCCGGTCACGACGTCGAGGGCCATCACGTTGTCGGCCGAGCGCCCGTAGCCGAGCGCGCGCGGCCCGCACGCGTTGTTGCCGATCATCCCGCCGATGGTGCAGCGGTTGTGCGTCGAGGGGTCCGGTCCGAACCGCAGCCCGTACGAGGCCGCCGCGGCCTGCAGCGAGGACTGGACGACCCCGGGCTCGACCCGGGCCGTGCGCGCCTCGGGGTCGACCTCCCCGATCGCGGTCAGGTGCCGGCCGACGTCGACGACGAGGCCGGGCCCGACGGCGTTGCCCGCGCAGGAGGTGCCGGCGCCGCGGGTGGTGACCGGCACCCGGGCCGCCCGGGCCGCGTCCAGCACCGCCACCAGCTCGTCGACGTCGCGGGGCCGGGCGACCGCCCGCGGCACGACGCGGTAGAGCGAGGCGTCGGTGGAGTAGAGCGCGCGGGCCAGCGTGGAGGAGTCCAGCGCGCCGAGCGCGTCACGGGAGCGGAGCTCGCGGGTCAGGTCGCCGAGACCGTCGGGGACGTCCCCGTCACCGGGGGCCAGGAGCAGGGGTGCGGGCGAGGACATGGTCGTGCCCGATCGTAGTCGGGCGGTGGCGCCCGGACGTCCGACCGGCGTCAGTCCTGGGACGTGGCCACGACGGCCCGGAAGACCCGGCCGACGGCCTCGAGGTCGGCGTCGTCCACGGCGTCGACGAAGTTGCGCCGCACGCACTCGACGTGGCTCGGCGCCGCGTCCTCGAGGAGGCGGTAGCCGGCGTCGGTCAGGTTGGCCCACACGCCGCGCCGGTCGACCGGGCAGGTGGAGCGCTCGATGAGCCCGCGCTTCTCCATGCGGGTCACGGTGTGGGTCAGCCGCGAGCGGCTCTGGTGGACCGCGTCGGCGAGCTCGGCCATCCGCAGCTGGCGGTCGGCGGACTCGGACAGGGTCACGAGGATCTCGTACTCGGCGAGGTCGAGACCGTGGTCGCGCAGCTGGGCGTCGAGGCGTTCGCTGAGGACCGCGCTGCCCAGCAGGTACGCCCGCCAGGCGCGCTGCTGGTCGTCGGTGAGCCAACGCGCTGCCGGGGGTGCAGTGGTGGTCATGGTGAGGAAATGATAGGTCGTTGATGAGCCAATCACCTACGCCGGCGTCACACCCGGCGCGACGGTGTCGTCCCCGTGGGTGACAGGACCGCGCCGGGACTGCTCCGGGGACGCGGGGCCGGTGTCCGGTAGCCTGACGCGACCAGCCTTCACCGTGGCCGGCTGACGCTTTCGAGGCGGCCCGTACAAGCATGCGGAGCCCTCATGGACCTTGCCGACCACACCGACCGCGCCGCCGAGATCCTCGCGAGCCGGCCGTCCTCGATGGGGGCGATGCTGCTCGAGCAGGTGGCCGCGTCGGGTGAGCGGGAGGCCTTCCGGCACCTGCAGGACGGGCGCTGGGTGTCGCTGACCTGGAGCGACACGCGCGACGCGGTGTTCGAGATCGCCGCCGGTCTCCTGGCCGTGGGGGTGGAGCTCGAGGACCGCGTGGCGATCGCCTCCGGCACCCGCATCGAGTGGGTCCTCGCCGACCTGGCGATCATGTCCGCCGGCGCCGCGACCACGACCGTCTACCCCACGACCCAGCACGAGGACGTCGCCTTCATCCTCGGCGACTCCGGTGCCCGCGTCGTCTTCGCCGAGGACCAGAGCCAGGTCGACAAGATCGAGGCGCACGCCGACGAGCTGACCGACCTCGAGACGATCGTGCAGATCAGCGGCACCCCGCGCGGGGGGCGGACGATCTCGCTCGACGAGCTGCGCTCGCGCGGGCGCCAGCGGCTCGCGGAGCACCCGGGCTGCGTCGAGGACGTGATCGCGCGCACCGGGCCCGACCACCTGGCGACCCTGATCTACACCTCGGGCACCACCGGGACGCCCAAGGGCGTCCGGCTCGTGCACGACTGCCTCACCTACGAGGGCGCGGCCGTCGAGGCGTACGACATCATCTACCGCGACGACCTGCAGTACCTGTGGCTGCCGCTCAGCCACGTCTTCGGCAAGGCGCTGCTCGCGATCCAGCTGCGGATCGGCTTCGCCAGCGCGGTCGAGGGCGACATCGACTCCCTCGTGGAGAACCTCGGCGTCGTGCAACCGACCTTCATGTGCGGGGCGCCGCGCATCTTCGAGAAGGTCCGTGCCCGCGTGATGACCAGCGCGTCGTCGGGGCCGAAGAAGCGGATCGTCTCCTGGGCCTTCTCGGTCGGGCGCCGGACCTCGCCGCTGCGGCTCGCGGGCGGGCGTCCCAAGGGGCTGCTCGCTGCCCAGCAGGCCCTGGCCGAGCGGCTGGTGTTCTCGGCGATCAAGGCCCGCATGGGCGGCAAGATCAGGTTCTTCGTGTCCGGCTCGGCGGGCCTCAACCGCGAGGTCCAGGAGTGGTTCCACGCCGCGGGGCTGCTCGTCCTCGAGGGCTACGGGCTCACCGAGACCAGCGCGGCGACGTTCGTCAACAACCCGCGCGCGACCCGCTTCGGCACGGTCGGACCGGTGATGCCCGGCTCGGAGGTCAAGATCGCCGACGACGGCGAGGTCATGATCAAGGGCCCGGGGGTCATGCGCGGCTACCACCACCTGCCCGAGGCCACCGAGGAGGCCTTCGTCGACGGCTGGTTCGCGACCGGGGACCTCGGCGAGCTGGACGACCACGGCTACCTCAAGATCACCGACCGCAAGAAGGACCTGATCAAGACCTCCGGCGGCAAGTACGTCGCGCCGTCCGAGGTCGAGGGCGTGATCAAGGCGGCGAGCCCGTACGTCAGCCAGGTCGTCGCGCACGGCGAGGGCCGCAAGTACATCTCCGCGCTCATCGCGCTCGACCCGCAGGCGATCGCGGAGTGGGCCGACGGGCAGGGCCTGTCCTACGGCTCGACGGAGGACCTGACCAGGGCCCCCGAGGTGCGGGCGCTGATCGACGGTCACGTGCAGGCCGCGAACCGCAAGCTCGAGCGCTGGGAGACCGTCAAGCGCTGGGCCTTCCTGCCCGGCGAGCTCGACGTGGAGAACGGCGAGGTGACGCCGAGCTTGAAGGTGCGCCGCGCCGAGGTCGAGCGCCGCTACCGCGACCTGCTCGACTCGCTCTACGACCTTGACTGAGCCGGCGGCCGCACCGACCCGCTTCGTCCACCGCTCGCCCCGGCGCTGGGGCGACCTCGACGCGCAGGGACACGTCAACAACGCGGTCTACCTCGACCACCTGCAGGACGCCCGCGTGGCGTTCCTGCACGCGGGGGCCGAAGGGCTGGCCGACATGCTCACGACCGGGGTGCTCGTCGTGTCGCACCAGGTGGAGTACGTGGCGCCGGTCGGCTACGGGCCCGAGCCGCTCGAGGTGTCGGTGTGGATCGACGCGCTCGGCGCCAGCCGCTTCGTCGTCGGCTACGACGTGCTCGACAGTGGGCGCGTGGCGGCGCGCGCACGCACCGCGCTGGTGCCCTTCGACCTGGCCGGCGGCGGGATGCGCCGGCTCCACGAGGTCGAGCGGGCCGCCTTCGCCGCCTACCTCGACCCGGCCGAGCCGCTGCGCCCGCTGCCCAAGGTCGGCGTGGGGGAGGGCGCGGCACGCTACCCGCTCACCGTGCGCTGGTCGGACCTCGACGCGTACGGCCACGTCAACAACGTGAAGTTCTACGACTTCGTCCAGGAGGCGCGCGTCGCGATCATCAGCGCGACGCTCGACTGGTCGGCCGGGGTCGTGTGGTCGGTCGTGCGCCAGGACCTCGACTACCTCAAGCCGCTCGACTTCCGCTGCGAGCCGTACGAGGTGGCGACGAGCGTGGTCGCGGTCGGCAACCGGTCGTTCACCCTCGCCGCGGAGATCCGCGACCCGGCGACGGGCACGACGTACGCTCGCGCCCGCACCGTCGCCGTCGGGCCGCGACCCCTCGACGACGGGGAGCGACGCGCCCTGTCGACCTGGGCGCTGCCCGGTGCGGTGGGGGTTCCGGGGGCCTGAGCCGCTTTCAGCCCTCGGTGGGCCGACGCGGCTGCAGCGAGACCGTGCGGCCGCCGACGGGCAGGCCCATCGAAGGAGCGGTAGGGGCCGCGCCCCCAGACTCACCGGGGCTGTTGACCATGAACTGCGCCGCGCGCTCGAGGTAGGTCCACATCTCGTCGCGCTGGGCCTGCGGCAGGTCGAGGGAGTCGACGGCGTCGCGCATGTGGGTGATCCAGCGGTCGCGCATGTCGGGCGTGACGTCGAAGGGCGCGTGCCGCATCCGCAGGCGCGGGTGGCCGCGCTGCTCGCTGTAGGTCGTGGGCCCGCCCCAGTACTGCTCGAGGAAGCCGCGCAGCCGGTCCTCGGCCGGCGCGAGGTCCTCCTCGGGGTAGAGGTCGCGGAGCGGCTGGTCGCCCGCGACGCCCTCGTAGAAGCGGCGGACGAGGGCGACGAACGTGGGGTGCCCGCCGACCGCGTCGTAGAAGCTGGTGACGGGTGCGGCGGAGGGCGCAGGGCTGGCTGACGGCTCGGACATCGCCTCCATCATCCCCCTCCCGCGCCGACCGCCGGGTGGACGAGACCGCCCGGCGCCGCCGAGGACGGCTTTGGCACGATGGGTCGCGGACGACCGACCCGGTCGCCCGACGCACGCGCCGGCCACCGCCGGCGACCCACGATCACGCAAGGAGCTGCACATGGCTGTCGTCCGTACCGCCGAGGCCCACTGGGAGGGCTCGCTCATGGAGGGCCAGGGCGAGGTCGAGCTGGTCTCGTCCCAGGTCGGGAGCTTCGAGGTCAACTGGCCGTCGCGCGCCGAGGAGCCGAACGGCAAGACGAGCCCCGAGGAGCTCATCGCCGCGGCCCACTCGACCTGCTTCTCGATGGCGCTCTCGCACGGCCTCGCCACCGCCGGCCACGCGCCGACGAGCATCGACACCAAGGCCGAGGTGAGCTTCCAGGCCGGCAAGGGCATCACCGGCATCAAGCTGACCGTCGTCGGCGACGTCCCCGGCATCACCGCGGACGAGTTCGACGCGGCCGCCAAGGAGGCCAAGGAGAACTGCCCGGTCTCCCAGGCCCTCACCGGCACGACCATCACGCTGGAGTCCAGCTTTAAGGGCTGAGCCCCGCACGCCGAGCACCCCGTACGCGCCTGCGTACGGGGTGCTCGCGTCTTCGGGGCCGGTGCTGCCTCGGCTCAGTCCTCGGGGCGCGCCGGGGTCTGGGTGACGGGGTCGACGAGGCGCACTTTGGCTGTCCCGTGGTCCGGGCCCGGGCGGCCGGTGCCGCCCTGGCTGAAGTTGCCGACCCGGACGATCTCGCCGTTGCGGACGTACCAGGCGTTGCCGCTGTCGTCGCGCAGCGTCGTGGTCCGCAGGCCGATGGCCTCGACCGTCCCCGAGGCCTCCTTCATGTCGATGTAGTCACCGACGCCGAACTGGTCCTCCACCAGCATCGTCACGCCCGCCACGAGGTCCTTGACCACGTTCTGCAGGCCGAAGGCGATCGTCACGGCCACCACCGAGGTGCCGGCGACCAGCGAGGTGATGTTGAAGCCGAGCTCGGAGACGACCATCAGGATCGTCACGACCGTGATGAGGACGGTCGAGGCGTTGCGGGCCAGGGAGCCCAGCGCGCGGATGCGCGAGTCGCGACGACCCACGGCCGACGGGTCCGGCTCGCGCAGCGCCCGCAGCGGGCGGATCCGGATCCGACGCCGGTCCCCGGTGGTGTTGCGGACGGTGCGGTCGATCAGGCCGTTGACCACCGCGCGGGCCACCAGCGCCAGGACGATCAGGAAGACGATGCGCAGCGGCACGAACTGGGTGGCCTGGGCCAGGGTCCGGGGGAACCACTCCGGCAGGTTGTCGGGCATGGCCCACACCCTAGGAGCCGCGGACGGCGCGGGAAGTGTCTGAACGGCCTGCGATCCTTCGGTCCGTGGTCACCGTGCAGCAGTCGTCCGCGCCTCCGCAGGGGCTCGGCCGCCTCGGCCTGGTCGCCGTGGTGGTGACGGTGCTCGCCTGGGCCTCGGCCTTCGTCGTCATCCGCCTCGCCGGCCCCTGGCTCAGCCCGGGCGCCCTGTCGCTGGGCCGTCTGCTGGTGGGCACGGTCGCGCTCACGGCCATGACCTCCCTGCCGCGCTTCGGCGGCGGCCGGCGGCTCGCCTCGCTGCGGGCCCTGCCGCAGCGGGTCCGGTGGCTGCTCGTCTTCGTCGGGCTGGCCTGGTTCGCGCTCTACAACGTCGCGCTCAACGCCGGCGAGCGCCACGTGGACGCCGGCACCGCGTCGATGATCATCCAGATCTCGCCGGTGCTCGTCGCGGTCCTCGCGGGCACGGTGCTCCGCGAGGGCTTCCCGACCCCGCTCGTGGTCGGGCTCGCCGTCGCGCTGGCCGGGACGCTGCTCATCGGTCTCGCCTCCGGAGCCGCGGGGACCCGGGGGACCTCGCCCGGCCTCGGCGTGGCCCTCGTGCTCGTCAGCGCGGTCGCGTACGCCTGCGCCCTCGTCGCGCAGAAGGTCGTGCTGCGCCACCTGTCCGGCCTCGTCGTCACCTGGGCCGCGTGCACCGTGGGCACGATCGCCTGCCTGCCCTTCGCCGGCGAGCTCGTCCACGACCTCGCCGCCGCGCCCGCCAGGGTCTGGTGGTCCGTCGTCTACCTCGGGCTGGTGCCCACCGCGCTGGCCTTCTCGACCTGGGCCTTCGCCATGGGCCGCAGCGACACCGGTCGGCTCGCCACGACCACGTACGCGGTCCCGCCGGTGGCGATCGCGCTCGGCTGGCTCGTCCTCGGGGAGGTCCCGCTGCTGCTCGCCGTCCTCGGCGGCGTCATCAGCCTCGTCGGCGTCGCGATCGCCCGGCGCCCCGGACGGCGCCGTCGGGAGCCGGTGGCGACGGCCTGAGAGCGTCGCTGGCTGGACGGGACCGCGAGCGTGGTCGTCGGCTCAGGTCGAGCTGGGCCAGTCGGCGCCCACGCGGTCCCAGGCCTCGTCGAGGTGGGCGACGACCTCGGGCGGCAGCGGTCCGGCGGACGCGGCCTCGACGTTCTCGCGCAGGTGGTCCAGGTGGGCGGTGCCGACGATGGAGGAGTGCACGCCCGGGGCGTGCGCGGTGAAGCGCAGCGCGAGCGCGGTCCAGCCGAGCGGGCCCGGGTCGAGCCGCAGCTGCTGCAGCCGCTCCCAGTAGAGCTCGGCGTAGTGGCCGGTCGGCCGCTCGTCGAACCGCCACGGGGCGTTCGCCACCGGCCGCTTGGCGATGACGCCGAGGGCGGGGTCCTGCCCGACGACGTGGTGCAGGTTCCAGCGGTCGGCGACGTTCACGCTGCACTCCAGCGCCCCGAAGCGGCTGGAGGACGCGGCGTACGCCAGCGCCTCGTTGTCCCCGCTGTAGCCGGCGACGACGACCCGGCCGGCCTCGACCTCGGCGTCGAGGGCGTCCTGGGCCTCGCCGCGCTCGAGCACCTCGAGCGAGCAGGAGTGCAGGAAGAAGACGTCGACGCGCTCGGACCGCGTCCGGCGCAGCGTCTGCTCGACGCTCGCCCGGACGGCGCCCGCCGACCAGTCCTCGTGCCCCTCGACGCCCGAGCCGCCCTTGCTCGACAGCACGAAGTCCCCGCGCCGGTCGTGGAGGTGGCGCCCGATGCGCTCCTCGCTCGCGCCGTACGACAGCGCCGTGTCGACCAGGGTCACCCCGAGGTCGAGCGCGCCGCGCAGGAGGCGCTCCGCCTGCGGCTCTGTGACGTCCCGCTCGCCGACCTGGCCGGCACCGAGGCCGATCCGGGAGACGGTGAGGCCGGTGGAGCCGAACGGTCGCTGCTCGATCACCCCGTGATCATCTCCTCAGGACCGGGCGAAGGTCCGGCGGCCCCGCCACCAGGTCGCGACGACCGGGTCGGGCAGGTCGCGCCCGTGCCACGGGTTGTTGCGCGACAGCGACAGCGAACCGTCACGGTCCACGACCGCGCGGCGCCCGGGGTCGACGAGGACGAGGTTCGCGGGCTCGCCGACGGCGAGCGGACGGCCCTGCCCGGTCAGCCGGGCGATGTGCGCCGGCACCGACGACATCCGGGTCGCGACGTCGGCCCAGCCGAGCGAACCCGGCCGGACCATCGTCTCCACGACCACGGCGAGCGCGGTCTCGAGCCCGAGCATGCCGAAGGCGGCGTCGACGAAGGCGTGCTCCTTGTCGTGGCGGGCGTGCGGCGCGTGGTCGGTCCCGACCGCGTCGATGGTCCCGTCGGTCAGCGCGCCGCGTAGCGCGGCGACGTCCTCGGTGCTGCGCAGCGGCGGGTTGACCTTGTACGTCGGGTCGTAGCCGAGCAGCTCGTCGACGGTGAGCAGCAGGTGGTGCGGCGTCACCTCGGCGGTGACGGGGACGCCGCGGCCCTTGGCCCAGCGCAGCACGTCGACGGTCTCGGCGGTGGACACGTGGCAGACGTGCAGCCGGGACCCGGTCAGCTCGGCCAGCTGGACGTCGCGCGCCACGATCCCGGCCTCGGCGACCGCGGGCCAGCCCGGCAGGCCGAGCCGGCCGGAGGTCTCGCCCTCGTCGCAGCAGGCGTCGCGGCCGGCGAGCCCGGGGTCCTGCGCGTGCTGGGCGACGACCCCGTCGAAGGCGCGGACGTACTCCAGCGCCCGGCGCATCAGCCGGGCGTCGGATACGCAGTGCCCGTCGTCGGAGAAGACCCGGGTCCGCGCCGTCGAGCGGGCCATCAGGCCGAGCTCGGCGAGCTCCTCGCCGGCCAGGCCCTTGCTGACGGCCCCGACGGGCACGACCTCGGCCGAGCCGACCCGGGCGGCGAGCGCGGCGAGGTGCTCGGCGGCGTCGGCGGTGTCGGTCACGGGGTTGGTGTTGGCCATGGCCAGGACGGCGGTGTAGCCGCCGCGGGCGGCCGCGCGCGTGCCGGACTCGACCGTCTCCGCGTCCTCGCGGCCCGGCTCGCGCAGGTGCGTGTGCAGGTCGACCAGGCCCGGCAGCGCGACGAGCCCCTGGGCGTCGACGCGGAGGGCGTCGCCGTGGGCGTCGCCCGGGTCCGCGAACCGTCCGTCACGGACCAGGAGGTCGCCAGGACCACCCCCGGCCAGGTCGGCCCCGAGCACGAGGACGTCGCGCCCCTGCCCCTCGTCCTGCGTCACCGCACCGCTCCTGTCGTGTCGCCGGCGTCGTCCTGCCCGCCGAGCAGCTGGTAGAGCACGCTCATCCGCACCGCCACGCCGGCCGCGACCTGGTCGAGGACCAGCGAACCCGCCGAGTCGGCCGCGTCGGCCGAGATCTCCAGGCCGCGGTTCATCGGGCCCGGGTGGCAGATCGGCGTCCCGGGGCGCAGCAGCCCCAGGCGCGTGCGCGTCAGCCCGTAGCCGACCGTGTACTCCCGTGGGGTGGGGAAGTAGCCGCCCGACATCCGCTCGCGCTGGACGCGCAGCATCATCACGGCGTCGACGTCGGGCAGCACCGCGTCCAGGTCGTGGCTGACCTCCACCGGCCAGGTGCCCACGCCCGACGGCAGCAGCGTCGGCGGGGCGACGAGCACGACCTCCGCCCCGAGCGTGGTCAGCAGGAGGACGTTGCTGCGCGCGACGCGGGAGTGCGTGATGTCGCCGACCACCGCGACCCGCCGACCGGCCAGCGCGTCGGACCGGCCGGGGTCCTGGGCGCGGAAGTGCCGCCGCAGGGTGAAGGCGTCGAGCAGCGCCTGCGTCGGGTGCTCGTGGGTGCCGTCGCCGGCGTTGACGACGTGCACCCCGAGGCCCTGCGCGGCGAACCAGCGCGCCACCTGCAGCGGGGCGCCGCTGGCCATGTGCCGCACGACCATGGCGTCGATGCCCATCGAGGCGACGGTCAGCACCGTGTCGCGCAGGGACTCGCCCTTGGAGGCCGACGAGCCCTTGGCGCTGATGTTGATCACGTCGGCGGAGAGCCACTTGCCGGCCAGCTCGAAGGAGCTGCGGGTGCGCGTCGAGTCCTCGAAGAACAGGTTGACCACGGTGCGGCCGCGCAGCGCCGGCAGCTTCTTCACCGGGCGGCTCTGGACGAGCGCCATCTGCTCGGCGAGGTCGAGGATCTCAGCGACCTCGGCCGCCTCGAGGTCGGCGGCGGACAGCAGGTGGCGCATCAGTCCTCGTCCCCTTCCGTGGAGCCGGTCGTGTCCGGGGAGCCCGGCTCGGCGTACGCGTCCTCGGGGCCGGCCTCGGGCAGCCCGGCCGGGGCCGAGATCGTCACCTCGCTGGTGCCGTCGACCTCCTCCAGGCGCACGGACACCCGCTCGCCCGAGCGCGTCGGCAGGTTCTTGCCCACGTGGTCGGCGCGGATCGGGAGCTCGCGGTGCCCGCGGTCGACCAGGACCGCCAGTCGTACGGCGCGGGGACGGCCGAGGTCGCCCAGGGCGTCCAGCGCCGCGCGGACCGTGCGGCCGGAGAAGAGCACGTCGTCGACGAGCACGACCACGGCGCCGTCGACCGGGACCGGCACCTCGGTGCGCCCGACCGCCCGGGTGGGCTGGCGGCGCAGGTCGTCGCGGTACATGGTCACGTCCAGCGAACCCACCGGCACCGGGCGCTCGAGGCCCGGCTCGGCCTCGGCGATGGCCCGGCCGAGGCGCCGGGCGAGCGGCACGCCGCGGGTCTGGATCCCCAGCAGCACCAGCCCGGCCGCGCCGCGGTTGGCCTCGAGCACCTCGTGGGCCATGCGCGCGCAGGCCCTGGTGATCTGCTCGACGTCGAGGACCGTACGGCTCGTCGCACGGGGGTCGTCGGGCTCCGTCAGGGACACGCCCGCACTCCTCCAGTCGTCCGCCCGCTCCGGGCCCGTGGCCGGCCCAGCGGGCCGCCGACCCCGCTCTGACCAGGGGTCGCGTCGTCGTCGTGGGCCGCCGGATACCGTTGGTCCATGACGGTGAGCATGCTAGTGCCTCTCGACACGACCCTGTTCGGCTGGCCGGAGGTGCCGCCCACCTCCCCGCTGCAGGAGCTGGGCCTGCTCGTGGGCATCCCCCTCGTGGTGATCCTCATCGTGTTCGCGGTGTCCAAGGGCAACAAGGTCATGCAGGAGTCCCGGCGCGGGCCCGGTCCGCACGAGGACGACCCGGTCTGGATGGGCGGGCGCGCCCGCTCGATCATGGGCGGTGCCGACGACGAGCTGCCGGCCATCGCCGAGGGCGAGCGCCGCGAGCTCGAGGCGTCGCCCAGGACGGCCGGGCCGGCCACGGCCGAGGCGGACGCCGGGGGTGCCAGTGCCCGCTGGTGACGAGCTCACCCCGGACGCCGACCGCCGGCTCCGGCGGGCGGTCGAGATCGCCGAGGACGCGTCCGGGCTGCGCTTCTCCCTCTACGTCGGGCCGGCGGAGGAGGACGCCCGGGCGTTCGCGCTGCAGGTGCACGGCTCCCTGGAGGACCCGTCCGAGACGGTCCTCGTCCTCTGCGACCCCGACCTCCGGGTCCTCGAGGTGGTGACCGGCCCGGGCGCCAAGCGGGCGCTCTCCGACCGCGACTGCGCGCTGGCGGCCGCGTCGATGCGCTCGTCCTTCGTGGCCGGCGACATCGTCGGCGGCCTCTCGCACGGCATCACCCAGATGGGGGAGGCGGCCCGTCGGCCGCAGACCCTGCACGCCCGCACCGACGACGACTAGGCCCACGCGCGCGAGGCGTGGCGGCTCAGACGTAGGGCCGCCACAGGTGCACGGTCGCGTAGCTGCGGAACGGTGACCAGGCCTCCGTCGTCGTGATCCCGCGGGCCTCGAGCTGGCGGCGCACCGCGAGGTCGGTGCCGAGCAGGACGTCGCGCTCGCCGAGCGCCCGCAGCCCGACGACGTCCGCCGTCCACGGGCCGATGCCCGGCAGCGCGATCAGCGACCGGCGCAGCTCCGGCCAGCCGCGCTCCGGGTCCAGGACCAGCGACCCCGAGGCCAGGGCCGCGGCCAGCCCGACCAGGGCGCGGCCCCGGGCCCGGGGCATCGGGAGCGTCTCGGGGTCGGCCGCGGCCAGCGCGTTCGTCGTGGGGAAGAGCCACGCGACGCCGGAGGCGTCCGGTGCCTCGAGCCGCTCCCCGTACGCCTCGGTCAGCTTGGCCGAGCAGCGGGCGGCCGCGGCCATCGAGATCTGCTGGCTGACCAGCGCCTGGACCGCGGCCTCGGCCACGTCCGTCGCCCCGGGCAGGCGCAGCCCGGGGCTGCTCGCCACGTCGGGCGCCAGGTGCTCGTCAGCGCCGAGCCGCGCCCCGATCTCCGCGACCGCGGCGTCGGCGTCGACGAGACGACGGGTCCGGCGCTCGGCGTCCTCCTCGTCCGCCGGGTCGCCCGAGAAGGCGAAGCCGAGCACCGAACCGTCCCAGCGCACCCGCACCAGGCCGGGGCCGTGCGCGAGCCGCATCGAGCGGGCCAGCGTGCAGACCCCGTCGACCTCGGTGTGCGCCTCGACCCCCGGGACCGCGAAGCGGCGCAGGAAGGCGAAGAGCGTCGCGCCGTCGAAGGGTGTCGTCGTCGCGAGGGTGCGGTACGCGACCGGCTGCGAGCGGTCCGTGCCGGCGGAGGGTGCCACGTGCTACGGGCGCCCCGCCGCCTGCTGGCAGCGGAGCGAGCGCAGGGAGTCGTCGCGCCGCTCGCGCACGATCCGGCTGACCGAGGCCGACAGGTCGACCTCGCCCAGCCACGCGTCGAGGCGGGCCAGGAAGCCCTCCCGGTCGGCGGGCAGGGGGAAGAGGCCGCGGACCGCACTCGTCCGCAGCACCGCGCCCTTGCTCTGCCAGACCCCGCCGAGCGCGGAGGCCTCCTCGACCATCGCCAGGTAGCGCTCGACGTAGGGCGCGAGCACCTCGTCCTGGCCGCGCTGCACGAAGGACGCGCAGATCGCGGACTGGACGCTGTTGGTGACCTCGTCGCTCTCGCAGGCCAGGCGCCACGCCTCGGCCTTGGCCTCGGGCGTCGGTCGGGCGGCCCGGGCGCCCGCGGCCAGCTCGGCGCCGGTGTTGGAGTTGTCGCGGGCCTGCTCGGCGTCGATGGCCGCGCCGTCGAGCCGCCCGAGCCGGGCCAGCTGGCCGACCAGCAGCCAGCGGAGGTCACGGTCGACGACGAGCCCCTCGGGCACGTCGCGACCCTCGAGCCACCCGGCGACGACGTCGGAGCCCCAGCCCGGGTTGGCCGCCGCGGCGAAGGAGCGGGTGAAGGCGAGCTGCTCGTCCGAGCCCGCCCCGGCCGCCTTCAGGAGAGCGAACAGCCCCGCCTCGAGGCGGCCCTGCACCTCGGCGCGCTCGCCCAGCCCGGTGTAGGAGTTCGCGGCGAGCGCGGCCTGGGCGAGGACCAGCCGCAGCTGGGTCGGGACCGTCTCGACGGCCGCGGTCCGCAGCACCACGTCGACGTAGTCGCGTGCCGGCAGCTCGGCGTCGCGGCAGGAGTCCCACAGGGACGCCCACACGACGGCCCGCGCGAGCGGGTCGCCGACCTCCGGCAGGTGCTCGACCGCCGCACCGCGGGAGCGCTCGTCCAGGCGGACCTTGGCGAAGGTGAGGTCCCCGTCGTTGGGCAGCAGGAGCGCGGGGAGGGGGCGCCCGACCAGGTCCGGCACCGGCGTGCGGCTGCCCTGGACGTCGAGCTCGACCCGGTCGGTCCGCGTGAGCCGGCCGTCCACGAGGCCGTACGCGCCGACGGCGAGACGGTGCGGGCGCAGCGTGTCGTGCTCCGGCGGAGCCGTCTGCACGACGTCGAGGGCGGTGACCGTGCCCGCCTCGTCGGTCTCGACCTCGAGCGCGATGGTGTTGACGCCCGCGGTCTCCAGCCACGCCTTGCTCCACGCGGTGAGGTCGCGTCCCGAGGGCGGCTCGAGCGCCCGCAGCAGGTCGGCCAGGCTCGTGTTGCCGTACGCGTGCTCGGCGAAGTAGTCGCGGGCGCCGGAGAGGAACGCGTCCCGCCCGACGAAGGCCACGAGCTGGGCGAGCACGGAGGCGCCCTTGCCGTAGGTGATCTGGTCGAAGTTCGTGCTGACCGCCTCGAGGTCGACGATGTCGGCGGAGATCGGGTGCGTGGAGGGCAGCTGGTCGGCCCGGATCGCGCCGGTCTTGGAGCCCGCGCTGAACGTCGCCCAGCTGGTCGCCGGGTCGCCGGTGATCGCCTCGGCGGCGAAGTTGGAGCACCAGGTGGCGAAGGACTCCTTCAGCCACAGGTCGTCCCACCAGCGCATGGTCACCAGGTCGCCGAACCACATGTGCGCGAGCTCGTGCAGGATCACCTCGCGCCGGTAGTCGCGGGAGGCCTGCGTGACCCGGCTGCGGAAGACGTACTCGTCGCGGAAGGTGACGAGCCCGACGTTCTCCATCGCGCCCGCGTTGTACTCCGGCACGAAGGCCTGGTCGTACTTGCCGAAGGGGTAGGCCAGCCCGAAGCTGGCCTCGAAGACGTCGAAGCCGCCCTGGGTGACCTCGAGGATCGCCTCGGGGTCGAGGCTGTCGACGAGCGAGCGGCGGCAGATGATGTTCGCCGCGACCGGCCCGGCCGTGCTGGTGAGCTGGCCCTCGACGACGGCGTAGTCGCCCGCCAGCAGCGAGGTGAGGTAGGTCGAGACCGGCTTGGTCTCGGCGAACGTGGTGAGCGTGAGGTCGGCGTCGTCCGCGTCGGGCGTCTGGGACACGACCGCCCCGCCGGAGACGACGGTCCACGACGACGGTGCCAGCACCGAGAAGGAGAACCGCGCCTTGAGGTCGGGCTGCTCGAAGCAGGCGAAGACCCGGCGGGCGTCGGCCGGCTCGAACTGGGTGTAGAGGCAGACCGCGCCGTCCGCCGGGTCGACGAAGCGGTGCAGCCCGTCGCCGCTGCGGCTGTAGCGCACGACCGCGTCCACGACCAGCTCGTGCTCGCCAGGGGTGACGTCGAAGGGCAGCCGCGAGTCCACGAACCTGGCCGGGTCGAGGGCGACGCCGTCGAGGGAGGCCGAGCGCACGTGGTCGGCGATCAGGTCGACGTGCAGCGAACCCGCCTCGCGGGCGGTCAGGCGGATCGTCGTGGTGCTCGTGAAGAGCCGGGTGGCGTCCTCGACCTCGCGACCGGAGAGGTCGACGTGCACCGCGTACGTGTCGGTGCCGATGAGCGCCGAGCGCGCCTGCGCCTCGGCCCTGGTCAGGTTGTCGGGGAACATGCGGCCGATCCTTCCACGACGCCCGTACGCGGTCGGTGGCCGATGGCGGTCGGTGCCTAGGCTTGGGCCATGGCGAAGCCGACCAAGCAGAAGAGCAAGCAGACGGACGCCAGGACCGAGATCGAGGCCCTGGGCAAGCAGACCCGCAAGGCGTTCGACGCCCTCGTCGCCGAGGTGCGCCAGCTGGGCGAGGAGGTGCGGGCGCGCACCGCCGACGCGACCAGCCAGGTGGCGGGCCGGGTCGCCGGCCAGGCGGGGGACCAGGCGGTGCAGACCGTCGACTTCTGGTTCGACCCGATCTGCCCGTGGGCGTGGATGACCTCGCGCTGGATGCTCGAGGTCGAGCAGGTCCGCCCCGTGAAGACGGTCTTCCACGTGATGAGCCTCTCGGTGCTCAACGCCGGGCGTGACCTGCCCGACGGCTACCGCGAGATGCTCGACCTCGGCTGGGCCCCCGTCCGCGTCGCGATCGCCGTGGAGGAGCGGTACGGCCAGGAGCAGCTGCGCGCCTTCTACACCGCCGTCGGCACCCGGATCCACAACCAGCAGCAGGGCTTCGGCCGCGACACCCTCGAGGCCGCGCTGCGCGAGGTCGGACTGCCCGCCGAGCTCGCCGACGCCGGCGACGTCGGCGACAACGACGAGGCCCTGCGCGCCTCGCACCACCAGGGCATGGACCCGGTCGGCCAGGACGTCGGCACGCCGGTCATCCACGTCGGCGACGTCGCCTTCTTCGGCCCTGTCATGTCGCCCGCGCCCAAGGGCGAGGAGGCCGGCCGCGTGTACGACGGCGTGCTCGCGCTCGCCTCGTACCCGGGCTTCTTCGAGCTCAAGCGCACCCGCACGGTCGACCCGATCTTCGACTGAGCCCGCCGCGGCGAGCCTCCGCTACACCTCGACGAGGTGGCGCGGGGGCTCGCGGTAGAGGGGGTAGAGCGGCCCGACCACGCGCTCGGCCGCCGCGTAGGAGAACCAGGCGGGACCGCCGAGCCGCTCCTCGGCCTTGGCCGTGAGGACGACGCGGTCCGGGTGGCTCTCGGTCGGTCCGTCGCCCAGGCGGACCAGCCCCAGGTCGGTGGTGAGGAGGTCGGCGACGCCGGCCTCGCCGATTCGGCCGTAGGACATCGTCTCGACCTCGAGGCCGCCCACGAGGACCTTGGCCACGTGCACCTCACCCACCCGCGTGGTCGCCGCGAGGACGTCGTGGCCGGCCAGGGTCGCGAGCAGGCCGGTGAGGGTCCCGTCGGCGGCGTCGCCGGCCGGCACCTCGATCGCGTCCCGGCCGACCGTGCGTGAGCGGTCGGGCGCGGTCAGCTCGCGCAGCCGCTGTGCGCCCAGGTCGTGCCACGCCCGCATGGCGCTGACGGCCCGGGGCTCGCCGGTCGCCCCGCCGCGCTCGACCGCGGCCCAGTAGTCGGGGTCGGCGACGGCCCTCGCGGCCGCCCGGTCGCCGAAGCAGAACGCCTTGCGGGCGCGCGAGTTCGCGTGCTCGAGCAGGGCCTTGAGCAGGCTGCGCTCGACCGACTCCTCGGCCGCCTCGCCGCAGGCGGTGAGGCGGATCGGCGAGGAGTCGTCGTGGTCGACGCCCATGACGTAGGTCGAGCAGGCGCCGAAGGACGTCGCGGCGTGCTTGAAGACCGCCTCGACGCCCTCGGCCGCGAAGCGCGCGGCCAGCGCCGCCACCTCGCCGTCCGGGTCGAGCCCGCTCGGGTCGATCTCGGGCGAGCGGAGGTCCAGCGCCCGGAACCGCAGCCCGTTCGTGTGGCGCTGCAGGATCTCGAGGATCCCGTGGCGGACGGGGCGCTCCGCGTCGAGGCCCGCGCCGAGCCCGTTCGTCACCGGCGTGACCAGGGCGGGGGAGCCGGCGTCGTCGCGCTCGGCCGGGTCGCTGGCGACGAGGTCGAGCGGGGCCCAGACCTCCTCCCCGGTCCGCACGCGGACGACCGGCACCCAGGTGATCGGCGTCGCGGGCGTCCACGGCGAGCCGGCGGGCAGGCAGAGCGTCGCCGGGTCGGCGACCCGGTCGACGCCCTCGCGCCGGACGAGCTCCTCGAACGACCCGCGGACGGCCCGGGCGTGCAGGCTCCGCACGTGGTCACCCGCCAGGACGCCCTCGGCGAGCTCGCCGAGCCCACTGAGCCGGGCGTCCTCGCTCGTCAGCCCGTAGCCGTTGCCGTTCATGGCGAGCCGGCCGTCGACGATCAGCGAGCAGCTCGTCACCGGGACGCCGAGGTGGTCGAGGGCGGAGATGTCGAAGTCGACGACCTGGCCGCCGCGGCCCAGCACCTCCCCGTACGCCGTCACCGCGTCGGACGCACCCTGCTCGAGCACCTGGTCCCCCTCGTCTGCGTGCTGCTTGACTGTCGGCCTCACCACCACGCACGACGCGAGAGGCAGGGTCCACAGTGCAGCACGGCGACGTCAGCCACGCGGGCGACGGCGCCCGCCTGCGCGACCTGATCCTCGCGCAGACCCACCGCGGCGCCGGCGTCCCGGTGCTGCTGCGCACCGCGCCGGCCGGTCCCGAGGAGGCCGAGCCGTACGGCGCCGCGGCCTACCAGGTGCAGGTCGACCTGGCGGCCCGGATGCTCGACGGAGAGGACCTCGGTACGCCGGAGCCGGGCAGCCTGGCGGCGCGGCTGCTCGAGCGGCCGCTGCTGGCCCTGAACTTCCACCGGATCCGCGGGCGCAACCAGGAGGTCGTGCGCGAGCAGCTGCGCCGCGCCGCCGCCCTGGGCTCGAGCTTCGACCTGGACGCGCCCGAGCAGCAGGTCGGCGAGGTCCGCGTGCTCGTCGGCTTCTACGACGGCTTCGCCCGGACCGCGGAGTTCGCCGCCGAGCTGTCGCGCTCGCTCGGGCTGCGGGCTGTGTTCCTGCCGATCTTCCACGCGCCCACGTCGGGCCGCCTGCTCACCGACGCCCAGCTCGGCGAGATCGCGACCGCCCACGAGGTCGGGGTGCACACCACCCGCCACGTCGCGGCGGCCGAGGTCGACGAGGCGACCGTCGGACCCGAGGTGGTGGAACCCTTCCGCCGCATCGAGCGGGCCACGGGCCGGGCCCCGCGCATCGCCGCGTGGCGTGGCGGGACGCGCTTCGACGGCTCGCTGCTGGGCAACCGGACGCTGGTCGAGCTCGGCGTGACCCACCTCGTCTCGAACTGGTCGGTTGAGAGGATCTGAGGCAGCCGAGGCGCGCTCGAGCCCTTCGGGACCGCCCCCGGGGGCTCTGCGAGACTGCAGCCATGCGCGTTCACATCGGCAGCGACCACGCGGGCTTCGAGCTGAAGGGGCACCTGGTCGAGGCGCTGCGGGGCGACGGCCACGAGGTCGTCGACCACGGCCCGGTCGAGTACGACGCCGAGGACGACTACCCGATCTTCTGCATCCCCACGGCCGAGGCCGTCGTCAAGGACCCGGGCTCGCTCGGCATCGTCATCGGCGGCTCGGGCAACGGCGAGCAGATCGCGGCGAACAAGGTCCAGGGGGTGCGCTCCGCGCTGGTCTACGACCAGGACACGGCCTCGCTCGGCCGCCAGCACAACGACGCCAACGTCATGGGCATCGGTGCCCGCATGCACAGCGAGGAGGAGGCCGTCGCGCTGGCGCGCACCTTCCTCTCGACGCCGTTCAGCGGTGAGGAGCGGCACGCGCGCCGCATCGCGCTGCTGGCCCGCTACGAGGTGATGAGCCGGGCCGCCCAGCAGGACGACCAGGACGGCACCGCGGACGAGGGCGTCTAGCGGGCGTACGCCCGCGCGCGCCGTCCGTCGACGCGGGCGAGCAGGCTGTCGACGACCTCGGCGGCCTCGAGCTCGTCGGCCATCGTGGGCCGCGAGACGTCTCGGGCCCGCATGGCCCGGTCGAGGGTCACGAGGCCGGAGGCTCCGTCCCGGCCGAAGTCCCGGGGGAACAGGTCCCGGTCGGCGTGGGGGTGGTGGGCTCGACGCCCGTGGTCACTCGGCACATGATCCACGCTAGGAGCGCGGGACGGCCCAGCCGAGGGCGGACACGCAAGCGTTATCGAGCCGCGATGATTCGCCACGCGTGCGAAACCGGTGGACCTCCACGAGCCTGGCGGTCCTGAGGCAGGAGGGACGTGAGAGATGTCAGAGCACGCTGAGGCGGATGTGGTGCTGGAGGCTCCGGGGCTGCTGCTCCGCGTCGGACCTTCCGGCTCGGTCGAGGCCACCGACGTGGTGTCGGGCGTGGCATGGCTCGTCGACGCCGGCGTCCTGGAGGTGGCCGCCGCCACCGGTCCGCTCGCGCTGGGGAGCCCGCAGGTGCGCGCCGACGCCGACGAGGTCGAGGTCGAGGTCGGCGGGGACGGGCTCAGGGCGCTCGTGCGGCACGCGGTCGACGACGCGTGGACCGTGCGGGTCGTGCTCGCGAACGAGTCCGACGTCGCGCTGGAGCTGACCGGCGTACGCCTGAGGTGGCGGCCCGCGCCGGGTGCGGTCGCCACGGCGCTGGCGGCCGGGGCGGTCGGGGCGTACGCGGTGCAGCCCGCCTCGGGGTCGGGTCGGCTGCTCGTCGGGCGGCTCCGGGCCGGGGTCCAGACCGGGGTCGACGAGGACGGGCTGCTGCTCGGGCCGCTGACCCTGCCACCCGGTCACCGCGCGGCCGTGCAGTGGCGGTGGGAGGTGCTGGCGGAGCCGCGCCTGGTCGACCGGTCGGCGCTGCCGGCGACGCCGTGGCTGGAGCTCGGCCAGTCGGTCGTCCTGCCCGCCGGTCCGGACGTCGCGGTCGTGGCGCCGGGCCTGCACGTCGAGGTCGGGGAGGACGCCGTGCGGGTCGAGGCCTTCGAGCCCGGTCCGGCCACGGTCGAGCTGCGCGGCGTGCGCGGGACGACCACCCACCGCCTCGTCTGGGCCCCGGACCTCGACGACCTCCTGGACTCCGAGGCTGCGGCTCTCCTGGCCGGGCCCACCACGCCGTCGGGGACGGTGCGGCTGCCGGGAGCAGCGGCCGCCCTGGTGGTGCAGGACGCCCTGCGCCGGGGCGGGGCGGGGAGCGGCGACGTGGCCGCCGAGGCGCTCGAGCTGGCCACCGGGCTGCTCGTCGAGCAGCTCGACGAGCACCCGACGGGCGCGGCAGCCGTCGATCCGCTGGCGCTCGCCCTCCTGGCCCGCGAGGCCGACCGCGTCGCCGGGCCCACGGCGCGGGCGACGCTCGACGCCGCCACCCGTGGCCTGCGGGGCGTCGCCCTGCCCGCGCCGGGCGTCGGCCTGGCCGGTGTCGCCCTCGCCCTCGCCCGGCTGCGGTCCGGCGAGGACCCGGCACCGGCGGTGGACCACCTCGCCGGCCTCCTCCGGGCCTCGAGCCCCGCCTCGGACGCCGGGCTGGAGCTCGCCGTGCTGCTGCGGCCCGGCCAGGTCACCCCGGAGGCCCTGGTCGCGGGGTTGCGCCGCCTCGGCGCGGCGCTCGGCGCAGGGCTCCCCGGGCGGTCGGTCCCGCCGACCGGGCTCGAGCGGCTGGCCCTGGCGTCGGCCGTCCTCGGCCTCGTGGACGAGGCCACGGGTGAGCGGCTGCGCGGGGTCTGGGGCACCGGGGCGGCGGAGGTCGCGCGGCGGGCGTCGGCCCAGGTGCGCGCCCGCGTGGCCGAGCGACCCGGGGGAGCGGCCGCGGGGCGCGCGCTGGCGTGGCTGGTCCTGGGCGGCACCCCCGCCTGAGCACGCGCTGGGCGGCGTACGGCTCCGAGGAGATGGCGCGGGAACTCACGGCGTGCCGGTGCCGTCTGCCACAGTGTGAGCGTGACGAGCACGACCGTCGGACCCCCCGCCGCCGGGCCTCAGGGCACCGTCGGCGAGCGGCCGGCTGCGGGCTCCGGCCGGTCCGGCTCGGTCCGCGGCACCCCCCGGATGCCGCGGCTGCCGCAGCTGGTGTCGCGGCTGTGCTTCCTCGCCGCCGTCGTGGTCGTGCTGGGCACGGCGTTCCCCGGGGTGGGGTGGATCGAGGCGCTCGTCGACCTCTGCTCGACCGTCTTCTTCCCCGTCGACGGGGCCTCGATCGGCTTCGCGGTCTTCCTGCTCCTCCTGGGGGCGGCGCTGGCCCGGCGCAAGCACGTGGCCTGGGTCCTCGCGCTGGTCATCTTCGGCTTCTTCCTGCTCACCGACCTGGCCGTGGTCACCGGCCTGGTCGCCTCCCTCTTCGCGGTCCAGACCGACTTCGGCTCGCTGCCCGTCTACGCCCGCTTCGCCCTGAACCTCGCCGCGCTGGGCGCGCTGACCGCCGCGATGGTCCACTACCGCGGCGAGTTCAGCGCCCGCCGCGCCCCCGGCAGCGTGCGCAAGGCGCTCCTGGTCCTGCTCGGCGGGCTGGTCGTCACCGTCGGCGTCGGCATGGCCCTGGTCACCGTGTTCCCCACCGAGCTGGTCGGCCCGCGCGGGCGCCTCGCGTTCATCGCGAACCGCCTGGTCAGAACCCTCTTCGGCACCGAGACCGACCTCGCCCCGCAGGCCGTCGCGAGCGCGCCCGGCTGGATCGGCACGGTCGTCGGGCTGCTGCTCGGGCTCACCCTGCTGGCCGCCGTCGTCGCGCTGACCCGCTCCCAGCAGCTCGCCGCGCTGATGTCGGAGGAGGACGAGCCCCGCGTCCGCGCGCTCGTCGCCCGCTCCGGGGACGACTCGCTGGCCTACTTCGCCACCCGCCGCGACAAGTCGGTCGTCTTCGCCCCCGACGGCGCCGCCGCGGTCACCTACCGCAACGACCTCGGGGTGTGCCTGGCCAGCAGCGACCCGATCGGTCCGCCCGAGCGCTGGGGCGGGGCCATCCGGGCCTGGCAGGCGTTGGCCGACACCTACGGCTGGACGCCGGCCGTCGTCGGGGCCAGCGAGGCCGGCGCGACCGCGTACGCCCGTGACCTCGGCCTGCGGGTGATCCGGATCGGCGACGAGGCCGTGCTGCACCCGCGCGACTTCCACCTCGCCGACCGCGACATGCGCCCGGTGCGCCAGGCCGTGCAGCGCCTCGAGCGCCTCGGCTACACGACCCGCATCAGACGCCACCGCGACATCCCGCCCGCCGAGCTCGAGGCCCTGGTCGGGCGCGCGGACGCGTGGCGCGACACCGAGAGCGAACGGGGCTTCTCGATGGCCCTCGGCCGGCTCGGCGACCCCGCCGACGCGGCCTGCCTGATGGTGGAGGCCCTGCTGCCGGTCGACCGGGCGGGCGTGGACGGCGGTGCGGCGAGCCAGGTCGCGGGGCTGCTGTCCTTCGTGCCGTGGGGGACCGACGGCTTCTCCCTCGACGTCATGCGGCGCAACCCCGACGCGGACAACGGCGTCACCGAGCTGATGGTCAGCGCGCTGATGGACGCCGGGCCCGAGCTCGGTGTCCGGCGCGTCTCGCTCAACTTCGCGGTGTTCCGCAGCGCCTTCGAGGAGGGCGCCCGGATCGGCGCCGGTCCGGTGCTGCGGCTGTGGCGCCGCCTGCTCCTGGTGGCCTCGCGCTGGTGGCAGTTCGAGTCGCTCTACCGCTCGAACGTGAAGTACCGCCCCGAGTGGCAGCCCCGGTTCCTGTGCTTCGCCGAGACGCGCGACATCGCCCTGGTCGGCACGGCGCTGGGCGTCGCCGAGGGGTTCATCGACCTGCCGTCCTTCCTCCGGCCCCGCGTCGAGCTGGGTGCCGCGCGCCACGTCCCGGCCGACGGCACGCTCGCCGTCGAGCCCCTCGTCGCACCGGTCGCCGACCCCGAGCCCGCGGGGTCGCGGCTGCCCGAGCAGGTCCGGCTGCGCATGGCGACGCGCGAGCGGCTCGTCGCCGAGGGCACCGACCCCTACCCGCCGTCCTTCCACCCGCAGGACACCGCCGACTCGGTCTCGCAGGCCGGCGACGCGGACCTCGGCCGGCCGGTCAGCGTCGCCGGGCGCGTGGTGGCGGTGCGCGACCTCGGCGGCGTCACCTTCGTGGTGCTGCGCGACTGGAGCGGCGACGTCCAGCTGCTGCTGAGCGCCGACGTGGCGGGGGAGGAGGCGCTGGAGCGGCTCCGCCGCGACGTCGACCTGGGCGACCACCTCGGGGCCGAGGGCACCGTCGTCCGCTCCCGCAGCGGCGAGCTGTCGGTCGGCGTCACCACCTGGCTGCTGACCGCCAAGTCGCTGCGCCCGCCGCCCGACGTCCGGGGCGGGGTCCGGGACCCCGAGGCCCGTGTCCGGCAGCGCTACCTCGACCTGGCGGTCAACCCGCTGGCCCGCCGGCGGCTGCGGTCCCGCTCGGCCGTGCTGCGCGCGGTGCGCGACACGCTCGACGCCCGCGGCTTCCTCGAGGTCGAGACCCCGATCCTGCAGACCATTCACGGCGGTGCGAACGCCCGGCCGTTCCGGACGCACATCAACGCCTACGACCTCGACCTCTACCTGCGGATCGCGCCCGAGCTGTTCCTCAAGCGGCTCATGGTCGGCGGGGTGGACCGGGTCTTCGAGATCGGCCGGAACTTCCGCAACGAGGGCGCCGACGCCACGCACAACCCCGAGTTCACGATGCTCGAGGCCTACGAGGCGTACGGCGACTACACGACCATGCGGACGGTCGCGCAGCAGATCGTCGTCAACGCCTCCCGTGCGGTGAGCGGCGGGACGCTGGTGCGCGGCACGGACGCGTCCGGGGTCGAGCACGAGGTCGACCTCGCCGACGACTGGCCGGTCGTCACGGTGAACGACGCGATCTCGGCCGCCGCCGGCACCACCGTCACCGCCGACACCCCGAAGGAGGAGCTGCTCGCGCTCGCGCGCGCGCTCGGCATCGCCGTCGACGGCTCGTGGACGCGGGGCAACGTGCTGCTCGAGCTCTACGAGCACCTCGTGGAGTCCCGCACCGTGCGTCCGACCTTCTACACCGACTTCCCCGCCGAGGTGTCGCCGCTGACCCGGCAGCACCGCGTCGACCCGCGGCTGGCCGAGCGCTGGGACCTGGTCGCCTTCGGCGCGGAGATCGGCACCGCGTACTCCGAGCTCGTCGACCCCGTGGAGCAGCGCGCCCGTCTCACCGCGCAGTCGCTGCAGGCCGCGGGGGGCAATCCTGAGGCCATGGAGCTCGACGAGGACTTCCTGCTCGCGCTCGAGCACGCGATGCCGCCGAGCGGTGGCCTGGGGATGGGGATGGACCGGCTGGTGATGATGCTGACGCAGGCCTCGATCCGGGAGACGATCGCCTTCCCGCTGGTCAAGCCGCGCTCCTCCGACGCCGCCCGGTGAACGCCGCCGACGTCGTGCGCACCGAGGGCTCGCACGTCACGACCCTCGGCGGGCGTCAGGTGCACCTCGAGGTCGCCCCCGGGCTGGGCGAGGACCTCGGAACCCCGATCATGCTGGTGCCCGGCTGCGCCGTCCCCTCGTACGCCTTCCGCCCCGTCCGCACAGCGATGCCCGGACGCTGGTTCGTCGCGATCGACCGTCCCGGCATGGTCGAGACGCCCTGGCCGGGACGCCTCCCGACGCTCGCCGAGGAGGTCGCCACCCTGCTCGAGCTGTGCGAGGCCCTCGGGCAGCCGCCCGTGGTCGTGGCGCACTCGATGGCCGGCCCGCACGTCGAGGCGCTCGTGCGGCAGCACCCCGGTTCCGTCAGCGGCCTCGTGCTGCTCGACGCCAGCATCGAGCTGGACGCGAAGCCGGCTCCTGCCGCGCTGGACCGGGCCTGGCTCGCCGCCTCCCGGCTCGCCCTCGAGGGCTCGAGGCTGCCACCGTTCGCGCTGGCCGCCTCGCTCTCGACCCGCGTCGCCGTGTGGTCGCAGAGCCACCGGCTGCCCATCGACTACGACCGCCCGCCGGGGACCGACGACCTCTTCCGGCGTCCGGACACCCTCGCCAGCGTGGTGGCCGAGCAGGCTGCGTACGCCGACCAGCTCGCCGACCTGCAGACCCTGCTGGAGACCACGACCTGGCCGGGCACTCCGTCGGTCGTGCTCACCGCCGGTTCGCGTGCGGCCTGGGTGCGCAAGCAGCGCGTGCTGGCCCACCGGGTCGGCGGCCGGCAGGTCGTGGTCGAGCGGAGCCGCCACCTGATGATGCTCGACCGCCCGGACGTCGTGGCCGAGGCCGTGCTCGGCCTGCTGCCCGAGGACGAGCGGGGGACGACCCCGGCCTGAGCCTCGTCAGGCCTGCGCCGACGAGGGGACGCGCTCCGCCGGCGTGCGGCGCGGCCACCGCCCCGGTCACCGGGAGCTGCTGGTCACCCGCGCCTCGTCCTGGGAGTGGTCTCGCGTGAAGCGACGACGCCCGAGCAGCACCGTCGCACCAGCGATCACCGCTGCACCCACGAACAGGGCCGCCACCGGCCAGGTCGCCCCGCCGGCCGTGGCGACGAGCCAGGCGGCGAAGGCCGGTGACGGGCCGGCGATCAGCGCGGCGGCCGGTTCGCGGACGAGGACGACCCCGGAGAGGCGGTGCTGCGGTGCGAACAGCCCGATCACCAGCGCACCCTGGATGGCGAACAGGGACGCCAGGCCGATGCTGATGCCCACGACCATGGTCACCACGATCACGGGTTCGCTCGCCGTGGCGAACAACGGGAACACGAGCGCACCGAAGAGCACGAAGACCCCGCAGCCGGCCAGCCAGACGCGCTGCCGGCCCACGACGTCGCCCAGGAAGCCGAACAGCGGCACCATCCCGATCGCCAGCGCCGAGGAGATCAGGTTGGCGAGCAGGCCGAAGCTCGCGGGCAGGCCCATGGTGGTGGTGAGGTAGGACAGCAGGTACACCTGCGTGAGGGACGAGAACAGCAGGTACGGGCCGAGGATCCCGTAGCCGAGGAGCACCTCGCGCCACTGCGTGCGGAGCGCCTCGACGAACGGGACGCGGACCACCTCACCGCGCGACCTGATCCTGGTGAACTCCTCGGTCTCCTCGATGCCGGAGCGGATCCACAGCGCGATGCCGACGGTGACGGCGCTGGCGAGGAAGGGCACCCGCCAGCCCCAGCTGAGCAGGTCGTCCTCCGGCAGCGTCGAGATGAGCGTGAAGACCGCGGTGGCGATGACGATGCCGGCGAACACCCCCATGCCGGGCAGGGCGACCCGCAGGCCCGCGCGCCGCTGGTTGCCGCTCTCGGCCAGCATCACCAGCGACCCCACGTACTCCGCGCCGGCTCCCATCCCCTGCAGGACGCGGCACACCGCCAGCAGCACGGGTGCCCAGACGCCGATGGAGTCGTAGGTCGGCAGCAGCCCGACGCCGACGGTCGCCACCCCCATCAGGAGCAGGGTCGTGATCAGCATGGGCTTGCGGCCGATCCGGTCGCCGAAGTGGCTGAAGAGCAGACCACCGACGGGGCGGCCGAAGTAGCCGATGGCGAAGGTGAGCAGCGAGCTGATGGTCGCTGCCGCCGGGTCCTGCTGGGGGAAGAAGAGCCGGCCGAACACGACCGCCGCGGCCAGCCCGAAGAGGGTGAAGTCGTAGTACTCGACCACGCTGCCGATGACGGCGGCCCAGCCCGTCCGCCGGACGTTGGTGCGTCGGCTGAGCGGGCTGGACTCGCTGCGCTGCGCTGGGTCAACCATTCGCGGATCTCCCTCGGTCCTCGGTGTGGTGCCGGCCCTGCGACGACGGCGACGAGCGCGACGACTGCGCTGCTGACGGATGTCGGGAACGGCGACAGCAGTGTGATCAAACGTTTGCTCAATGTCTAGTGTCGGCGCCGAGACGTCCGATCGCGTCGGTAGGAGGGCGTGCAGCTGGCCGGCCGTCGGGCGGCTCCTCGGCGTGGCGCACCTGCTCGCGGTCCTTGCCGCTGTGCAGGCGCCGGACGGCCGCGCGGTCGTCGGGAAGGCGGAGCTGACCGGCTGCGTCTCGGGGCTCACCCGGTCGAGCAGGGGTCACCTAGGCTCGCCACCATGCTGGGCCGCCGTCGGCAGCCCGCCGACGAGGGGGACCGCCGTGACCGAGCCCGAGGGCCTGATCGCCGAGCTCTGGTACGAGACCGCACCCGACCTGACGGACCCGATGCTCCTCGAGGGGCTGCGGGCCGTGTCGCCGGGCACGGAGGTGCAGGACGGCTCGCTGGTCGTGCCCTACGACGGCGGAGAGCTGGCGCCCCGACCGGCGGGCGACGCCGGCGAGCCGGCTCCGCGACGTCCGCTCGTGAGCCTGGTCCTGCCGGGGTCGTCCCTCGACGAGCCCGGCAAGTCCCTGCCTGATACCAGCCAGACCTGGGACTGGCCGGGCGCCGAGGAGGCCCTGGCGCCCGCCCGCGCGAGCGTGCTCGTCGTCGAGATGTACGGCGACGCGTACACCGCGCGCGACCGCGCTGCCGCGCTGGTCGGGGTGGTGCGCGCGCTCGCCGTGGCGACCCGTCCCGTCGCGCTGTCCTGGCCGACCAGCCAGCGGGTCAGCGACCCGGGCGAGCCCGCCGCCGACGGGCTCGGCGGCCTGCTGAACGTCCGCCTCTTCAGCGTCAGCGACGACGAGGACGAGCTCGTCATGGACACCCGGGGGCTCGCCCCCTTCGGGCTGCCCGACCTGCAGGTGCACTTCCGCGACCTCGAGCCGGGACGGCTGGGGGCCCTGCTCTACGCGACCGCCGGCTACCTCCTCGAGGAGGGCGACGTCCTCGGCGAGGGCCACACGATCTCGGGGATCGAGTCCGACGACCGCTGGACCTGCCACCACGAGGACTCGCTGATCGGCCCGTCGCGCCGCGTGGTCGACATCGACCCGGGCGACCCGTACGCGGCCGGCAAGCGGGCCCGCTGAGCCCTCTCGGCCTGGCTCGGCAGGCGGGCTACTCGTCCTCGGTGCTGGTCAGCCGTCTCCGCACCGACAGCAGCTCGACCTCGGGGCGGTAGGCCGCCAGGCGCTCCGCGGCGTCCAGCACCTCGACGACGTGCGCGCGGTCGGCGGAGACGAGTGCGACCCCGACCGAGGTCCGGCGGTGGAGGTCGGTGTGGCCGACCTCGGCCGCGCTCACGTCGAAGCGGCGCCGCAGCTCGGCGACCAGGGGCCGCACCACCGAGCGCTTCTCCTTGAGCGAGTGCACGTCGCCCAGCAGCAGGTCCAGCTCCAGCGTCCCCGTCCACACGCGGCCCATTGTGGCCGCTCGCGCGACACGACCTGACCCGGAGATCCGGGCGGGCGCGGATCTGTGATCATGGGCGCGTGCTGCCCCGTCCCGTGATCGGCCTCAGCACCTACCGCGAGACCGCCCGCTGGGGCGTGTGGACCGAGGTGGCCGACCTGCTGCCTGCCACCTACGTCCGCTCGGTCGAGGCCGCCGGGGGCACCGTGGTGCTGCTGCCGCCGCAGGCCCAGGGGGCCGAGGCGCTGGTCGGCCGGATCGACGGGCTCGTGGTCACCGGCGGGGCGGACGTCGAGCCCTCCCGCTACGGCCAGGAGCGCGGCCCGCACACCTACACCCGGCCCGACCGCGACGCGTGGGAGCTCGCGCTCCTCGACGCGGCCGCCGAGCGCGGCGTGCCGACCCTCGGCATCTGCCGCGGGATGCAGCTGATGGCCGTGCACGGCGGCGGCCGTCTCGAGCAGCACCTGCCCGACGTCGTCGGCCACACCGAGCACGGGCCGGAGGGCGACGCGTACGGGTGGACGTCCGTGCGCACGGTCGGCGGCTCGATGGTGGCGACCATGGTCGGCGACGCGATGCAGGTCAGCTGCCACCACCACCAGGCCGTGGTGGCGCACCCCGGCTTCGCGGTCTCGGCCCGCGCCGCCGACGGCACGATCGAGGCGATCGAGGACGCCGAGCGCGGCTACTGGGTCGGCGTGCAGTGGCACCCGGAGAGCGGTGACGACCACGGGCTCTTCGCCGGGCTCGTCGGCGCGGCCTCGCGGGCCCTCGTCACCCGCTGACCCGTCCGGCCCCTCCAGCGCGCCGGCTCAGGCGTCGCGCGTCGCGTCCCGGCGGCGCAGCGCCGGGTCGTCCTCGGCGAACGTCCGCACCGGGCCCGGCGCGGTGTCCCGGGTCTCGAAGCGGACGGTGACGCGCCCGACCCCCGCGCCCCAGACCCAGCCGGGCCCGTGCTCGTCGTGCTCCACGTCCAGGCCCGGCGCCCAGCCCGTCGCCGGCGGCCCGTACGCGTGGTCCTCGGTCGAGCCAGGGGGCTGCGCGGGCTCGACCGCCGCGGGCGTCGCCTCCTCCGCGTCGTCGTCCGGCGCCTCTTCCGACCCGGTCTCCTCCTCGGCGAAGAGGTCGTCCTGCAGCAGGTCGGTCAGACCGGCGACACCCACGCCGAGCAGGCGCACCCCGCCGGTCACCTCGACCGCGTCGAGCAGCGACTGGGCGACGGCGGTGATGACCTCGGCCCGGTCGGTCGCGCCGCGCAGCGTGCGGGCGCGGGTGATCGTGGAGAAGTCGGGCCGGCGGACCTTGATCGTCACCGTCCGGGCGAAGAGCTGCGCAGCGACCAGCCGCGAGGCCACCTGCCGGGCGTCGCGGCGCAGGATCTCGGCCAGCTCGACCCGGTCCTTGACGTCGGTGGCGAAGGTGTCCTCGACCGAGATCGACTTCGCCTCCCGCTCGGCCTCGACCGGGCGGTCGTCGCGGGCCCAGGCCAGCTCGGCGAGGCTCTCGGCGTGCGCGCGCCCGACCACCTGGGCGAGCTCGGCCGGCTCGACCTGGCGCAGGTCCGCGACCGTGCGCACCCCGATGCGGTCCAGCCGCTCCCGCGTCACCGGACCCACCCCGAAGATCACCCCGACGCTCATCGGACCGATGCGCTCGACCTCCGTGCCGGGCTCCACGACGGTGAGCCCGTCGGGCTTCTCGAGCTCGCTCGCGATCTTGGCGAGGAACTTCGACGAAGCCGCGCCCACCGACGCGGTGAGGCCGCTGGTCGCGGCGTGCACGTCGTCCTTGAGACGGGTGAGCAGCGTGCGCAGCCCGTCGGGGGAGAGGTCGAGCGGGGTCGGGGAGGCGCGCAGGTCGACGAACGCCTCGTCCAGCGACAGCGGCTCCACCAGCGGCGACAGCGCGCGCAGGAGGCCCATCACCTGGCCGCTCGCCACCTTGTAGACGTCGAAGCGCGGCACCAGGAACGCCGCGTTCGGGCAGCGGCGCCGGGCCTCGTGCGACGGCATCGCCGAGCGCACCCCGAAGACGCGAGCCTCGTACGACGCGGTCGCCACCACGCCCCGCTGGCCGACGCCGCCCACCACGACCGGCTTGCCCCGCAACGACGGCTTGTCACGCTGCTCGACGGAGGCGTAGAAGGCGTCGAGGTCCAGGTGGAGCACCGAGGCCTCGCGTCGCACCCGTCCATTCTGCCGACGACGTGACGCGTGGCGCGGGTCACGCCCCACGGGGCCGCGACCGCTCGGATGAGCGAATCCTGAGGTGACGCTGCGTGAAGCGACATCGTTGTCTCGAGGTTGAGGCATCAACATGATGGACGTCGGGCCGATCGGCACGGTCCGACACCTGCTCACGCGGCTGGTGGGGGCGATGTCCACGGGCGCTCCCACCAGCTCCTTGTCCAGGTGACCGGCCCGGGCCGCCCCTCGCGGCCCGCCGGTGCCGACGGTGCCTGTGGCACCATTCGTCCGCAGTGCGCTGGGCCCCGACGAGGTGGGCCGGCCGAGGGGCGCGTCGACGCGACGCCCCATCGACTCGACCCGAAGGTGACATGGACAACATCTGGCCAGGCAGGCCCTACCCGCTGGGCGCGACGTTCGACGGCACCGGTGTGAACTTCGCCGTGTTCTCCGAGGTCGCCGAGCGCGTCGAGCTCTGCCTCCTCGACGACGACCTCGCGGAGACCCGCGTCGAGCTCATCGAGGTCGACGGCTCGGTCTGGCACGGCTACGTGCCCGGCCTGCAGCCCGGCCAGCGCTACGGCTTCCGGGTGCACGGCCCGTACGACCCGGCCCAGGGCCAGCGGTCCAACCCCGCCAAGCTGCTCCTCGACCCGTACGCCAAGGCGATCGAGGGCATGATCGACGGCGACCAGTCGCTGTTCAGCTACGACTTCGCCGACCACGCGGCCTTCAACGCCGACGACTCGCGCGAGCACACGATGCTCTCCGTCGTCATCAACCCGTTCTTCGACTGGGGCCACGACCGCCCGCCGGGCCACCAGTACCACGAGTCGGTCATCTACGAGATGCACGTCAAGGGCCTCACGATGACCCACCCGGACATCCCCGAGGACATCCGGGGGACGTACGCGGCCGTGGCGCACCCGGCGACGATCGAGCACCTCAAGCAGCTCGGCGTGACCGCGGTGGAGCTGCTGCCCGTGCACCAGTTCGTGCTCGACTCGCACCTGGTCGACCAGGGCCTCACGAACTACTGGGGCTACAACACGATCGGCTTCCTCGCCCCGCACAACGGCTACGCGAACTCCGGCCAGCGCGGCCAGCAGACGACCGAGTTCAAGGCGATGGTCAAGGCGCTGCACGAGGCGAACATCGAGGTCATCCTCGACGTCGTCTACAACCACACCGCCGAGGGCAACGAGCTGGGCCCGACCATCGCGTTCCGCGGGCTCGACAACGCCTCGTACTACCGCCTCGTGGACGGCGACCAGGCCCACTACTACGACACCACGGGCACCGGCAACAGCCTGCTGATGCGCAGCCCGCACGTGCTGCAGCTGATCATGGACTCGCTGCGCTACTGGGTGCTCGAGATGCACGTCGACGGCTTCCGCTTCGACCTCGCCGCGACGCTGGCCCGGCAGTTCCACGAGGTCGACAAGCTGAGCGCGTTCTTCGACATCATCCAGCAGGACCCGGTGATCAGCCAGGTCAAGCTGATCGCGGAGCCGTGGGACCTCGGCGACGGCGGTTACCAGGTCGGCAACTTCCCGCCCCTGTGGACGGAGTGGAACGGCCGCTACCGCGACACCGTGCGCGACTACTGGCGCGGCGAGCCGGCCGCGCTGGGGGAGTTCGCCTCCCGCATCACGGGCTCCAGCGACCTCTACAACCACTCCGACCGGCGCCCCACGGCCTCGATCAACTTCGTCGTCGCCCACGACGGCTTCACGTTGCGCGACCTGGTGTCGTACAACGAGAAGCACAACGAGGCCAACGGCGAGGGCGGCAACGACGGCGAGAGCCACAACCGCTCCTGGAACTGCGGCGTCGAGGGCCCGACGGACGACATGGCGGTCAAGGGCCTGCGCCTGCAGCAGGTCCGCAACTTCATCACCACGATGATGGTCAGCCAGGGCGTGCCGATGCTGGCCCACGGCGACGAGCTGGGACGCACCCAGGGCGGCAACAACAACGTCTACGCCCAGGACAACGAGACCTCCTGGATCGACTGGGGCCTCGACGCCGACCAGCGCGGGCTGTTGGAGTTCACCTCCGGCGCCATCGCCCTGCGCAAGGCCCACCCGGTGCTGCGGCGACGCCGCTTCTTCGCCGGCGACGCGAGCCACGGCGGGCAGAGCGCGCTCGGCGACATCGTCTGGCTCAAGCCGGACGGCACCGAGATGAACGACGCGGACTGGCAGACCGGCTACTCGCAGTCGCTGATGGTCTTCCTGAACGGTGACGCGATCCCCGAGCCGGACAACCTCGGGCGGCGGATCAGCGACGACCACTTCCTGCTGATGTTCAACGCCAGCGCCGACGAGATCGAGTTCACGACCCCGGCGGACGTGTACGGCGACAGCTGGACCGTGCGGCTCGACACCGCGACCGGCGGCGTGGACCCCGGCGTCGAGCCGTGGACCTCGCGCACCCGGCACGCCGTCCCCGGGCACTCGATGGTCGTGCTCTCCACCGCGGCGGTGCCCGAGTCGGCGCGCCAGGAGGCCGAGCGGCGGGCCGACGAGGTGCGCCCGACGTTCGCGAAGGTGTCCGGCCAGGCCTGACCCGGTCGTCGCCGGGGCGAGTGCGCCCTCCCTTCGGGGAGGGTGCACCCGCCGACTACGTTGGGTTGCTGCTGCGCGCCGAGGACCGGCGCCGCGCTTCCCGACGCTAGGAGCCACGCATGACCGACGTCCCCGACGTCTCCCTGAACGACGGCCGCACCATCCCGCAGCTCGGCTTCGGGGTGTTCCAGATCGACCCGTCCGAGACCGCGCAGGCCGTGCGCACCGCGCTCGAGATCGGCTACCGCCACATCGACACCGCCGAGATGTACGGCAACGAGGCCGAGGTCGGCGAGGGCATCCGCACCTCCGGGCTCGACCGTGACGACGTCTTCGTCACCAGCAAGCTGAACAACGGCTTCCACGCGCCCGACGACGCCCGTCGCGCCTTCGACGAGACCCTGTCCAAGCTGGGCACCGACCACGTCGACCTGTTCCTCATCCACTGGCCGCTGCCGACCCGCTACGACGGCGACTTCGTGTCCACGTGGAAGGTGCTCGAGGAGTTCTACCGCGACGGCCGCGCCCGCTCGATCGGCGTCTCCAACTTCACCCCGCACCACCTGCGCCGCCTGGCCCGCGAGACCGACGTCGTCCCGGCGGTCAACCAGGTCGAGGTGCACCCGTTCTTCACCAACGACGAGGTGCGCGCGTACGGCGCCGAGCACGGCATCGCCACCGAGGCCTGGTCGCCGATCGCCCAGGGCGGGGTGCTCAAGGACCCGACCATCTCCACCATCGCCGAGCGCGTCGGCAAGAGCACGGCCCAGGTCACGCTGCGCTGGCACGTCCAGCTCGGCCACGTCGTCTTCCCCAAGTCGGTGACGCCGGAGCGGATCCAGGCCAACTACGACATCTTCGACTTCGAGCTCACCGACGAGGACCTCGCGCTGATCAGCGCCCTCGACCAGGGCGAGAAGGGGCGTACGGGCCCGAACCCGGACGTCTTCGACTACATCCCGGACTGACGCGGCGACCGCGGGAGCACCGCGGCGCGTCCACGAGGCGTACCCACCTCCGTCGCGCGCACCCTGCAGGGTGCGCGTCGCGGAGCAGGGTGCGCCTCGTGCCGTCTAGCGGTGCCCCCTGTGAGACCCGGCTGCTCGTGCGGAACCTGAAACAATCCTGAACACCGCTGGAACCTGCTCGGAACAGCCCCTCGACAGGCTCGTGCGCGACCACCTCTAGTCAGGAGCGCGCATGACCCAGGAGCTCACCCCCCGGCTGACCGAGACGCCGCCCGGCGAGACGGCGCACACGCCGGGCAGCGCCACCCGGGAAACGCTGGAGGACTACACCCTCCGCTTCGCCCCGCGGCACTACCGCCGCTGGTCGACCGGCGTCGTCGCCGTCTCCGCGCTCGGCGGGATCGCGTACCTCGCCGACTTCGCCATCGGCGCGAACATCGGCATCTCGTACGGGACCACGAACGCGCTCTGGGGCATCGCCGTCTTCGCGGTGGTGATCTTCCTGACCGGGTTCCCCGTCGCGTACTACGCGGCGCGCTACAACCTCGACCTCGACCTGATCACGCGGGGGAGCGGTTTCGGCTACTACGGCTCGGTGGTCAGCAACGTCATCTTCGCGACGTTCACCTTCATCTTCTTCGCCCTCGAGGGCTCGATCATGGCCCAGGGCCTCGAGCTCGGGCTCGGGGTGCCTCTGTGGGCCGGCTACGCGGTCTCGACGTTGATCATCTTCCCGCTCGTCGTCTACGGGATGAAGGTGCTCTCCAAGCTGCAGCTGTGGACGACGCCGCTCTGGCTCGTGCTCATGGTGCTGCCGTTCGCGTACCTGCTGATCAGCCACCCGGAGTCGGTCGGCTCGTTCTTCGCCTACCAGGGCGAGGACGGTGCGGGGACGCCGAACATCGGTTCGGTGATGCTGGCCGCCGGCGTCTGCCTGTCGCTCATCGCGCAGATCGCCGAGCAGATCGACTACCTGCGGTTCATGCCGGCGCGCACGCCGGAGAACTCCGGCAGGTGGTGGCGCGCCATGATCATCGCCGGTCCGGGCTGGGTCGTCTTCGGGGCGATCAAGCAGGTCATCGGTCTCTTCCTCGCCGTGTACATCATCGCGAACGTCGCCGACGGCGCGGCCGTGGCCAACCAGCCGGTGCACCAGTTCCTCGAGATCTACCGCGACATCATGCCGGCGCCGGTCGCCCTCGGCCTCGCGGTCGTCCTCGTCGTGATCAGCCAGGTCAA